>NZ_JACVBT010000020.1:0-435 GCF_014852515.1 Pantoea sp. PNT03
TGGCTGCAGGTTAACCGCTCGCTGTGCGATATCCTTGGCTATCCGGCCGAAGAGCTCAAACGCCTGACATTCCAGCAAATTACGCATCCCGATGATCTGAGCCTTGATCTGCAACATGCCAGCCGATTGCTGGAAGGTGAGATTGATACGTACACGTTTGAGAAGCGCTATTTTCGTAAAGATGGTGTGATTGTCTGGGCACGCCTCACGGTATCGCTGGTGCGCGATGGCAGCCAGGAACCGCTCTATTTTATCGCGCAAATTATTGATATCTCTGAGCTGAAGCAGAGTGAGCAGGTGAATCGCCGGCTGATGGAGCGCATCACGCTGGCCAACGAAGCCGGTGGCATTGGCGTGTGGGAGTGGAACCTGCTAACCGGTGAAATGTTATGGGACAAGCGCATGTATGCCCTGTTTGGTCTCGCCCCTCATGAG
>NZ_JACVBT010000021.1:0-287 GCF_014852515.1 Pantoea sp. PNT03
TATTCTCTACCTGACCACCTGTGTCGGTTTGGGGTACGATTTCGTGTTACCTGGAGCTTAGAGGCTTTTCCTGGAAGCAGGGCATCAGTTACTTCACCACCGTGGTGGCTCGTCGTCACGCCTCAGCGTTAATAAGAGTCCGGATTTACCTGAACTCTCCGCCTACACGCTTAAACCGGGACAACCGTCGCCCGGATAACCTAGCCTTCTCCGTCCCCCCTTCGCAGTAACACCAAGTGCAGGAATATTAACCTGCTTCCCATCGACTACGCTTTTCAGCCTCGCCT
>NZ_JACVBT010000022.1:0-286 GCF_014852515.1 Pantoea sp. PNT03
TATTCTCTACCTGACCACCTGTGTCGGTTTGGGGTACGATTTCGTGTTACCTGGAGCTTAGAGGCTTTTCCTGGAAGCAGGGCATCAGTTACTTCACCACCGTGGTGGCTCGTCGTCACGCCTCAGCCTTAAGATACCCCGGATTTACCAAAGGTATCAGCCTACACGCTTAAACCGGGACAACCGTCGCCCGGATAACCTAGCCTTCTCCGTCCCCCCTTCGCAGTAACACCAAGTGCAGGAATATTAACCTGCTTCCCATCGACTACGCTTTTCAGCCTCGCCT
>NZ_JACVBT010000023.1:0-284 GCF_014852515.1 Pantoea sp. PNT03
ATGCCTGGCAGTTCCCTACTCTCGCATGGGGAGGCCCCACACTACCATCGGCGCTACGGCGTTTCACTTCTGAGTTCGGCATGGGGTCAGGTGGGACCACCGCGCTAAAGCCGCCAGGCAAATTCTTTGTGCAAAAACGAATGACATTCGCTTCCGCTGATTCTTTAATCCGTAAACAAGCTGAAAATATCCGGTCTCTCAGACCAAAACGCCTCTGGCGTTGTAAGGTTAAGCCTCACGGGTCATTAGTACCGGTTAGCTCAACGCATCGCTGCGCTTACACA
>NZ_JACVBT010000024.1:0-263 GCF_014852515.1 Pantoea sp. PNT03
ACATGAAAACCCCTCCTTACCGAGAGCACACATTGTAGCGGCGCAATTCATTGCGCGATAAATCGCGCCGCTACGGAAGGTGCGGTGATTTGGTACGGCGCTTAACTGATCGGCATTAGCCCATATTCAGCCTCATGCTCGTCAGTTAAGACATGAAAACCCCTCCTTACCGAGAGCACACATTGTAGCGGCGCAATTCATTGCGCGATAAATCGCGCCGCTACGGAAGGTGCGGTGATTTGGTACGGCGCTTAACTGATCGG
>NZ_JACVBT010000025.1:0-259 GCF_014852515.1 Pantoea sp. PNT03
GTCAGTCAGGAGTATTTAGCCTTGGAGGATGGTCCCCCCATATTCAGACAGGATACCACGTGTCCCGCCCTACTCTTCGAACTCACAATCTGTGCACTTTCGTGTACGGGACTATCACCCGGTATCGTGCGTCTTTCCAGACGCTTCCACTAACGCACAAACTGATTCAGGTTCTGGGCTGTTCCCCGTTCGCTCGCCGCTACTGGGGGAATCTCGGTTGATTTCTTTTCCTCCGGGTACTTAGATGTTTCAGTTCCCC
>NZ_JACVBT010000026.1:0-259 GCF_014852515.1 Pantoea sp. PNT03
GTCAGTCAGGAGTATTTAGCCTTGGAGGATGGTCCCCCCATATTCAGACAGGATACCACGTGTCCCGCCCTACTCTTCGAACTCACAATCTGTGCACTTTCGTGTACGGGACTATCACCCGGTATCGCGCGTCTTTCCAGACGCTTCCACTAATGCACAAACTGATTCAGGTTCTGGGCTGTTCCCCGTTCGCTCGCCGCTACTGGGGGAATCTCGGTTGATTTCTTTTCCTCCGGGTACTTAGATGTTTCAGTTCCCC
>NZ_JACVBT010000027.1:0-255 GCF_014852515.1 Pantoea sp. PNT03
TTGACAGACCGCCTGCGTGCGCTTTACGCCCAGTAATTCCGATTAACGCTTGCACCCTCCGTATTACCGCGGCTGCTGGCACGGAGTTAGCCGGTGCTTCTTCTGCGGGTAACGTCAATCGGTGAAGCTATTAACTTCACCGCCTTCCTCCCCGCTGAAAGTACTTTACAACCCGAAGGCCTTCTTCATACACGCGGCATGGCTGCATCAGGCTTGCGCCCATTGTGCAATATTCCCCACTGCTGCCTCCCGTAG
>NZ_JACVBT010000028.1:0-255 GCF_014852515.1 Pantoea sp. PNT03
TCCAGACTCCTACGGGAGGCAGCAGTGGGGAATATTGCACAATGGGCGCAAGCCTGATGCAGCCATGCCGCGTGTATGAAGAAGGCCTTCGGGTTGTAAAGTACTTTCAGCGGGGAGGAAGGCGGTGGAGTTAATAACTTCACCGATTGACGTTACCCGCAGAAGAAGCACCGGCTAACTCCGTGCCAGCAGCCGCGGTAATACGGAGGGTGCAAGCGTTAATCGGAATTACTGGGCGTAAAGCGCACGCAGGCG
>NZ_JACVBT010000029.1:0-255 GCF_014852515.1 Pantoea sp. PNT03
GCTAATCCCATCTGGGCACATCCGATGGTGTGAGGCCCGAAGGTCCCCCACTTTGGTCTTGCGACGTTATGCGGTATTAGCTACCGTTTCCAGTAGTTATCCCCCTCCATCGGGCAGTTTCCCAGACATTACTCACCCGTCCGCCACTCGTCACCCGAGAGCAAGCTCTCTGTGCTACCGTTCGACTTGCATGTGTTAGGCCTGCCGCCAGCGTTCAATCTGAGCCATGATCAAACTCTTCAATTTAAGTTTGAT
>NZ_JACVBT010000002.1:0-813438 GCF_014852515.1 Pantoea sp. PNT03
GTTTATTTTATTAATAATGGCGGCGCTCTCAGTGATTATTTCTGTGGTGACCGGTTATTTAATCGTACGTGTACTGATGCGTCAGCTAGGCGGCGAGCCCGCCGAGGCACAGGCACTTGCGGCAGCCATCGCCGCGGGGAATCTGACAACCTCAATAACCTTGCGCCGTAACGATAAGCACAGCTTACTGGCATCGTTAGATCGTATGCAGGAGAGTCTACGTGGACTGGTATCACAAATTAAAGACTCGGCTGGATCCGTTGCTTTAGCCGCGGATGAGATATCAAAAGGTAACACTGAACTTTCATCCCGTACTGAACAGCAGGCCGCTGCGCTTCAGGAAACGGCCGCGAGTATGGAGCAACTCACGGCAACGGTGAAAAGTAATACTGCAGGTGCACAGCAGACGGCACAAGTTGCACGTGGGACAGCAGAGCTGGCGCGAGCAGGCGAGGCGGATGTGCAGAAAATGTCGGATACGATGAACGAGATTTCTCTCAGCGCGACAAAAGTGAGGGATATTACTTCAGTCATCGAAAGCATTGCCTTCCAGACCAATATTCTTGCACTCAATGCCGCCGTTGAAGCTGCTCGCGCCGGTGAAGAAGGAAGGGGATTTGCCGTGGTTGCCGGTGAAGTCAGAACGTTAGCACAACGAAGTGCGACTGCTGCACGGGATATCAAACAACTCATTGAGCAGGCCGTAGGGCAGGTGGAAAGTGGTGTGAACGTGGCGACAGGAACCGGAAAGAGCATCATGAAAATCGTCAGCATGGTAGGTGAGCTCGCGGATGCGATGGACGAGATATCTCTGGCTTCTTCTGAACAAATGCAGGGAATTTCACAGGTCAGCATTGCCGTCAGCCAAATGGATGGCGTAACACAGAACAATGCTGCATTGGTTGAAGAGTCCTCCTCTGCGTCGCAAGAGCTTTCTGCTCAGGCACATGCGTTACGAGGCATGGTTGAAGCGTTCCAGGTTTAATATTTTCATTTACATTGGGGCTCTTATTTAATCTGGGCCCCGCATTGTTTGAATTCTTTTCGTTCGACTCCGTGTGAAAACAGCCTTAGGCAAGCTTACTCTGTGGCTCTTCCTGTTAAGGATGGGTCGCTGAGATGGCGCTAAATACCTTGTCAGTGACGATGGCCGGGTATTACCGAAATATGAACTGCTCAGTGAACAATAATCACGATGCCAACAATGTCCGCTCCTGCCAAAGTGGACGCTGTGCATGACAGCGTCCACTATGAGCGAAAAGTGGGTCGTCGCGTTTAAAGCAGGGTTTATTAACATTGTCGATGAATGGCAATGCAATCAACTCAGGATTGCCTGGGCTTAGCATTCAACCTTTATTTACCCTTTTCAGCAAGCCGCTAAGCTTTTGCACAGCCGATGTGATAATCACAAAAAATACGGGCACAAAGAAGATGGCCAGCAGCGTACCGCTAAGCATCCCGCCGAACACGCCTGTGCCAATCGCATTCTGGGTGCTCTTACTGGCACCGTTTGCCATCATCAGGGGAACCACACCAAGAGTAAAAGCCAGTGACGTCATGATAATTGGCCGCAGGCGTAGTCGGGCTGCTTGCTTGGTTGCCTCAAGCAGCGGTTCACCCTGCGCATAAAGTTGTCGCGCAAACTCTACAATGAGGATGGCGTTTTTGGTTGAAAGTCCGATTAGTGTGATCATACCGACCTTGAAAAAAACATCGTTAGACATACCTGCGAGAAATACCGCCAGTAGAGCGCCAGCCATACCCAGCGGAACGACAAGTATTACTGAAAGCGGTACTGACCAGCTCTCATACAGCGCGGCAAGCACCAGGAAAACAATAAGAACGGATAAGGCGATCAGCAGCGGCATTTGAGCCGCTGAGCTACGTTCCTGCAGCGAGGTGCCAGTCCACTCGGCGTAATAGCCTGCTGGAAGAGAAGCGGCAAGTCGGTCCATTTCAGCCATCGCTGCCCCGCTGGAGTAGCCAGCAGCGGCGCTGCCAGTGATTTTAATCGCCGGATAGCCCTGATAACGACTGAGCTGCTGCGGCGACTGGGTCCAGTCCGTCGAGATAAAGGCCGACAGCGGCACCATCTCACCCGAGGCATTCCTGACGTAAAGCTTAAGTAAATCTGCCAGTTGCATACGGTAACGGGAGTCCGCCTGCACAATAACCTGTTGTACTCGCCCGTTATCTACGTAGTCATTGACGTAGTTTGAGCCAATCGCGACTGACAGCATCTGATTAATGTCGTCAAAGCTGACGCCCATTGCCTGCGCTTTTTCTCTGTCTACCTCAAGAGTGGCACTTACACCCGCAGGTAAACCCTCAATGTAGACATCACTGACCACGCCACTGTTATTGGCTTTCTCCGTTAGCTCTGAGGCTGTCTGCAACAAGGCTGCAAAACCGCGGCCGGCACGATCTTCGAGGTAGAGGTCAAAACCCGATGAAGTCCCCATATCAGAAATCGCGGGCGGCATCAGGCTCATTACCGTTGCGGCGGGATCGTCATTCATCTTCGTCTGGACAAATTTTGCTTCACCATCAGCGGTTGCGCCTTGCCGTTCGCCCCATTCTTTCAGGGTGGTAAAGGCCATCGCGGTGTTCGGACCGGATCCGGAAAAACCAAAGCCAAAGATGGAGATATTACTGGCAATGCCGGGCCTTTCCATGATCGTTTTTTCAAGCCGATCAACCACATGACGGGTTCTCTCTTGTGTGGCATCCGACGGCAACTGGATCGACGTCATAAAGTAGCCCTGATCGTCTTCAGGGATAAAGGATGAAGGCAGCGCCAGATAGGCAGCAAAAATCACCGCGCTCAGCATGGCATAAATCAGCATGACGCGGCCGCCACGGCGTAGCGTGGCGTGCAATGCCCGCTCATAGCTTGTCGTTAGGGCACTGAAGCGGCGGTTAAACACGCCTGCAAAGCCTTTCTTTTCTTCGCCGTGCTGCGCAATCGGCTTCAGCAGGGAAGCACACAGTGCAGGGGTCATCGTCAGCGCAAGAAAAGCCGAGACCAAAATGGACACAGCCATCGAAAGTGTGAATTGCCGATAGATGACGCCAACCGAGCCGGTGGCGAATCCCATGGGAATAAACACGGCGGTAAGCACCAGCGTAATACCGATAATCGCTGGTGTAATCTCGCGCATTGACTCATGTGTTGCTTCTTTTGGCGACAGGCCTTTTTCAGCCATCAGACGCTCAACGCTCTCCACTACCACAATCGCATCGTCAACAATGATGCCGATAGCCAGCACCATGCCAAACATGGTCAGCACATTAATGGAAAACCCGCTCATCAGCATTACGGTAAAAGTGCCGAGCAGCGCCACCGGCGCGACAATTGCCGGAATAAAGGTGTAGCGCAGATTCTGCAGAAATAGCAGCATCACCAGGAATACCAGCCCCATGGCTTCAATAAAAGTGTGGATGACTTTCTCAATCGACAGCTTCACAAACGGCGCGGTATCAAACGGCACCGAGAACGCCATGCCCTGGGGCAGCACCGTTGAGAGTTCATTTAGCCGAGAACGCACGCCCTCCGCCGTGCTGACGGCATTGGCACCCGGCATCAGCTGGATCGCTGCGGCAGTAGCCGGATGGCCGTTTTCACGAATCGCGTACGCGTAGCTCTGCAGACCCTGTTCCACGCGCGCCACGTCAGCCAGCCGGACGCGCGAACCGTTACTTAGCGCCTTAAGCGTAATGTTGCGGAACTCTTCCTCAGAACTAAGCTGCCCGCGTACGTTAAGCGGGTAGGTCACAGCTTGTCCGGGCTGCGCCGGTTCATCGCCGATTCTGCCCGGCGAGACCTGGGCGTTCTGCTGGCTTAGCGCGTTGGTAACGTCGCTGACCGAGAGCTTATAGTTAAATAGTTTGACCGGGTCCAGCCATACGCGCATTGCTTTCTCAGCGCCGAACAGCTGTACTTTGCCAACGCCTGGCACGCGGCGTAGTTCCTCCGAAACGTTACGCGCAAAATAGTCGCTCAGGTCCTGTTCGCTGAATCGACCCGAGGGCGAGCGCAACCCGACGATCATCAGAAATCCCGCGTTTGCCGCCTCCACGTTCAGACCGTTCTGACGTACGGTCAGCGGCAGCCGGGATTCAACCACCTTGATTTTGTTCTGCACATCAACCTGAGCGAGCTTGATGTCCGTTCCGGGTTTAAAAGTCACTGTAATGCTGGCAGTGCCTGACGTATCACTTGAAGACTCGAAGTAAAGGATGTCGTCAACGCTGGAGATTTCTCTCTCGATCAACGAGATGACCGACTCATTCATCGTTTCTGGCGTGGCGCCGGGATAGGTCACCGCAATGCTGACGCTCGGAGGAGCCACAGCGGGATACTGCGCCACGGGCAACTGCGGAATGGCAATTATGCCTGCCAGTACAATAAACAGGGCGATAACCCATGCAAAAACAGGCCTTTCAATAAAAAATTGCGGCATCGGAATATCCGGGAATAAGCAGTAAAATTTGCAGTGTGCGTTAGGATCAGATTTGTTCCGTATGGACGCGGCGGCCGATATCACTCAGCTGGGAGTATTTCTCCAGCAGTTGAGGGCCATTATCCAGGCTGGTAGCGAACATCCACATATAGGTCATGACTGAATAAATGTGCCCGGCACTGATCCCCGTTGTCTGCGTCATCCAGATAATGGTCAGACTAAATAGCATGGCGACAAGCACGCCGATTGACAGATATCCCATTGCTTCGCGATCGGAGAGGCGTATGCGTAATCTGGCGAGCGTGGAGTAATGTCGCTGTAAAGATAACGATGTCGCCCTGCTAACAAAATCAACCTCTTTTTCCAGCCGATTATTGAGTTTGTTATAGAGCACTTCATTTTTACGGGCAAAACCAGGCAGGAAACAGGCCAGTAAAGCCAGGATGACCAAACAGGCAATACCCGCCCAGAATTCGATAATCAGCAACATTACTGCGGCACCCATCATCGAAAACAGCGAAGTGATGAGCATAGGAAAGTGCAGTTCAAAAAAATCAACAAACTCTCTCGACAACACAACCCGTGCTGCAACGGTTGAATGATTTAAGTTATTTTTACGTTGAGTCTTAATCACGGATACGGCCAGGGCCGCATAAATCCTGGCAAAAGTGCGGGTATCAACGCTTCTGCGCGCTGCACCCAAGCACCAGATAAATAAGATCAATACGCCATAGAGCATCGCATTTATCGTCTGCCCGGACATGATGGCGTTTATGGAGACGCCAGCCAGGATCGGATACAACAGATAAGTGACGTTTTCGGCAACGACCAATAAAAAAGTAAAGAACAGCTTTTTGCGGTAGCGGTTAGCCAGTGATTTCAGCGTGCCGGAGGCGCTTGTGGTCGGGGAGATAGCCTTTATATTTTCAGTGTTCATGAGTGGTACTTCTGTTAAAATAGAGCAAGTGCTCAATAATGTTATATGTTATTTGAGCAATTGCTCAAAGTCAACTGAGGTAAGAGATGAACGCTAAATCTGAGCTAATGAAAGAGAAAATTCTTAATGCGGTTATTGAGTTATTTACAGAGAAGGGTATTGATAAGGTTAAAACGCGAGATGTGACAGAGTATCTGGGCCTGTCACGAAGCCATATTTACCATTATTTTAAAGACTGGCAGTCGCTGAGTCTTGCGGCAGTAACAAGTTTTATCAATGCAGAAATCAAGGAATTTCGTTTCATTATTCAGCCTTTATCCGCCAGGCAAAAATTGCAGGAATTTATTAACGGGATGATTACCGATGCCCCCGACCCGACCCGTAAATTATATGGTTCCTTATGGTTACTCTCTACTCATGACGAAGCTTACGCGAGTCTGATGCAAACCTTTCTGGATGAGTGGCATGAGGTGCTGGCAAACATTATTCAGACAGGCATGGACGAGCAGTCGTTCCGAATTGTTGATGTGCACCGCGTAGCGCGCCAGTTGGATGCAATGCTGTTTGGTTATAGTGAGCAGATCTTAACCCTGCCATCTAAAGGCTTAGTAGAGCAGGCGAAGGAAGATATCGACGATTTTATCCATAGAAACATACTGACATGCTGATAAAACATTAATTTAGCGTGACGGCCCTGAACTGCAAGGGTGGAGCGGTCAAGACTTAGGGGCGGCAGAAGCGTTTTGCTTCAACTCTGTCTCCTGCAAGCCCCCGGATGGATATGTTTAAATTATGAAGTGGGCTATTAAACGGAAAAATAGCTGTACCAGCAACATCCACTGCTGGGATTAACCAAATACAAATACAGAGCCATGCCCGTTCATTAATTATTTCAGACGACAACTCATTCATTCGTAACAGGCGCGGTTTTCGCATCGTTGTTAACCGGCCTGGTAGCCGTGGCAGGTTGGCTTTTCATCAAATAACCGTTGGGATGGTCACCAAGAGTTAAAATTATCGACATCCCTGCCTCAACCATTCACCTGCCCGAAAGGGTTGTAAAATGTGTGTGCGATCAGAGATATTGATGCGGCTATTCGCAGCGCAGGTGACGAAAGGGAAGGGATCAAGGTGAAAACGTCGGGAACCAATCTGGAACACGCACGGGCGCACAATCGCCGCGTGATCATTGAAGCTATTCGCCTGCACGGCGAATTGACCCGCGCCGAGCTGGCTCGTCTCACCGCGCTGACGCCGCAAACCGTGTCAAATATTGTGGCAGAGCTGGAGCAGGCCGAACTGCTCACCAGCCGCGCGCCGCGCAAACAAGGACGCGGGCAACCGGCAATTCCGGTGACGCTTAATCCCGCCAGCGCCTTTTCGATCGGCATCCATCTTGATCACCAAACGCTGCTGATTGTGCTGGTGGATCTCACCGGAGAAATTCATTTCCGCCGCCTGATTTTGGTACAAAAACCCCAGCCGGATGCCACATTAGCGCGCATCGCCGACGTGCTCAGCGAAATTAAAACGCAGCTGGGCGATCGCTGGCAGAAAGTGCTGGGCATTGGCGTGGTGATGCCCGGTCCGTTTGGTGTTGAGGGCATCTCTTCAATGGGGCCGACCACGCTGCACGGCTGGGAACAGGTGGACATCGAAGCCAAACTCGCCGCGATGAGCGGCGTGCCGGTGACGTTGGAAAACGATGCCACGGTGGCAGCAATTGGTGAGCGCTTTCATGGCGTCGCGCGTCAGCTCAATTCGTTTGTCTATCTCTACATCGGCACCGGTTTGGGCGCTGGCATCATCATGGATGGCCACGTCTATAGCGGCCATGCGCATAACGCCGGCGAAGTCGGGCATGTGGTGGTGGAGCCGGGCGGACGTGAATGTTACTGCGGCAACCACGGCTGTTTAGAACGCTATGTTTCACTGCAGGCGGCGTACGAGTTTTGCGGGCTCGATCCGATGACCGCTTTGCCGGAAGATTTGCTGGAAGTCGATCCGGCGCTGTTCGATAAATGGATCGATAGCGTGTTAACGCCGCTGCGTCAGGCGATTAACCTGCTGGAATGCATCTTCGATGCCGAAAGCGTGATAATCGGCGGCATGATGCCTGCGGTGCTGCTGGATAAAATCATGCGTCGCCTGCCACCGCTCTATCAGTCAGTGCGCGGTCGCTACCTCACCGGAACACGCGTAAAGATTGGTATGACCGGCAGCGATACCGCCGCGCTGGGTGCCGCCGCGCTGCCGATTTTCGACGAGTTCAATCCACAGTTTAACGTGTTGATGAAGTAGCGGCCTAATCATGCCGCTACCTTCACTGCCGTTTTCCGCTTCTCCTTCATCTTACAGCAAAGCCACAGCGCAATGAACCACACCGGCGAAGCGGCTAGCGCGGCGAGCGTGTCGGAATCAAATATCATGATCACTACCGAAAACAGGAAGAACATCAGCGTCGCCCACGCCATCATCCTGCCGCCGGGCATCTTAAATTTGGATTTTTGATGCAGATCCGGACGCTGCCGGCGGTACACCAGATAAGAGACCAGAATCATACCCCAGCAATAGATCACCAGAATGGCGGCCAGCGTCGAAACGATGGTGAACAGTGTTGTCACATTCGGCACCAGGAACAGCAGCAAGGTGCCGCTCAGCATGCAGAAGCAGGAGAACAGCAGGCTGCGCAGCGGGATACGCGTGGTACGTGAAAGAATACGAAACTGCCAGTGGGCATGCTTCTCGACGGACAAGCCGTATAACATGCGGGTGCTGGAGTAGACGCCGCTATTGGCGGAAGACATCGCCGAGGTGAGTGCGACGAAATTAATGATCGCTGCCGCCGCAGGCAAGCCGGCTTTGGCAAACAGCGTCACGAACGGGCTGGTATCCGGCGATACCCCTTGCCAGGACGTCACCGCGATGATCACCATCATCGAGAGCAAGTAGAAAATCACAATCCGCAGCGGCAGAGAGTTGATCGCGCGCGGCAAAATTTTCTCGGGTTCGCGCGTTTCTGCCGTCATGGTGCCGAGCAGCTCAATGCCGGTGTAAGAGAAAATCGCGATCTGGAAACCAGCCAGAAAACCGGTGATGCCATGCGGCATGAACACCGCAGGATCGGTGAGGTTGTGCACCGAGGCTTTAACGCCATCCGGCGAGGTCCAGCCGGTAAATACCATCCATCCGCCGGTGATGATCAGCGCGATGATGGTGATCACTTTGATCAGTGCAAACCAGAATTCAGCTTCACCAAAAGCCTTCACCGACAACATGTTAAACAGACACAAAATACCGAGGGTAAATAACGCGGGTATCCACGCCGACATTTCCGGGAACCAATACTGCATATACGCGCCGCATACCACCACATCGGCGATGCAGGTTACCACCCAACTTAGCCAGTACGACCAACCGAGAAAGAAGCTGGCTTTGGGGCCGAGATAATCACTGACAAAATCGGCAAACGAGCGATAGTCGAGCCGACTAAGCAGCACTTCCCCCATTGCCCGCATCACCATATAGCTAAAAAAACCCACCAATAGGTAGATGATTAATATCGAGGTTCCGGCTACCGCAATATTGCGTCCCGCGCCCATAAACAGCCCGGTACCGATCGATCCGCCCAGCGCGATCATCTGAATATGGCGTTCGCTCAGCCCTCGCTGCAGTTTTTGCGGGGCGTCGTGAGCCCGAGCAGGCTGAATCTGCCCTTGTGTAGGTTTGTTAGACACAATGATTCCTTCAGTCTGGCGAAAAGACGCATGACGATGCCTGCCCGCAAGCATCAATGGCAAATATGGGTTGAACCTTAAAGAGGCACGTTTAAATAGATGAAAGAAAAACGAAATTAATAAAACGCTAATTCATGATGGAGGTTTCCAGCTGGGTTTTACTCATCGTGGTGGCGAGTGTTAACAAAGTCAATGCGGAAAAATAACAGTTTATTCACTTTTTGATGACCATCAAAGAACTGAAAAATAGGGATAAAATCAAAATTTATGCAATTAAGTGCATAATTAATGCATGGATATGCGCCATATGTGGCTCTTTTTTAATGCTTAGTTATTCATTTATTCAGGCATTTTTGTGTCGAAAAAGTTAAACCCCTCTTATTTGGCCTGACCCGCTTGTCTGAAAAGGTGTTAAATTACTTTCCGTCTAGTGCAATGCATTACCTTTCCACGTCTTTTCAATATAAATAACTCTGAACCTACAGGCTTCTCATGGAAAAGTTATCTTACGCTTCTGAAAGCAGTACATCTCCCTGGACTACCTACCTGAGCCAAATTGACCGTGTTGCGCCTCATCTTGGTGAATTGTCTCGCTGGATAGAAACCCTGCGTCACCCCAAAAGAGCACTGATTGTCGACATCCCGGTGCAGATGGATGACGGCTCGATTCGCCACTTCGAAGGCTATCGCGTACAGCACAATCTCTCACGCGGGCCGGGCAAAGGGGGCGTGCGTTACCATCCTGCTGTCGATTTGAATGAAGTGATGGCGCTATCCGCCTGGATGACCATCAAGTGTGCGGCGGTTAACCTGCCTTATGGCGGCGCCAAAGGCGGCATCCGTGTCGATCCGCACTCGCTGTCTGAAGGTGAACTGGAGCGATTAACCCGCCGCTACACCAGTGAAATCGGCTTGATTATTGGCCCGCAGAAAGATATTCCCGCACCCGATGTCGGCACCAATGGCAAGGTGATGGCGTGGATGATGGATACCTACTCCATGAACCACGGCACTACCATCACCGGTGTGGTCACTGGTAAACCGATCCATCTGGGCGGCTCGTTAGGGCGTGAGAAAGCGACGGGGCGTGGCGTATTTATTACCGGTCGGGAAGTGGCACAACGTTCTAACATCACCATTGAAGGCGCACGCGTGGCGCTGCAGGGCTTTGGTAATGTCGGTAGCGAAGCCGCGCGTCTGTTCGCCGAAGCCGGTGCGCGTGTGGTGGTGATTCAGGATCACACCGCAACCTTATTCAACGAAGGCGGTATTGACTTAGCCGCGTTGACTGCATGGCAGATCGAACATAAACAGATTGCTGGCTTCCCTGGCGCGCGTGAGATCGACAGAGAGCAGTTCTGGACCACCGCCATGGATATTCTGATCCCGGCGGCGCTCGAAGGACAAATTACCCGCGAGCGCGCAGAAGTTATTAGTGCCAAACTGGTACTGGAAGGGGCAAACGGCCCAACTTATCCGGATGCAGATGATATGCTCGCGAGTCGCGGCGTGCAGGTGGTGCCAGACGTAATCTGTAACGCTGGCGGGGTAACGGTGAGTTACTTCGAATGGGTGCAGGATATGGCGAGTTTCTTCTGGAGCGAAGATGAGATTAACCAGCGTATGGACCGCATCATGACCGAAGCCATGGTTCACGTTTGGGACAAGGCCGCCGAAAAGCGCTGCTCGCTGCGCACTGCCGCTTATATCGTTGCCTGCGAACGTATTTTACTGGCACGTAAAGATCGCGGTATTTATCCGGGCTAATTAATTATATTTTAAGTTTATTTAAATTAAAGGATAAACGCCTTCGTAGTGGGCAGAGGGCGTTTATCTTCGCTATTAAGCGAGGTTTACGCCGCGTAAACCTGACCAGCACCTTGCGGCGGATTGAGTAATCATCACCGAAGGATCCTCACTGAACTCGCTCACCAAAGTGACCACCCGGTCGGTTAAACTCCTTATATTCTCGCTGCCTACATAAACGTATTCATTGGTGGGTAACACATAAGTGTAGCCTTTCTCGCACACCAAGCTACGCGCGAAACCATTCTCAAGCATCGCATAGAGCAATTCAATTTGCGCGCCAGCGGTGGGTTCTTTCAATTCGATACGGATAGTATAACTGAGCATGATATTATCTCCGGTGGCTTAATTTAAGTTTACTTAAGTTTAATTGACCAGAAATGAATTTCATTTTTTTAAGATAAATCTTAGCGCGAATTTATAAGTGATGACCGCCGTTAACAGTAAATACTGGCCCTATTAAGCGCAGCGACAAAAAGGGTTAAATAATAGTGTTTAAATTACTCTTTTATTACGTTCGGCTTAAATAAGTTTATTTTTAATTAAAGACAGCCGACTCCACGCAGACTATAATTATTTTATGGCTCATTTTGGGCTGATTACTAAAAAGTGTACAAATAGTATCCGCAACGGGCGATTTTAAAAGTTTTATTAATTAGTATTTATCTCTGCCCATGAGGAGTAGCGGATGAACTTAAGCATCACGGATTTATATGTCTTTAGTCAGGCAGATACAGAAGGGTGCTGCAATCTGCACCGCGATAGTTGCCGCCTGGCTCCTGCCTATGATAATCGTGTGTTCATGGGATCATTTTATTCTCCTGACCATGCCTGGCAATATTTCCACACGCATTATCCCAACAGCCGAGCGGTATTTTGCTTGTTATGCATGAAAGAATAATGTGTGAAAAACCTTCTGCCTGAAAAATAGCGGCAGAAGGTTGTATTTAACTTTAACGAGCAGGACAGAAACTGGCCAGCAATGGATGTTTTACCCGCTAGCACAACGCATCTAAGCCGTTCCAACCTCACTGTGATGAATATAGCCTGCCACCGCACGCCGCGTAAGCTGCGCCAGCATCTGCTGCGCACCATCTGCTGCATTGTGCTGACACAGTGCGATGCCCATATTTCCCGCCGCGGGCAGCAACGCATTCAGGTGATTGAATCGCTGGCGGCGCCGCGCTTTATCTACGATCGCCATTATCTCAGCGGTGGTCGTAGCGATCGCTATGTTTTGCTGAACATCGTGGCAGGCAAACCGCGCAGCGCGGAACAGAAGCGGGCAACCTATCGGGTGTTGAGTGAACGGCTGCAACAGCGGCTCAATCTCGATCCCAATGATTTAATGATCATCATCCAGCAAACCCAGCCCGAAGACTGGAGTTTTAGCGGCGGGAGATGTTGGATTTGGGGATGATAGTTTAGAGCCGCACAAATCGTAGCGGCGCGATATATCGCGCATTGGTGCATAAACTTCATGCGTAATAAATCGCGCCGCTACAGCGTGTACGCTTTGTAAAAAGCAGTCATTCCATTACCCAATGCCCCTCACTCACCTCACGATAACGTCGCGCTTCGGGCACAAATCCCAATGCACGCACCGGGCTTTTCAGCTCGCTGATGTCAATCTGGCGCTTCACATGACGGCGCGCCGGATCGGGCACCGGCACCGACGACAGCAATTTACGCGTGTAATCATGCTGCGGATTTTCAAATATTGCCGCGCGCGGGCCGATCTCGACGATTTCACCCAGCAGCATCACCGCCACGCGATGACTGATGCGCTCAACCACCGCCATATCGTGGGAAATAAACAGATACGACAAGCCAAGGCTTTGTTGCAGGTCGAGCAGCAGATTGATGATTTGCGCTTTCACCGTGACATCCAGCGCCGACACCGATTCATCGGCGATGATCATTTTCGGATCGAGCATCAATGCGCGAGCGATGCAGATACGCTGGCGCTGCCCGCCGGAAAATTCGTGCGGATAGCGTTTCATCATGTCAGCGGATAACCCGACGCGCTCCATCAGCGAGGCGGCTTTTGTGCGCGCCTCGGTTTTGCTGCCTAAACGATGTTGCAGAAAAGGCTCGGTAAGCGCTTCCAGCACCGACATGCGCGGATTGAGGCTGGCAAATGGATCCTGAAAAATCATCTGCATGGCGCGGCGCAAAGTGCGCAGCTCATGAGCAGAAAGATTCAGCACGTCGTAACCATCAAAGGCCACTTCGCCCGCGTCAGGTGTGACAAGGCGCGTCAGCGAACGTCCGGTGGTGGATTTTCCACAGCCCGATTCACCGACCAGCGACAAGGTTTCGCCCGGCATCAGATCAAACGAGATGTTTTCCACCGCATGTACCGCGCCGGTTTTGCGGCTGAATACGCCTTCGTGGATGCTGAAGCGGGTGCTGAGATTTTTCACCGACAGCAGCGGCTGCTGCGATGTCGATACAGGGTTGGTCTCAGATGCGTCGCGCTGGTCAAAGGAAAACTTACGCGGTCCAGTAATGCCGCGCATCGCACCAAGCTGCGGCACGGTCGCAATCAGCGTGCGGGTGTAATCCGCAGCGGGCGCGGAAAAAATCGCGGCGGTGGTGCCGGTTTCCATCACATCGCCTTGATACATCACCAGCGTGCGATCCGACACCTCTGCCACCACGCCCATATCGTGGGTGATAAACAGCACCGCCGTGCCTTCCTCTTCCTGCAACGTCTTAATCAGGTCAAGAATCTGCCCCTGAATGGTGACGTCCAGCGCGGTGGTCGGTTCATCGGCAATCAGCAGTTTTGGCCGCAGCGCCAGCGCCATCGCAATCATCACGCGCTGGCGCATGCCACCGGAAAAGTGGTGCGGATAATCATTGAAGCGTTTCGCCGCGTTGGGAATACGCACTTTCTCCAGCAGCCGAATGGTCTCTTCACGCGCGACGCGTTTACTGATTTTGCGGTGATTGATCAGCGCCTCAGTAATTTGATTGCCGATGGTGAACGACGGATTCAGGCTGGTCATCGGCTCCTGAAAAATCATCGCCACCGCATTGCCGCGAATGTCACGCATGGCGGATTCGCTCAGCGTCAGCAGATCGACGCCGTTCAGCAGCACTTTGCCGCTGACGCGCGCGTGGCGCATGTTGAGTAAGCGCATGATCGCCATCGAGGTGACGCTTTTCCCCGAACCGGATTCACCGACAATCGCCAGCGTTTCACCGGCATTAACGGTGAGCGACAGGTTCTTTACCACCTCGCGCCAGTGATCCTCAACGCGAAAGGCGACGGTCAGATTTTCGATGCGCAGCACCGGTTCGACTGCTGAAGCGGGCGCGTTCATTTCGCTGCCATAAAGCGTGCCGATAAGTGGCTAACCGGCAGATAAGTGAAATCGGTATCGAACGGATAGGCGGGCTGCAATTTGCGCTTGCGAGTTAAGCGTTCCACATATTGATCAACCACGCCTTCCGACAGCGCCATCAGGTTGGGATTGGCCAGGGGTGCCAGCTCCGGCGACAGATAACCGGACTTCACTACCACGATTTTGGCCGCTGCGGGATCGAGGCCGAGCAGGGCGAAATCCGCCAGATTGTGATAAGGACGGCGACGGTCGGCGACCACCAGCGTAATGCCGCCGGTTTGCAGCAGCGCCTGTTTCGCCAGCGAACGCGCATCATCGCTGAGATGTTTCACCACAAATTCGGCCTGCACTTTGCCGCCGGCCGGATCGAGTGAAGCGCCAACATTCAGCGTTAAGCTTGCGCCAACGCCAGCAGCAAAGGCCGCGTCAGTGGCCGGTTTATCTGTGATACCAGCCACGATCACCTGCTGCGCACCCTGGCGAATCAGTTCCGCCAACACATCCGCGCGATCGCCGACGCCACCGCCGGTGGGATTATCCCCAGAATCAGCCAGAATCACCGGCGCGGTTTCGCTGGCGATGGCCATGCTGACGCACTCTTCAATGCTGCCGGTGACGCAGCCAAAACTGAATTCATCGCGCGCCTGCCAGTAAGCCAGCGCCAGTTTAGCCGCCTGTTCCGCCAGCACATCGGCATCGGTGCCGGTCATGATCGCGGCGGCGGTAGCGCGTGGTTCATCGGCCCAGACGTAACCGACCATCAGCGACGCATCCCAGACGTGCTCCAGCTGGTTTATCGCGGGCAAGCGCGCATACAAACTTTTGGCGGGTTCATCTTCGGTGCTGGTGCGTTCACCGGGTAACACCACCGGAATCGGCGCCCACACCACGCCGGGTTTGACGCCGGTTTGCAGGCTTTTCACCAGCATCGATACCGAGCGGCGCATGGTCTCTTCCACATCAATGTGCGGCGCAGTGCGATAGGTCGAGAACATATCAATGGCATCGATGATGCGTTGCGTAACGTTGCCGTGCAGATCGTAGCTGACGGTGATCGGGCACTCCGCGCCGACTAACTCGCGCGTGGCGCTGATCCAGTCGCCTTCGGCATCTTCCATGCCTTCAACATAAACCGCGCCGTGCATCGCGAGATAAACGCCATCCACCGGCAAATGAGCCGCGAGGCGCGTCAGAAAATCCTGCTTAAAATCGTCGTAGGTGACGCGCGCCACCGGACCACCGGCGATGGCGCGCGCGTGGAAGGTCGGCAGAAACTCGGCATCATAATCCTGCAAAAAGGCGAAATAAGGATTGGTGGTCAGTTCATCCCCGCGCACGATGCGGAAGTCGTCAGCATAATTCAGCACCGGATTATAAGTACTGCACTCAGTATGAATGCCACCAAAAGCAATGCGCATAGCAGCCTCCGCTAGTCGGGTAAGTGAATGATAAAACGATACGCCGCCACACTGGCTGCGGCTCTGGCCCAGCTCTCTTCGTTGATCACCATGCTGGCGATCGGTGTTTTGCCGATAATCGACGGCAGCACATGGCTGTCGATGGCCTGCATCACCACGGTTTTCAGTAAGCCATCAAACGCATTGGGCTGATGCGCAATCACAATCAACTCGGGATCGTTCATCTGGATAATATTGGCGATGGATAAGCCCAGCGCATGACCGGCCTGATGCAAAATGGCAATCGCCGCGCTGTTACCTTTCACCGCCAGCGCTTCCAGTTCGGTAATCGATTCACTCTCCAGCGCTTTATCACGCACGCTTTCGCGGATGGCGGTTAACGAGGCCAGCGTATCGAGGCAGCCGCGTTTGCCGCAGCGGCAGGGACGTCCGCCGGGCTCGATGGTGCAGTGGGCGATTTCACCGGCAGCGCCGTGTGCGCCCCGATGTAGTTGGCCCTGAAAGAAATGCGCCGATCCAATGCCGTCACCGTGCGAGATCAGGGTGAAGTTGCGCGCCTTTTTTGCCACGCCGAAAATCTTCTCGCTCACCGCCAGCGCTTTGGCATCGTTCTCTAAGGATACTTCCAGCCCGGTTTGCTGTTTTAGCAGTTCCGCCAGCGGCACGTTCTTCCAGCCCAGCAGCGCCGACTGCACGCAAATCGCCTGATGTTCATCGACAAAGCCGGAAAGCGTCACGCCCAGGCCAATCAGCTGATCCTGCGTAATTGATTTCTGCCCAATCAGATCCGGGATTGCCGCTGCAATGGTTTTGGCCAGCTGCGGTGGATCGAGATTCAACGGCATCTGGGTGGCGGCCAGCGTGCGGCCGTGCATATCAATCAGCACTAATACCACGCGTTCGTCCAGCAGCGAGGCACCGAGAAAATAGGCGCTGTCGGCACGCATTTTTAATAACACCGATGGGCGACCCTGGCCGCTGGATTCCGGAATACTCTCTTCCAGCAATCCGGCCTGCAGCATCTCTTTCACCAGCGTGCTAATTGCGGCTTTGCTTAATTTCATTTTTTCCGCAAGCACGGTGCGGCTCATGCCATGCGACGCAATAAGTAAGCGCAGAATTTGTTGCTGGTGGGCATTGAGCATTAAGGTTCTCACAGCGTTAGCACTATGCGCTGACAATAATAAGGACAGAAAACAAATACAACGCTATTTAGTTAAATTTCTGAATGCAGCTCTGATTATAAGTAAATTATATGAACCAACCTATTGGCTTTTGTTTGGTGAGTATGGCTTATATAGCGTGGATATTTCACCGATCGTTTCAATGATTCATTGAGGGCCTTCATGGAAAGCAAAAATAAGCATTTCAAGGTACTGACGCTGGCTGGCTGTTTACTGGCGTCGATGGCGAGCGCCTCCGTTTTTGCCAGCCAGCTGGTGATCATGCAGAACGAACCACCGCGCAGCATGGATCCTGGCAACCAAACCGCGACCTTTACCGGCACGGTGCTGGACCCAATGTACGAAGGCCTGACGCGTCTCGGTGATGACGGCAAAATCATTCCGGCATTGGCATTATCCTGGACATCCGATGACAGCGGACTTAACTGGACCTTTACCCTGCGACCCAATGTGAAATTCCACGACGGCACGCCCTTTAATGCCGATGCGGTAGTGGAAAACTTCCAGCGTCATTTAAATACGCAGCGCGGTTTAGCGGGTAGTGGGAAAATTCGCACCTTTATTCAGGACGTGAAGAAAAAAGACGAACTTACCGTCACGTTTCAGCTGAAAAAAATTAATCCAGCTTTTTTAACTGTTTTAGCCTCCGGCCCAGGATTAATGGTGAGCCCAAAAGCGGACAAGGCGGGCAGTATTAACAATAAAGCCGACGGCACCGGGCCCTATAAACTGGTGCAGTACAAATCTGGTGAATATGTACTTGAACAAAAGAATCCCGACTATTGGGGAAAATCTTCCGGGCCGGATGAAATTAAATGGACGTGGAGCAGCGAGCCTTCGGTGATGAATATGGCGCTGCAATCGGGTCAGGTTGATATTATTAACCCGGTGCCGCCGCAGTTTGCCGGCATGTTGAAAAACAACGCCAACGTAAATCTTAAACAGTCGCCGGGCGCGGCGGTGTTCTGGGTCGATCTCAATACCCAAAGCAAAGCGCTGAGCGATGTGCGCGTGCGTCAGGCGCTGAATTTCGCCACCGACCAGCAGGCGCTGGTGAAAGCCATCATGTTTGGTTATGCGCAACCGGCAAACTCCGCGTTGGCACCGGTCGATCCCAACTACGACAAAAGCTTGCATGACTATCCGTACGATCTGCAAAAAGCCAAAGATTTGCTGAAAGCGGCGGGCTACGCCGACGGTTTCCCGATGTCGATTGCGGTGCAGGCGCCGGATGCGCGTACCGCACAAGTGCTGCAGGGCATGTGGGGCAAAATCGGCGTGAAACTTAACGTGCGCCAGATGGAGAGCGGCGTGTGGACCAAAGCGGCATTTGCTGATGGCAAAGAGAAAGCCGCGCAGGGCACCGATGCGGTGCTGGCGTCCTGGTCTTCCGGTTTATATGGCTCGGATCTGCAGCTGCGTCCGCTGTATCACACCAGCAGCTTTGCGCCGGGCGGGGCCAATCTGGGCTTCTTCAGCGACAAGCAAACCGATGATCTGATCGATACCGCTGCATCCACACTCGACGATGCCAAACGCAAAGATCTCTATTTCCAGGCGCAAAAACAGATCAGCGGATTAGCGCCGCAGGTGCTGCTGTTCTATCAGGACGATCTCTATGCCGCACGTAAAAATATCAGCGGCGTGGTTATGCAGCCGGGCGGACAAATCGTCGTGCGCGACGCAGTGAAGCAATAACCTCATGGCTGATGTGATATGAAAGCGTATGTCGCAAAAAAGGTGCTTTCGCTGCCGTTAATCATTTTCGGCGTGTCGATTATCGTGTTTATCGCCATCCGCGCGCTGCCGGGCGATCCGGCGCGGCTGATGGCGGGACCGGAAGCGCCGCAGGAAGCGGTGGACAGTATGCGCGTGCGGCTGGGGCTCGATCAGCCGCTGCCGCTGCAATACGTCAGGTTCGCGGCGGAAGCGCTGCACGGCAACCTTGGCTTGTCGTTGCAGTCGCAGCGTCCGGTGATGACGGAGATCAGCGAGCGTTTGCCGTACACCTTATCGCTGGCGGCGCTGGCGTATCTGCTGGCGATTGCGATAGGTGTTCCGGCGGGCATGACTGGCGCCATTTATCGCCAGCGGATTCCGGATCAAATCGTGATGGTGTTGACCATTGCCGGTGCGTCGATTGCCAACTTCTGGCTGGCGCTACTGGCGATGAATTACTTCGCGGTCGAGTTGGGCTGGTTACCGCTGCTGGGCGCCGATTCGTGGAAAAACTACATCATGCCCACGGTTACGCTGGCAATCCTGCCGATGGCGATGATCGCCCGCATGACGCGTTCCAGCATGCTGGATGTGCTGAGTCAGGATTACATCCGTACCGCCAAAGCCAAGGGATTATCCTCTACCAGCATTAACTGGAAGCATGCGCTGCGAAATGCACTGATCCCGATTGTCACCATTGTGGCGCTCAACTTCGGCAGCTTGATTGGCGGCGCGGTGGTCACTGAATCGGTGTTCAATTGGCCGGGCATTGGCCGCTTGCTGGTGGACTCGGTGCGCTACCGCGATTATCCGGTGATTCAGGGCGTGACGCTGGTGGCCGTGACTGGCGTGGTGCTGATGAATCTGGTGGGCGAAATCCTGATTGGCTTGCTCAATCCAAAAATAAGGTTCGACTGATGAACAGCATTGATACTTCCGTGCTGCCGCCGCGTTCGCGCAGCCGACACCTGATCAGCACTTTACTGGCAAATCCGTCCATTGCCATCGGCGGTGCGTTAGTGCTGCTGGTGGTGCTCGCCGCTGCGCTGGCTCCGCTGATTACCCATTGGGATCCGGTGGAGCAGGATCTGCTCAACACCTTGCAAGCGCCGTCGGCCGCGCACTGGTTTGGCACCGACGATTATGGCCGCGATATTTTTTCACGCGTGATTTACGGCGCGCGTATCACGCTGTTTGAAGTGAGCCTTAGCGTCGCGATCTCCATGGTGATCGGTATTCCGCTCGGCATCATTTCCGGCTTAGCGGGACGCAAGATGGATGCGCTGATCATGTGGGTGATGGATATCATCTTCGCCTTTCCCGGCATCGTGCTGGCGATTTTGATCGTTAGCGTGCTCGGCGAAGGACTGACCAATATGCTGATCGCCATTTCACTGTTTTCGATTCCGGTGTATGCGCGTCTAAGCCGCAACCTGACGCTGGGCCTGAAGAACATGGAGTACATCGAAGCGGCGCATATGCTCGGGGTGCGCTATCCGCGCATCATTACACACTACATTCTGCGCAACTCAATTGGACCGCTGATTGTACAATCCACGCTGACGGCGGGCGCGGTGGTGCTGTCCGCCGCCAGTTTGTCCTTCCTCGGTTTAGGCGTGCAGCCGCCGATGCCGGAGTGGGGCACCATGATGAGCGATGGGCGCAACTTCCTTGGCCTGAATATTTATGTGTCACTCTTCCCCGGATTGGCGATTTTGATTACCGTGCTGGGCTTCAATGTGTTGGGCGACGGTTTGCGTGATGTGATGGATAAACGTTTATGAGAAGACAATCTGCGGTGATTTGCCTCGATCTGGGCGGCTCTTTTATCAAGCTAGGCGTGATGAATGCGCAGGATCAATTAATCCTGCTCGATCAGCATAAAATTCCGGCTACCAGCTGGGACGATTTCACCGCGCTGGTACGTCGCATGATAGCCCAGCATCACCTGCAGTTTACCGCCAGCAGTGCGGTAGCGATCTCCACCGCGGGCATTGTGGCACCCGAAACTGGCGAGATATTTGCCAGCAATATCCCCGCGTTTCACCAGCACAGTTTGGCGAACGAGCTGGGCGCGCTGCTGCAACGCCGGGTGATTGTGCATAACGATGCCGACTGCTTCACGCTGGCGGAAGCGCTGGCGGGCGCGGGAAAAGGACACAAAGTGGTGTTTGGCGCGATTCTGGGTTCGGGCGTTGGCGGCGGATTGGTGGCAGATTGCCGCATCATTACCGGGCAAAACGGATTGACCGGCGAATGGGGACATGGGCCGATCACGTTAACCGAAGTGGAGATTGATGGCGTCACGCGGCGACTGCCGCGTAAGGCGTGTCCATGCGGGCAAAAGGGCTGTCTCGACAGCTACGGCGGTGCGCGCGGGCTGGAAAATCTGCATCAGACGTTACATGACCGCACGGCGAGCAGCGTTGAGATCATCGAATGCTGGCAGCAGCAGGATGCGCTGGCGCAGCAAACCGTTCAGGCATGGCTGCAAATTGTCGGTCAGCCGCTGGCATACACCATCAATATCACCGGCGCGTCGCGCGTGGCGGTGGGCGGCGGATTGGCATCGGTGGCTCCGCTGATCGCGGCGTTAGATGAGGTGGTGCAGGGTTACGTATTACGCCGCACCGCACATCGTCTGGTGGTGCCAGGTGAGTTCGCGCATCACGGCGGCATGATGGGCGCAGCGCTGTTGGCGCTGCAGAATACGCACTCTCTGTAGTGGGGCGATTTATCGCGCAATGAATTGCGCCGCTACGGAAGCGGGATTTTGCGCTATCATAAGCCGCTCACTCTGCTCAGTCCTGACGATGATTGTTTCAGGCAATCACGATCCTGACTGAGTTCTTCACTTGCGGTTCGGAAAACTCATGTCATCAGCACAACCCCAACTTACTCAGCTGCCGGATGAGGCATCGCTGCCGCGTCAGAGCGTGCTAAAAGCTTTGTTCGCGCTCGGCACCGGCGGCTTTGCCATTGGTACCGGCGAATTCGTCATTATGGGACTGCTGCCCGATGCAGCCAAAGGTCTCAACGTATCGATCCCCTCGGCCGGGCATCTCATCAGTATCTACGCGCTGGGCGTGGTGATTGGTGCGCCGCTGCTGGCGGTGCTGGGCGCGCGCGCCTCACGTCGTAATTTCCTGATGACGCTGATGGGCCTGTTTGCCGCCGGCAACCTGCTGAGCGCCATAGCGCCGGGATACTACTCGATGCTGCTGGCGCGTTTCCTTGCCGGTTTCCCACATGGCACCTTCTTCGGCGTGGCGGCGCTGGTCGCAGCCGGTTTGGTTGAACGGCGCAAACGCGCGCAAGCGGTCTCGATGGTGCTGTTCGGCCTGACCATCGCCAACTTACTCGGCGTGCCCGCCGTCACCGCTATCGGCCAATGGTTTGGTTGGCGCGATGCCTTTGCCATTGTCGGCGGTCTGGCGCTGGTGACCTTGCTGCTGATCTGGCTGTGGGTGCCAAACGTGGCAGGCGATAAAAATGCCAGCCCGCTGCGCGAATTGTCGGCGCTGACGCGCAAACAGGTTCTGCTGACGCTGGCGATTGGCGCGGTGGGCAGCGGCGGTTTGTTTTCGGTGTTTAGCTACGTGAAGCCGACCATGACCGAACTGGCGCAGATGCCGGTGAGCTGGATCCCGGCGGTGCTGGCGTTGTTTGGATTAGGCATGATCATCGGTAACATCGCCGGCGGTCGTCTGGCCGATCGCGGCATTGAAAAGACCATCCGCATTTTGCTGATCTGGTCATTTTTGGTGCTCAGCGCCTTCGTGTTTGCCGCGCATTATGCGCTGGCAGGTGCCATCAACGTCATGCTGGTGGGCACCATGGTAGCGCTGGCGGCGGTGTTGCAGATCCGTTTGATGGATGTTGCCGGTGATGCGCAAACCATGGCGGCGGCAATGAACCATTCGGCGTTTAACCTCGCTAACGCGCTCGGTGCATGGCTGGGCGGCGTGACCATTTCCGCTGGTCTGGGATGGCAATCCACCGGTTGGGTGGGCGCGATTCTGGCGGTGTTGGGTCTGCTGATCCACGCGGTGGCGATGCGCGATGCGCGCCGTAAATCGATTACCTTCGCGCACGAAAGTCACTAACACCCTACCTACCGTAGCGGCGCGATATATTACGTATTGCCGGGCTGGGCACATTGCCGCCCTTAATATGCGCAATAGATCGCGCCGCAAGGGGTAATTAATTTTTACGCCAACTTCTGCTGCAAAAATGTCATAAACACCCGATTGATCTCACTGCGCTGACGGTGCTGCGGATAGAGCGCATTGAGATGGAGCGAGGTCGGCTGCCACTCTTCCAGCACCTTCACCAGCTCACCGCTCGCCAGCGCTGGTGCCACAATAAACTCTGGCAGCATAATCAGACCCAATCCGGCCACTGCTGCGTCGCGCAGCATTTCCCCGTTATTACTCACCATCGGCCCATGCACACTAATCACTTTGCGCTGGTCGCCGTTAAACAGTTCCCAGCCGGTCTGGCTTTCGCGCCCGTAGCGCAGACACAAATGCTCGCTCAGCTCCTCCGGCGTTCGCGGTGCGCCTGCGCCCTGCAGGTAGGACGGGCTGCCGCAGATCACGCGGCGGAACTCGCCCAGTCGCCTGGCGATCAAACTCGAATCTGGCAGCGTACCGATGCGAATCGCCATATCAAATCCTTCACCCACCATATCGACATGCCGATCCGCCAGTTCAACCTGAAACTGCAACCCCGGATGCTGGCTGAGAAACTCGGCAATAAACGGCGACAAATGGCTGATACCAAACGACATCGGCACGCTCAGGCGGAAGCTGCCCTGCAGCACCTGACGACGCCCCGATACCGCTAGCTCGGCTTCCTGCACATCATCCAGAATGCGCTGCGCGTGCTGCGCAAACAGCTGGCCGTTATCGGTTACCGACAACTTCCGCGTGTTGCGATTCAGCAGCCGCGCGCCAAGCGATTCCTCCAGAGCGGCGATGCGGCGGCTGACATACTGCTTCGACAGCATCAGCTGTTCGGCGGCAGCGGTGAAGTTGCCGGCTTTGATGACGGCTACATAAATACGGAGATCTTCAATCTGCATATTGTCCACTTATCGGTGACAGTCATTGTCATTTTGACGCATTGTTAGGCAAATCAGTTTACGTATACTTGTTTGCAACGGGAAGGGCAATCGCCCCCCAACAGCAAATTTGAGGAGCAGACCATGATTGAACAACGCCTGTCAGAACAACGCGGAGTGGGTGACCACGGTTGGTTGAATTCGCATCATACGTTCTCTTTTGCCAGTTACTGGGATCCAAAACAAACCGGCTTCTCAGACTTGCTGGTGATCAATGATGACCGCGTTGCACCGGGTCGCGGTTTTGGTGCGCATCCGCACAACAACATGGAGATTATCTCCTACGTGCTGGAAGGCGCGCTGGAGCATAAAGATTCCATGGGCACCGGTTCGGTGATTGTGCCGGGTGATGTGCAGCTAATGAGCGCCGGCAGCGGCGTCACGCACAGCGAGTTTAACCACTCGAAAACGGACAACGTGCACTTCCTGCAGATCTGGATTGTGCCTGGCGAACGTAATTCGCCTCCCGGTTATCAGCAGATTTCAGTGGCGGAACGTGACAAACGTGGTCAGCTGCGCCTGATTATTTCGCCGGCAGGGGAAAACGGTTCACTCAGCGTGCGTCAGGATATTCGCGTTTATGCCGGACTGTTCGACGGTGTCGAGCAGCAAACCTTCGCGTTGGATGCCGATCGTTACGCCTATATTCACGTGGCTCGCGGCAGCATCGAAGTGAACGGCGTGAAGTTCAAAGAGGGCGACGGTGCACGCGTTCGCAACGAAAGCGCGCTGCAGTTCGCTAACGGTGATGATGCGGAAGTGCTGGTGTTTGATCTGCGTCCGCTGGAAGTGAATCATCCACAGCGTTAATGACGAATAGCTGATACTTTATTCGTAAGACTATTTTACGAGATGATTAGCACTATTCTGAAAATGAGCCGTTGAAGGACATCATAAATAAAAAGGGAGCGCCTGAAGAGGTGCTCCCTTTTTAATGCATCAATCAATCGACAAATTATGGATCGCTAACACCGCGCGTGCCGCTTCTTTGCCTTTCTTAATGAAATGCTCGGTATAGAAGTTTTCAATCACATCAACCGGCTGGAAATTATGTGGCGTTAAAGAAACGGAAAATACCGGTACGTTGGTGGTCAGCTGCACATTCATCAAGCCATCAACCACCGCAGCGGCAACGAAATCATGGCGATAGATACCGCCGTCAACCACCAGCGCAGCGCAGACAATCGCATCGTACTTGCCGGTTTCGGCCAGACGCTTAGCCAGCAGCGGCATTTCAAATGCGCCGGGCACTTCCAACACTTTTAATTCCGCTTCTACGGGTTGATCGGCTAATTCTTTTTCAAAACCTACCAGGGCATTATGGACAATTTCTTTGTGCCAGCCGGCTTTAATAAATGCAATTTTAATATTGTTCATGGTTATTCCGACATCACCTGTAATCTGTTCTTGCGCATAAAATAATGTGTTTGTATACCATATGTTACGTTTGTGATCCACAAAGCCTAAGTAGCGATAAATGCCGTGATGCTAAATGCCACGTAAAGCATCAGGTTATTCCGCGCTTGACGGCGACCATCGGCTGCAATACAAATAGACGCGTCGGGGGAGTCTCGCCAAAGAGACTGAGAGGCTAATAGCGCGCTGCGCGGCTTAGCGACCCTTTGAACCTGACCCAGTTGATACTGGCGTAGGAAGACTGACAGTCTTTTTCATTTGGCTGTCTGGCGCTCAAACCAGCTCGATGGATGCGCCATTTCCCTTCTCCTGTATCTGCGGGTCTCAGCTAACACTGAGAGGCCGATGTGAATTCCCCCTGTTTGAACATCCTGGATCCGGCGCTGTGAGCCGCTGGAGCGTGCTTGGCTGCGGCGTGGTGGGCCTATGCGTAGCCACTTTGCTGGCGGAACGCGGTGAGGACGTTGAGGTGATTGGCGATGACGCGCGCCGCCCGGCATCGTGGTTTGCTGGCGGCATGCTGGCGCCCTGGTGTGAAGCCGAAAGCGCGCCGCGCGATGTTATCACTGATGGGCAACACGCCGCCGCGTGGTGGCAACAGCGCGTCAGCAGCGTCGAGCATCAGGGCACATTGGTGGTTGCGCCGCCGCGCGATAGTCAGGAACTCAACCGTTTCGCCCGCATGACCGAGCAGCATCAATGGGTCGATCCCGCCGACATTGAACCGGCGCTGGAAGGACGCTTTGCGCGCGGTCTGTTTTTCGCCGGGGAAGCGCATCTCGATCCGCGTCTGGCGTTGCAGGAGATGCGTGACGCGCTGATCGCGCGCGGCGTGTCATTCAGCAATCACGCGCCGAGCGGTCAGATTATCGATTGTCGCGGCATCCACGCCGCGCCGCAACTGCCGCGCCTGCGCGCGGTGCGCGGCGAGATGCTGATTTTGCACAGCGATGAAGTGCAGTTTTCCCGCCCGATTCGTCTGCTGCATCCGCGTTTTCCCTGCTATCTGGTGCCGCGTCGCGGCGGCCACTTTATGCTCGGCGCCACCATGATTGAGAGCGACGATGCTAGCGCCATCAGCGCGCGCGCCATGATGGAGTTACTCAGCGCCGCCTATGCCATCCATCCCGCCTTAGCCGAAGCGCGCGTAATTGAGAGCGGCAGCGGGCTGCGTCCGGCCTATCCGGCGAATCTGCCGGAAATCCACTATCACAATCACACCTTTTATCTCAACGGCATGTATCGCCACGGTTTTCTGCTGGCGCCAATGCTGGCAGAGCAGCTGATGCAACGCATTTCTGGGGAACTCAACAATGAATATTCAGCTTAACGGTCGCGCCATCAGCACGCAGGCAACAAACCTGAGCGAATTGCTGATCGAGCAGCAAATTGATGTGGCCTGCGTCGCCACCGCCTATAATGGTGCGTTTGTGCCAAAAAGTCAGTACGACACGCAGCGGCTGGATGAAGGTTGCCAGCTCGAAGTGCTGTCACCGATGCAGGGAGGTTAAGCGATGTTTTACGATTTTGAACCGCAATCACGCTTCCTGCTCGGCACTGCCGGTTATCCTTCACCCGCCATTTTGCAGCAGGCGATTGCCGCCGCCGGCACCGACATCATCACCGTCAGTTTGCGGCGCGAAGGCGCGGCAGGCGCGGCATTCCGCGAACTGCTGACCAGCCTTAACATCCGCGTGTTACCGAATACCGCCGGTTGTCACACGGTAAAAGAGGCCGTCACCACCGCGCACATGGCGCGCGAACTGTTCAACACCGCGTGGATCAAACTGGAAGTGATTGGTCACGCCGACACGCTGCAACCGGATCCTTTCGCGCTGGTGGAAGCCGCGCGCATCCTCAGCGCAGAGGGTTTTCAGGTATTTCCGTACACCACCGAAGATCTGATCGTCGGCGAAAAGCTGCTGGCGGCAGGTTGCGAACTGTTGATGCCGTGGGGTGCGCCGATTGGTTCTGGCCAGGGTTTGCGCAACATCGATGGCCTGCGCGCCATGCGTGCGTGGTTCAGCGACAACCCGCTGATCATTGATGCGGGCATTGGCGCGCCGTCGCAGGCGGCACAGGCGATGGAGATGGGCTTCGATGGCATTCTGCTTAACACCGCCGTCGCCAAAGCCGGCGATCCAGTCGGCATGGCCAACGCCTTCCGGCTGGCGATTGAAGCCGGACAGGCCGCGCGCGCTGCCGGACTGATGGAGAAGCGCGATATGGCAGCCGCGTCCACGCCGATCTTCGGCCTGGCAAATCTGAGTTGAGGCAGCCAACTATGCAACGTTATCAACGCCAGATGATGCTGGCGGAAATCGGCGAGGCAGGGCAGCAAAAGCTACTTAACGCGCGCGTGCTGGTGGCGGGCGCGGGCGGATTAGGCGCCACACTCCTGCCGCAGCTGGTGGGGGCGGGCGTCGGCCATATTCGGCTGTATGACGACGATGTGGTGGCGCTGCATAATCTGCATCGGCAAACGTTGTTTACTGAGCAGGATATTGACCAGCCCAAAGTGCTGCGCGCGCAGCACGCCTTGCAGCAGCGCAATCCGCGGGTGCAAATCGAGGCGCTGCAGCAGTCGCTGAGCGCCAGCAATCTGCAGCAGGCGCTGGCGGGATGCGATCTGGTGATCGACGCCGCCGATAACTTTGCCGTCACCTACCAACTTTCCGATGCTTGCATGCAAGCGGGCATGCCGCTGATCAGCGCCTCGGTGCTGGGGCGGCAAGGTTACGTCGGCGGATTCTGTGGCGGCGCGCCGAGCTATCGCGCGCTGTTCCCGCGCTTGCCGTCATCGGCCGCGAACTGCAACACCGCAGGCGTGATGGGCCCGGCGGTGGCAACGCTCGGCGCGATGCAGGCGCAGATGGCGCTCAGCGTGCTGCTGCAGTTGTCGCCATCGCCGCTCGGTTGTCTGGTGAATTGCGATTTTGTGAACTGGCACTTCCGCCAGTTCCGCTTTGATGATGCTGAAGAGCCGGAACATGCGGTGCCGTTTATCGATCCGCAACAGTTGGCCGCCGATGACTGCATTGTCGAACTGCGCAGCTATGAAGAAGCGCCGGTCAGCGTGGCGGATGGCGTTGAGCGCATCTTGCCGCAGGCGATCGCCGCGTGGCAGCCGCCCGCCCAGCAGCGCATCGTGCTGGTGTGCGCCAGCGGCATTCGTGCCGCGCAAGCCGCCAGCGCACTGGCGCAGCGCGGATTTCACCAGCTGGCGATTCTGGCGGCCAATCGCCCATGAATCAGGACATTCTGTTCAACGATGTGAGTTTTAGCTGGGGCGATAAACCGCTGTGTCAGCGGTTGAATCTGCACCTGCGCGGTGGCAAAACCACGGTAATGCTGGGACGCAGCGGCATCGGCAAAAGTACGCTGCTGCGGTTGGTGGCCGGCTTACTTCAGCCGCAGCAGGGCGCGGTGCAGGGCTTGAGCGGCAACGTGGCGTGGATGGGCCAGCAGGATCTGCTGTATCCGTGGCTGACGGTGCTCGACAACGTGATGCTGTCGGCGCGGCTCAGCGGCGACAAGCCGGATCGCCCGCGTGCGCTGGCGCTGCTCGAGCAGGTAAAACTCAGCGACGTGGCGCATGCACCCCCGCATCAACTCTCCGGCGGCATGCGGCAACGCGTGGCGCTGGCACGCACGCTTTATGCGCAGCGCGACGTGGTGCTGATGGATGAACCCTTCGCCACGCTGGATGTGATGACCAAACTCAGTTTGCAAACGCTGACCGCCGGATTACTGCGGGGCAAAACTGTGCTGCTGGTGACGCACGATCCGCTTGAAGCGTGCCGCATGGCCGATGACATTCTGCTGCTGCAAGGCCAGCCGCTGGCTATCGAAAGCTGGCCGGTTGCTAGCGGTGACGCGCCGCGTCCGTTTGATCATCCCGACGTCCTGCAGGCGCAGGCGCAACTCTTCTCCCGACTGAATACCCATGAAAACAGTGTTTAGCGCGATCTACCTGATCGTGGTGCTGCTGTGCGGCTGGTTACTGGCGCGTCACAGCGGCGTGCCGAGTTTCCTGCTGCCCGCGCCACAGGCGGTGCTGGAGGCGCTGTGGCTGCATCGTCAACTGCTGTGGCATCACGCGCTCTATACGCTGGCGGAAATTGTGCTGGCGCTGTTGCTGGGCGTCGGCGCGGGCGTGACGCTGGCGGTGCTGATGGCCGCCAGTACGCTGCTGCGTCGCGTGCTGTTTCCGCTGGTCACTGCTAGCCAGGCAATCCCGGTGTTTGCCCTCGCGCCGCTGCTGGTGCTGTGGCTCGGCTTTTGCATCGCCTCAAAAGTGGTGGTGGCGGCTTTGATCCTGTTCTTCCCGCTGTGCTTGTCACTGTTTGATGGGCTGTGCCGTACGCCGGTCGGTTGGCTGGAGCTGGCGCAAACCTCCACGTCGTCGCGTTTCCGCATCTTCTGGCGCGTGCGCTGGCCTGCCGCGTTACCGCAGTTTTTCTCCGGCCTGCAGATGGCGGTGGTATTGGCCCCGATTGGCGTGGTGATTGGTGAATGGGTCGGCGCCAGCGAAGGGCTCGGCTATCTGATGATGCAATCCAACGCGCGACTCGAAATCGCCACCAGCTTCGCGGCGCTGCTGCTGTTACTGATTCTGGCGCTGCTGCTTTCGGGCAGCGTGGCGCTGATGCGCAAGAAAATCCTCTGGCAATCTACATAAGGAAATACCGTGAAAACCCTACGAATGGCATTGACCGCGTTGCTGCTGCTGGCGACCGCTAACGTGCAGGCGGCGGAGAAAGTTCGCCTGCTGCTTGACTGGTTTATCAACCCCAATCACGCGGCGATTTTTGCTGCCCAGCACAGCGGCGCGTTTAAGAAAGAGGGGCTGGATGTCGAGATGATCGCGCCCGCCGATTCCGCGTCCGTGCCGCTGCTGCTGGCGGCGGGCAAAGTCGATCTCGCCGTCAGCTACCAGCCGCAGCTCTACACGCTGGTGGATAAAGACGTGCCAGTGATCCGCGTCGGCACGTTGATTAATCAGCCGCTGAATACGCTGACCACGGTGTCAGACGATATTCACTCGCTGAAGGATTTCGCTGGCAAAACCATCGGCTACGCGGTGCCGGGCACCGAAGACGTGGCGATCCGCAATATGCTAAAAGCGCAGGGCGTTGATGCCGACTCGGTGAAGCTTATCAACCTGAATATGGATGGCACCTCCGCGTTGCTAACGCACAAGATTGATGGCGCGATGACCATCTTTCGCAACTATGAGCTGCTGGATCTGAAAGACAAAGGCGCGCAGCCAACGGTGTTCAAGCCGGAAGATTACGGCGTGCCTGCTTATGATGAGTTGATCATCCTTGCAAACCAGAAAACTGCCGCGCAGGACAAACGCATTCCGGCGTTTTTACGTGGCCTGGATGCCGGCGTGGCGTGGCTACGCGCGCATCCGCAAGAAGCGTGGCAGGCGTTTATCGAAAAATATCCCGAGCTGGATACGCCGCTCAATCACGAGGCGTGGCAGGCCACGCTGCCATATTTCGCCGCGCACAGTGCGGCGTTTGATCAGGCGCGCTATCAGGCGTTTGGTGAGTATATGAAGGGTAATGGTGTGATTAAGGCTGTGGCGCCGATGGGGCGATATTCGTTGTAGGTTGGTGTAGTTTGTCCCTCACCCCAGCCTTCTCCCGCGCGCGGGAGAGGGGGCCTAACATCCGCGCCATCTAACCATTCCCTCTCCCGCCTGCGGGAGAGGATTAGGGTGAGGGCAACCACGCACAATTTCCCTTGCACCTACACTTATTTTTGATAATGATATTTATTCTCAACTATCAAGTGATGGACAACCTGATGCGTTTCCCCGCTCTTTCTCTGCTGCTTAGCCTGTTTTTCATCTGCACCCATGTACAAGCCGACGCCGCCTGGCCGCGCACTATCGCCACACCGAAAGGCCCCTTCACGCTGCAACAGCCGCCGCAGCGCATTGTCTCGACCAGCGTTACGCTGAGTGGCACTTTGCTGGCAATTAACGCGCCGCTGATTGGCTCCGGCGCCACCAGCCGCAATAGCAGCGTATCGGATGCGCAGGGCTTTTTTACGCAATGGAGCGCGGTGGCCAAAGTGCGTCAGGTTAAACCGCTCTATATCTCGCAGCCGAATGCCGAAGCGATTGCCGCCGAAGCACCGGATTTGATTGTGATTGCCGCCACCGGCGGCGATTCGGCGCTGCGTCTTTACGATCAGCTGCAAACCATTGCGCCGGTGTTAGTGATCGACTACGGCGATAAGAGCTGGCAGGCATTGACCTTGCAGCTGGGCGAGATTACCGGCCATGAAGCTGATGCCAATAAGGTGATCGCAGCATTCGACCAACGAGTCGAAGCAGTGCGTCACAAGATTACGCTGCCGCCGCAGCCGACCTCTGCGCTGGTCTATTACGAAGATGGACGCGGAATGAACTTGTGGACGCCAGCATCGGCGCAGGGCGCGCTATTACAGGATTTGGGCTTTACGCTGGCCGCGCCGCCCGCCAGTTTTCAGGGCAGCACCAGCATGGGTAAGCGCAATGACATTATTCAGCTGAACGGCGAAAACATGGCCGATGGCATCACCGGTAACACGCTTTTGCTATTCGCTGCTGATGAGAAAACCGTGCCGCAGGTGGCGAAGAATCCGTTCCTCGCCCATCTGCCGGCGGTACAGCAGCACGACATCTTTGCCGTGGGTAACGATACTTTCCGCCTCGATTACTACAGCGCCAGCAATATGCTCAGCAGCATCGAGCGGCAGTTTACCCGTTAAGCCTCTGCGGTGGCGGGCTGCGGCGCGTCCGGTTGTTCACTGAGGCGCGCCGAGCGCAGGCCGCGCGCCGCCAGCGACAACAGCACCAGCAATCCCGCCGCCAATCCGCCAAACCACAGCACGCTGCTCAACGGTGCCAGCACACGTGCCAGCGCGCCTAAACCCAATGCACCGACCGAATCGCCGGTCACATCCTGCGCGGTGCCGAGGCTGTTGACGCGTCCCAGCAGCGCATCCGGCGTGTGGTGCTGCGTCAGCATAAACTGCAATAGCGAGGCGATGGCGTTGCTGTAGCCGTAACACACCAGCGCCAGCAGCGCGGGCATCAGATGACTGTAAAGACCGAGTGAGGCGATACAGGCAAATGCCAGTAGCGCACAACCCATCAGCACCCATCCCGGGCGCGTTAACTGCCGCACCCAGCCGCTGGTAAAGGCACCGATCATCGCACCCAGCGGCACCGCCGAGTACATCAATCCTAATGCGGATGCATCGGCGTGATAGGTGATCGCCAGCGCCGGGAACAGAATACGCACCGCGCCAACCATGCTGAGCAGCAAGCCAACCAGCACCACCGCGCCGACCACTTTATGCTGGCAGACAAACTGCATGCCGCTCGCCAGCGCGCGCAGCGGATGCTCCGGCTCCTGTTGTTCGGGCTTCATCGACGGTAAACGCACCAGCGGAATCAGCGTTGCTAGCGTACCAATCGCGGCGACCGCAAACGCCCACCCGACACCCGCCGCAACGATGATCATGCCGCCGAGCGCGGGCGACAAAATCGCGCCGAGGCGCACCGTTAGCATACTGAGCGCACCGGCTTCCGCCAGATGTTCACGTCCGACGATTAGCGGGATCACTGCCATTAGCGCAGTCATGCCGAGCGCGCCAAAGAAGCCATCCCAGAAGGCGAGGAAGTAGAGCGCCAGCAACGAAGGTGCTGGGCTGAAGGCGTTGAGGCTGAGCAGCACAAAGCCGATGCCGCAGGTGCCGCGCGCGAACAGGATTAGTTTGCGGCGATCGTAGCGATCGGCCAGCACGCCGCCGAGCAGCAGGCCGACGAACATGCCGATGCCGTCGAGCATTACCGCCACGCCAACCTGCAGCGTGGAGCCGGTCATCGCCTGAATTTGCACTGGTACGCCAACTGCCAGCATGCCAAGGGCGAATACCGAGAGCATGCGCGCGCAGAATATCGCGCGGAAGGATGCATTGTTTTTAAGCAAACTGAAATCTAAGAATATCGAGGGCTTAGCCATAAATTTCCAACGGTGAATCACATTTGCATCACCCGTAGCGGCGCAATTTATTGCGCGTTTTTCAAAAGGGCGCGATGAATCGCGCCGCTACGGTATGTGCCTCAATTAACGCCGAGCTAACAAACGGTTTATCAACGGTCCCAGCACCTGCAACGAATCTGCTGAAAGAATATCGGCGTGTTCGCAATCCAGCGGGAAGATCGTCAATTCATCAACGAAAGGTGCCCAACTGGCGCGCACATCCATCTCCGGCGGCAGGGTTTTCTCGGCCATAAACAGCGTGGCGTGGCCGGCATAGCGCGGCGTACGCGCTTCGGCGAGGCGTGCGACGGCGTCTTTGTAGTTGGCGACGATGGTGCTAAACATCGCCGCCTTCTCTTCACGCAGCAGCGGATCGCGCTCATCTTCGGTCGCAGCCATAAACTCGGCTTGCTCACGCGCCACTTCCTGTTCCGCTTCATCGGCATCCGGCGTGCGCCAGTCCTGACCTTCTGCCGGATAGGTATCCAGCAGGCCGAGGAATGCCACCGTTTCACCCTGCGCCTGCAAACGTGACGCAATGCCTTGCGCCAGCGTGCCGCCGAGTGAATAGCCGAGCAGGAAATACGGACCGCTCGGCTGCTGCTGGCGAATCGCCTGCAGATGGCGTTCGCACATCGCCTCCACGCTGTGACAGGCAGCAATCACGCCGTTTGGTCGCGGCGATTGCAGGCCGACAATCGGGAAGTCGCCGTCGAGATAGTGCAGCAGGGCGCTGTACTGCCAGGCGAAGCCGGATGCCGGATGGATGCAGAACAGCGTCGGGCCGTGACCGGCGCGCAGCGGCAGCAGTTCGCCGTTGCCACCGCTTTCACTGTTGCCACCGCCGTCAAGCAGCGCCGCCAGCTTCTCCACGCTGCGCGCGGCGATGATCTGCCCGACGCTGAGCGGCGGCATCTCACGACGACGCAGTTCCGCCGCCAGACGCATCGCCAGCAGCGAATGACCACCGAGCGCGAAGAAGTCGTCATCGGCAAACACGCTGTCGCAACCAAGCAGCTGCTGGAACAGATCCGCCAGCAAACGCTCGTTGGCGCTGTGCGGCAGGCGGCCGCTGCGCGCGCTGAGCTGCGGCATCGGCAGCGCTTTACGATCCAGCTTGCCGTTGGCGCTGAGCGGCAGATGGTCGAGCAGCAGATAGCTGACCGGCTGCATATGCGCCGGCAGACGTTCGCCGAGCTGCTGCTTCACCGCGTCGATATCCAGCGCCACGCCCGTTTCGGCCACCAGCCAGCCGAGCAGCTGACGGTTATCGACGCCCGGCGTGGCGTGCTGCGTCAGCGCGCGCGCCGCCACCACCGCCTGCGCCACGCCCGGCAGCGCCACTAGCGCCCGTTCGATTTCGCCCGGCTCGATACGCTGTCCACGCATTTTTAGCTGATCGTCGCTGCGGCCGAGATACTCCACCGCGCCGTCGGCGCGCCAGCTGGCGATATCGCCGGTGCGATACATGCGCTCGCCTTCGGCAAACGGCGCGGCGACAAAGCGCTGTGACGTAAGGTCGGCGCGATGCAAATAGCCATCGGCCAACTGCACGCCGCTGAGATAGAGATCGCCCGGCACGCCAACCGGTACCGGTCGCAGCAGGCTATCGAGAATATGCAGCTGCGTGTTCCACACCGGACGACCAATCGGCACGCCCGGCCCATTAAGGCCTTCCAGCGCGCTGCCGCTGGCGGGTTGCCAGGTGACATCGACGGCGGCTTCGGTTGGGCCATACAGATTGTGCAGCGGCGCGGCGATCATCTCCTGATAGCTGCGCGCCAGGTCGCACGCCAGCGCTTCACCGCTGCAGAATACGCGGCGCAGCGTTGGGCAAGCTTGCTCGGTTTGCGCGGCGAGATGGCCGACAAAGGCCGCTAACATCGAGGGCACGAAGTGCAGGGTGGTCACGCGATAATCGTCGATCAGCTGCCACAGCGCCTGCGGATCGCGGTGCGCTTCCGGCGGCGCCATCATCAGCTGCGCACCGGTCATCAGCGGCCAGAAAAACTCCCACACCGATACATCAAAGCTGCACGGCGTCTTCTGCAACACTACATCGTCGGCGCGCAGCGGGTAGCTGGCCTGCATCCAGCGCAGGCGATTGACGATGGCGCGCTGATTCACCACCACGCCTTTTGGTTTACCGGTCGAGCCCGAGGTGTAAAGCACGTAAGCCGGGCGATTGGCATCCGCCTGCGGCAAAGGGTGGCGCGGCTGAATGTGTTCACCGGCTAAACCATCAAACATCATCAGCGTGCCAAACGTGTCAAAGCGGGTTTCCAGCGCGGATTCGGTGATCAGCACCCACGGCCGCGCATCTTCCACCATATAAGCCAGACGTTCATCGGGATAACCGATATCCAACGGCAAATAGGCCGCGCCCGCCTGCAGAATGGCAGTGAGCGCAATGCTGAGACGCACCGAGCGCGGCAGCGCCACGGCGACGATATCGCCTGGCATCACGCCCGCTTCAATCAGGCGATCCGCCAGCAGCGCGGCCTGACGCTGCATTTCGCCGTAGCTCAGACGGTGATCGACATCCATTAGCGCCAGCGCGTCCGGCGTGCGCGCCGCCTGCTGGGCAATCGCCTGCTGCAGGGTTTCATTTTCCAGCTGCACGCCGGTGTTATTCACCCAGGCGAGTAGCGATTGCTCGGCCAGCGTTTGCAATTTCCACTGCGTCAGCGGCAGATCCGGCGTGCTGACCAGCTGTTGCAGTAGCAGTAACAGCCGCTCGGCCAGACGTTCCGGCTCGCTAACGCAGTCGCGATACTCCATCAGCAGCGTCAGCTGTTCGCCCGGCAGCACCAGCAGCGTCAGCGGATAGTGCGTGTAACCGCGATTATGGATCGCTTCGCAGCGCACGGTGGCGTTGGCATCCAGCAGCGTTTGGTTGTCCGGATAGTTCTCCACCACCAGCAAGGTATCGAACAGCGTACCGGCGCCGACACATTGCTGAATCTCGGCGAGGCCGAGGCAATCCTGCTCAATCAGCTGGATTTGCTGCGCCTGATGATCGGCGAGCTGCGCCAGTAACGTACGCTGATGATCGAAGCGCACGCGCACCGGCAGCGTGTTGCTGAACAGGCCAACGTGCTGATCGATGCCGTCAATCTGACCAAAACGGCCAGAAACCGGCGCACCAAACACCACGTCTTGCTGGCCGCTGGCGACCGACAGCAGCAAGCCCCACAATCCCTGCATCACGGTGTTCAGGGTTAAGCCGCGCGCCCGGCACAGCGCATAGAGTTCCCGCTCCAGCGTGGCATCCAGCGTAATGCGCTTTTCGTTAACCGCACTGTCGGCGGCCTGCGGATAGAGCAGCGTCGGACGCACGTCTTTCAGGCAAGCTTGCCACTGCTGACGCGCTTCATGGCTGTCGTGCTGGCTGAGCTGACGCACGATGTCGGCGTAGCTGCTGCTGTGCGCGGGTAAAGTTTGCTGGCGCAGCGCGCTGAGCAGATCGTTGAGGATCACCGGCGTTGACCAGCCATCCACCACCAAGTGATGCGCGTTGAGCAGTAGCGTCCAGCGCGCGCCATCGCGATGGGCGATCAGCGTGGCGTGCAGCATGATTGGCTGGCTAAACAGATCCTGCGCCAGCGCCTGATGTTCCAACGCCAGCATCTCCTCTTCCTCGCCCAACTGAAGCAGCGTCAGCGGCCAGTGCAATTCGCCTTCCGGTATCAGCTGCAGCGGTTGCAGGCTGAGTTCGGCGTCGAAGCGCGCCGCCAGCTGCGGATGACGCTGTAACACCGCGTCGAGCGCGGTTTGTACCGCTGCGGGGCTGATATCGCCGCTCAGTGTCAGGCTGGTTAACGAGTTATAGCTGCCTTGCTGCGCGGTGGTTTGCGCGTGGAACAGCAAACCTTTCTGCAGCGGCAATAGCGGCAGCGCATGGCTAAACGCACCGTGACGCGCATGCAGCTGTTGCAGCAGCGCGTCATCAACGCCTTCCAGCGCCACCTCGGCGGCCACCAGCGTGTGGGCGGCGTGCTGCGGTTGCTGTTGGGCCAGCGCGATCAGCGCCTGCGCGGCAGCCGCCATTGCCCGATGTAAATCGGTAATCGCTTCGGCGTTGAGCACGCCGTCCGCCCAGCTCCAGTTCAGCGCCAGCTGCGCCGCATGTGGCTGCTCCTCAACGAAGACGTTGAGTTCCAACGCGTGCTGCAGCGGCAGCGCGTCATCCTGCAATACCGCGAAAGTGTCACGGAACTGTTGCGCGGTGCGCTGTGGCGTCCAGTCACCGCTGCGCGGTGTAAAGCGCCCGAGGTAGTTAAACAGCACCTGCGGCGCGTGTTGTGCCGCCAGTTTTTCCAGCGTCACGCCGCGATGTGCATCGAGCCAGCGCAGCTGCCCGTAGCCAATGCCGCGATCCGGCACCGCACGCAGTACCGCTTTCACCGCGCGTACGCACTCATTGAGCGGCGCATGTGGATTTTCTGGCAACGGCAGCAGCAGCGGGAATTCGGACGTCAGCCAGCCTACGGTGCGCGCCAGATCCTGTTGCGCATGCAGTTCAGCACGGCCATGCGATTCCAGCGTGACGCGCTGCTGTGCGCTGCCGTTGAGCTGGCGCAGAGCGAGGGTCAACAAGGTCAGCAGCAGCTCTTCGCTGGTGGCGCGATAGTGCTGCGGCAGCGTGTTGAGCAGCGCGTGCGTGGTTGAGGCATCCAGCAGCGTGCGTTGATGCTGTTGGCGATCGCCGGACTGAATCGCCCGTTGACCGACAAGCGGCAGCGGCTCGGCCAGCATCTGCTGCCAGAACGGTAACTCGCTGGCGCGCGCCGCAAGGTTCGCCAGCAGCGCGGCAGACCAGTCGTGCAGCGAGGTTTCCTCGGCGGGGATCACCAGCGGCGTGTTATTGAGCAGCGCGTCACCGGCCTGTTGCAGTTCTTCCAGCAATACGCGCCACGAGACGCCATCGACAATCAGGTGATGCAGCGTAAACACCAGCCCACAGCTGGCGCCATCTTGCTGCAGCAGCGTGGCGTGCAGCAGCGCGCCGTTAGCCGGGTCGAGCGCCTCAGCATCCTGGTGGAACGCCCGTTCCGCTGCTTGGTCGCGGTCCTGCACCTCCAGCGCACGCACGCGGGCAGGGCGCGTCGTCAGTGCTTCGCCGACAATCAGCTGATCGCCGCGCGTAAAGGCGTTGAGCGCCGGATGCGCCTGCGCCAGCTGATCGATCAGTTGTTCCAACTGAACGAGCTGCAACTGCGGCGGCACCGACAGCAGCACGCCGTGAGCAAAGCGCGCATTGATGCCCGCCTGGGCGTTGAACCAGTGCAGAATCGGCAAGCCGCCAATCTCGCCCTGTTGCGCGACGCGCGCGCCGGTGTGGTGTTGTGCCAGCGGCTGCAAACCCCGCGCCATGCGTGCAGCGGTACGTTCGGCAAAGATTTCGCGTGGACGCAACAGATAGCCAGCGCGACGGGCGGCGGTGCTGAGCCCCATCGCTGAGATGCTGTCGCCGCCGAGCGCGAAGAAATCATCTTCCGCGCCAACGCTCTCCAGCCCCAGCAGGCTGCCAATCGCGTGGCAAATCAGCTGCTCCTGCGGCGTGCTGGCGGCGCGACTTTGACTTTGCTGCGCCTGTTGCGGCTTCGGCAACGCCTGACGATCAATCTTGCCGTTAACGTTGAGCGGCAATTCGTCCATCACCATCAGCACCGCAGGCACCATGTAATCCGGCAGCTGCGTGGCGAGCTGCGCCAGCAAACGGGCGTTGAGATCGGCATCGGCGCGCAGCGCATCATCCTGCACCGAGCAGTAACCAATCAGGCGATGCGTGGCGCCCATTACTTCGGCGATCACCACGGCGGTGCTGACTTCCGGCAGCGCCACCAGCGCGTTTTCCACTTCACCAAGTTCGACGCGGAAACCGCGCACTTTAATCTGGTGATCGGTACGGCCAATAAACGCCAGTTGTCCATCCTGACGCCAGCGCATCAGGTCGCCGCTGCGGTACATCACATCGCCGTCGCGGAAGGGGTTAGCGACAAAGCGTCCGCTGGTGAGATCGGGACGACGCAGATAACCGCGCGCGATGCCGCTTCCAGCGATATACAGCTCGCCAGCGCAGCCAATCGGCACCTGACGCAGCTGGTTATCCAGCAGATAGACTTCGCTGTTCCCCACCGGACGACCAATCACCGGCTGCGGCGACGCCATGACGCTGGCACCCAGCGTATCGATGGTGTATTCCGACGGGCCGTAGTAGTTGTGGATCTCCATCTGCTGCTGTTCCTGCATCAGCTTCCACAACGTTGGCGTGGCCGCTTCACCACCAATCATGACGAAAGAGGGACGATGGTTATCGGCTTCCAGCAGGCCGCTGTCGATCATCTGCGAAAAGAATGACGGCGTGATATCCAGCAAATCAACCGGCACCGCGTTCATCTGCTGAATCAGACCCCACGCATCGCGGCGCAGCTCTTCGTCGAAGATATTCAGCTCGCAGCCCATCAGCATGCAAAACAGCGGTTCCCATGAAGAATCGAACGAGAAGGAAGCGGTGTGACCGGCGCGCATGCGGCGCGGGCTGCTGGCGCTAAAGCGCGCAATCGCCGGGCCGAACAGATGCTCGCGGTGCGACAGGAACAGATTGAGCAACCCTTGATGGGTGCTCATCACACCTTTCGGGCGGCCGGTCGATCCTGAGGTGTAAATCATGTAGGCCAGATCGTCGCCGCACAGTTGGGTATCGGGTCGTGCGGTGGAAAGGGTGCTCAACGCAATCTGATCAATCAGCAGATGCGGCAACTCCGGCATTTGCGCCAGCGTACTGGAGTGCGTCAGCAGCAGCTTCGGCAGCGCGTCATCGCACATCAGCGCCAGGCGTTCGCGCGGATAGTCGAGATCGAGCGGCATATAAGCCGCGCCGCTCGCCAGCACGCCGAACATCGCTACCAGTGAATCCACCGAACGCGGAATGCCAATCGCCACCACGTCGTCGGCTTGCAGGCCCCGCGCGATCAACAGATGCGCCAGTTGCATCGCGCGATCGGCTAGCTGGCGATAGCTCAGGCTGCGATCACCGCACACCACTGCGGTCTGCTCGCCGTAGTGCTCAGCGGCTTGCAGCAGGATATCGACGATGGTGTCGGTATTGACGGGCGGCACGATGGTTGGCCCGGTCGACCAGCGTTGCAGATCGATCAGTTCCTGGGGCGCCAGCAGTGACAGCGCGCCGATTTGCGTGTTGGCATCCGCCGCAAATTGCGTGAGCACGTGGCTGATGCGCTCGGCGTGACGTTGTAGCGTTGGCGCATCGTAGCGGCGCGGGCTTGCCACCAGCGTCAGCTGCAATGCGCCAGCGCGGAAGCCAACTTCGAACTCGAGATCGTCGACCGGGCCCATCGCCAGCGTGTGCGTTGGGGCTGCATGGCCATCGAACTGCAGATCGTCGTGGTAAACCTTGACGTTTATTACCGGACCATACAGCGCCTGGCTGCTGCCGACCAGACCGAGATCGCGGCGCAGCTGTTCCGCTTCATAACGCTGATGACGGCGCGCTTTGCGGATTTCGCTTTGCACCTGCTGCACCAGCATCGGCAAGGTCATCTCATCGCTGACGCTGAAAATCAGCGGCAACACGTTGACCACCGGCCCGAGGGTAGAAATCGCCGCCGAACCCATGCGGCGCATAAACGGGAAGCCAATCGACAAACGTTGGCTGTTACTGAAGCGGGCCAGATAGGCCACCAACAGCGCGCTGACAATATCGCCTTCGCTGCTGTCGGCGAGTGGCTGCTGCTGTCGCAGCGTGGTCAGTTGCGGCAGCGTTACCTGACAGCTGATTGGGCGATCGCCGGAATTGCTGACGTTTTCACTGGCAAGCGTCAGGGTTTCCGGCAAATCCGCTGCGTAACTTTGCCAGTGGCTGGCGGAGCGGGCAAAAGCCGGCGAATCCTGCCACTGCTGAATCTCTTCAATCACCGTGGTGAACGGGGTAAACGGCGAGGGCGCGGGCGCTTCGCCGGCGCAAAGGGCGGCGTAGATCGCTGCGACGCGTTGAGTCAGCGCTTCAAAGCTGAAGCCATCCACCAGCAAATGGTGATAGCGCTGATACCACAGCCAGCTGCCGTCGCCGATGCGCATCAGCGCGTGACGATAGAGCGGTTTGTCGCCGTCGGCGGGCAGATCGGCTGCGAGATCGGCCTGCATCAGTTTGTGCGCCTGGCTGCTGGCATCGCCGCGCTGGCTGAAATCGTGCCATTCCGGCGCGACCGGCGCTTGTGCACCAAACCACTGCGCCGGATTGCCATGTTCGTCCAGGCCGAAGCGTGCCTGCACGGTATCGGCTTCCGCCATTGCCTGCTGAATGGCGCTGTCCAGCGCCGCGCGATTGATGTCGCCGTGCAGCACGCTGTAGTGCGCCACGGTAAATTGATTGCGCTGCTGCGCAATGCTGTCAGCGATCCAGATGCCGGGCTGCGCCGCGACGAGTGGATAGGCTGGAGAATAGTTGTTTAGCGATGCCAAAGGACAATTCCTGTCGAGAAAAACAATTTAAAAAAGAGAAAGTTAAAAAAATTTAATGCGCGGTAGACGACGTCTGTTGCGTCGCTGGCCGCATGTCGTGCCAGTTTGCTTCGATAAACTCAATGGCGGCGCTGCGCGTCAGCGGTCCCGCCACGTTATGCCAACCTGCCGGAACCGGAGCAAAAGCGGGCCACAGGCTGTATTGCTGGCGCGCGTTAAGCAGCACCAGAAAATCGAGCGCGTCGTTATCAAACGGATTCTGTTGTTCAGACATGGTGGTTACCTTCAGAGGTTGATGTAGGGGAGAGAAAATCGGCCAGCAGCCAGCGGCAGCCGTCGATCAAACCGCCACGCCAGCACAACGCATCGTGCCCTCCGGCGAAGCGGCGAAAATGTAATTCATGGCCTGCGGCTTGCAGCGCCGGGACGATCTGCTGGTTGACGTACACCATGTCCGCCTCGCGATCGCCCACTTCCTGGAAAATTTTCAACTTGCCCGGCGGTAAGTCGCCCTGTTGCAGCTGCTCCAGTAGCAAGCCGGGCGCGTGCTGCTCGCGGTTGGCGTAGTCGCGGATGTATTGCAGATGCGGCCACCAGAAGGAGCCGGATTGCGTGAGAATGCGGCCAAAACGCTGCGGCCAGTGCAAACCGGCATAGAGCGCGGCGAGTCCGCCATAGCTTTGCCCGGCCACCAGCGTGCGGTCAGCGTCGCTACTAAAGGCCGCGTGCTGGCGTGCCAGCGGCAACAGTTCCTGCTGCACCGCCTGCCAGAAGGTTTCATTGCACGGCAATTCGGCTTCGCGGTGCTGGCTGTCGATAACATCGATAAACAGCCAGCAGGCGGGCGGCAGTGCGCCATCGGCGGTGACCTGATCCAGCGCGCTGAAAATCGGTTGACCGTACACCCAGTTTTGTCCATCGAGCAGGATTGCCAGCGGACGCTGTTCGGGCTGAGCGGTTGTTCCGGTGCTATAAAGCCAGACGTTGCGCGTGACGTTGAGCAACGCGCTGTGCCACTGCAGGGTTTGCAGCGTATCCGGCCAGGTTTCCGCCATGCCGGCATCCAGCGCGCGCCAGGCCGATTGATCCGGCGCATCCGGCATGTGCGCGTTGCTCAGCGCAAAACGGCGGCTGCTGAGAAACGGCGGCGTGGGATTGAATTTGTCGGGGATCGCCAGCGGCATCAGCGAGATCCACCACTTACGCTGCAGCGCGCGGCAGTCGGCATCATCGCCACAAAACAGCGGCGGTAACTGCTGCGCGGTGGCGGGAATCAGGCTATAACTGCCGCGCCAGTCAGATTCAATGGCAGTCGACCAATGCCAGACGTTGCTGTCGCCGACGCGCACCAGACTTTCTGGCGCTTCGCTGTGGTGATCGGTGACGCCATTAATATCGACATAAACCCGTTCAGTGGAAGAACGTGCGGAATGTCCTTCGGGATCGCGCCAGAAGAAGTGCATGGTTGTTTGACCGCTTTCGTCTCGCTCCACCAGCGGCGTACCGACCGCGTAAAGCCGCTGCCACCAGCTTTCGCTTCCTATTTCGGCCTGCTGCAACCATTGCGCAACTGTTCCGGCGGGCAACCACGTCTGCGTCGTATTTTCTGCGCTTGTTAGAAACATCCTGCAACCCATCTCCACATTTTGTTCACTGTCTTTACTTAATAAAAGCTAATGCAAATGCTATTGATAACGATTTACATTTGCAATATGATTTTTCGTGTCTGATAAACCCTCGTAATTTCAGTGGATTATTTTGTGAAGGACGTCACGTGGGGAGATTAGGACCGTCAATTACGCAAGAGATTAATATTTCAATCCGTTACAGCCCTTGTCGTTGGGCGAGGGCGACTGAACGGATTATTTCATCTACAAGGCAGTTTGAAATAGAGATGGCAACTATGTCCGTTAAAGCTAAAAATTCAGCAATACCTGCTGTGGCACGGCAGTTCAGATTCAATCCTCTGTACCTTTCTCTGGCCTCAATTTTGTTGGTGACACCAGCCGCCTTCAGCGTGGCTGCCGAAGAGACCCTTACCGTCAACGCCGACACGCGTGAAAGCGTGACCTCGCCGCTGCAGGGCTACGTGGCGAAAGAGAGCGCGGCAGGCACCAAAACCGCGACGCCGCTGCGCAAAACCCCACAATCCATTTCTGTGATTACCCGCGAGCAGATGGACGATCAGGCGGCGGCTTCCGTTGCGGATGCGCTGAGCTACAGCAGCGGCGTGTTGACCAACTATCGCGGTAACTCCAACCGTAATGATGAGATCATCGCGCGCGGTTTCCGCTATGCGCCGAAATTCCTCGATGGCCTGAGCTACGGTTTATCCGGCCAGGCGGGCGCAGCGGGGCAGATCGATCCCTGGTTGCTGGAGCGCGTAGAGATGATCCACGGCCCAGCTTCTGTGCTGTACGGCCAGGTGAATCCGGGCGGTATCGTGGCCATGACCAGCAAGCGCCCGACCGCGCAGAGCATTCACAAAGTGCAGCTCAGCACCGGCAACCAGCATTTGGGTGAAGCGGCGTTTGATTTTGGCGGCAAGCTGAATGATGACAACACGCTGTTTTACCGCCTGAACGGTATTGCCAGCACCAAACATGAGTTCGTTAAGGACAACAAACAGCAGCGCATGGCGATTGCGCCAGCGATAACCTGGCTGCCGAACGCAGACACCAGTTTCACGCTGCTGACGATGTATCAAAACGAGCCGAAAGCGGGATACCGTAACTTCCTGCCGGCCAGTGGTACGTTGAAAGAGAGCAGCGCGGGCTTTATCCCTTACGATTTCAACGTCAGCGATCCGAGCTTCAACGAAGCCAAGCGCGAACAGACGTCGATTGGCTATATCTTCGAGCACAATTTAAGCGATAACATCAGCTTCACGCAGAATCTGCGCTACAGCAACATGGACGAATCGTACAAATATCTGGTGTATACCTTTGATGCCGATAACGATCACTCCATCAATCGTCGTCCGCAGCATGACAAGATCAAGTCGAAAGAGTTGGGTCTTGATAACCAGCTGAAAGCCACCTTTGAAACCGGCAACATCGCGCACACCGTGCTCGGCGGGCTGGATTACAAGTGGAGCGACGTGGATAACAAACTGTGGCGCGACAGCGGCGATCAGTACATCCTCGACTGGGCGAATCCGACGCGCATCAGCATCAACGAGAGCGATTTGACGCTCACCACCAGCACGCGCAAGAAGCTCGATCAGGTGGGTGTTTATCTGCAGGATCAGCTGGAGTGGAATCAGTGGAACCTGCTGCTCTCCGGACGTCACGACTGGAGCGAAGTGCGCACGCAGGATCGCACCGACGACAGCCAAACCCAGCAGAATGACAACAAGTTCACTGGCCGCGCGGGTCTGCTGTATGCGTTTGATAACGGCATTTCACCGTACGTCAGCTACAGCATCTCGTTCGAGCCAAACCTCAACAGCGGCGCGCCAGGCACCGATCCTTTTAAACCGACCACCGGCGAACAGACCGAAGTGGGCGTGAAGTATCAGCCGGTAGGTTGGGATGCGGTGTTTACCGTGTCAGCGTTTGATATCACGCAGAAAAATATCACTGCTTATAACAGCGTGACCGGTTATAACGAGCAGATTGGTAAAGTGCGTTCGAAAGGCATCGAAACCGAAGCGCATGCGCAGATTACGCCAGAGATCAAACTGTTAGCGGCCTATACCTACACCGATGCGGTGACCAAAGAGAGCAGCATCACGCAGCGCATCGGCCATTCACCGTCGAGCATTCCGCGTCATGCGGCGTCGGCGTGGGGCAGCTATACCTTCCTTGATGGCGTGCTGAGCGGCTTAACGCTGGGCAGCGGCGTACGTTATACCGGCACCGCGCCAGCGGATGAAATTGGCGTCGACAAAGTACCGCATTACACCTTGTATGATGCGATGGCGAAGTATGAGCTGGGCGAAGCGGCGAACTCGCTGCGTGGCACCACGCTGCAGCTCAACGTCAATAATCTCGCGGATAAGCACTACGTGGCGTCATGCAGTAATGAAAGCGCCTGCTTCTACGGCAGCGGTCGCACCATTGTGGCTTCCGTCAGCTACAGCTGGTAATTCCCTCCGGCGGCCTGCGTGGCCGCCGTTTCGTTTCGCATTCCGTGCGACGCGCTTTTCAGCCAGGTATTTATTAAGCGGTTTTCGGAAAATACTGTATTTGTGTGACTGTCATCACTCTGCAAGGCACGTTAAAATACGCGCTTCTCATTTAGCAGGGGTTTTTCGTCACGATGTTATCGCGCTTCACTTTAGCCACTTTGATGGCAACAATCATGCTCACCGGCTGCGCCCGCCTTGCCGCCGTTACTGGTACATCTCATGACAGCACTGCGACTGCGGACGCATCCGCCGCTCAGCCTGCAACCGGCGCGCCAATCGACAATAATGATTCGCCTTCTCCATTCGAGACCGGCCCAACGGTGATTAACGTTTCGCACCTGGTGACGCGTACCGATGACGGTTCTTCTGTCTATGTGACGGTAGATGGTCAGGATGCGGGGCTGCTGAAGAAGGGTGAAAAACGAGAAATTCGTGTTGCGCCAGGTAAACACCAGATTGGTGGTTACGTGCAGACGCTGTTTGGTTTTGGCAAAGTGACCATCGCATCCGTGGATGTCACCACCGATCCGAACAGCCCGAAAAACGTGGTCTATTCTGTAACGCGCCAGAAGCCCGCGTTCAGCGAAACCGACGCCACGCCGCCGAATAATTCCTGATGTATGGGTGCGCATAAATGCGCACCAGTATGGTTTTTTCAGGTCGCCATTGATGGCGACCTCCCAACATCAACTCCGGCTAAACACCAGCTTCAATCCCGCAACTGTGAAGCAGCAAGCCAGCAGCGCATCCAGCCCACGACGGATGCGGCGATAGAAAGCCGCCATCACCGCGGTGGAAAACAGCAGCGCGTAACCGCCAAACACCAGCACACAAATTGCCGCGCAGCCTGCAATAATCATCGGCAAGGTTGATGCCGCCGCACCCGGTTTTAACGCCACCGACATGATCGCCACCCACGTCAAAATCGCTTTAGGATTGCCGACGTGCATCAAAATGCCCTGACGAAACATTCTGCCGAAGCGCGCTTTTTCGCTGACCGGTGCGAATTCACTGGCATCTGGCCGACGCAGCGCCGATTTCCCCGCCTTGAACGCCAGCCACAGCAGATACAGTCCTCCGCCAATCTTCAGCACAATCAGCAGTTGCGCAAAGGTGGCCAGCACGGTGAGAACCCCGCAAGCCGCCAGCAGCGCCCACATCATTGAACCGCCAATCACGCCGCTCGCTAATGCCAGCGCCGCGCCGCGTCCCTGTTTCATCGCCGTACCCATAATCGCCATATTGCTCGGGCCGGGACTGGCGGTAGCGACGAAATAGGTGGTGTAGATCAGAATCAGTTCATGTGACAGCGCCATAGGTTCCTCTGCGATGGCGGAAGTGAACCAATGTTATATCGCCTGAAGCTGCATTCTTCCAGAATGGTTTAACTATTCATCCTTGCTGCATCCTTACTTCCCATGCAACTCCTTCCTTAACAGCACCAACTCGCCCGCCAAATCGCGGCACAGCATCGCCGTCATCAGATGATCCTGCGCATGCACCAAAATCAGCGTGACCGGCACTTTGCCGCTGCCTTCATCGGCACCAATTAACGCGGTCTGGATTTTATGCGCTGCCTTAGCCGCCTCGTCGGATGCCGCTAATGCCTCATCGGCACCTTGCCAGTCAGCTTTACGCGCCTGCTGGATCGCCATCATGGCTTGCGATCGCGCCTCACCGGCATTAATCAGCAACTCCATCATCGTTTGTTCAAAATCCATATCCGCCTCACTTATTGGTATGCCAAATTGGTAATAACGATGCTACCGGAATACCAAAAAAGAGTTCCGCGAGTATGATCACAGAAATTAACGACAAATATCGCCATTTTGGTATGCCACGAACCATCAAGCTATTGCATAACACCTAAAACCGCTGAGGGTTGACCAATGTCTCTACAGGAACGTCTTATCGATTCACTGGGTAGCTTTGCCACGCGATTCAACAGCTACCGCTACATCATGGCGATCAAAGCCTCGTTTATTACGCTGATGCCGGTGATCATCGTCGGCGCGTTTTCGGTGCTGATTTCCAACATGGTGCTGGACCCGAAAAATGGCCTCGCCAGTTTCTCTGCACTGTCGTTTCTCGCCGATCTGAAACCGATCACCAGCAGCATTAACTACGCCACGCTGAGCTTTCTGAATATCGGCGCGGTGTTTCTGATTGGTATCGAATTGGGCCGCATTAACGGCATTAAAACGCTGTTTCCCGGCCTGCTGGCGATCATCTGCTTCATCTCGGTGACGCCCACCACGCTGCAAATGCTGGTGGATGGCCAGATGCAAGTGGTAACCGATATGCTGGCGAAACAGTTCTCCGATACCAAAAGTCTGTTCCTCGGCATGTTCATCGCCATTCTGTCGGTGGAGATTTACTGCCGGCTGGAGCAGGTTGAACGGCTGAAAATCAAAATGCCGGATACCGTGCCGCCGAACGTTGCTGCGTCATTTTCCGCGCTGATTCCGTCGATCATCACCGTCACGCTGGTCGCTACCTTTGGCTTTATCTTCCATCAGATCACCGGCATGTACCTGTACGACGCGGTGTACAAAGTGGTGCAGCAGCCGCTGGAATCGGTGGTGCAGAGCTTGTGGGGCATTCTGCTGCTGATGTTTGTTGCCCAGCTGTTCTGGGTGATTGGTATTCATGGCAACCAGATGGTGAAACCGATTCGTGAGCCGCTGCTGCTGGGGGCGATTCTGGTCAACATGAACGCCTTCGAGCAGGGTAAGGAAGCGCCAAACATCATCACCATGCCATTCTGGGACGTGTACATGAGCATCGGCGGTTCCGGCCTGACTATCGGGCTTTTAACCGCCGTGATGATTGCCACCAAACGCAAAGAGATGCGTGAAATCGCCAAACTGTCGTTTGGACCTGGCTTATTCAACATCAATGAGCCGGTGATTTTTGGTATGCCGATCATGCTCAACCCCATTCTTGCTATTCCCTTCATCATCACCCCGCTGGTAACCGGTTCGATTGGCTATTTCGCCACGGTGATGGGCTTTGCCGGTAAAGCGGTGGTGATGGTTCCCTGGACTACGCCGCCGATCATCAATGCGTGGCTTTCTACCGCCGGTTCGATGGGTGCGGTGGTGACGCAAATCATCTGCATCGTAGTTTCGGTGTTGATTTATCTGCCTTTTGTCAAAGTGGCCGCGCGTCGCGCCGAAGCGGCGGAAGCAAAAAATCTGCAGGCCGAACTGGCACAAAATTAAGGAGGATCTATGAGTAAGCACACCATTGCGCTGCCGCAGGGTTTTATTCTCGGCGCGGCGGCATCGGCCTGGCAAACCGAAGGCTGGAGCGGCAAAAAAGCCGGCCAGGATTCGTATCTGGATGCCTGGTATCAGCAGGATCGGCACGTCTGGCATAACGGCTATGGACCGGCGGTAGCAACGGATTTTATCAACCGCTTCCGCGAAGACGTGGCGCTGATGAAAGCGGCGGGGCTGACGCACTATCGCACCTCGATCAACTGGTCGCGTTTTCTCACCGATTATGAAAACGCGGTGGTTGATGAGGAGTACGCGGCCTACTACGACCAGCTGATTGACGAGATGCAGCGTCAGGGCATTGAACTGATGTTGTGCCTCGAACATTACGAACTGCCGCTACAGTTGCTGGAAGAGTACGGCGGCTGGCAATCAAAACATGTGGTTGAGCTTTTTACCCGCTATGCCGAGAAGGTGTTTGCCCGCTACGCCGGAAAAGTGAAGCGCTGGTTTGTTTTCAATGAGCCGATTGTGGTGCAGACGCGCGTCTATCTTGATGCGCTGCGCTGGCCGTATGAACAGAACACCCATAAGTGGATGCAGTGGAATCACCATAAAAATCTCGCCACGGCGAAGGTGGTCAAGCTGTTCCGCCAGCAGGGTTATGCCGGCACGGTGGGCACCATTCTCAATCCGGAAGTGACCTATCCGCGCTCTTCGGCGGCGCACGATGTTAAAGCCGCAAAAATCTACGATCTGTTCTACAACCGGGTGTTTCTCGATCCGGCAATCAAAGGCGTCTATCCAGCGGAATTACTGCAGTTGCTGGATAAACATGAGGTGCCGTGGGATGCGACCGAGGAAGAGCTGGCGATCATCGCCGCCAACACCGTCGATGAAGTGGGGCTGAATCTTTACTATCCGCATCGTGTTAAAGCGCCTTCACGCGCCTGGCACCCAGAGACGCCATTCCATCCCGCTTTTTACTACGAACATTTTGAGTTGCCAGGCCGCCGCATGAACAGCTCGCGCGGTTGGGAAATTCAGCCGCGCATTGTCTTCGACATGGCGCAGCGTATGAAAGAGGAGTACGGCAATCTGCCGTGGTTTGTGGCCGAGAGCGGCATGGGCATCGAGAACGAATCGCAGTTTAAGGATGCGCAGGGCGAAATTCAGGACGACTACCGCATCAACTTTATTGCTGAACATCTCTACCAGGCGGTGCGTGCGCGTGAAGCGGGCAGCAACTGTCAGGGCTACATGCTGTGGGCGTTTACCGACAACGTTTCGCCGATGAACGCCTTCAAAAACCGCTACGGACTGATCGAGATCGACCTCGACAACCAGCGGCAGCGGCGGATGAAGAAATCCGCGCACTGGTTCCGTCAATTGCGCGATACCCAGCAATTGACCCTCAACATTGACGATGAAGCCAAATAAGGACCACCTATGAAACGCATTATTCTGGCCTGCGCGGCAGGCATGTCGACTTCGATGTTAGTCACCCGCATTGAGAAAGAGGCGGTAGCACGCGGTCTTGAGTACCAGATCTACGCCATTCCGGAACAGAACCTGCGTGAAGAGTTACAAAACTACGGTCAGGACGTGGTGGTGGTGCTGTTGGGACCGCAGGTGCGCTTTAAGCTGGAGGAGAATAAAAAGCTGACCGACAGCTATCAGCTGCCGATTGCGGTGATCGATACCGTGGCTTACGGCACGTTGAATGGTGCAAAGGTACTCGATCAGGCACTGGCTTTGGTACACTAGCGCCCAGATAGCAGTCAGGCTCCGGCTCGCACAGGACGCGGCCGGGCCGAATGCACCATGATGCAAAAGGGTGAGAGCGTGGAAAAAGCCGAAGCGCCACAAGAGAAAAAGCAGTATCAGGAAATTGGTCAGCATCTGCGTCAGCAAATCCTTGATGGTCATTATCCGGTTGGATCACGACTGCCGCCAGAGCGGCAGTTGGCCGAAACCTGGGGCGTGAGCCGCACCATTGTGCGTGAAGCGTTGCTAATGCTGGAGCTGGAAGGCACGGTGGATATTCGTCAAAGTTCTGGCGTTTACGTGATGCGCATTCCTTCGGAAAGCGAGGATGCGGAAGAGGCCTTTTTCCGCAGCGATGTCGGCCCGTTCGAGATGTTGCAGGCGCGTCAGCTGCTGGAGAGCAACATCGCGGCCTTCGCCGCCAAAATGGCCACCAAAGCCGATATTGAAAACCTGCGCCGCACGCTGGAGCAAGAGCAGCGCGCCATCGCGCTCAACGACAGCAGCCAGGATAACGACAAGTTATTTCATCTGCTACTGGCAGGCGCGACGCAAAATCAGATGTTGCTCGATACGGTGACCAGCGTCTGGCGTCATCACGAAGCCAGCCCGCTCTGGCAGCAGCTGCGACCGCAGTATGAAACCCGCGCCTATCGCCTGAAGTGGCTGGGCGATCATCAAACCATTCTGGCCGCGCTGCGACGCCGGGATGTGATGGGTTCCTGGCAGGCGATGTGGCAGCACCTGGAAAACGTCAAGAACACATTGCTGGAGTTATCCGATGCCGATGCGCCAGACTTTGATGGCTATCTGTTCGAATCCGTGCCGATTTTCCAGGGTAAGTTGATGTGATGAGGTCGCCATTCATGGCGTAATGCCGCTCAGTTAAGCGCCGTATCAAATCACCGCTTCTTCCGTAGCGGCGCGATTTATCGCGCAATGCATTGCGCCGCTACAATGTGAGCTCTCGGTAACTAAGGATTTTCACGTCTTAACTGACGAGCATAACGACCTAAATGCGGGCCCCTGTGTGACAGTAATTACAACGCAGCGCGCAAAGTTCAATGACTAAGCTGCACGATAAATCGCGACGCTACTCATGCTGGGTGAGCTTCGCGGTTAACGCACGCAGCGGCGTGCGCAATACCTCATGCAACGCGCGGATCGCTGGAGAGAACTGTTTGCGATGCGGGCAGATAAGGTGCAGCGGCGTGCTTTCGCCCGGCATCTCTGGCATTACGCGTTCCAGCCTGCCGGCCAGCACATCGTCACACACATCAATCCACGATTTATAGGCGATGCCCATACCGGCGATGGCCCAGCGCCGCGCCACTTCTGCGTCATCACACAGCATGCGGCTTTTCACCGTGATCTGGCGGCGCATGCCATCCTGCGGAAAGGTCCATTTGTCGTAGACGTGGCCGCCCATCATAAACAGCAGGCCATGATGGTGCTGGGCGATCTCCTCCAGCTGTTGCGGTCGACCGTGACGATCAAGGTAATCCGGCGACGCCACCATCACGCGGCGATTGTCCTCCGCCAGCGGCAACGCCACGTAGCTGCTGTCTTCCAGCTTGCCGTAGCGAATGGCGATATCCACCGGATCGCGGAACACATCGCTGATCTGGTCGGAAAAGGAGAGCCGCACTGCCAGCGCCGGATGCGCGCGGCAAAAGTCAGTGATCAACGGCAGCAAAATATTGCGACCAATATCCGACGGCAGCGCGATTTTCAGCTCGCCGCTCAGCGCATCTTCATCGCTCTGCAAGCTGTCGGCACCGGCATGCATCAGCGCCAGCATCTCCTGCGCAAAGGGCAGATACTTTTCCCCTTCGGCGGTTAAGCGCAGGCTGCGGGTGGAACGGGCGAACAAGCGGCGATCCAGTTCCCGCTCCAGCCGCTGAATCGCCGCGCTGACCTGTCCGGGCAGTAAATTCACCTCGCGCGCCGCGCGTGAAAAGCTGCCGAGTGCGGCTGAACGCACAAACAGAGTGACATCTTCCAGTCGGATCATCTTCTTATTCATCGTGGTAGTCAGCAGGGATTTTCACTCTAAGAGTGAAAGTGTTCACCTGCAACTGGCATTTTTCATTGCGCTGTGGACCGCTATGCTGAATTTACTTCACCAAACCTGCTGATGAATAAGGATCTGCCTGATGAAAGCCATTGTTTATAGCCAAAACGGTTTACCGATTTCCGATGAAAATGCGCTGTATGAGCTTGAGGTTGATAAGCCAACGCCGGGCGCGCGCGATCTGCTGGTAAAAATTCACGCCATTGCGGTGAATCCGGTGGACACCAAAGTGCGCGCCGGTGCGCCAACCGATCAGCCGCGCATTCTGGGTTGGGATGCGGTAGGCGTGGTGGAAGCAGTGGGCGCAGACGTCACGCTGTTCCAGCCGGGCGACGAGGTGTTTTATGCTGGTGATATCACGCGCGCCGGCAGCTATGCCGAATATGGTCTGGTGGATGAGCGCATCGCCGGGCACAAACCGCGTTCACTGAATGACGCCGATGCCGCCGCGCTGCCGCTGACCTCGCTGACCGCGTGGGAACTGCTGTTTGATCGTCTTGAGGTACAAGCCGAGGACAACGCCGCGCTGCTGATTATTGGCGCAGGTGGCGGCGTCGGTTCCATATTGACGCAACTCGCCAGCAAGCTAACCAAATTGACGGTGATCGGCACCGCTTCCCGCCCGGAAACGGCGGATTGGGTGCGTTCGCTGGGCGCGCATCATGTGATTGATCATTCTCAACCGCTGGGCGAACAGCTGGCGGCGATTGGGCATAAAGAGGTGCGCTATGTCGCCTCGCTGACGCACACCGACAGCTATTACGATCAGCTGATTGATGCGCTCGCGCCGCAGGGCAAGCTGGCGTTGATCGACGATCCTGAGACGCTGGATGCGGTGCCGCTGAAGCGCAAAGCGATTTCACTGCACTGGGAATTGATGTTCACCCGTTCGCTGTTCCATACCGCCGATATGCAGCGCCAACATGAGATTCTGCAGCGCGTGAGCCAGTTGATTGATGACCAAACGCTGCAAACCACCGCCGGCGAACATCACGGCATGATCAATGCCGCCAATTTGCGCAAGGCGCATGCGCTGATTGAGAGCGGTCGCGCACGCGGTAAGATCGTGCTGAGCGGGTTTTAACCAACTTAACGCAATAAATGATGCAAACCACGCGCAATAAATTGCGCCGCTACGGATATCCGCACGCTTCTGTAGCGGCGCGATTTATCGCGCTAAAAAGAAAAAGGAATAGGCCATGACACTCAATGATGCAGTCGCTCGTCGTCACACTGTAAAAGCCTTTGAACAAGGTAAAAGCCTGCCGCAGGATGAAATCGAAACCCTGCTGAACGTGCTGCGCAACAGCCCGTCTTCGGTGAACTCGCAGCCGTGGCATTTTGTGGTGGCGTCAACCGAAGCGGGTCGCGAGCAAATCGCCGCATCTACCGATGGCGCCTTTGCCTATAACAGCCCGAAAGTGCGCAATGCCTCGCACGTTATCGCGCTGTGCATGCGCACCGATCTGGATGAAGCGCATTTGCAGAACGTGCTCGATCAGGAAGATGCTGATGGCCGTTACGCCAAGCCGGAAAGCAAAGCGAACAATGACATGGTGCGTCGCAGCTATGTCGATATGCATCGCTATGAATCACGCGATGTGCCGCAGTGGATGGAAAAGCAGGTTTATCTGGCGTTGGGCGGATTGTTGCTGGGCGCAGCGATGTTGGGCATTGATGCCACACCGATGGAAGGTTTCGATCAGCGCGCGCTGGATCAGGCGCTGGGTCTGCGTGAGAAGGGCTTTACCAGCGTGGTGCTGGTGTCGCTGGGTTATCGCAGCGATGCGGATTTCAACGCCGCGCTGCCGAAATCACGTTTGCCACGTGACGAGATTTTTACCTTTATTTAAATATTTCGCGCAATAAATTGCGCCGCTACGGATGGACGCACGTTTCTGTAGCGGCGCGATTTATCGCGCAAGATCAATACTGAAACCGCAACGTAAAGCGGTTCACACCCTGCTCGCTATGCATCTCACAACTTCCCTGATGCAAACGCATAATGCTGCGCACAATCGATAAGCCCAAACCGCTGCTGCCCTGATGATGTGACGCATCGGCGCGCCAGAAGCGATCAAAGATGCGTGCCTGCTGTTCCGCGCTCATTGCCGGGCCCTGATTCTCCACCATCAAAGCGCTGGCCCGATTGAAAATGCGCACGGTGGAATCTCGTTCGCCGTAGCACAAGGCGTTGGCCGTCAGATTCGCCAGCGCGCGTTGCAGCAGTTGCGGATCAGCGAGCAGTTCGCCGTGCAGCGCCAGATAATCTACGACGCTGTGCGTCTGACTCAGTGCCACTTCAGTTTGGCCGATCAGCGTGCTAATCGGCGTGCGCAGATCGTGCGCCATATCAGTAGAAACCTGGCTCAACTGTTGATAACTCCGTTCAAGGCGCCCCCAGTATCTGATTGAAAGCCGCCACCAGCGGCTGCAGTTCCGCTACCGCCTGTTCAGGCATTCGCTGCGACAAAAGGCGCACGTCAATCGCATCCGCCTGCGATAGCCAGCAGCATGCCCGCTGCAAGGGTGAGTTTGTTCGATTTCATCTTAATACTCCTGATTTGAAGGTAGGCCATCAGGATATGCAATCGGCTCTGACATCAGCGTGAGCGAGTTATGACAAAAGAATGACATGCGCACTTGTTATATAGAAATGACCTAACGTAATAGGTGGATCTAAAATTTGATAATCAGTATCGTAGACCACAGTTACTATAAGGATATAGGATGCAAAAGTTATGTTTAACAACAGTGAAGTCATCAGTTATCTTCAAGCAAATAAAATTCTCGTAATGAAACTTGACAATGCCGTTGATGCTGTCGGAAAACAGGTGGCGGAATAGGTCAAATCAATCGGTGCTGGTGCTACCCGAGCGTTGTTTTACACGTCCTGTTTCACTGATGAATATAACGATGTATGCCTGCGGCAAAAAAATGAAGATATCCGTTTTCGGGATGGGGTTTACCGACTTCTCAGGCATGGAGATATTGGCTTTGAGATGCTTAAAGTATATTTTGAAGAACTGCTAAAATATAAAACTGCACAGCAATTAGAATACATAAAGAAAAAGCTTGTGACGGTTAATGTTCATATTGCTGCAAGTTCACTGACTAACGCAGGTTTTGCTATGGCGGCAGCCAGCGCCGTTCGCATGGGATTAAACCTGAGTATGGAGATCAGCGCGCTGACAAGGCGAATAGCCGGTGGTGTAGTGGGAGCAGCAGCTTTGTATGGTATTGTTCAGAGGGCAGCAGATAGTGCACACCGCCTTCAAACTCAATATCCCGTCTATTATTCAGCGCTCTATTTACAGAATCTGGAAATGATGTATTTCCTAATTGAACCCGTAATGCAACGCGCGAGTGCCCTGGATGCTCAGTGGGCAACTGAAGAAAATATTGCAGATATCATTACCCGGTTGATTAGGTAACTATGATTAAATTTATAAAAGACTCAATGTGTTCATTAGTTAGGTCGTTAGTATGGATATACGGACCGGCAATATTGACCATTGTCTTTGCATTACTTCAGGCTCATTTTTTTCCAGGAAGTCCAGTTTGGCCTATTGCGGTTTTCTTTATATTCGCGCTGGTCATCGTGGCTCGTTACATAAAATGATGAAGTTTAAAAAACTGTTAACAGATAAGGATATTGTATGTCGACACCCGCACATTTATGGCTAGAAGATGAAAATGGCTCGCCTATTGTTGGAAGTTGTTTAATCCCACTGAGGTTAGGTTCTATCGAATTAAAATCATTTTCACACGGCATAACCATCCCAGTAGATCCAAATAGGGGAAAATTGACCGCAACGCGAGTCCATCAACCTATCGTGATAGTAAAAGAGTTCGACAAGACAACACCAATTCTTTATCGCGCTGTATGTGAAGGGCGCACACTTAAAAAAGCTACGATCAAGATGTATCGGATTCTTGAATCAGGCATTGAGTCCGAATATTTCAATATCATTTTGGATAACGTTAAAATCACCACGGTTTCGCCTTACCTTGCCCCAAATGGTCAGAGCAACACTCATGTTGAAACATTAGAGTTGCGTTATGAGGCGATCACCTGGAAGTACACGGAAGGAAATATTATTTACCGCGATACATGGAATGAATACGCTTGCGCGTGACACTATTTCAGTGACCAAAGTTATAAAGTGTATCCAAACTAAGTTTGTTTCCGCATAACGTTCATCTTCGGCATTAAGATTCTCTTACTGCCGAAGATAAAATTTCTTAACCCCTTCTGTTTAATAAGTATTCCCTCTGCATTAAATCCGTAATTTCTGTAGTGAGATCATGTCCACCATGTTATTAACTCTGTATGACGTTGTGAATTTAGCTACCTGCCGGAGATACAATGAAGAAAAGTTTGTCCTTTGCCTTACTGCTTTCACTGAGCGCTTTCAGCCACGCTTCATTTGCCCAGCAAACCTTGCGCTTCGGCGTTGATCCAACGTTCCCGCCGTTTGAATCCAAAGCCAGCGACGGTTCTTTGCAGGGCTTTGATATCGACCTCGGCAACGCGATTTGCGCCCAAGCCAAAGTGACGTGCCAATGGGTGCAGATTGGTTTTGATGGCAGCATTCCGGCGCTGCAGGCGAGAAAGTTTGATGCGATTCTTTCGGCGATGTCGATGACGGAGAAACGCCGCGAGCAGGTCGCTTTCAGCGACATGCTTTACGTCACGCCGAGCGCATTGCTTACACCCGCCAAAGCGCCGCTAACGGGAGACATTAACGCGCTGCGCGGCAAAAGAATCGGCGTCGCGCAGGGCACCATTCAGGAAACCTACGCCAAAGCGCAGTGGGCAACCAAGGGCGTGAGTGTGGTTTCTTACCCTAATCAGATGGAGATCTATCCTGACTTGGTGGCGGGACGGCTCGACGCCAGCCTGGCCAATGCGGTTTCGGCAGAACAAGGTTTTCTTAACACGCCAGCCGGCAAAGACTACGTCATCAGCGCCACGCTGGTGGATAAAGAGGTGTTGGGCAATGGCGTGGGCATTGGATTGCGTAAAGACGATGCGGCCAATCTGAAGTTGATCAACAACGCGCTGGCCGAACTGCACAGCAACGGCACTTACGACCAACTGGCGAAGAAGTACTTCAAATTCAAGGTCTATCCGTAAAATTCATATGCACGCAAGGTCGCCATTGATGACGACCTTGCCCACCAACCGCACCCACACTCACTCAAAAATCATGACGAACTTACCGCACTACCCAACTCAACGCGCCCGCTTTCTCGCCGCCGTCAAACGGCAAAACGGCGCATTAACGTCCTACGCGCATCCGTTACCCGGCCCGCAGGGCGAGGAACTTTTCACTGATGTCGCGGTAATCGGCGATGCCAACGCATCACGGCTGATGCTGGTGATCTCCGGCACGCACGGCGTAGAAGGCTATTACGGCTCCGATTGCCAGATCGCCTGGCTGGATACCTTCAACCTCACGGCGCTGCCCGCGGATACTGCTATCGTGATGCTGCATCAGCTCAATCCGTGGGGCGCGGCGCATTTACGCCGCGTCAATGAAGACAACATCGACCTCAATCGCAACTTTATCGATTTTTCACAGCCTTCACCCGCCAATCCCGATTACGCCGCGTGGCATGGCATTTACCACGGCGATCGCGCCCGCGCCGATAAGCTGTTAGCTGACGCGCTCAACAGCGTCGGTTGGCCGGCAATAAAACGCGTGGTGGAAGCGGGGCAATATGGCGCGGCGGACGGATTCTTTTACGGCGGCCAACAGCCAGGCTGGTCGTATCGCACGCTGCAAACCATCATCGCCGATCACTTGTCGCAGGCCAAAACCATCATCAGCTTCGATCTGCACACCGGCGCGGGCGCGTGGGGACATCCGATGCTGCTGTCGATTGCCGAGCAGCGTTTTGCCGCACATGACTGGGGCAAGGAGATTTATGGAGAATGGTTAACGCTGCTGTTCACCGGCGCAGGGCGCGACAGCGAAACCGGCGTGACCGCGACGGCTACCGGCTATGTGTCGCAATTTCTGCTGACGTCGCTACCGAAGACGCAGATTTTGCCGCTGGTGGTGGAGTGCGGCACCTATCCTGGCGAGGAGATGCATCGCCGCGTGCGCGACGATCACTGGCTGCATCTGCAAGGCGATCCAGCCAGTGAAAGCGGGCGGGCGATTAAGCAGGAGCTGGTGGAAGGATTTTGGCCCGCCGACGCTGACTGGCGCGCGCTGGTGGCTTTTCGCACCCAGCAGATTTTTGTGCGTGGCTGGCGGGCGTTGATCGATTTATAAGCGTCCGTAAAACGTCATGCGGGCGGTTTCCGACAGGGCAATGCCTGGCTCGGTGTTATACGCCAGCACCGCCAGCATGCGGGTGATATCGCCTTCGGTTGGCGTAACGCGATGCAGCGAATTGCGCCCACGGAACAGCACCAAATCCCCGGCATCAATCGCCAGCGCTTCCACCGGCTGGCGCTGATCCAGCACCGCCGCCACACCGTCGAAATTCATCTCACCGGCATCGGCATCGCGCAGATCTTTCACATACTGGAACACGGCGCCGGCGCGCGGTTTCTGCACCAGCAGCGTGATGGCGAACGACGAGTTATCAAAGTGCCAGCCAAGTTCCTGGCCGTCGGGCGCGTAGTGCAGATTGATCGACGAAAGCGGATCGGCATACGGATAGAGCGCCTCTTCACCCAGCACATCGCACAGGAAGCTTTTGAACAGTTCATCGTTGTAGAGCTGGCGCAGCGGCGAATCGGCGGCAATCACATCATCGGTGATGCAGCCTTTGGTGCTAATGACATCGCGATTACGCGGATGATCGGCGCTGAAAGCCTCATCTTTTTTCATCAGATAAACGTTGTGTTTGCTGGCGGTGTGATACGCCAGATGGCGCTGCGCATCGCCTTCGGCAATGATGGCCTGCAGCGCAGCGGGCTGTAGGAACTGACGCAAAACTAAAGCGCCGTGCTGATTAAGTTGCTCACGGCAGGTGCGACGCCAGTCGGCATCGGCCAGCGGATGCAGATCGAAACGAATCAAGGCAGACATAGTTTTACTTCTCATGTGTTACAGGTGTGTAAAGACTGTAACTCGCTGATATGTTAATACGTAACGATAAAAATTTAACACCTTGCTAAGGAAACCTTAATGCCCGCGCCATCACCACGTTTGCCCAAAATCAGCGTCATTCAATCCTTCAAAGTGGCGGCGGAACTGGGCAGCCTGGCGAAAGCGGCTGCGCAGCTGGCGTTAACGCCAGCCGCCGTGAGCCAGCAAATTCGCCAGCTGGAAGAGCAGTTGGGCAGCACGCTGTTTGTGCGCACACAAAGCGGCGTGATGCTGACGGAGATGGGCAAAGAGTATCTGCGTTATGTAACGGAGGCGTTCGACATTCTGCACCTCGGCCAGCAAAACCTGCGCCATGCGGCGTCGGCACCGCGATTAACGCTCTATTCGCTGCCGGCGCTGGCCTCAAAATGGCTGCTGCCGAACATCGCGCAGTGGCGCGCGCACTGTCCGGAAATCGATCTATCCCTGCACGGCACCCATACGCAAGTGGATTTCAACGCCACGCCGGCCGATTTCGTCATCTGTTTCGGCGAAGATCGCTATCCGCAGCTGGATAAGCAGCTGCTGTTTCTCGATGAGGTGTTGCCTGTGGCGAGCCCGGCGCTACTGCATCGTTTTGCCGGTATGGAGGTGTTGCAGCATGCGCCGCTGATTCACCTCGACTGGGGCAACGAAGGGCGTTTCTTACCTGACTGGCGCAGCTGGTTTCAGGCCAAAGGCATTGACGATGCGCCGCCGCAGCCGTCGTTCAGTTTCAATCTTACCTCGCTGGCGATTGATGCCGCCGTGGCAGGCGCGGGCTTGCTGCTCGGTCAGCGGCGTTTGATTGCCAACGAACTGGCGCGCAGCGAGCTGGTGGTTGTCGATCCGCTTAGCTTGCCGCTCAGCAAACCCTATTTCCTCGCCTGGCCGCAGCGCTCGCTCAGCCAGCCGGGCAGCGCTGCGCTAATCCACTGGCTCACGCAGCTGGCGGGATAACATATCCACTCGTAGCATCGCCCTTTATGGCGATTTGGAAAAGAAAGGGAGTTCATCAATGACCGCCGATCTCAACTTCTGGCTCACCGCGCTGGTGGTGGGCAGCACCATTTTGCTATGGGCCAGCGCGCGTTTGCCGGAATACGTCACCGCGCTGCTGTTTTTCACGGCGGCGATGTTGCTAAAGTTGGCTCCTGCCAGCAGCATATTCAGCGGTTTTGCCTCGTCGGCGTTTTGGCTGGTGCTCAGCGGATTTGTGCTGGGCGCGGCGATCCGCAAAGTTGGTCTGGCGCAGCGCTGGGCGAACTGGCTGGTGGTGCCGCTGAGCCAAAGCTGGCCGCGTATGATTGCGGGAACCGTGCTGCTGACTTATCTGCTGGCGTTTGTTATGCCCTCAAATATGGGACGCATCGCGCTGCTAATGCCGGTGGTGCTGGCGATGGGCGAACGCGCAGGAATCAAAGCGGGCAGCCGCGGCAGTATTGGCCTGGCGCTGGCAGTGGGATTTGGCACCTTCCAGCTCTCCGCCAGTATTTTGCCCGCCAACGTGCCGAATCTGGTGCTGAGCGGTGCGGCGGAGAGCGCGTATCAGCTGCATCTGCAATGGTTGCCGTGGTGGTTGCTGCATATGCCGGTGGTGGGCGTCGTTAAGGGCTTGTTGTTGATAGGTTGCCTGCTGTTTCTGTTTCACGCGCAGCCCAAAGCGGTCCACCAGCGCGACAGCTTAACCGCGCTTAGCCGCAGCGAATGGCGCTTGATTGGCCTGCTGGCGATCACCTTGCTGCTGTGGATGACCGACAGCGTGCACGGCTTACCGGCTGCGTGGGTGGGATTGGCGGCAGCCTGTATCTGTTTATTGCCGCGCGTAGGTTTTATCTCCAGCGAGGACTTTGCCAGCGGGGTAAATTTCCGCACCTGCATTTACATTGCCGGGATTCTTGGCGTCGCCACACTGGTAGTGGATTCAGGCCTGGGACGGATGATCGCCAATGCGTTGCTTAACGTGTTGCCGCTGCACGAACACCCATCTTTCAGCAATTTCGCGGTGCTCAATGCGCTGGTGTCGCTACTGAATTTCGTGCTCACCGCCAACGGCGTACCGGCGATGGTGACGCCGATGGCGCAAGAACTGGCGAACGCGTCTGGCTTTCCGCTGCTCACCGTGATCATGTTGCAGGTGTTTGCCTACGCCACGCCGCTGCTGCCGTATCAGGCATCGCCGGTGGTGGTGGCGATGGGACTCGGCAACGTTCCGGCGAAGGCCGGTTTACAGCTGTGCGCACTGATTTTTCTGCTTAGCGCGGTGTTGCTGTTACCGCTGGATTATCTGTGGTTTCGGCTGCTAGGCTATGCCTGATGTCTTTGCCAGAGATTGCCTATGCCAGCCAATAATGATTGGGTTGATTTTCGTCGTGATGATGAGACCGGAATTGAAAGCGTCAACGCGCACTTTCGCGGACACGCTTACGATCCGCACGATCACGATGAACTGCTGGTGGGCGTGACGCAACAAGGTCTGCAACGTTTTAACTGCCACCGTTCGCTGCACACCAGCACGCCGGGCCGGGCGATTTTGATTGAACCGGGTGCGGTACATGATGGCCATGCGCCGGACGCCGAGGGTTTCACCTACGTGATGCTCTATCTGCCGCAAAGCTGGGTGGCGGAAATGATGCAGCGTCGCGGCTTGGGCGATGTGTCGAATATCGAAGGCGCTTTCCGCCACACGTTGACTGACGATGCGCTATTAGCCAGCGCCATTCAGCAAGCCTGGTTTGCCGTACATCAGGGCGAAGGGCGGTTGGCGCGCGATCAAAGCCTCGATCATTTGCTCACCCTGCTGTCACGCCATCTGGATACCAAACCCAGCCTGCAGCACAGCGAAGCGATGCGTCAGATGCAGCTGCTGCGCGACTATCTGCACGATTTTATGGCGCAGGATATTGGTCTGGATGAGCTGTCGCGCCTTTCCGGCATTGATCGATTTCGCCTGACGCGCCAGTTCAAACAGGCGTTCGGCCAATCGCCGCATGCCTATCTGGTGCGTTTGCGTTTGCGCAGCGCGCGCACGTTGCTGGCGCAGGGCATTGAGCCGGTGCAGGTAGCGGCGCAGGTTGGGTTTGCCGATCAAAGTCATTTGGGCCGTTGGTTTCAGCGCGCCTATCGCATGACGCCCGCCGCTTATCAACGTCAGTGCACAAACGTTCTATACGCTTCCCCGCCTGCTCTTAGATGATGAGGTTTTCGTTGTCATTGGAGAGTTGTTGCAGATGTTTGATACCAAAATCGCCCTGATCGTACGTGATGATTTAGCCACCTGGCAGCGCCTGAATGTGGTGGCGTTCCTCGCTACCGGCGTGGCGTCCGCCGCCCCCGAGATGATGGGTGAACCCTATGTTGATGCCAAAGCGCGACAGTACGGCAACATGGCGGGCCAGCCGATGCTGGTGTTTGCCGGGGATTTAGCCGGTTTACAGCGTGCGCACCGTCAGGGACTGGAGCGCGAGTTAACCATTATTCCTTACGTGGAAGCGATGTTTTCCACCGGTCACGATGCGGCGAACCGCGAAGTGTTTATGGCGGAGGATGCTGATCATTTGAATCTGGTCGGCATTGCGCTGCGCGGCCCGAAGAAGGCGGTGGATAAGGCGATTAAGGGATTGGCGTTGCACGGGTAAAGCACGTTTTCCCTCACCCTAACCCTCTCCCGCCCGCGGGAGAGGGAACCGATTGTGCGGCTTAGTAGATGATCATTCGCTCCACCTACTCATTCCCTCTCACGCGGGCGGGAGAGGGCCAGGGTGAGGGCACTACTAAACAAACCTATCCGCCGCGCTCAGCAACAAATCTTCCCGCCCACGCAGCGCCAGCAGCTCCAGCCCAATCGGCAAACCTGCGGCGCTGAATCCCGCTGGAATGCTGATCGCCGGTGCGCCGGTCACCGCTGAAATCAGCGCGTTGCTGCCATCCTGCATCTCACCGTGCTTAACCGGCGCACGGCGCACCACCGGATAAGCCAACAGATTGATCTGCTGCGCGGCGAAAAATTCAGCCAGCTGCAAATACAGATCGCGCTGACGCTGCTGCACCCGCCGGTAACCTTCACTCTCAACGCCCGGATGCTGGGCCCGCGTGGTAAACACCGTTTCCAGCTGAGGATGATAGCGCCCGGACGCCACCACTTCCGCCAGCGTGCGGATCTGCGCCTGCGGTTTATCCGCCAGATACGCCGCCAGCGCCGCGGCAAATTCATAGCCGATGATATTGGCGTCGGCGGCCAACGTCTCCAGCTGCGGATAACTCACCTCACGCGGCGCGAAATCCGCCAGCGCCGCGCGCACCGCCTGATTAATCTCGCCTTCATCGGCTGCAAACCCTTCCAGCCAGATGCCGATGCGCAGCGGCTCATCGCTCTCCGCAAACTGTTGTCCGCTAAGAATTTCAGACGCTAAACGTAAATCCGCCGCCGACCGCGCCAGCGGGCCGGGAATATCCTGAGTTGGCGACAGCGGCACAATGCCGTCGGTGCTGATTGCACCGCGCGTCATGCGCAGGCCAAAAAGATGGTTAAACGCCGCCGGAATGCGCACCGATCCGGCGGTATCGCTGCCGATCGCCAGCGGCACGTAACCGGCTGCGACCGCCACGGCGGAACCGCTGCTCGATCCGCCCGGCGAGCGGCCTTCAACCCACGCATTATGGGTAAATCCGCTTAACGACGACGCGCCGGTAATGCCCGCCGCCAGCTCATGCATGGCGGTTTTGCCGATCAGAATCGCGCCTGCCTTTCTCAGTCGGGTAACCAGCGGCGCATCGTCGCTGGCAATAACCTCACGCAGCAGCACCGAACCGGCGCTGGTTGGCCAGCCCTGCACTTCGATATTGTCTTTAATCAGAACCGGAATACCTTCCAGCGGTCCCGCCGCCTCGCCGCGCTGACGACGCGCATCGCTGGCGTCCGCTGCCGCTAAGGCTTGTTCGGCAAACAGCCAGGTGATGGCGTTGTAGCGCGGTTGATCCACCTCGCCAATGCGCTGCAGCGCGAAGGTAGCTAACTGGCGCGCGCTCACCGTGCGCTGGGTCAGCGCCTGATGTAAATCGTTAATCGAAGCGGTGAGATAATCAGCGTATTGCATTAGGTTAATTCTCCAGCGGAATCCATTGTCCGTCGCGCGTGACGCGTCCGCACGCGCTGCCATTAAAGTGGGTGCTGAACCAGATTGCCTGATGTTGTGCGCACCAGTCCACCACCCGTTGCCGTGAAGTGACCGCCAGCGCTTTATCCTCGCAAAACAGTGAGCTCCAGTGCGGGTACTGAAACTGAATGACATTGTGCATTACATCACCGGCAAAGATGGCCGATTCACCGGCGCTTTCCAGCACGATCGATGCATGATCAACGCTGTGACCGGGCGTGGAGAGATAGCGCAGCACGCCAGCAAACAAAGGTGAATTCTGAACGTTGATAGTCTCTAGCTGTCCGCTTGCTATCAGCGGCAGAATGCTGTCGCGATAGAGCTCATGCGCCGCCGGATTCTGTTGACAGTACGCCAGTTCCCGCGCCGAGCAGATATAGCGCGCATTCGGGAACATCGGCCGCCATTCGCCATCACGCTGATGCGTATTCCAGCCAACGTGATCGGTATGAATGTGCGTCATCAGCACCAGCGTCACTTCGGCTGGATCAACGCCCGCCTGCGCGAGGTTTGTGGCATACGGCGTGTTCAGCTGGTGAAATAATGGCTTGTTATCGCGATTGCGGCCGTTGCCGGTGGCGGTATCGATAATGATGGTGTGTTCACCGGTGCGCACCACCCAGCTATGAATCGACATTTCGGCGGGCTGCTCAGCTAATTCGTCACTCATTTCCGCGCGATGTGGCGTAAACAGCACGCCCAGCGGGAAGGCGGCGGTTTGTTCGCTCACTTTGGTAATCAGGCAATCGCCGACGCGAATCGTCATCAGGGGCTCCTAAAGTTTTTGGTTGCAGTGAAGAAGCCTCACTATACTGGCGGCTCGATCATTATTTAAATCGATTAGAATCATGCAAAGCATCAACGAAAATGATTTCTCGCGCATCGACCTGAATTTGCTGGTGGTGTTGCTGGTGATGTACGAGGTGCGCAGCGTCACGCAAGCGGCAAATCGACTCTATCTTGGACAACCGGCGGTGAGCGCGGCGTTAAAACGGCTGCGCGAGATGTTTGACGATCCGCTATTTGTGCGCGCTGGATCGGCAGCTGCAGTAACAAGGTGTAGCGCGGCGCGTGCGCTATGTGACGCCAAATTTCTCCGCGTTGCCGATGCTGCTTAAGCGTTTGCCGCTGTTCGCTACGGTGCCGCAGGGTTTGGTACCATCCTGGTGCGATTTGTATGACCTGAGCGCCGCGCCAGTGCCGGTCAATATGCCGGATTATGAAGTGTCGCTGCTGTGGCATAACGCGCGCAGCGAAGATGCCGCCAACCGCTGGCTGCGGGAGAGGCTGCGCGGGCTGATAAAGAGTAAGCCGCTTTGATGAGGTCGCCATAAATGGCGACCTGCACGTTTACCACGGCACCACACGCCCTAAATAATCCAGATAATGAATTCCGCGTCGCCCAGCGTAGCTTTCCATAGTGTTCAGCAAGTTCGGAATGCTCTCCTCAATGGTCAGGCGCGCTTCCGGGCCGCCCATATCGGTGCGCACCCAGCCGGGTGCCATCAACAATAACGTGCGCTCGCCGCCGCTACGTGCAGCGAAGCTGCGCATAAACATATTTAGCGCCGCTTTGCTGCCGCGATACACCTCGTAATTACCGTTGGTGTTGTTGGTCAAACTGCCCTGGCCAGATGACATCACCGCAATAGTGCCGCTGGGCGTAACGCGATCTTTAAAGGTTTCAATCACCCGCAACGGGCTTAGCGCGTTAGTCACCATCACGCGGGTGAACTCTTCGGTGGAAACATCGGCGATGGTTTCGCGGTCATCATTTTTCACCCCTGCGTTGACGAACAGCATATCGAACTGCCAATCCGCCAGACGCGTATGCAGCGCCTGGACCTGTTCCGGTTCATTGATATCCACGCTCTCCACCGTCAACTGTGCGGGGAAGCGATCGGCCAGTTGTTGTAAATTTCCTGTCGAGTTTTCACGTCCGGTGGCGACCACCTGATAACCGCGCTGCAGCATGGTTTCCGCCAGTGCCAAACCCAGGCCACGCGATGCGCCAATCAGTAATATCTTCATGTTGTTCTCCTCGGTGTTTGCGATAAGAAGAGTGTAGCGCCGGGCGAGGGCAGGCGGAACGCGCAGCACTCGCAGTATTAACCTGCACCAAACGCCTTGTCTCACTGCGCTGAATCGGCGAGGATAGACCGCATGAATGATGCCGACCTGAATCTGTTAATTGCTTTGGATGCGCTGCTGATTGAAGGCAGCGTGATTGGCGCTGCGCGTCGCTTGGGCTTAAGCGAATCGGCGATGAGCCGCACGCTGGGACGCTTACGTGCCACCACCGGCGATGCGCTGTTAGTGCGCGCCGGACGCAACATGGTGCTGACACCTTATGCCGAAGCGATCCGCGAGCGCACGCATCACACGGTACGCGAGGCGCGTGCGGTGTTAAGCCCAACGGCGCAGTCGCTGGATCTGCATCAGCTAGACCGCTGCTTCACCCTGCGCACCAATGAAGGGTTCGTCGAAGCCTTTGGCAGCGCGCTCATCGCTGCCGTGGCGCACCAGGCGCCGCACGCGTGGCTCAGTTTTGTGCCCAAGCCGGAGAAAAGCGCGCGCGATTTGCGCGAAGGCAACATCGATCTGGAGATTGGCGTGCTGGGCAATATGGGCCCGGAGATTCGCCTGCAGGCGCTGTTCCGCGATAGCTTCGTTGGCGTGGTGCGCGCCGGGCATCCGCTCACGCAGCAGCTGGATATCACCCAGTTCGCCGCTTTTGGTCATATCGTGGCGTCACGGCGCGGTGAGCTTGGCGGGCCGATTCACGATGCGCTGCAGCAGGCAGGATTAACCCGCAAGGTGGCGGCGGTGGTAGCGGCATTCTCCAGCGCGGTGGCGCTGGCGCAGGAATCGGATCTCGTCGCGTTGGTGCCGCGTTCGCTGTTTCTGCATCATCCGTTGATCAAAAACAGCACCCACTTAGCGATGTTTGAACTGCCGTTCGCCACGCCAGAAATGACAGTGTCACAACTGTGGCATCCGCGACTGGAAAATGACGCGGCGCATCATTGGTTACGCGGCGTGGTAAAAAAGGTTTGTCAGCCGCCGCGCACCGAACCACGCCACACTACATCGGCCTGATACAGCAGGCTGTCGTGCTGCTGTTCAACTTGCGGCGTGAAGCCGGTTTCCTCCTGCTCGGTGTGTATCAACCACTTCACCGCATCCTGCGCGAACTGCTCAACCGGCTGGGAAAACGTGGTGAGATTGTAGGATGACCAGCCGGCCTGCGCGATGTTGTCGTAACCGATCAAACAGAGATCTTTCGGCACGCGAAGCGCAAAGCGGTGGCGCGCTTCATCCATAAAGCCGCAGGCCACCAAATCGGTGACGCAAAACACGCCGTCCGGTCGCTGATGACGCGTCAGCAAGCGGTGCGCCAGAATCTGCCCGCTCTCGTACGAGGTGGTACCAAAACGTTCGATGGTCACGGTTAATCCCGCCCGTTCGGCCGCCAGCACAAAGGTGTCTTCGCGCTTTTTCAAGCTCGGCGTGCCCGCCAGCGAATTGGCAAATGCCAGATGCTGACAACCGGCGCGCTGAAACGCCATTACCGCCGTTTGCGCGGCGCTTTCGGCATCGAGATTGATGCTAAGCGAGCCCGGCAACGCTTCATCGCGGTTGATCAAAATGATGCGCTGGCCGTGTTTATAGCATTGGCGCGTGATGGTGCGATCCGGCATGCCGGAGAGAATGATTGAGGCATCGGCGCGGAAATTAATCGCCTGCTGCAATGCCGCCGAAACGCTGTTATCCGAGCGATCGGTGTTGATCAGCATCGCCACTTTGCCTGCTTCCTGCAAAAACTGCGTCAGCCAGCGCACCAGACTGGCGCGATAGGGCGTGGCGATTTCCGAGACGATCAGGCAGACAATGCTGCTGCGATTGCGCACCAGACCGCGCGCCAGATGATTGACGTGATACCCCAACTCTTCCGCCGCCTTCATCACCCGTTCTCGCGTTGCCGGTGACACGCTGGCGCCCGGCGTAAACGCGCGCGATACCGCTGAGCGCGATACGCCCGCGCGTTCAGCGACATCCTGCGCGCTCACCACCGCTTTCTCATGCTGCATGTTCAACACCTCTTCACAATCTGGCTGAAACTGAGTCTGCCTCAGATTGCAAAGCTGTGCAAACCGCTTTAGATCTCATTTGTTGCATTTTTGTGACATCGCCTAACAATTGCGCAGCGTGGTGTTTGACAGGACATTTCTTGTTCATTACTACTTTGCACACACGTGCAAGAAAAGGTGCCAATGAAGCACCAACCCTACAATCCAGGAGAACACTATGCGAGTCACCTCAATGGCCATCGCGCTATCCCTCTGTTGCACTGCCATACCTTTTGCCGCCTCGGCGGCGGGCAATCTGAACATGGTCTGCTCCGCCGATGTGGTGGTGTGCGAGCACATGACCAACATCTTCAGCAAGGCACATCCGGATATCAAAGTCAGCATGGTGCGCCTCTCGGCGGGCGAAGCTTATGCACGCCTGCGCAGCGAAGCACGCAATCCGCGCACTGATATCTGGTGGGCGGGTACCGGCGATCCGCATATGCAGGCGGCGGAAGAGGGGCTGACGCAGCCGTACAAATCGCCGCTGCTCGATCAGCAGCAGGATTGGGCGCAGAAGCAGGCGGAAAACTCTCAATACCGCACGGTGGGCATTTACGCCGGCGCGCTGGGTTGGGGTTACAACACCAAATTACTGGCGTCGAAAAAGCTGAAAGAGCCGAAATGCTGGGCCGATTTGCTGGACCCAAGCTTCAAAGGGGAAATCCAGATCGCCAACCCGAACTCGTCGGGCACGGCCTACAACACGCTGGCGACGCTGGTGCAGATCATGGGTGAAGATCAGGCCTTTGATTACCTGAAAAAACTCAACGCCAATATTTCGCAGTACACCAAATCCGGCTCGGCGCCGGTGAAATCGGCGGCGCGTGGCGAAACCACCGTTGGCATTGTGTTTATGCATGATGCGGTGGCGATGGAAGTCGACGGTTTCCCGATCAAGACCGTCGCGCCCTGTGAAGGCACCGGCTATGAGATTGGCTCAATGTCGATTGTTAAAGGGGCGCGCAATCTCGCTAACGCCAAAGTCTGGTACGACTGGGCGCTGAGCGCCGAAGCGCAATCGCATATGAAAGAGGCCAAATCCTTCCAGCTGCCGTCGAACCGCAACGCGGAGATTTCAGAGTACGCGCCGCGCTTTGAGAACATCAAACTGATCGATTACGACTTCAAGACCTACGGCGATTCGGCCAAACGTAAAGCGTTACTGGGACGTTGGGATAAAGAGATTGGTGCCAGCGCGCAGTAACAGAATTTGCGCACACCGTAGCGTGGCAATTTATTGCGCGTTGTTCGTCGGTGCATGCGGTTCGAATGTTGAAAAGCAAAGACGCGCGAGAAATCGCGCCGCTACGCATACGTGCACGCAATGACGTTTTGGGGGATTGGATGAATGCAAATAATCGTCGTCTGACAGGCGCGCTGCTCATCGGCGCAGTGGCGTTACTGCTGCTGCCGTGGTTCAGCCTGGAAGCCGGTTTCTTCAGCCGCGGCTGGTTAACCAGCCTGTGGAGCGATAGCGCCAACGCGCCTGCGTTGTGGCAAGTGGGCGAACATCCGTGGCTCATCATCGCCATCGCGCTGTTTGTGCTGTGCGCTGGCTGCGGCCTCCTGCCAGGCGCGGCGCGCAGTCGTTTGCTGCTGCTGTTCAGTGCACTTGGCGTGCTGTTCCTCATCATCGAAGGTCACGCCATTGGCTACAGCGGCTGGAGCTGGCTGTGGCTGGAAAACCGCTTCGGCGCGCTCGCATCGGGCCAGCCGGCAATGGGCGCAGGTGCGCTGCTGTTGCTGACCACTTTCCTGCTGCTGTTCTCTTTCGCGCTGGCCGAACGCGGCGTGATGAAAGGCGACGCCTTTGTGGTGGCGTCGCTGGTGCTGCTCACCGCGCTGGTAAGCATCTTTGTGCTCTATCCGGTGCTGAGCATGTTTGTGGTGTCGGTGCAGGACGTAGACGGCAGCTTCAAACCGGATGGCTTAATCAGCAACATTCAGGATCCGTCGATCTGGAGCTTGTCCTGCTTGTCGGGCGGCACCTGCGGCACCGCATGGCGCACGTTGTGGCTGGCGCTGATGACTGCCGCCGGATCAACGCTGCTCGGTTTGGCGTTTGCCTTAGCCGCTACGCGCACGCCGCTGCCGTTTAAGAAAGCGCTGCGCATGCTGACCATTCTGCCGATCATCACGCCGCCATTTGTCATTGGTCTGGCACTGATCCTGCTGTTTGGTCGCTCCGGCGTGGTGACGGAACATCTGGCGGCGCTGTTTGGCATCGAGCCGGGCCGCTGGCTATATGGCTTAACCGGCATCTGGATTGCGCAGGTGCTGTCGTTTACGCCGATTGCGTTTCTGGTGCTGATTGGCGTGGTGGAAGGCGTCAGTCCGTCGCTGGAAGAGGCATCACAAACGCTGCGCGCCAATCGCTGGCGCACCTTCACGCGCGTCTCGCTGCCGCTGATGGCGCCGGGTTTGGCCAACGCTTTCCTGATTAGCTTTATCGAAAGCATGGCCGACTTTGGTAATCCGATGGTGCTGGGCGGCAGTCACGGCGTGCTCTCCACTGAGATCTTCTTCTCGGTAGTTGGCGCGCAGAACGATCCAAGTCGTGCGGCGGTGCTGGCGATGATTCTGCTGTGCTTCACGCTGACGGCCTTTGTGCTGCAGCGCTGGTGGCTCGGCGGTAAAAACTTCGCCACCGTCACCGGCAAAGGCGACGGCGGCAAACATGTGCAGCTGCCGCGCGTGCTGCGCTTTGGCGTATACGGCATGGTGATTCCGTGGGGCCTGTTCACGCTGGTGATCTACGGCATGATTGTGGTCGGCGGGTTTGTGCAGTCGTGGGGATTGAATGATGCGCTGACCATCGAGCATTACGTGCGCGCCTTCGGCGTCAGCTTCAGCGACGGCCATCTGCTGTGGAGCGGCGTGGCGTGGAACTCGTTCTGGACCACGCTGGAGATCGCGCTGATTGCCGCGCCGCTGACGGCGATTGTCGGCCTGCTCACCGCATGGCTAATTGTGCGGCAGAAGTTTGCCGGTCGTCAGACCTTCGAGTTCCTGCTGATGCTGAGCTTCGCCATTCCCGGCACGGTGATCGGCGTGAGTTATGTGATGGCCTATAACCTGCCGCCGCTGGAGATCACCGGTACCGCGATGATCCTGGTAGCCTGCTTTGTGTTCCGCAACATGCCGGTCGGCGTGCGCGGCGGCATCGCAGCGATGAGCCAGCTGGATAAAAGTCTGGATGAAGCTTCATTAACGCTCGGGGCTAACAGCTTCCGCACGCTGCGCAAAGTGGTACTGCCGCTGCTGAAACCCGCCATCAGCGCCGCGCTGGTCTACGCCTTTGTGCGTGCCATTACCTCAATCAGCGCGGTGATCTTCCTCGTCAGCGCGCAATACAACATGGCAACCTCTTACATCGTCGGGCTGGTGGAAAACGGCGAATACGGTGTGGCGATTGCTTACTCAACCGTCTTGATTGTGGTGATGCTGCTGATCATCGGCATGTTCCAGTGGCTGGTGGGCGAACGGCGTTTGCGCCGCGTGGCCCGTCCGGTCGATATTGCGGTGCCGCCCGCAACAACCTCATTAACGCAGGAGAGAGCCGTATGACACGCGTAACCGCTGGATCTGTGGTGTTTGAGCACGTCTCGAAACGCTTTGCCGGATTTGATGCCATTCCCGATCTCTCGCTGACGGTGGAGCCCGGCACGCTGGTAACGCTGCTGGGTCCATCCGGCTGCGGCAAAACCACCACGCTGCGCCTGCTGGCCGGGCTCGAGCATCCCAGCGCCGGGCGCATTTTGATTGGCGGCAAAGATGTCACCAACTTGCCCGCCAATGAGCGCGACGTGGCGATGGTGTTTCAGTCTTACGCGCTGTTCCCGCACATGAGCGCGCTCGACAACATCATGTATGGCTTGCAGTCGTCGGGCATGAATAAGCGTGAAGCGCAGGACCGCGCGCGCGAAGGGTTGAAGCTGGTGGGCCTCGAACATCAGGGCCAGCGATTGCCATCTGAGCTCTCCGGCGGGCAGCAACAGCGCATTGCCGTGGCGCGCGCGCTGGTGCTGGAGCCGCAGGTGCTGCTGCTGGATGAACCGCTCTCGAATCTCGATGAGCGTTTGCGTCGCCGGGTGCGCACCGATATCCGCGATCTGCAACAGCGACTCGGCTTCACCGCGGTGTACGTCACGCACGATCAGGAAGAGGCGCTGGCGGTCTCCGATAAGATTATTGTCATGAAAGAGGGGGATATTGCCCAGCAGGGCGCGCCGGAAAGTCTTTATCACGCGCCGAACTCGGTGTTTATCGCCGACTTTATGGGCGAGGCCAATATCCTGCCATGCGAAGTGGAGCAGCTTGATGGCAGCGAAGCGCTGGTGCGACTCGGCAGCCAGCGCTATCGCGTGCGCGGCAACGGCCTGAAAACCGGCGCAGCACAGCTGTCGGTGCGACCGCAATTCATCACCCTGCGCGGAGAAGGCGCAGGTGCACTGCGCGGCGAAGTGACGCACAGCACGTGGCTCGGCGACCATATCGAATATGAAGTCGCCACCGAATTGGGTTCACTGTTTATTGTCGATGCCGAGATGGAGCAGCAGTTGCCGCTGGCCTCGAACGTCGCGATTGATTTTAAACCTCAGGGTTTGGCCCTGATTGCCGGTTAATGTAAGGATGGATGATGAGTGAATTAGACAATGACCCGCTGTTATCGCGCCTGATTCTGGCGGAGAAGGTGGCACGCGCCGGCGGCGCGAAGGCGCTGGAGTATTTCCATCAGCGTGAAACCTTGGTGGTGGAGACCAAATACGATTTGCAGGATGTGGTGTCGCGCGCTGACCGCGAAGTGGAGCAGATGATCGACCAGCAGATTCGCGCGAAGTTTGCCGACGACGGTTTCCTCGGCGAAGAGTACGGATTGCAGGAAGGTTCATCGGGTTATACGTGGGTGGTCGATCCGATCGACGGCACCAGCCCGTTCCTTAACGGCATGCCGAACTGGTGCGTGTCCGTGGCGGTGCTGCATGACGGCGTGCCGGTGATTGGCGTGATTTTCGCGCCCACTTATCAGGAGTGTTACGTGGCGGCGATGGGTCAGGGTGCCACGCTCAACGGCAAGCGCTTGCAGGTGGATGCGTCGCGCACGCTGCAAAATCATGTCACCGGTTTTGGTGCCAACAGCCACGTCAGCCCGGATGAAGTAGGGAAAATCCTCGCATCGCTGCTGGCGGCGGGTGGGAATTTTATCCGCATTGGGTCCGGCGCATTGATGCTGGCGTGGGTCGCGGCTGGGCGCGTGGTCGGTTATTACGAACCGTACATGCATGCGTGGGATTGCCTGGCCGGTTATTGCCTGGTGAAAGAAGCGGGCGGCTGGTATCACCCGTTCAATACCGAAGGTGAACGATTGTTGAAAGGCGCACAGGTATTGGCGGTTGCGCCAGGTGCGGAAGCGGATTTGAAGCGGATTGCCGGGTTGTGATGTTGGTTGCGGTCGCCATTGAATGGCGACCTTCTATCAAACCAGAATAAATTCCCGGTAACCCGACCAAATCACATAGATGGCGAAATAAACAAAAATCAACGCCGAAGCAAGATAGGAATACTTTAACAAACGCTGCCCCAGCAGCTTACCGCCCATGCTACCGACCAGGCACAGCACGCAGGTCCACACTACGCCCGCAATAAAGAAGCCGCCAAGAAACGATGAGGTTGCCGCCGCGCTGCCGTGTCCCATGCGAGAAATCAACGCACCGCCGACGCTGGCAAACCACAAAATTGCAGTCGGCGATGACATCGCCAGCATCACGCCACGACTGAACTCGCGCAGCAGCGATCGATAGGGCTGTTGTTCGGTTTCCGGCAGTGCAGCCTGCTTTTGCAACGCCGCATACAGCATTTTCCCGGCAAACCACAGCAGCATCACACCGCCGCCAATCCACAATACCCAGCGCACGGCGGTGAATTGCAGCACTATCGCCATGCCCGCCAGCGCCAGCACCGCATAGATTAAGTCACCAATGCAGGTGCCAATCCCCAACCAGAAACCGTGAAAATAGCCGCGCTGCATCGCCAGCGTGATCATGGCGATATTGGCGAGACCAATATCAAGGCATAACGACAAACTCAGCAGAAAACCATTTGAAAACTGCAGCATAGCAATGTCAGCATCCCTGGCATGTTAATAGGGCTGTATTAAAGCATGCAGGAAAACGCAGTAATAATAAGAATTACGCATTTGTGCTATTCCGGCTGCCACGTTTGGAGGTAATCGTGCTCTACCGGCGGATAAATCCACGATAATGTGAACACGATCACGCCTGTTCGCCGCGAATCAAAGCAATCCCACTATAGTCGTTATGCGGCCTGCAGCATTGGCCGCAATCACTATAAAAAATCCAACTCTGCGAACGATTTTTATAAAGAACATTCCGATTATGGTGGGTACCACAATGAAAAATCACAATAAAACGGTGTCTGGCGGTATGGCGTCACGTCTAAGCGTGGCATTATCGCTAGCTGTTTTCACATTAGCGGGAAGTGCAATGGCAACTGCAGCGGAACATCACAACCAAACGGCTTTAGTGGGCACATGGACCAGCATCCCGGATGCGCCGTTAGTGCAAAATCCAGGTCATCCCAGCGAAGGTTTATACCGTTTGAAGGTCAATAGCGACGGCACGCTGACGCCGCTCGATTTCATCAAAATGAAAAGCCCATCGTGGATTGTGAAATCGCACGATGGACGTTTTGCCTACACCACTAACGAAGAAAACGCCGGTGCCGTCACTGCGCTGGCGATTGATCACGGCGGCAAGGTGCGCGTGATTAACGCGGTGGATAGCCACGGCCAGCAGCCGACGCATGCCACCATTAGCCCGGACGGGAAATTCCTGTTTGTCGCCAACTACTCGGTGGCTAAAGGTGGTGCCAGCGTGGCGGTATTCCCGATTCATCACGACGGTTCGCTCGGCGAGCAGGTACAGAATTTCCCGTTCGCCAGCGGCAGCGGGGCAGTGAAAGATCGTCAGGATAGCGGGCATGCGCACTCCACCACCTTCACTCATGATGGCAAATACCTTTACGCTGCAGATCTCGGCGGCGATAAACTGCACGCTTATGCCTATCACGCCGGCAATGCTCAGCCGCTGCAAGCGGATACCTCGCGCGATGTCGCCTTCCCGGCCGGTTCTGGCCCGCGCCACATGGTGTTTTCACCGGATGGTAAACACGCCTATGTCATTACCGAAATGGCCGGTGAAGTGGTGGTGTTTGCGGTGCAGAACGATCGTCTGCAGCAGCAATCCAGCGTCAAACTGAATACGGAAAACAGCAGCGCCGAGTACCGCAGCGGCGGCGGCATTATCCTCAGTCCGAACGGCAAGTTTGTGATTGCGGCTAATCGCGGATCGGATAACAGCTTGGTGGTGTTCCGCATTGAGCAGGATGGTTCACTGGGAACGCCGGTGCGCTATAAAGCGGATGGCATTGAACCGCGCGCTTTCGCCTTTGATGCCAGCGGCAAATACCTTTATGTGGCGAACGTGTTTACCAATAACATCACCCTGTTCCATTTCGATGAACAGAGCGGTGTGCTGAAAGCCGCGGGTGAAGTGGCGAAGATTGCCACGCCGACGGATATTAAGTTTTTTAATTGAGTGTTATTGAGGTCGCCATGAAGGGCGACCTCGCACCTCATTGGTGCCCATTGCCATTTAACAGTGCGCACGTTGTCGTAGCGGCGCAATTTATTGCGCGATGAATCGCGCCGCTACGTGAATATGCCGAGTCTAATTAATTTGGCCCACTTCTTGCTTTATTAAAAACAACGCCCCAACGATGTGGCACCCCTCTTGTCAATACAGACAGCGCCGTCTGTAGATCGCTTTTATTCTCTCCGGCCTCCCGGAAACACTCCTGTTTGATCCTTCTCTTTTCAAGAGGTTGCTATGGCTATTAGTCGTCGTTCATTTATCCAGGGTTCAGCCGTTTCGGCATTAGGCTTGGCTGCAGGCGTTGCGCCTCAATTCTCTTTCGCCGCCGACAGCAAAGACGCCATCAAAATCGCCAGTATTCTCGACTTATCCGGCGGGCTCGATATTTACGGTAAGCCGATGTCGAACGCCATTAATCTGGCGGCAGAAGAGATCAACGCGGCGGGTGGTTTATTAGGTCGACCGTTGCAGGTGATTAATTACGATGCGCAATCCAATATGCAGCTTTATGCGCAATATGCGCAGCAGGCGGCGCTGAAAGATAAAGTGGCGGTGGTGCATGGTGGTATTACCTCGGCCTCGCGTGAGGTTATTCGTCCGGTATTGGATCGTTTCCGTTCACTCTATTTTTATCCGGCGCAATATGAAGGCGGCGTGTGCGATCGCAATTACTTCTCATCCGGTTCTACGCCAGCACAAACCGTGGAAAAGCTGGTGCCTTACGCGGTGAAGAAGTGGGGCAAAAAAGTCTACGTGCTGGCGGCGGATTATAACTACGGCCAAATCGTCTCGGCGTGGGTGAAAAAGTCGGTGCACGATAACGGCGGTAAAGTGGTAACGGTTGAATTCTTCCCGCTGGATGTTACCGATTTTGGTGCGGCGATCTCTAAAATCCAGAGCGCCAAACCCGACATGGTGTGGTCAGCGCTGGTCGGTGGCGCGCACATCTCCTTCTATCGCCAGTGGCATGCGGCTGGTATGAGCGGCAAGATCCCGATTGCCTCCACGGTGTTTGGCGGCGGCAACGAACATATCATTCTGTCGCCGGAAGAGAGCAACGGCATTCTGGTTGCCGCCAACTATATGCAGGAAATCCCCTCACCGGAAAACAAAGCTTTCGTTGAGCGATTCCATGCGCGCTACGGCGCCAATACGCCCTACATCAGCGACCTGGCGATGGGCGCTTATCAGGGCATGTTGATCTGGGCGGAAGGGGTGCGCAAAGCGGGCGATGTCGATCGCATGAAGGTGATCGAGGCGCTGGAGTCCGGCGTCACGCTGACCTCGCCGAGCGGCAAGCTAAGCGTCGATCCGGCCACGCATCACTGTTCGCTGGATGTGCATATCGCAGAAGTGGAAAACCATCAGATGAAAATTCTGCAAACCTTCACCGATCAAGCGCCGGTGGATACCGCGATGGTGTGCGATCTGAAGAAAAACCCGCGCGATACCAAACAGTATCAAATTGAGCTGTGACAGGAGCCGCTATGGATCTGTTCATTATCTACGCCATTGAAGTGCTTAATGCCATCGCCGTGCTGGTGATCATGAGCGTCGGGCTGGCGGTGGTGTTCGGCATGATGAAAATCGTCAATATGGCGCACGGCGAATTCATGATGCTTGGCGGCTACAGCGCCATTCTCGCCACCAATCAGTGGGGCGTGCCGATCTGGATCTCGATGCTGGTGATTGCGCCGCTCACTGTGGGGGTGTTTGGCGCGGTAATCGAGCGCGTAATTATCCGTCATCTGTACGGGCGGATGATCGACACCATGCTGGCGACATGGGGGCTGAGTCTGGCGCTGATTGGTGCCGCCACCATGCTGTTCGGCAACACCACGCTGGGCATCAGTTCACCGCTGCCCAGCGTCAGCATCGGCAGCTACAGCACCAGCGGTTATTCGCTGTTCATGATTGTGTTTGCGATCGGCTTGCTCGGCGCGCTGTGGTTGCTATTGCGCTTCACCACTTTAGGTTTGTGCGCTCGCGCCACCATGCAGAATGCGCGCATGGCGGCGGCGCTCGGCAGCAATCCGGGCAAAATCTACAGCCTGACGTTTGGCCTGGGCGCAGCGCTGTCGGGTTTAGGCGGCGCGCTGTTAGCGCCGATTACCGGCGTGATCCCGACTATTGGCGTCAGCTTTATCGCCAAAGCCTTTATCACGGTGATTGGCGGTGGTAGCGCCATCATCGCCGGAACGCTCTCCGCCTCGACATTATTCGGCACCATTTCGCAGCTGGTGACGTACTTCTCCACGCCGGTGTTCGGTGCCGTCGCGCTATTGCTGAGCGCCATTGTGCTGCTGCGCTTGCTGCCGCAGGGCATCACCGGACGCTTCTTCAGGAGATCGCTGTAATGAAACTGTTCTCGGAAAAGATCCAGATTATCGTCATCTCACTGGCGATGGTGCTGGTGGCGCTGTGGCTGTCAGACGCGATTGAGCTCTACACCTTGCTGTCGCTGACGGTGTTTTTGGTGATGGGTTTGTTGTCGCTCAGCCTGGCGTTCATCTGGGGCTACGGCGGCATCCTGTGCTTTGGTCAGGCGGGGTTTTTCGGTTTAGGGGCCTACACCTATGCGATTTGCGCTATCAACTGGGGCGATTCGACCTGGGCGGTGGTGATGGCGGTGCTGCTACCAACGTTGTTCTCGCTGTTGCTCGGCTATGTGATTTTTTATGGCGGCGTCAGCGATGTCTATCTCGGCGCCATCACGCTGGCGGTGAGTCTGGTGCTGTTTAACTGGGTCAATTCCACCTCCGGCAGCGAATACCACATCGGCGAGGCGCTGCTGGGCGGCTTTAACGGCATTCCTTCGGTGCCGACGCTTAACCTGCCGTTCCAGCCGGATGCGATTTTATCGCCCGAGGCGATCTTTATGGTCACCGCCGGATGTCTGGCGCTGTGCTACGCCTTGCTGAAGTTCGTGCTGCTGAGCCGTTTTGGCAAAACCGTGGTGGCGATTCGTGAGAACGAGCAGCGCTCCGGATTGCTCGGCTACAACGTGCCGGCGCATAAATTGGCAACCTTCGCCATCGGCGCGGCCATTGCCGGACTGGCGGGCTGTTTGTACGTCAACTGGGGCGCCTTTGTTAGTCCCGGCGTGTTTAGCATCAGCCAGTCGGCGCAGATCATCATCTGGGTGATTGTCGGTGGCCGCGGCACGCTGCTGGGTCCGGTGATCAGCTGCGTGCTGTTGCAGTGGATGGTGACGCGGCTGGGCGCGCAGCAAACCGTGGATGTCAACTTAGTGCTCGGCGTGATTCTGGCGGTGTTTGTGTTGCTGATTCCAGGCGGCATTCTGCCAACGTTGCAGCGCCTGTGGCGGCGCAAGCGTCCCGCCGCGCCTGCCAGCCGCGCGCAGGTCAGTGAGGTGAAACCATGACGGCCAACGTGTTACTGGAAACCCGCAAAATGGGCGTCAGTTTTGGCGGCGTGCATGCGGTGAAAGAGGTGGATTTCACCCTACGTGAAGGTGAGTTGCGCTGCCTGATCGGCCCTAACGGCGCAGGCAAAAGCACTTTCTTCAAGATGCTGAGCGGCCAGGTCACGCCGACGCGCGGCGAGTGCCGCTATCGCGAACAGGTGATCTCCGGCAAACGGCCATGGGAAATCGCGCGTTTGGGGATTGGCATTAAAACTCAGGTGCCGAGCGTGTTCGAAGGCTTAAGCGTGCGGGAAAACCTGTGGCAGGCGGCAGCAAATAAGCTGGCGAAAGCGGCGCTGCCGGCGGCGATAGAACAGGTGCTGGAGGATATCGGTCTGGTCGATCTGCAACATGCGGTGCTCTCGGAACTGGCGCACGGTCAGCGGCAGTGGGTGGAGCTGGGGATGATCCTGATCTCCAAACCGCAGCTGGTGCTGCTGGATGAACCGGCGGCGGGTATGACGCATCAGGAAGTGCGCAAAACCGCGCAGCTGATCAAGGCGATTAATCAGCAGAGCACGGTGGTGGTGGTGGAACACGACATGGAGTTCATCAGCATGATTGCGCAGCAGGTGACGGTGTTTAACCAGGGCGCGGTGCTGGCGGAAGGCAGCTTCCGCGAGGTGACGCAAAATCCGCGGGTGAAAGAGGCGTATCTCGGCAATCTGGAGATTAAACATGCTTGAAATTAAAGAGATGGTCTCGGGTTACAACAAGATTCCGGTGCTGAACTTATCCGAGCTGTTTGTCGGCGCGAAGTCGTTTACCGGCGTGCTGGGCCGCAACGGCATGGGCAAAACCACGCTGCTGCGCACCATTATGGGGGAACTGCCGGCCTGGCAAGGCCAGATCGCGCTGAACGGCATCGATATTACCCGTTATCAGGCGCACCAGCGGGCGGTGGCGGGCATCGGTTTTGTACCTCAAGGGCGACAGATTTTCCCGCAGCTGACGGTGGAGGAAAATTTGCGCATGGGCTGCGTGAAACATTTTTCCCGCGCCGGAGAGATTATCGAGCAGATGCTGGCGTATTTTCCGCGCCTGAAACGCCTGCTGGCGCAGCCGGGCGGTGCGCTATCGGGCGGCGAGCAGCAGCTATTGGCGCTGGCGCGCTGCCTGTGCGGCCAGCCGCAGCTGGTGCTGCTGGATGAGCCAACGGAAGGGATTCAACCGAATATCTGCGAGGAGATTATCGAGACGTTACGACGGCTGCGGCATGAGATGGATATTTCGATCATTCTGGTGGAGCAGGATATCGAGTTTCTTTACGCGCTCTCTGACCAGATTCATGTGATCGAAAAGGGGCAGATTGTGCAGAGGATCGATCCGAAATCCCAGTCGAGCGCCAGCGTGGCGGAGCAGTGTTTGGGGTTTCATGCTTGAGCTGTTTTACCCTTGCCCTCACCCTAGCCCTCTCCCGCAGGCGGGAGAGGGGACAGATTGAGCGGGCTTGTATATGGCAGTGTCTCCCTTTCCCTGTGGGAGAGGGCCGGGGTGAGGGCATCAGCGCGCAGCGGACATTGTCCTCCCTGACACAGCACCCGGCAGCATCAGCAAAGCGTCAACCCATCCGCTCGCTTACTGTGAGCTTTCCTCATTCGGGATGCGCATAGGGTGAACCATGACTGAACAATCATTACTGGCAACGCTTTCTGGTGTCCGGCTGCATATTTTCCATCCTGATTCACAGAGCGTGCGCGCGTTTTGCGCCTCGCTGACGCAGCTGGGCTGTCACGCGCAGCACAGCTGGCCGCCTGCCGCGTCACTCTCCACGGATACGCAGCTGCTGCTGGTGGCGATCGATATGCATCAGCAGCCACTGTTAACCCCGCTGTTTATCAGTGCGCGCGAGAGGGATATTCCCATCATCGCGCTGGCGGATAGCCACAACGCACGGCTGTTTCCGCTACTGCTGCAACTCCAGCCGAATGCCATCGCTGCGCGTGAACTCAATCCGTTTGCCTTGATTGTGCAAATGATTGGCACGCTAAAAACCGTGCGTCATCAGCAGCGGTTGCGTGCGGTACAGCAGGCGCGTCAAGCGCGTAATGAGCGACTGGCGCAGGCCAAAAGCGTGCTAATGCAAACCTTCGGGCTGGATGAATCGGGGGCGTACCGCTTGATGCGCAGTGAAGCGATGAACACGCGCAGCAGCATGGAATACACCGCCGAGCGCGTGATCACCACGCTACAAAAGTAGCGGCGCGTCCGGCTGCCGTAACAGGCTGCTGGGCGTATAACCAAAGGTTTTGCGGAACGCCAGGCTGAAGTGCGACATATCGCTGAAGCCGTGATCCAACGCCACCTGGGTGATATTGCGCGCTTTGCCTTCGGCCAGAATGCGATGACACGCCTGCAAACGCTCCTGCCAGAGGAAGTTCATCGGCGTGGTGCCGTGCGCGGCAAACACCCGGCTGATAGTGCGCGGCGAGACATGATGCGCATTGGCGATCTGCGTCACCGACAGCTCTGGCTCCTGCAGGTTGTGACGCAGAAAACTCACTACGCGTGAGTAGAGATCCGGCTTCAGCGCCTCTTCGCTGTGCTGCAAATTGACGCTCACCGAAATCATATTCAGCAGCGTGTTGGCAAACTGCTCGGCCAGAAACGGGTTCTCGCGGTCGGGATTAAACACGAACGCTTCCTGCAGCAGCAGCTTGAGCGATGCCATGCCGGGGCGCGTGAGATCCAGCGTTTTGCCTGCCAGTTTGGCGGTGGCAGGCGCTTCCTTCTCCATGATGTGACGTGGCAGATGCACGATATTGATCGCCACCTTTTCCATCGCAAAATCAAACGGCGTGGCAGCATCGTAAATCACCACATCGCCGGCGCTGACGCGTGATTGATGGCCATTCTGCCGCAGCGTGCCGCTGCCGGCGCAGACGTAGCCCAGATAGAAATCGTGATTAGGATGGCGGCGGATGCATTCTGCTGTGCGTTGCCACATCAGCGCGGTATGCGATACGTGATTGGCAATATCCATGTGACCGAGCATCGAATAGGCAAAGCTGCCGGAAAAAGTGCCTGAATGCATCTGTCGCGCTTGGGCGTTGATCAGACGCGAGCACACCGCATCACGCCAGGCATCGAAGCGATGACGGTTATCGAGATCGTCGGTGGTGAAAAGCTCTTTCATATCAGCATCCCCTAAACATGGCGAAAAAGGGCGGAAGTCAGGAAGTTGAAGCAAGTTTCAGGCCATGAGCGGGTGAAATGACCGCCCCGAACCTATCGGGGCGGCAAACGACGCAGATTTACAACGCAGGATGCTGATTATGCCAGTCGGTGACCTGCTGGAAGGCCCACGCGCCCTGAATCATGGTGGTTTCAGCGAAATGTGCTGCCACCAGTTGGAAGCCAATCGGCGCGCCGCCTGCGGTTTTGCCGCACGGCAGGGTGATGGTGGGATGACCGCTGGCATCGAATGCACTGGTATAGCGCAGCAAGCCGTTAAACAGTGCCTGATCGGTACCAAAACGGGTCATGGTGTCCCAGGTCAATCCGGCATACGCGGTAGCGGGTGCCAGAATCAGATCAACCTGAGTAAAGAGCGCGGAGATATCGCCGCGCAGCGCCGCACGGCTGAGTAGCAAACGTTGATACTCCAGCGCGGTGACGCTAAGACCGAGATCCAGCAGACCAGCCAGGCCCGGACCGTAGTGATCTTTCTGCGCCGGATAAGTGTCTTCATGCGCCAGCGCAGTTTCCACGGCGCAGAGTGCGCTCCACTCGGCGGCGGCTTTTTCGGTATCGGGCAAGGTGATATCTACCAGCGTCGCGCCGAGCGAACTCAAGGTGGCGATCGCCGATTGCAGCGCAGCACGCGTCTCCTCGTCGACTTTCTCCAGCGCCCAGCTTTTATCAACACCGATACGCATCTTGCTGATGCCGCGCGTCATCAGCGCCAGATAATCGGGCACCGGCTCGCTGCTGGAGGTGGAATCTTTATCATCGCGACCGGCAATCGCCTGCAACATGGCGGCGGCATCGGCGGCGTTACGTGCCATCGGGCCGATATGATCCAGTGATGCCGCCAGTTCACAGGCACCGTGACGCGTGACGCGGCCCCACGTCGGTTTAATGCCGGTCAGGCCGTTGGCGTTGGAGGGAAAACGAATCGATCCGCCGGTATCGGTGCCAATTGAGCCGAAGCATAACCCTGCGGCGGTGGCGACGCCGGATCCGCTGGAGGAGACGCCGGTCCACAGCGCGCTGCCCCACGGATTATTGGGCCGGGTAATGTCGGGATGGTGATCGGCGAAGGCGCTTTCGGTTTGCGTCAGCTTGCCGAGAATCACCGCCCCCGCCGCGCGGAAGCGCTCCACCACGGTGGAGTCTTCTGTAGGGTAACGATCTTTGTGGATGATCATGCCGTGGCTGGTGGGCGCGTCTTTGGTCCAGATCAGATCTTTGAGCCCGATCGGCACACCGTGTAGCGGGCCGCGCATTTTGCCCTGGGCTATTTCGGCATCGGCTTCGGCCGCCTGTTGCAGCGCACTGTCGCGCATCACGTAGAAGTAGCTGTGTAAGTCACGATCGAGCGTAGCGATGCGCGTCAACAGGGTTTGCGTGACTTCTACCGAAGAGATTTCGCCCGACTGAATCAAGCGGCCAATTTCCAGCAAGCTTTTGTAATGCAGATTATCCATCGTGACCTACCTCGTGAGTGAGAGATGTGTTGATGAATAACCTAAGTCACTGCGTGAAGTGCGGCTGTGTTTAGGCGGACAGATGGTATGTCAGAACTGCCAATGCATTTCCCTCACCCCAGCCCTCTCCCGCAGGCGGGAGAGGGAGCAGACGTTGCACAATTGGTTCCCTCTCCCGTTTATGGGAGAGGGTTAGGGTGAGGGCAAAAACCATTAAAGCCGCTGAACATTTCGCCGATAACTCTCAGGAATAGTACACAACGAGGATTATTTTCATGCTAAATGGGATTGGCAGCAGCGTACTGAGAAATTTAATCGCATCGAATGCGGTGGTGACGCCGGCGGTGAACAACAAATCCGCGCAAAACGCCCTGACGGCGGAAGCGTCGACCAAAGTCACCTTCAGCGAGGCGAGTGATGCCATCGCCGTGATCTACAAAATCGAGCCCGCGCAGGTCAAGAGTTCCGTCGATGTCACCAGCAGCTTGCAAGCGCAGCTCAACGGTGCCGCGCACGCCAGCGGCGTCGGCATGAACGGTCTCGGCAGCACCTTATTGAGTAATCTGGCCAGCCATCGCGGCGACGTAACCTTAAGCGTGCCAGCGACGGAAGCGCTGAACGGCGCGCGGAGCAATAGCCAAAGTGCGCTGGCGCTGACCATCACTACCCAATCTGGTGTGCAGGTGAGTTTGCAGATGACGCGTCAACAGGGCGGCATGGTGGTGGAGCTGAAAACCAGCGGCGGCCAGCTTAACAACGTTGAAGCGGCGGCAATGGGTCAGCTATCCGCCGGTTTGCAGAAGGCGCTGGATGGCCTGGATGGCAGCACCACCAAACTCGATATCAGCGATCTGATGAAGTTCGACACTTCAGTGTTGAAAAGCGTCGATTTGAAGACCGATCTGCGTAATGGCAATAACGTCACGCAGTCGCTGAATTTGCATGCCGACGATCAGGCGCGCTGGCTCGGCTTCCACAACGGCGATGTCAGCATCAAACTCGATACCGATGTTTCGAAACTGACGCAGGCGGGCAGCGCGGCACAGCAGGCAGCGGCGCTGGATCAGTGGAACAGCAAATTTGATCAGGCCGCTTCGCGCGGTCACGGCGATAGCGATATGCTGACGCTGTTTAAAGACAGCTTCCGCGCGCTCAATACCACCGAAGGCAAGGCGGCTGAAAGCATCAATACGCAGCGCGTGAAGTCGATTGATGCCAATGCGGCGAAGAACGGCGCAATCAGCGGACTGGCGGACTTCTCGGCGAGCTATCAGCAGACGCCGGTTTCCGGTAATCCGTATAAGCCGGAAGAGCAAGACACCTTCTCCCTGAACGTGGCGCAGAAAACGGCTACGCAAACGCATGGTGATACCCAGGATTTGACCCAGCAAACGTTGTTTAAACTCAAGGCCAGCTTCCACACCGCACTGGATTCTGTCTCAGCGGCGAAGTTGACCGAACAGAAGTCGTCGCAAAACTATAAGTATCATTTGATCGATGATGAAGAGCGCAGCCAGACCTCGGTGACGCAGAATAAGAAAGGGGATTTAACCGCGAATTATGCGCAGCAGCTAACGCAAAATGAGACGGTGAAAAGCTATCAGCTGGCGAAGTTGATCGATAGTGTGCAGATTCCGCATAGTGTGAAAAGCGAATCCACCCGCAGTTTCGCTGCCGCGCAATTTGATGCGCAATTAAATAATTAACATTTCGCGCTGCTTTTAAATTCCGCACCATCCGTAGCGGCGCGATTTATCGCGCGTTCTTAAAAGTTAAACATCAACGCGCGATAAATCGCGCCGCTACATTATTTGCGGAATTAAACTTTTCTTAGCGTTATTTGATCTTAAGAATTACTCACTGCTTTTTAATACTCGCTAATTGCCTGCAGCGCCGCCGCTAGCCTATTGTTGTGCTTCAATAAATCCATAGCTTAATAATGGCAACGCATTGCCGGATATAGCATAACCGCGCTATTTACTTGCTTTAACCCCGCTGATTATCATCGCTTTCAATCCATTATTCATTCCACGGCCTGCTGATTTTTTCAGTGCAGGCTTACACTTCGCTGTGCAGTAAAAGTGAAATCAGCTATGACGCAAAACAGTGACGAGATTATTAACCGCGCAGCGGTATTAAACAGCGATGAAGAAGCCATCGCCGCCGCACGCCATCTGGCCGGGCAGGCGAAAAGTGGCGCAGTCGAGCGCGACCAGCAGCGCATTTACCCCATCGCGCTGCTCAACCAGTTCACCGCGTTGGGACTTGGCAGCATCAGCGTGCCGCGCGAATTGGGTGGTGCGGGTTTGTCGTACCAGACCATGGCCGAAGTGTTTCGTCTGATCTCCGCTAGCGATCCGTCGCTGGGGCAAATCCCGCAAAACCACTTTGGTCTGATCCAGTTCATCCTCGGCGAAGGTTCTGCGGCGCAACAGCAGCAGTTGCTGAGCGCGGTGGTGCAGGGCAAACGTCTGGGCAACGGCGGACCGGAGAAAAACACCAAACATACGCGAGACGTACAGGCGCAGCTAGTGACAACGTCACACGGCGTGCAACTCACCGGCGAGAAGTTCTACTCTACCGGCGCGCTGTTCGCCGACATTCTGGTCACCACGGCGATGCACGATCAGCAGCCGAAAATGGCCTTTATTCCGCTGCCGACGCCGGGCGTGGAAATTGTGGATGACTGGTCCGGTATTGGCCAGCGCACTACCGCCAGCGGCACGGTGAAGTTGCATCAGGTTGTGGTTGATCCCGCGTTATTAATGTCGTTGCCTCCCGCTGAAAAACCGACGCTGCGCGGCGCAGTTTCCCAGCTGATTCAGGCGGCGATTGATGCGGGCATTGCGCAAGGTGCGCTGGATGAGGCGCTGGAGTTTGTGCGCAGCAGCTCGCGACCTTGGGTGGATGCCAATGTCAGCCGCAATGCCGACGATCCGTACATCCTCGCCGATGTGGGTCGCATCAGCACCGAACTGAGCGCCGCCAACGCGCTGCTGACGCGTGCTGCCCGGGTACTCGACAGCATCGATCAACAGGCGCTGACCGCCGAAAACTGCGCGCGCGCATCGATTGCGGTAGCGGAAGCCAAAGTTTTGACCACCGAAGTGGCGCTGCGTGCCAGTGAGAAGCTGCTGGAATGGGGCGGCAGTCGCGGCACCTTGCTGCGTCACGGTCTTGATCGTCACTGGCGCAATGCGCGCACTCACACGCTGCACGATCCGGTGCGCTGGAAAACTCATGCCATCGGCAACTATTACCTCAATGATGCGCTGCCTGCGCGTCATGCGTGGATTTAAGGAGCAACCATGACGCAGGTATTGCCTAAACAGCGCGCGACGCGCATTGAGAATGCCCAGCAGGCGTCGCAGGTCGCGCAGGAGCTGGCGGAGCGTTTTCGTGCCGGTTCTGCCCAGCGCGACCGCGAACGTGAACTGCCGCACACCGAGTTGCAGCAACTTTTTCAATCCGGACTCGGCGCCATCACCGTGCCGCGTGACTTTGGCGGCATTGAGATTTCTACCGCCGAACTGGCAGAGATTTTCGTGCTTTTGAGCGCCGCCGACGGTTCGATTGGTCAGGTGCCGCAGAACCATTTTTACGCGCTGGAAGTGTTGCGCATCAACGGCAGCGAGGCGCAGAAACAGCGGCTCTACGCCGAAGTGCTGGCAGGCGTGCATCACGGCAACGCGCTGGCGGAATTCACTTCGCCCGCCGCGCATCAGCGTTCTACGGCGGTTTCGCAGCTGGCGGAAGGATTGCGCCTCAACGGCAACAAGTTTTACTGCACCGGCGCGCTGTATGCCGACCGCATTCCGACGCTGGCGATTGCCGATGATGGCAAAGAGCAGCTGGTTTTTGTGCCGCGCCATCAGCACGGTGTCAACGTGATTGATGACTGGAGCGGCTTCGGTCAGCGCACCACCGGCAGCGGCAGCGTGCAATTCCGCGACGTAGCCATTGCGCCGGAAGATGTGGTGCCGTTCCAGACGGCGTTTGAGCGCCCGAGCACCGTTGGGCCCTTTGCGCAGATTATGCATGCGGCTATCGATCAGGGCATCGCGCGGGCGGCGTTTGACGACATGCTCGATTTCCTGCGTCAGCGCGCGCGGCCGTGGCCGGACAGCGGCGTCGACCGTGCGAGCGACGATCCGCTGACGCTTGATCGTACCGGTCGTCTGGCCGCACGTTTGAGCGCCGGCGATGCGTTGCTGGCGATTGCGGGTGATGCGGTTGACGTGGCGCAGCGCGATCCCAGCGCCGAAAACGTGGCGCTGGCGTCGGTAGAAGTCGCCAAAGCCCGCGCCTGGACCACGGACGTGTCGCTGGAGGCCAGCAACCTGCTGTTTGAACTTGGCGGATCGCAATCCAGCCTGCGCGAGCATAACTTTGACCGCCACTGGCGCAATGCGCGTACCCACACCTTGCACGATCCAGTGCGCTGGAAATATCCGGCCATCGGCAACTACCTGCTGAATGGCGTGTTGCCGCCGCGTCGGGGGACGATATGAGCCATAAACAGATTCTGCTCAACGCCTTCAATATGAACTGCGTTGGGCACATTCATCACGGTATGTGGACCCATCCACAGGATCGTTCGGTGGATTTCAACGCGCTGGATTACTGGCTGGATCTGGCGCGCTTGCTGGAGCGCGGGCTGTTTGATGGGCTGTTTATCGCCGATATTCTCGGCGTGTATGACGTCTATCAGCAAGGCATTGGCCTGACCGCCAAAGAGTCGATTCAGCTGCCGGTGAACGATCCGCTGATGCTGATTTCTGGCATGGCCAGCGTAACGCAGCATCTGGGTTTTGGCGTCACCGCCAACCTGAGTTATGAAGCGCCATATCCGTTCGCGCGCCGCCTTTCTACGCTCGATCATCTGACCAAAGGGCGCATCGGCTGGAACATCGTCACCGGTTATCTTGATAGCGCCGCGCGTGCCATGGGCCAGCAACAGCTGCTGGCGCACGATCGCCGCTACGATCAGGCCGATGAGTTTCTCGATGTCACCTACAAGCTGTGGGAAGGCAGCTGGCAGGATGATGCACTGGTGCAGGATAAAGCCAATCGTCGCTACGCCGATGCCAATAAAATCCGCCAAATCAATCATCAGGGCGAGTTCTATCAGGTGCAGGGTTATCACCTGAGCAGCCCGTCGCCGCAGCGCACGCCGCTGCTGTTTCAGGCCGGTTCCTCGGCGCGCGGCGTGCAGTTCGCCGGACGTCACGCCGAGTGCAGCTTTGTGAATGCCGCATCACCGGCAGCGATGCGCGAGCAATCGACGCGCTTGCGCCAGGCGGCGGTGCAGGCCGGACGCCATCCTGACGATCTGCGCATCTTTATGGGCGTTAGCGTGATTGTCGCGCCTACCGAACGTGAAGCGCAGGAGAAGCATCAAAGCTACCTCGCCTACGCCAGCCCGGAAGCCGGCATCGCGCACTTCTCCAGTTCGATTGGCCTCGATCTGGCGGCATTCGAACTCGATGAGCCGATTCAGACCGGCGACACGCGCGCCATAGAATCGGTGAGCAAAGCCTTCAGCGGCTGGACGCGGCGTCGTTTGCTGGAGCAGCACGCGATGGGCAGCCGCTATCCGTTGATCGTTGGCAATCCGAGCCAGGTCGCGGATGCGCTGATTAAGTGGATCGATGAAGGCGATATCGATGGCTTTAACCTGACGCGCATCCTTAATCCGCAGAGCTACCGCGATTTTATCGATCTGGTGGTGCCGGAATTACAGCAGCGCGGCCGCTTCAAGACCGCGTATCAGCCCGGTTCATTGCGGCAGAAAATTTTTCAACAGCAGGACCGCTTGCCCGATCGCCATCCGGCGGCGCGCTGGCGCGACGGCGTTAACCTTCGTTAATTTAACCTCAGGGATCTGATATGAACATTGCACGTCATTTTGCGCTGGCTGCCAGCGTCGCACTGCTGGCGTTTAGCGCCGTCGCCGCCGAAAACTACAGCGGGCCGCTGAAAGTCGGTACTACAGCAGCCTTTGCGCCGCCGCTGGAAACCGCGGTGGCTGAGGCGAAAAAACAGGGTTTGAACGTTGAGCTGGTGGAGTTCACCGACTGGACCGCGCCGAACGTCAGCGTGGAAAACGGCGATATCGATGTAAACCTGTTCCAGCACAAACCGTTCCTGGAAAACGCCAATCAGCAGGGCGGATTCCATCTGGTGCCGTACGCGCCGGCGATCATTAACAACATCGGCCTCTATTCGAAAAAACATACCGCGATTGACCAGATCCCCGATGGCGGCACGGTGGCGATTGCCAACGATCCGATCAACGGCGCGCGCGGCCTGCTGCTGCTGCAAAAAGCCAGGCTGATTACCTTAAAACCGGGTGCGGGCCTCAAATCTACCGTGGATGACATTGTCAGTAATCCTAAGCATCTGAAGATTATCGAAGTGGAAGCGGTGCAGCTGTCGCGTTCGCTGGATGAAGTCGATTTAGCGCAGGGTTATCCGCACTATCTGCGCCTGTCGAAGACCATCGATCCGAACAATGCGCTGCTGTTTGATGGCCTGGAACATCCGGAATACGTGATTCAGTTCGTGATCCGCGACGGTCATCAGAACGATCCGCGCCTGGCGAAGTTCGTTGATATCTACCAGCATTCGCCGGTGGTGCGCGCCAAGCTGGATGACTTTTACGGCAAGCTGTATCAGCCGGGCTGGAGCCAGTAAGCATGGTGAGCCTGACGCTACCCGGCGAGCGCGATGCGTTGCTGTCACCGATGGCCGAGACGGCAGGGAAAATCCACGTGCAGATTCGTGGCTTGAGTAAACGCTATCCCGGCCAAACCCAGGATGCGCTGAAAGAGGTCGATCTGCAGGTTAAGCGCGGCGAGATATTCGGCATCATTGGCCGCAGCGGGGCCGGTAAATCGACGCTGATCCGCTGCCTTAATCGGCTGGAAAAGCCTACTCGCGGCCAAGTGGTGATTGACGGGATTGACCTCGGTACGCTGAGCGATCGTCAGCTGGTGGATTGGCGACGCGGTACCGGCATGATTTTCCAGCACTTCAATTTGCTGTCGGCGAAAACGGTACGGGAAAACATCGAGCTGCCGATGAAAGTGGCGGGCGTGCCTGCGGCGCAGCGGCGGCGCAAAGTGGATGAACTGCTGGCGCTGGTGGGCCTTGAGCAGCGCCAGCACGCGTGGCCAGCGCAATTGTCCGGCGGGCAAAAGCAGCGCGTAGGCATTGCGCGCGCGCTGGTGCACGATCCGGAATTGCTGCTGTGTGATGAAGCCACCTCGGCACTCGATCCAGAAACCACGCGCTCGATTCTGGCGCTGCTGAAGAAGATCAATCAACAGCGTCACATCACCATTGTGCTGATTACCCATGAAATGGACGTGGTGCACGATCTCTGCCATCAGGTGGCGGTAATTGATCAGGGCGAAATCATCGAGCGCGGGCCGGTGTGGCAGGTGTATAGCAATCCGCAGCAAGAGACTACGCGACAGCTGCTCAATCCGCAGTTCAGCGCGCTGCCGGAAGTGATTCAACCGCTGCTGACGCCGACGCGCAAGCGTGGCGATTCGCGTCTGCTGGTGCGGTTGCGCTACACCGGACAGGGCGCACAGCCGGATTTGGCGGCGCTAAGCGCACGAGTTGGCGGGGAACTGACGTTAATGTATAGCGCGGTGGAGTGGGTGGACAGCAAACCGACCGGGCAAATGTTGCTGCTGCTTGATGCGCAGCATGACGCTGACACCGCGCGGACGCGTTTAACCCCGATTGCGGATCAACTGGAGATACCGGGCTATGTCACTGGCTATTGATCGTTTATGGATTGGGCTGCTGGATACGCTGCTGATGGTGGGCGTGTCGTCGCTGCTGGCGCTGGCGCTGGGTTTGCCGATGGCGGTGATTCTGGTGGTAACCGGACGCGGCGATCTGTTTCCCAGCCCGCTGCTGAATCGCGTGCTGGGCTGGGTGGTGAACCTGTTCCGCTCGATCCCGTTTTTGATTCTGATGGTGGCGCTGATTCCTTTTACCCGCTGGATCGTCGGCACCACCTACGGCGTGTGGGCGGCGGTGGTGCCGCTGACGCTGGCGGCGACGCCGTTCTTTGCGCGTATCGCCGAAGTGAGCCTGCGCGAAGTGGATAAAGGGCTGACCGAAGCGGCGCAGGCGATGGGTTTTCATCGCTGGCATATTATCTGGCATGTCTTATTGCCCGAAGCGCGGCCCGGCATTGTGAGCGGGTTTACCATTACGCTGGTGACGATGATTAACGCCTCGGCGATGGCCGGCGCGATTGGTGCGGGCGGCTTGGGCGATTTGGCGTATCGTTATGGTTATCAGCGTTTTGATATGCAGGTGATGCTGACGGTGATTGTGGTGCTGGTGGCGTTGGTGACGGTGCTGCAGTTCTTTGGCGACAGGTTGTCGCGCCGGTTGAATCACCGTTGATATCAAGAAAAGCGCAATAAATTGCGCCGCTACGCCAGGTGTGCAGAGGGATAGCGGCGCGATTCATCGCGCGCTTTTGATCTTATGTTTCTATCTGATCTGCAATCCCTCTAACGCCGCCAGCAACGCATCCACTTTGGGTAGCAGCTGCTTGCGGCGCGGCCAAATCAGCGTCAAGGCCAGGCCGTCCGGCTGCTGCTCGGGCAGAATAATCTCCAGCTCGCCGCGCGCCAGCGGTTCACGCACCAGCCACGATGGCATCTGCGCTACGCCTAATCCGGCACACAGCGCCTGCACCTGCGCATCCACATCACCCAGCGCCATGCGGTGCGGCAGGTTACGCCAGTGCGGATAGCCATCTTCCGTGGTGAACAGCCACGGCTTGGTGCTGCCATCGACACGTTCATACATGATCGCCTGATGCTGCAACAATTCGGCTTCGCTGCTGGGCCGACCCACGCGCGCCAGATAATCGGGTGATGCGCAAAACACCATGCGTTCGCGGCCCATCTGGCGACAGCCCAGCGAGGCGGGCAGATCCGGCGATCCACCAATGCGCACCGCAACATCAATCCCTTCATCAAACAGATCGATAAAGCGATCGGAAAAAGTCAGATTGAGCTCCACATCCGGATGCTGGTGGCAAAACGGAATCAGCAGCGGCATCACGCCGAGGCGTCCATAGGTGTTCGGCACCGCCAGGCGTAAGCGGCCGGAAGGAATGGTGCGCTGCGCCGCCAGCACCGCTTCGGCTTCTGCCAGCTCCTCCATAATGCGTAAACAGGTTTGGTAATAGGCGTTTCCGGCGTCGGTGAGTTTCAGGCTGCGGGTGGTGCGCTCCAGCAGGCGCGAACCCAGGCGGGTTTCCAGCCGCGTCACGCTTTTGCTCACCGCCGAACCCGTGAGATGCAGGCGCTCAGCGGCGGCGACAAAGCTGCCGCCCTCGACGCTGGCAACAAAAGGAACGATATCTTTCAGGCGCTGATCGTGCATGGATTTGTGAACTCAGGTTGTGAATGCCGTGAATTAATGCCAATGATAGGAATTAAATTCTCTATTAAACTCATCATTACTGAAACCAAGGAGAATTGAAATGCAAAAGCAGGCATTGATTGTAGGCATTAGCGGTGTGATTGGACGTGCGCTGGCGGAAAAATTGCAGCGCGAAGGTTGGCAGGTCAGCGGTTTATCGCGCGGACGTGGCGCAGTGCCTGAAGGTTGCCGCAGCCTGACCGCCGATCTGACGGATGGTGATGCGGTGCGTGCTGCGCTGGCAGAAGAGCAGCCGGATGCGCTGTTCTTTAGCGTCTGGTCGCGCCAGGAAAATGAGAAAGAGAACATCCGCGTCAATGGCGGCATGGTGCGTAACGTCATTGAAGCACTGGGCGAGCGTCTGAAGGGATCGCATGTGGCGCTGGTGACCGGCCTGAAGCATTACCTCGGCCCGTTCGAAGCCTACGGTAAAGGCGCAGTGCCGGTGACGCCATTCCGCGAAGAGCAGGGACGCCAGCCGGTCGATAACTTCTATTACGCGCAGGAAGACGAAGTGTTTGCCGGTGCGGAGAAATATGGCTATCGCTGGAGCGTACATCGTCCGCACTCGATTGTGGGCTTTGCGCTGGGTAACGCGATGAATATGGGCCAGACGCTGGCGGTGTATGCCACGCTGTGCCGCGAGCAAGGTTTGCCGTTTATCTTCCCGGGTTCGCCAGAGCAGTGGAACGGTGTGTCCGACGTGACCGACGCGGGTTTGCTGGCAGAACAGCTGCTGTGGGCCGCGACGGCGGCAGAAGCGGCCAATCAGGATTTCAACGCGGTGAACGGCGATGTGTTCCGCTGGAACTGGTTGTGGCCACGTCTGGCGGCTTACTTTGGCGTGGAAGCGGCGGAGTATCCGGCGCAGATGATGCCACTGGAAGGACGCATGCAGGATGCGGCTGAAACGTGGCGCGAGGTGGCGGCACGTTATCAATTGCGTGAAGCGGACATCACTAAACTGGCATCATGGTGGCATACCGACGCGGATTTGGGACGCCCAATGGAAGCGTTCACCGATATGAGCAAGAGCCGCAAAGCGGGCTTCACCGGTTATCGTTCAACGCTGGATTCATTTACACAGTTATTTGATCGACTGAAAGCGGAGAAAGTGATTCCGCAGTAAATTTTGATTAAAAAGGGCGGCTCATAGGGGCCGCTTTTGCATAATTAAAATATAGCGACTCACTATCCGCTTTATTGCCAGGCAACCTGATCGGCAATTTAATTTATTGAAAATAATGCCCCAGCATAAGCTATGCTTTTAAGCTTATACTGAGGCAAAATGGAAACTTACTTTTTCTTATAAACGATGGCGGTACCATGTATTTTGTTATTGGTATTCGCGGAGGTTACGACAAAGATATCGCCGCCTTTTTCTTCAGCCAATTTAGACAGTTCCTCTCTGGCGCTGGCGGGATCCGTTTCACCTGAGGTGGAAATGTTCCCTACCTCTACATATTGATCTTTTACCTTTTCAAACTCAACTTTGCTCATCAGGTCTGCGGCGAGTGAGCTGAAAGATACCGAGCTTGCTAATAATACGAAAATTAACTTTTTCATACGTATCCTTGGATGAGGTAATTGATGGGAATGTAATTATATTGCTATTATTCTATAGTTTAGAAATAGCGTATTTACAATGTGAGTGAGCCGATTTTTAAACTTTTGCGCGGAAATATCACACCAACGAATTAACTTAACCATTGCACTCTTTCACTCGACTCACTTCAACGTCACCCAACGTTTCCCCACCAGCACCGTCATCGCCACAATCGTCGCTATCGCCGCCAGATGCATGGCAAAATCCAGCGGATGCAGATGCACCGGATGGCAAAATGCCAGCAGCGTGACCGCCATGCAGGAGACGCCCAAACCGGCCATTGCCAGGCTGCGCACCGGATGCAATGCGCGGGTGCGGCGTAGGCTGGCGATCACCAGCACCATCATCGGTGTGCTGACCACCAGCAGAAAGGTGAAGCAGCGCGCGCTGTCATTGTCATGTTCGATTGGCACTTCACCGGGAATCTGGCTGATGCTCATGCCGAGCCACAGCAGGCCAATTGGCAGCAGCGCTTTCCAGCTGATACTGCGGCGTCCGGCGATGCTCATGTTGAAGGCGCTGCGGATCGCCAGCGTGCCGAGTACAAAGGCCAGCACCAGCTGCAGTATGGCCTGCAGTGCGCCCGGCTGCGCCCAGTCGGTGACACTGCGCTGCACCAGGAAGCTGGCGGCAATGCCGCAGGGCAATGCCAGCAGTAGCCAGGTGATAACGCGCCAGCTGGTGGATCGCAGCGGTTTAACCGGTCGCATCTCGCGCCCGAGTTTTTCAATTAACAGGTCATGATCGGTCATGATTGGCTCCAAAGCGGCGCAGATTGGTCAGCGCGCGGTGCAGCAGCGATTTCACCGCGGCCACACTCAGATTGTTATGCGCGGCCGCTTCCGTCAGGCTCATTTCGCGCAGATGCACATGTTCGACAATTTCGCGCTGACGCGAAGGTAGCTGGCGCAGATATCCGGCCAGCTCTTCCTGCGAGTCCTGCTGCGGTGCGTCTGGCGCACTGGCGGCTTCCGGCACGATAGCGTTGTTAACTTCCCACTGCTGATGGCGGCCACGTCGCCGCAGCGCATCAATCGCGCGCGCCGAGATAATCGCCATCAGCCAGGGTAAAAAAGGGTAGGCAGGATCATAGGTGTGACGCACCCGATGCACCGTTAGCAGCACATCCTGAATCACATCTTCTACCAGTGCATCATCGGCGATCTGTTTGCGTGTTTGCGAACGAATCACCGGCACCAGCGCTTTCAGCAGTCGGGTATAGGCGAGCTGATCGCCCGCCTGCGCCTGTTCCATTAGCGCGGGCCAACCTTCGCGCGCGCTATCGCTTGTTTGCATAATCCGCCTTGTTGTTCTTACGCCTTCTTGCTCGCCTGGTTCAGTGCGTTCACCACAATACTCGGTGTCAGCACCTGCGGCAGCACTTTGGGCGGTCCGCCGTCGGCAGGATAGACCAGATACATCGGTAATCCGCCCTGACCAAACTCACTCATGGTGTCATCCACGTCCGGGTTAAATTTAGTGGAATCTGCCACCATGTACAGCGTGCCGGTTTTAGCGATGGCCTCTTTAACCGCTTGGGTTGAGAGCGAGGTTTTTTCATTCACCTGACAGGTGATGCACCAGGATGCGGTGAAATCGACAAAGATCGCTTTCCCGTGACCGCGCTGCGCTTCAACCGCCTGCGGCGTCCATTTGGCTTTGGTCACTTCCGCCGTCAACTGATCGCCCGCCAGGCCTGCACCGGGTTTGATCAGCGTTGGCAGCGGGGCGATCACCGCGATAATCAGCAGCGCCGTAACGGCAAACAGCACCTTGTGACTTTTACCGGCAAAGTGGCGATGTTGCGCCATGCCGTACAACCAGCTGGCGAAGGCGACCACCACGGAAGCGGCCAGCAAAGTGGCCAGCGCCGCGCTTCCCGCTTGCTGCGCCAGCACCCACACCAGCCAGGCATACGCGCCAAACATCGGGAACGCCAGACCGCGTTTCAATACATCCATCCATGCGCCGGGACGCGGCAGGAATTTCGCCAGCGCCGGGAACAGTGAAACTAGCGTGAACGGTGCGGCGAAGCCGATGGCCAGCGCAAAGAAGATCACTAAGGCGACGGCAGTCGGCTGCACCAACGCATAACCAATGGCGCTCGCCATAAAGGGTGCGGCGCACGGCGTGGCGACGACGATTGCCAGCGCACCGGTCAACGCCGAACGCGTAAAGGCACCGCGACCAACATCAACCGAGCCGACGCGCTGCACGGATAAGCCCACTTCAAACACGCCGAGCAAATTGAGCGCGGCGGCGAGGATCACCAGCGACAGCAAGGCGATCACCAACGGCGATTGCAGCTGGAAACCCCAGCCAACCGCCGCACCACCGGCGCGTGCCGCCAGTAGGATGCCGGCCAGCGCCATCATGGTCACCACAACGCCGAGTAAAAAGCCCAAGCCTTCGCGACGCGCGCTGGCGGCGTTATCGGTATGGCGCAACAGGCCGAGCGCTTTCAGCGAGATCACCGGAAACACGCAGGGCATTAAGTTCAGAATGATGCCGCCGATAAAGGCGGCCAGCATGGCGGTTAACATCGCTGGCCTCTTTACTTAATGAGTTTGTGGGTGAGAAGCGTCGTACTGCTTAACGGCGGCAAGCGCTTTCTCGATATGTGTGTCCGGGTTTCTGTCAGTGTAACTCAGCAGAATGTCGCCATCGGGCGCAATCACGTAAGAGGTGCGATCGGACAGGGTTTTGCCTTTCATCTGCATGGTGGTTTGATACTGCGCCGCCACCTTTGCACCCGGATCGGCGGCGACGGTGAATTTATCGCGGCACTCAAGTTTAGAGAAATCGCTGACCTGATCGGTATTGCCCGCGGTCACGCCAATTACTGTGGCACCCATTTTGCTGAAGCTGTCTGTGGCTTCAGCAAAATCGTGCGCTTCAATGGTACAACCCGCGCTAAACGCCGCCGGGAAGAAATAGAGCACCACCGGACCTTTCTGTAACGCTTTCTGCAGCGAGAAGGTCAACGGCTTACCGGCCAACGCGCCCTGCAGTTCGAAGTTTGGCGCTTTCGCGCCCACCGGCAATGCGGCACCGGCGTTAAAGGCGGAAAGACCCAGCGCTGCGGTCATGGTCAGGGTACAAACGAGGGATTTGATGCGTTTCATTTTCTGCTCCTGCGATGTATGGGAGTTCCGATTTGGATATCTCTTTAGTTCAGTTCGCTGGGGCAGGGAGGAAAGTTTCGGTGGGGGTGAAAAATTATTTTTGCAGGCGAGCCAGCATGCGCAAGCTGTTTTCAAACAGCGGTTCAGCAATATGCTGAGAAAAATTCGTTGGCAATATTTTGATGACTTGCTCAATCGCGCCAGCCAGTTCGGCTATAAAGAAATCGATAATTTCAATCATTTGGTTTTGATCAAAATTCACCTGCTTTGCCGTGGCAAAAAAATGGCGAGGGAAAATTTTATCTATTTGATTTTTTCTGCCTTTGCTGGCTTTCAAACTCATCGCCAGTTTCAGGTCGCGGATATTCAGACCATTTCCGCCCATCGAGGTGAAGACAGAAATGATGTCGTAGAAAGGCGTAAGACGATAACTTCCGCCGCGTTCGATAAAAACAGAGAAATTTTTGGCATGACCATCCGTTGCGCCAATCAACCACTGGAATACCTGGAATTTCATAAAGGCATAGCGATCGGCCAATGCATTACTGGATCCCATCAGGAATTGCATAATATCGGCGATGCCGGGTCCACCATCAGATTCATATTTGCGTGCTGACGGTAAGCCGAATGCCTGACACATGTCTTCCTGAGGTAACCGTAGCAATTGTGTCTGCTGGTGGTTCCAGCGCCGATCAAAACGTTGCTTTGCCGATTTCACTCAGCAGATCGAAAGGCTGACGCGATTTCGCGTGATAACGCGCGACAATGCGATCGCGTACTTAAGGGTTGTCAGGGAGTAGATTATCAAAATAGTTGAGCACTGCGGTGGATGTGATCACCGGTAACTGTAATGGCAACGACAGAGATAAAGGCCTGGCAAGGCGATTACTCAACCAGCTCGGGTGGTATTGGAAAGTATGCGCACCGTTGGTATTGCGCGTGAGAATGCCTACGCGTTCGCCGTTCATCAAGGCAATCAATTCCTGTTTCACCAGTCATTCTCCTGACCATTTACAGCCGATGGATCTTTTTCCTGCACGTCCATTTTTAGATCAAGTGACTGTAATATTTTGAACAGCGTCGCGAGCGTGGTGAGGTCGGGATTGTTTTCAAAGTGAGATATGGTGGCTTGCTTAAGGCCGACTTTTTTCGCCAGCTCACTTTGCGTCCAATGGTTTTTTTGGCGAATTAGCCTAACGTGATGAGCAAGTTGACGCGGACTGTAAATCATCGCTTTTTCTCATTTGGGATCGAAGCGAAAGCCAGGATTATCCTCTGATGAGGATATTAATGACATTATCCGCTGAAAGGGATAATGATAACTCTATCCTTTGTGGGGGATAAATAGAGTTTCATCCTTTACAGAGGATAAATTGGTTTAAATTAAGGTCGCCATGAAGAGCGTAATGCTCGTCAGTTGAGGCATAAACCCCTCATTACCGAGAGCACACATTGTAGCGGCGCAATTCATTGCGCGATAAATCGCGCCGCTACGGAAGGTGCGGTGGTTTGATACGGCGCTTAATTGATCGGCATTACGCCATGAATGGCGACCTTAGGGTGTTGACTGAATCCCCTGACAAAACAGACTCAACGTGTGCTGGACAATGATTTCACGCGAGTAAGCGGGATCGCTGGCAAAGCGGGTAAAGGGCACCAGCACCAGGCTGAGAATCGAAGTCATCAGCAGTTGTGGCTCCAGATGGGGGTTGAGTAATCCTTGCTGCTGCCAGCCTTCAATCAGTTTTTTCACTTCATCACGTTCACCGTGACCAAAGCGCTTTTTGATGTGCTGACCTAAACCGCCTTCACCTTGCATTACTTCCTGCATCCACAGCGGCGCGAACCAGTTGTGTGTGGTGACGATGTCCGCGACTTCACGGATAAAGGCGCTGAAGGTGGTGACGGGATCGCGCGGGTCATCCATAAAGTGCGCCACCAGGCGCTGGCGTAACGGCAAAAAACGCTCCTCAACCACAATATCCAGCAGCGATTCGCGCGACTGAAAATAGTAATTCAGCATCGCTGGACTCACGCCCGCTTTGCGCGCTATCGCATTGAGCGAGGTTTCGCCGATACCGTTTTCGGCATACAGCGCTAAGGTGATGTCGAGCAGATGTTCGCGCTGCTGCACGTTGATCGCGCCGCCGCGCGGACGGCCGGGACGGCGGGGTTTGACTGCGTTAGCCATATCGTCAGCAGGGACTTTTCGTGCGGTCATCTTTACTCGCTCACTTGATTCATGTCAGACTGCAAGCAATATTAATTGTGTATTTAATTAATTTCAATTGGTGTCTGTTATGAAACCCCAAACACTCGCGCCGCAGTCGGGCAGCGGGCAGGAGAATCCTCCTTCTGTCCGCTTACTGATGAGCGCTTTATTACTGGTGATGCTGCTGGCGGCGCTGGATCAAACCATCGTCTCCACCGCGTTGCCGACTATCGTCGGCGAACTGGGTGGGCTCGATCGCCTGTCGTGGATCGTCACCGCTTATATGCTGGCTTCGACGATTGTGGTGCCGCTGTACGGCAAATTCGGCGACCTGTTTGGTCGCAAATCGGTGCTGCAGATCTCGGTGATTCTATTCCTGATCGGCTCGGCGCTGTGCGGTCTGGCGCAGAATATGGAGCAGCTGATTTTCACTCGTGCGCTGCAAGGCTTAGGCGGCGGTGGTTTGATGGTGGTGAGCATGGCGGCGGTCGCCGATGTGATTCCACCGCAAGAGCGCGGTAAATATCAGGGCCTGTTTGGCGGCGTTTTCGGTCTGGCAACGGTGATTGGGCCGCTATTGGGCGGTTTTATCGTGCAGCACGCTTCATGGCGCTGGATTTTCTACATCAATTTGCCGCTTGGTTTATTTGCGCTGGTGATCATCAACGCGGTGTTTAAGACCGACAACAAACGCAAGCCGCATGAGATTGACTATCCTGGCGCGGTGTTTCTCAGCCTGGCGTTGGTGGGTATTACGCTGTTTACCAGCGAAGGCGGCACGTTACGTGAATGGTCCGATCCGCTGCTGTGGTGCATTCTGGCGTTTGGTGTAATTGGCGTGATCGGTTTTATTTATGAGGAGCGCCGCGCCTGGGAACCGATTATTCCGCTGTCGCTGTTCCGCAATCGCAGCTTCTCGCTCGCCAGTTTGATGGCGTTTATCGTTGGCATGTCGCTGTTTGGCAGCGTGACGTTTTTACCGCTCTATCTGCAGGTGGTGAAGGGCTCGACGCCGACCGAAGCCGGTTTACAGCTGCTGCCGCTGATGGGCGGATTGCTGATCACTTCCATCGTCAGCGGACGCATTATTAGCCGTACCGGCAAATATCGCCTGTTCCCGATTGGCGGTACCTTGCTGGCGACTATCGGCATGGCGCTGCTGACCACGCTGACCATTGATGCGCCGCTGTGGCATATCTACCTGTTTGCCTGCGTGTTGGGGATGGGAATGGGCATGGTGATGCAGGTGCTGGTGCTGGCGGTACAGAACACCGTGACGCCCGATCGCATCGGTGTCGCTACCTCGTCGGTCACGTTGTTCCGCTCGGTTGGCGGTTCGATTGGCGTGGCGCTGTTTGGCGCGGTGTTTAGCCAGGTGCTGAAATCGGGTTTGACCACGCTGGTGGAGCAGGGCAAAGCATTGCCGCGTACGCTCGATCCTGATGCGGTGCACCGTTTGCCGCATGATGTGCAGCAAGCCTATTTGCAGGTGTTTGGCGATGCGGTGCATTCAGCCTTTCAAATGGCGGCGGGTGTGATGCTGCTGGCCTTTGTGCTGTCGCTGTTTCTGCCAGAATCACCGCTGCGCAAGAAAGACGCAGCGGCGTAACGCGGTTAAACCGCCGCGCGTTGTTGTAAGGTTTTTACCGCTTGTGCAGCGTCGCGGCCCAGTTCCGCCAAATCCACTCCGGCAATCACATCATCCTGCACCAGCAGTTTTCCGGCACAAATCAGCGCCTTTAAACTGGCGCGTCCGCCGCTGGCCACCGGGCCAATGGCGGGATCGTGCAAACCAAAATAGCGCGGATCGTCGAGCCGATAGATGGCCATATCGGCGGCCATGCCAGGTGCAAGGCGGCCGGTGTTTAAGCCCAAAACCTGCGCGCCACCGGATGTGCCCCAGCGCACCACATCTTCAATGCGGGCGGCGTCGCCACCGCCTTCAAAGGTTCCACCGGCATAACGCGGCTGCGCCAGCATGCCTTTGCGCGCGCGCTGGAGCTGCCAGGCGGCGTGGGCTTCGCTTTGCATATCCGCCGCTTCATTTGAGGCCGCGCCATCAACGCCAATCGAGATCTTCACGCCTGCATGTTCCATTGCCACCAAATCGGCAATGCCGCTGCCGAGGCGCGCGTTACTTTGCGGGCAGTGCGCGATACCGCTGCCCGCCGCGCCCAGCATGGCGATCTCTTCCGGCAGCAGTTTCACCAGATGCGCAAACCACACGTCATCGCCAATCCAGTCGTGTTCGGCGCAAAACTGCAGCGGCGTCATACCGAACTTTGCGCGTGCGGCATCAAGGTAATCAACGGTTTCCGACAGATGGCTGTGCAGGCGAATACTGAGCTGACGCGCCAGACGCGCGCTCTCGCGCAGCTCCTGCGGCGTGGTGGAGTGCAGCGTGGTGGTCGGCGCCATCACGATGCGGCGCATCGCGCTATCCTGCGGTTGGTGATAGCGCGCCACCAGACGATCAACATCGGCCATCATGCTGTCAAAGCTTTCCGGGCGCAGTGCGGTGGGCAAGTTGCTCTCTAAGCCACGGCTTTGCGTCGCACCGCCGCGACACAGCACGAAGCGCACACCTAGCTTGTCGGCTTCATCGAACAGGATTTCTGCGCCATCAAACGGCATATCTGGCCAGTAAAGATAGTGATGGTCAGCGATGGTGGTGCAGCCGGAACGCACCAGCTCGACCAGACCCACCCGCGCGGCGATGCGAAATGTCTGTTCGTCGAAGGCACCACGAAAGCGATACGGCGTCGCCGCCAGCCAGCTGCTCAGGCTCAGGTTGAGACCTTGGGGTTCGCCTTTCAGCAGCGATTGAAACAGATGATGATGCGTATTAACCCAGCCGGGATAAACCACGCAATCGCGGGCGTCGATCACGGTTTCATCGGCGACAGCATCGAGTTCACCCATCTCCACAATCAGGCCATCGCGCAGTCGAATATCGCGCGCGCTGCTGCGCGGTTGCTGTTTATCGCCGGTCAGGATCGCGGCGCAGTGTTGAATTAGCAATTGGCTCATGAGCACCTCACTCCGCTTTCGCCGCGACAAACTGCGTGCTAAACGCGCTCTGCCAGTCGGTGGACGCTTTGAGTAAACCGGCGTTGACCATAAAGTCACGCGTTGCCTGCCAGCGTTTATCCGTCATCACGCCTAAACCTTGCTGCGCGGCATCGCCGCCGTCAATCAGGTGCAGGGCTTTCATCTGCGATACGCCAAAGGCCAAAACCGCGTCGGTCATCTGCGGGTTCTCTTTTTTGATCAGCGCATTACCGGCAGCCGGATTGGCAAGGTAGGATTTCCAGCCTTCCATCGATGCCGCCACAAAACGCTTCATGACATCCGGCTCTTTTTGCAGCAAATCGTCGCGCGTCACCAGAATGCCGCCGTATGCCGGATAGCCATAATCGGCAAACAGATAGAATTTGCTGTCCGGCTGCACCTCTTTAATTTGCTGCACTTCGGAGGTGGCGTAGGCTTGCTGCGCAGTGTTTTTGTCAGCGAGAAACGGTTGCATGTTGAAGGTGTAAGGGCGCGCCTGACCATCCTGCAGCTGATATTTGCCTTTCAGCCACGGCCACCAGCTGGCTTGCCCGCTGGCAGAAACCAGCACGGTTTTACCTTTCAGCTGATCCAGCGACTTCACATCGCCGTGGGTGACAATGCCTTGCGGATCAAACTGAAACGGCGCGGCGATGGCTTTCAGTGGGAAGTTGCGCTCAACGCCCTGCAGCACTTGCAGGTCATAGCTGACGATGACATCAGCACGATTCGCCAGCAGCAGCGTCATGTTATTCAGCTGTGGCCCGCCGGAGCGCACCTCAACATCCAGCCCATATTTTTTATAGATGCCGGTGGCGAGCGCCTGGTAATAACCGCCTTGTTCAGCCTGCGCGACCCAGGTGGTTTGCAATACCAGTTTGTCGGCGGCGTGCGACAGTGCAGAGCTGCTCAGCAGAGCAGCAAATAAGGAGAAACGGAAACGCGACATTGTCATATAACCCCCAATAAACGTTGAGTTTGTTGTCGTCATCAGGGGCGTAGCGGCGCATGGCGTGCTCACGATGCGTATGCGCATCGTCCCCTGACGAGGTACAGCTAATGCTGTAGAGCAATGTCCTGCGTGCATCTGTTGTCACGCTGACCGCTTATACTCAGTGGGGATTTAGCAAAGCGCATGCCATTCGTGCAACCCACTGAAAGCAATATAGTTGATATTGATGGTGCCGGGCTTTTGCTTCATTGACCGCTCATTGATGAGGCAAGTCAGCGCGTTTTGCACCGCCATTGTGCAGACCGGATGTGGCAGATTCCCTAACGTATTGATTTTAAGCGGCGCAGCGTGCTGGCACAGCCTTTGCTTGGCTGAAACTGAGTAGAAGCTGTCAACCGTGGTTTCACCCGGTGGGTCATTGCTCGATCGCCTGCGGCATTCAGCAGGCGCGGGGATGACTGCCACGCTGCGGGCGGGTCATCCGTTATCGCTCAATAACGAGGTGCACCAATGGAAAAGACCACTTATGACATGCATGAACTGGCGAAAGAATCGCGTATGGGCGCGCGCGGCGTAGAAGCTGCACGTGATGTGCGCATCATCGATCTCTCCGATTTCGACCAACGTAAAGCGGAAATAGCCGATCAGCTGTGGCAAGCCGCCACCGAGATTGGGTTTTTCCAGGTTTCCGGCCACGGTATTCCGCTCGACGACATCAATGCGGCTTTTACCAACGCAGAACGCTTTTTTGCGCTGCCACAAAGTGACAAAGCGCGTCATCCACTCAGCCGCAATGCCGGCTGGGAATACCGCGCGCAAATCCGTCCATCTACCGGTAAACCGGACCAAAAAGAGTCGTATCAGGTGACGCGTCCGCGCATGGCAGGCTTGTGGCCGGATGAGGCCACCTTGCCGGGTTTCCAGCATGATGTACTGAAGTTCGAGCGTCAGTGTTGGGAAGTGGGCATGCGCTTGCTCTCCTGTTTTGCCCTGAAGTTGGGATTCTCCGACGATTTCTTTGCCAAAGCGCATGAGCCTTCGCGCGAAACCTACCAAAGCACGCTGCGGATGCTGCACTACTTTGCCATCAGCGGCGAGCCAGATGGTCCGTGGCGCGCCGGGGCGCACACCGATTTCGATTGTCTGACCTTGCTGTTCCAGCGTGATGGGCAGGGCGGTTTGCAGGTGTGTCCGGGCAAAGAGATGGAAGAGCAAATCTGGACGCCGATCCCGCCGCTGGAAGGCTTAATTACCTGTAATATCGGCGATATGTTGATGCGCTGGAGTGATGACAAGTTACCGTCGAACTTCCATCGCGTCAGCAATCCGCTGCCGGGTGAATCGGTGCCGGCACGCTACAGCCTGGCGTTTTTCTGCCAGGCGAATGAAGATGTGATTATTGAAGGACCGGAGAAAAAATACCCGCCTATTTCCGCGAAGGATTATCTGGCGCAACGTATTAGCGCCAATTTCTCCGGCAAGTATTAAACGTACAGCTGTAAGTCGAAATTGATGTCGTTCTGTGCAGGAGCGCAAATATTCTCCTGCACAGAAAAAGCCCAGCGTGGGAAATAGATTTTTAACTAAAATACAAGATGTTACCGTTGCGTAAACTTAGGTAAAATCAACCGACAAATAAAAGATTTCACTGCGCGCCTATTTATTTCTGCAACTTTTTTACGGTATAAATCTCTGACCACTGTCTCCCTCAGCGAAATCACCAACACATGATCAATTCTGCCGCCAGCAAAGTTATCGCCTGCCTGTTTGTTTTCACTCTGGCAGGTTGTTCTTCGAAGTCTTCGCATGCGCCTGCTGAGGAAAGCGTTGATACCTCGGCAGACAACGGCAAACAGCCCGATTTAATCCCGGTGATTGCCGCGCTGCACGATCAAATGCATTCGTGGGAAGGGACCAAATATCAGTGGGGCGGCACACAATTAACCGGCGTCGATTGCTCGGGATTTGTCTGGCGCACGCTGAAAGATCGTTTCAATATTCCGATGGATCGCGTCACCACCAAAGAGTTAATTGCCATGGGCAAACCGGTGGATCAGGCGCATTTGCAACCCGGTGATTTAGTGTTCTTCCGCATTAAACGTGAGCTGCACGTCGGCTTTTATGACACCGATCATCAATTCCTGCACGCGTCGGTGAGTCAAGGCGTGATGCGCTCTTCGCTAAATAATCCGTACTGGAAATCGGTTTATTTAGAGGCGCGGCGCTTGCCGAAAGAACAGAATTCGCAGATCAGTTTCAATTATAAAAACAAGGTTTGATGAGAGGTGCGCATAAATGCGCACCTTGAGACTTTACTTAAAACTGATACGAAACGCTCATCGAAACACTGCGCGGTGTGCCATAAACGTAGCTGTTCATGTAGCTGTAATATTCGCGGTCAAACAGGTTATCGACGTTCGCCTGCACCGCCACCTGCTTAGTCACCTGATAGCGCGCAAACAGCGAAGCCAGCGGAATGCTGCCCTGATAAACGCGCACGCTATCGCCGCTGGCATTGGTGGCATCTTCAAACACGCGGTTCTGCCAGTTGATGCCACCGCCAACCGTGAGATCCGGCAACATCGGCAGCTGATAACGGGTAAACAGCTTAAAGGAAGTCTGCGGCTGATAGCTGTTGAAACGTCCCTCTTTATCCCGCGCCACGTAGCGGGTGGCACCGAACGTCAGTTGCAGATTATCCGTTAGCGCGCCATTCAGCTCAAACTCCGCACCTTTACTGACCGCACCTTTGGCGGGCGCATAAGCCTGTTCGTTGCCGCTCAGATAGACGCCATTAATCGCTTGACCGACGTTGTCCTGCTCAATACGGAATACCGCCACCGTCGCGGTTAATCGACCATCATACCAGGCGGACTTCAGGCCGGTTTCATAGCTTTTACCGGTAACCGGCGACAGGTATTTGCCGTTGATGTCGCGATCGGTTTGCGGCAGGAAGATCGAGGTATAGCTGCCGTACGCCGACCAGGTATCGTTAATGTCGTACACCAAACCAGCGTACGGCGTGGTGTTATTGTTCGTCATATCACCGCTGCTGCCGTTGGTGCTCCACTGTGTGTAACGCGCACCAATAATCAGCGACAGCGGATCGGCCAGCGAGAAGCGCGCGGCGGTATAAGCCGATTTCTGGCGAATGGTATCGTCGGCATTCTGATACCAACCTTGCCACAGCGGCTCGGCTATGTTGCCGTTCCAGCTGTTATTGAAAATGCCCATATCGTTTGAGGCGATGTTGTAGTTTTCCAGATCGGTAACGCCATCCTGGCTGTAAGTGGCGTTGTGCTGGCGGCTGTAGCTCACGCCCGCCATTAACTGATGCTGACGACCTAACAGCTCAAACGGACCGCTGGCGTAGCCGTCGAACGAATCCATCTGACGTTTACCGCGATCCATGCTGCCATAGCCGGTGGTGCCTTCGCCGCTGTCCTGATCGGCGCTGCCCATCACATATAGCAGCTTATCGTTGAAGGTGTTCTCGGCGTGCGTGCCGTTGACGTGGATGTTCCAGCCGTTATCGAAGTTATGATCGATGTCGGCGAATATTTTGCGCGAATTGGTGTTGTAGCGCGCCCAGTTGGCGGCGGAGTTGAGGCTGCGATCGTAATGCGTGGTGGCGTTGTTGCTGTAGAACATCGGCAAGCCGCCCCACGTTGGATTGCCGGTGTTAGCATCTTCGTAGTCGTAGCCCAGCGACAGCGTGGTGTGCTCAGTGATGTCGGCATCAATCACGCCGTAGAGGAATTTTTTGGTTTTGTGGTAGCGATCGAGCCAGCTGTCTTCATCGCTGTAACCGGTTACCACGCGGCCGCGCAGGCTGCCATCCTGGTTTAGCGGTGCAGAGAGATCCGCAACATAACGCTGTTTGTTCCAGCTACCGTAGCTGGCGCTGACCGCACCGGTAAAGGTTTTGCTGTCGGCGTGTTTACGTACCATGTTGATCGATGCTGACGGGCTGCCCGCACCGGTCATCAATCCGGTGGCGCCGCGTACGATCTCAATACGATCGTAAATGGCGGTATCAGAAGCGGCATCACCGTAGTTCCAGTTGTCATTAACTGACGTTGGGATGCCGTCGAACGAGAAGTTGGTGACTTTAAAGCCGCGCGAATAGTATTCCGAGCGCTCGCTGTCGATCAGATTGGTCGAGATGCCGGTGGCGTTGGTCAGCACATCGTTTACCGATTGCAGGTTCTGATCCTGCATGCGCTGTTGCGTTACCACGCTCATCGACTGCGGTACATCGCGTGGCGTCAGCAACAGCTTAGTGCCCGCTCGCGTGGTTTTTACCGCGTAATCCTGCTTTTCATTGTTATCGCTGTCGCCGGTTGCGGATGCCTCGACCACCAAATCCTGCGGCGAATCGCTAGCTGCCTGCGCCGGGCTTGGCGTAAGTAGGGCATGAATCGTCACCGCCAGCAGTGAGACGTTAAAGGTTTTCCTGATGCCAGACATAAAATTTCCTGTTGAAACGCGTGTTATAGGAAGCTGTTTTGCTTCGTTTTTTATCGTTTACGTCGTGACTCATTCGCCCAAAAGGGCAGAAGAGAAGGCACGCAAAGCGCCACTGCGCATTTATTGAGAAAGCCAATGATAATCATTTGCTTTAAAGAATCTGCGGGAGGTTGCAACTGTAATTGTAATAATGTGTAAGTAAGTTATGAATCAATGGTTTACGGGTGAAAATAACCTGTTAATTGCTCACGTTTTCCTATTTTTTCAGGCAATATTTGGAGGTTTTTAGTAAAGAAAGGTGTGCGGCATGCTGGAATCGATCTACGGCAACGTAAGGAAGATCGTCGAGAAAGTTGCTAAGTTCATGCTAATGCGTATGATTCTCATTCTTCTTGAGTTTTCCGTATGCGTACGCGCAACGGAGCCGTTCATCCATTGATGGAGTTGAGCATGAAATCGTTATTTAGCCCGCGCAAAGCCGCCGTAGCGGCAGCGATCGTCGCTGCATTCAGCCTGACCGCTTGCCAGGCTCCGGCGAAAAAAGCCGAAGCGCCAGCCGCCGCTGCCAAGCCAGTTGATACTTCTTTGACCCAGCGCACGCTGGGCGATGGCCTGTATGAAATGGCGTATTCGCCTGCTGCGAAAGCGTTATACGTTGCCAGCGCGCAGAGCTTTAAAGACGTTAACGGTGGTGTAATTTATCGTCTCGACCCAACCACACTGGAAACCAAAGGCGTTACGCATACCGATTTGAAAAACTTTGGTACGGCAATCGATGAAGCGGGCAACGTGTTCTACACCACCAACTCGCTGGATGGCGCTATCTCTAAAGTGGATGCGCAGAGCGGCAAAGTGCTGGAACGTTTAGTCTTCCCAGGTAAGAAAGATAAAGAAGGTTATCCGGCGGGCGCGCGTGAAGTGCTATGGCACGGCAACGAGCTGTATGTCGGTCGCGTAGCCGATCCGGGTTACATCTCGGTGGTTGATGAGGAAACCTTCAAGCTGAAAGCCACCATCAAGAATGCAGGCAAATGGGTAACCGGCATCATCTATTCCCCGCTAACTGAGCGCATTTACGCGACCAACGGCGCGGGCGAGATTCTGGTGATCAATCCACGCACCCACAAAATTGAGAAGCGCTGGACCGCCGGCGACGGTAAAGAGTATCTGTTCCTGAACATGGCGGAAGATCCGGCTACCGGCCGTCTGTTCGTTACCGATGATTCGAAAGGCAAAGCCACGCTGGTGTTTGATGAGCGCACTGGGAAAGTGATCAAGCGTATTGAAGGTGATGCGCTAGCGATTAAATTCAACGCTAAGCGTAATGAGATCTACATCAGCCAGCGCGAATCGAAGAAAGTGCTGCAGCTGGATGCCACCACTTACGCGGTGAAAAACAGCTGGTCGTTCGATAACAATCCAAACAGCCTGCTGATTGGCCCGGACAACAACACGCTGTATGTCACGTTGAAAGCGGAGTTCAACAAAGACTCCTCAACCAAAGGCCAGGATCAGATTGCGCGCATCGTGCTGAAATAATCCCCGACCTATAGTGATAATCCATGCCCTCGTAAGAGGGCATTTTTGTTTCTGATGTCTTTGCCGCAGCAGGCCTAACCGCCGGTTGTGAAGTGTGGTATTCCGTGTGCGGCGGACTGTTTCCGCGCACCGCTAAAGCGCTTATGGATGTGGCAAAAGTTAAAAAGGTCATCACCGAGCTCGAGCTGGCGTAGTGATAATGAGCTGGTTAACTGTGATCGCACTAATAGTTAATCTGATAATAGTTTCAATGGTTATCATTGTTTCTATCGAAGGCGCACAGCTTTCAAATCAAACAACCAAAGGAATACGACCATGAAAACTATCAAAACTCTGACTATCGCCGCTGCCGCCGCTCTTTCACTGATGTCTGCTGCCAGCTTCGCACAGACTGTTTCAGCAACCTCGCTGACTCTGGATGGTGCTGAAGCGAAAATCGCTGCGCAGGCAAAACAGAATGGTGAGCAGTACAAAATTTTAGAAGCGAGCAACGGCAACGTCGTACATATGACCGCAGAACTTTACTAATAACGGATGGTTGCATACGGATGTGCCAGAACAGGTCGCCTACGGGCGGCCTTTTTTGTCGATATAACGCAGCAACTGTATAGTTACGTAAGTTATCGTGATCGCACTAATGGTTAATTTTGAAACGATAACATGAGTTATTATTATTACCATCGAAGGCACACAGCCTACTCGTTAAACCACTAAGGATTATGACCATGAAAACTATCAAAACACTGTCTATCGCCGCTGTTGCTGCTCTTTCAATGATGTCTGCTGCTAGCTTTGCACAGAGTATATCTGTTGAGTCTTCTACTCTGGATGGTGCAGAAGCGAAAATCGCAGCGCAGGCGCAAGAGCAGGGCGCTCAGTATAAAATTACTGAAGCCAACACTAACAACCGCGTACACATGACTGCCGAGTTATACAAATAAGTTAATTGCACAAGCAGTTGTGTTAAGGCCGCCTTCAGGCGGCTTTGTTGTATCTGAATGTCCGTAAATGGCCTGCGCATGTCCCGCCGCACGCCTGGGCTGTGTGTATCATCAACGCAGTTCTCCCCCATACGGATATCGCATGAAAACCTACATCAGCAAAAACTTCTCTCCCGCCAAAGCATGGGAAGCGTTAGACATCGCCAACTTCGCCGGCACCAGCGTGCGTCTGCACTGGACCAATCAACCTTACAAGTGGCACATCAATGATGGCGAGGAAGTGTTTGCGGTGCTGGATGGTGTGGTAGAGATGCATTACCGCGAAGCAGGTGAGGTGAAGAAAGTGCTGCTGAATAGCGGCGACATTTTTTACGCCAGCTTCGGCACCGAGCATGTTGCGCACCCGCAAGGCGAAGCGCGCGTATTAGTGATCGAAAAAGAAGATTCGGTTTAACGCCGGATACTGACTCACCTAAACACGCTAACGCATCAAGTGTGTTAGCGTGTTTGAGATTCACAATCGTGCGAAAAGTAACCGCCTGCGCGCATCGGGCGCGGTGTGGTGCGAGGCGAGTTTTATCCACAGGTTAACGGCGACTCTACGCACGGGGATTGTGGATAACCTTAGGCGAGGTGCCTAATGGGCACCTCAAAAATTAATTGATGGCATTCACAAAGCGGCGCGTTATCTGCTGTGGACGCGTAATCGCGCCGCCGACCACCACCGCATGCGCGCCCAGCGCCAGACAATGCGCCGCCATTTCCGGCGTTTCAACATTCCCCTCGGCAATCACCGGCACCTTTACCGCAGCCAATACGTCACGCAGGAAGCGGCAATCATCGGCGGCCAAATAGCAGCCTTGCGTTTCTGCGGTGTAGCCGTGCAGCGTGGTGCCGACACAATCGAAAGCTAATTGCGCCGCCTGACGCGCTTCTTCCACCGTGGCGATGTCCGCCATCAGCAACAGTTGCGGATAGCGTTGGCGAATCGCTGCCACCAACGCCGGCAGCTGCAAATCGCCGGGACGTGTGTGTAACGTGGCATCCAGCGCAATCATCGCCGGATTCGCCACCATCAACTCATCCACTTCCCGCAGCGTCGCGGTGATATACACATCGCTGCCGGGATAGTCGCGCTTAATAATGGCGATAATCGGCAAATCCACGGTTTGCATAATCTGCTGCACGTCGATCAGGCTGTTGGCGCGAATCGCCGCCGCACCGCCTTCCATCGCCGCTAACGCCATGCGCGACATAATAAACGGGCTGTGTAACGGCTCATCTTCCAGAGCCTGACACGAAACCACCAGTTTTCCCTGAATCTGGGCCAGCATCGGTGCTTTCATAGCGCGAGTAACTCCTCTACTTCATTTTTGATAATGGTGACGTGCGGGCCATAAACCACCTGCACGCCTTTGCCACGTTGGATCACGGCGCGTGCGCCGGTAGCTTTCAATGCGTTTTCATCGAGTTTGCTGCTGTCGATGAGCGTGATGCGCAGACGGGTGGCGCAGCAATCCAGTTCGGCGATGTTCTGCTTGCCGCCTAAAGCCGCGATCACCTGCAGTGGACGTTCTCCGGCGACCATAGGCACAGTTTCAACGCTGGCGTCTTCGCGCCCCGGCGTTTTGAAATTGAAGCGGGTGATCAGCAAGCGGAAAGTAAAGTAATAGAGCAGGAACCACGGCACGCCAACCAGCGGGACATACCACCAATGGGTTTTCGCTTCGCCCTGCAATACGCCGAACAGAATGAAATCAATCAGGCCGCCCGAGAAGGTTTGGCCGATGGTGATGTGCAGGATGTGGGCGATCATAAACGCCAGCCCATCAAACAGCGCGTGGATGACATACAGCACAGGCGCGACAAACAGGAACGAGAACTCAATTGGTTCGGTGATGCCGGTAAGGAAAGAAGTCAGCGCCGCCGACAGCAGCAATCCGGCCACGCGTTGACGGTTTTCCGGCTTAGCGGTGTGGTACATCGCCAGACACGCGCCGATCAGGCCAAACATCATGGTGATGAAGCGCCCGGACATAAAGCGCGCGGTGCCAATGTAGAATTGTTGCGTGTGGGGATCGGCAAGCTGGGCGAAGAAGATGCGCTGCGTGCCTTCCACCAGATGTCCGTTGATTACTTCGCTGCCGCCGAGTGCGGTGGTCCAGAACGGCAGATAGAAGATGTGATGCAGGCCGAACGGGCCGAGCATGCGCAGTACAAAGCCGTAAATAAAGGTGCCGAAATAACCGGTGGCATCCACCAATCCGCCCATACCAAAAATCAGCTTCTGGAAATGCGGCCAGACGATGGTCATCGCCGCACCTACCAGAATGGCGACGAAGGAGCTGATAATCGGCACGAAGCGCGAGCCACCAAAGAAGCCAAGGAATTGCGGCAGGGCGATTTTGTTGTAGCGATTATGCAGCATGGCCGTCACCAGCCCGATCACCACGCCACCAAATACGCCGGTTTCCAGCGTCTGAATGCCGAGCGCCATGCCTTGTCCCACCGCGCTAAGGTTGCCCTGCGCCAGCACGCCGGTCAGCGTCAGCAGCGCATTGATGGTGGCGTTCATTACAAGATAAGCCAGCAGCGAGGCCAATCCTGCGGTGCCCTTGTCGCTTTTGGCCAATCCTACCGCTACGCCAACCGCAAATAGCACCGCGAGGTTGGCGAACACCACCGATCCGGCGCTCGCCATGATGGTGAACATGCCTTGCAGCCAGGCGACATCGAGGAATGGATAGGCTTTGACGGTGTTGGGATTGGAGAGTGCGCCGCCAATGCCCAGCAGCAAACCGGCCGCCGGTAGCACGGCGATCGGTAACATGAACGACTTACCAAACCGCTGGGCTTTTTCAAACCAACCCCCTGAAGAGGCACCGCTGAACAGTGATGACATAAATTTTTATCCCTGAAGTGATTTTGTGGTAAAAATTATTATCACAATCTCATTCATAAGATGAAAATTTCCATCATTATTGTGATAGCTTTCACTTATGCCCTAATCTGCTGCACACTGTGCGCCATAATGTCGTGAAGAAGAGGCCGCCATGACGGACAACGAAAACATCTTGCTGCACCTGCGCCAGGGCTTGCCGGGCTACAGTCCGACGCTGCAAAAGCTGGGCGATTTCATCCTCACCGACCCGCAGAAAGTGCTGTATCTCACCATCACTGAATTAGCGCGCGAGACCGACACCAGCGAAGCAAGCGTGACGCGGCTGTGTCGTCATCTCGGCTGCAAAGGCTATACCGAATTCAAAATGGCGCTGGCGCTGGATGTGCAACACAATCAGCCCGCCGCCGTCGCTAGCGGTGACAGCATCGACATGCTGGTGGAGGAAACGGTGCAGGCGCTGCGCGATACCGGGAAATTCATTAACCGCGAAGTGCTTCAGAGCGCGGTGGAAGCGCTGCATCAGGCTAAAACTATCCAGATCTACGGCGTGGCGGCCAGCGCGATTACCGGTGAGTATTTGCACTATCGCCTGTTGCGCTTAGGTAAATCGGCGCAGCTGTTTGGTGATATGCATCGCGCGGCGATGAATGCCTCGACGCTCAGAGAGGGCGATTTGGTGATCGCCATCTCCGCTTCCGGCTCGACTAAAGATGTAATGCATGTGGTTAAGGTGGCGAAGAAGCAAAACGCGCGCGTGCTGATGCTGAGCAACACGCTGCGCAGCCCGATGGGCAGCTTAGCCAATATGCTGTTAGTGGCTGCGCGGCCGGAAGGCCCGTTCAACGCTGGTGCGCTGAGCGGTAAAGTGGGCGCGATGATGCTGGTGGAAGTGTTGATAAATGAGTTGATGACGCATGATGCCCGTTATCAGGCGGCCAGCCAGCAGACGGCAACGGCGACCTTGCCGATGTTGATGTAAAACGGCAAATCCGTAGCGGCGCGATAAATCGCGCCGCTACGGAACAGTGCTAATAGGTTAAAGCGGTAATTCAGTTATTCGCTCGCCAATGCCGCCACCGGATCCATGCGTGCGGCTTTGCGCGCGGGCAGGTAACCAAAAATCATGCCGATAATGGTGGAGCAGGCAAAGGCCGCGCCTGCTGATTGCCATGAGAAGATCGCGGTAATCATGCCGCCCGCCAGCAGGCTGATAATCGGTCCAATCACCAGCGCCAGCGCGACGCCGAGCGATCCGCCCACCAGACAGACTAAAACTGCTTCGATCATAAACTGCTGCATGATGTCGCCGCGCCGTGCGCCCACCGCCATGCGCACGCCGATTTCATGGGTACGCTCCGTTACCGAGACCAGCATGATATTCATCACGCCGATGCTGCCAATCATCAGTGCAATTGAGGCGACCAGCAGAATCAACAGCGTTAACGTCGCGGCGGCATCTTCAATCGCTTTGCGGTATTTGTCGCGGTTGAACACCAGGAAATCTTTGCTGCCGTGACGCGCGGTTAGCAGTTGCGTCAGCGATTCCACCGCCGGGCCGCTCACCACATCGTCCTTCAGCTTAATGCTGATGCTGGTTAGCGCGGTTTGCCCGCTGATGCGATACATCACGGTGCTCCACGGCAGCCACACGCTGAGGCGATTGGGCGACATGCCATCGTTATTATCCGCCACGCCAATCACGCGCACCGGCACCGAACCCAGCACGATCATCTTGCCAATTGGGCTTTCCCCGTGTTCGCCAAACAGTTTGTTGCGCGTGTTGGTATCGATAATGATCTCCTGACGCGCGTGGCGTTCATCGCTGAAGTTGCTGCCTTCCAGCAATTTAATGCCCTGAATCTGGAAATACGCTTTGCCGACGCCGTACACCGAGGTTTTGGACGCGTTGGAAAGATAGCGAATCGGCTGATTGGCGATCATTTCCGGGCTGACCGCTGCGACAAACTGCTGACGCCCAATCACGTCGACATCGGCCATCACCAGCGTCAGCACCGGATGCGCTTCATCCTCGACAAAATCACCACCGGCATAGATCGACACCACATTGGTGCCGAGCCCGGAAATACTCTCCAGCGTTTTTTGCCGCGCGCCCTGGCCGAGCGCCACCACCGTGACCACCGCCGCGATGCCAAAAATAATCCCGGTCATGGTCAGCGCGGTGCGCAGCCGATGCGCGTTCATGGCATTCAGCGCCATGCGCAATGATTCGCGAAAGCGATCGAGCAAGCCGCGCAGCTTGCTCTGGCTTTTAGGCGCGGCGGGGACATATTGCGCGCGGGTTGCATCCTGTTTGCGGCCGCTGTCGGCAAAAATCTCGCCGTCCTGAATCTCAATAATGCGATCGGCGTGCTGCGCCACTTTCATGTCGTGCGTCACGATGATCACCGTGTGACCTTCGCGATTGAGATCGTGTAGGATGCGCAGCACCTCTTCGCCGGAATGCGAATCCAGCGCGCCGGTCGGTTCATCGGCAAGAATAATTTCGGCACCGTTAATCAGCGCGCGCGCGATACTGACGCGCTGCTGCTGACCGCCGGACAGCTCGCCCGGTTTGTGATGTTCGCGGCCCTGCAAACCTAAACGTGCCAGCAGATCCGCCGCGCGCTGCAGCCGTGCTTTGCCCTGCAGATTGGCGTAGATCGATGGAATCTCGACGTTGCTCAAGGCGCTGAGATCCGGCATCAGATGATAACGCTGGAAGATAAAGCCGATATGCTCGCGGCGGACTTTCGCCAGCGCATCCGGCGACAGCGTGGCGGTGTTTTGGCCACTAATGAAATAGTCGCCGCTATCCGGCGCATCCAGGCAGCCAAGAATATTCAGCAGCGTCGATTTACCCGAACCGGACGGCCCGATAATCGCCACCAGCTCGCCGCTAGCAATGCTCAGGTTAATGTCTTTCAGCACATGCAGAGATTGCGAACCGTTAACATAGCTGCGCTGGATGTTTTTCAGTTCGATGATATTCACATCAACACCTCGTCAGCGCCCGCCGTCTGCGTAGCAAGGATCACTTTCTCGCCGACTTTTAAACCGCTCAACACCTGAATATCAACGCTGTCAGTGATGCCAGTGGTGATGATGCGTTTCACCGGCTGGTTATCCTGATCGGGGATTTCCACGTAGGTTTTACCATCCGCGTCTTTCTTCGTCGCCTGCACCGGCACCAGCAAAGCGTCTTTAGCGGAATCACGCAGCAGGTTGACCTGCGCCGTCATGGAGATGCGCAGCGCGTTGTCGGGGTTTGGCACATCCAGCAGCGCGTTGTAATAGACTGCGGCGTTGGTGCTGCTGGCTGGCGTGCTTTCGCTGTTGCCCATCAGCGCGTCATCTTTCATCACCGATTCCGGCGCCAGTTCGAGGCTGCGCAGCGTGGCGTTGTAGCGCTTGTCTGGATTGGAGAAGGTGGTGAACCACGCTTGCTGGCCTGGCTGCACGTTGTTGATGTCGGCTTCGGAGATCTGCACTTTAATCGTCATGGTGCCGAGCTGCGCCAGCTTGGCGATGGTCGGCGCGGTTTGTACCGCGTTCACCGTTTGACCTTGCTTAGTGACGATGGCGATGACCGTGCCGTCCATTGGCGCCATGATGCGGGTATAACCGAGATCGAGCTGCTTCTTATCCACCTCAATCTGCGCCTGAATCACGCGCGCTTTTTGCGCGGTTAGCTCGGCGCGTGCACTGCGCCACTCTTGTTCGGCGGTATCAAAATCCTGACGCGAGATCGCATTGGTTTTAATCATTTGCTGCAAGCGCTGATATTGCGCTTGCTGTCGCACCAGCGCGGCTTCGCGGGTTTCCAGATCGGCCTGCGCCACGCTCAGCGCCGCCTGCGCGTTACGCAAATCGCTGCGCTGCGGTTGATCGTCAATTTCGGCGATTAGCTGGCCTTTGCTGACGCTATCGCCAGATTTGATATAGAGCTTTTTCACCTGACCAGAAACCTGCGCACCGACGTTGACGCGTTCAACCGCATCCATTTTGCCGGTGGCAGCAATCACGTTTTCGATATTTCCCTGACGCACTTCGGCGGTGACCACCGCGTTAGGTTTATGGCGTGAACCGGCAAAATGCCAGATCAACAGCAGGAGAATGACAGCAGCGAGCGTGGCGAATAGCCACTTTTTTGAGATATTGAGCATAAGCGTCCCTTATATGAAGCGAGAATCATAATCACTTAAGGGAACAAACTGGAGAAAATTCGCCGGATTTATCTGGGTAATGCGCGCTGGTTGAAAAATGATTAAAGTTTTCCGAATAGAAAGGGCGGTTAGGTTGTTTACAGCGTATCTGAGTCACTGATTGGGCGTAGGGTCGCCATTTATGGCGTAATGTTTGTCAGTTAAGCCATGAAACCCCCTCATCACCGAGAGCACATATTGTAGCGGCGCAATTTATTGCGCGATAAGTCGCGCCGTTACGGAAGGTGCGGTGATTTGATACAACGCTTAACTGAGCGGCATTACGCCATTTATGGCGACCGTTTCACTGCCGATTTACAGATCGAGCTGGGTTTTCAGCTTCGCGATCTCCTCACGCCACTGCGCTTGCAACGCGGGTTTCTGATGCTTCGGCTTACGCGCCAGATCCTCATCCAGTTTGCTTTCCACCTCTAATAACGCCAGCAGCAAAGCATCTTCATCCAACGCGTTTTCCGACGCCGCAGGTGCAACAACCTCAGACATGGATATCACCTGTTCAGCACGCAGGCGCTCGGTCACCGCGTCAAAATCGTGCCACTGGCTGAGTTGCTGGTCCTCTATCAGCCAGAAACGATTGCAGCTGTTGGCGATTAACTGACGATCGTGCGACACCAGCAACACCGCGCCCTCAAACTGATTCAGCGCCTCCGCCAGTTCCTCTTTACCTACCATATCCAGATGGTTAGTGGGTTCATCGAGCAGCAGCAGCGAATAGCGCGCCAGCGTCAGCCCCACAAACAGTAAACGCGAGCGCTCGCCGCCGCTCAGTGATCCAATCAGCTGCTGGTGACGCAGATACGGAAAACCCGCACCGATCAACGCCATCTTGCGCTGCTCATCGCTGAGCGGCGCAAAATGCGCCAGCGCATCACTTAACGTTTCCGTATCGTGCAACTGATGCAGACTTTGATCGTAATAACCGAGGCGCGCGCGGGGATGAAAAAACGCGCTATCTGCTTGTTGAAATTCACGCCACAAATGGCGCAGCAGCGACGATTTACCGCAACCGTTGCGGCCAACGATCGCTACGCGATCGCCACTTTTCACCTGCAGCGTTGGTAGTGAAAACAGTGCAGGTGCGTCATCGGCTGGCCGAATCGACATCTGCGGCAATGCCAGCACGCGATCGGCGTCCAGCGCTTCACCTTGCAGCTGCAGCCGCCATAGCGATCCTTCGCTCAGCGTGGTTTGTGCTTCTTTCAACCAATTGGCGCGTTTCTCCATCTGCTGCGCTTTGCGCGACAAACCTTCGTTATCGTAAGTGCGGCCCCAGATCGCCAGACGTTTGGCGCTTTTTTCGACGCGTTCGATCTCTTTCTGCTCGGCCTGATAACGCTGCGTGTCAGCCTCATCCTGCTCGATCAGCGCCTGACGCGCCGCGCTGCAGGGCAGACGGAAGAATAGCAGACCGCGATCGCGCAGAATCCAGCTGCAGTTAGTCACCCGATCGAGCAGGGTGCTGTCATGGGAAACCAGCACGAAGCTGCCGCTCCAGCCGTTGAGGAAATTCTCCAGCCACAATAGCGTCGGCAAATCGAGGTGGTTGCTGGGTTCATCGAGCAGCAGCAGATCCGGTTGCAGGATCAGCGCACGCGCCAGCAGCAGGCGCATATGCTGACCGCCACTTAGCGTTGCGGCAATTTGCGTTTGTTGCTCAGCGGTGAAACCCAGGCTGCCCAGCAGCGCTTCGGCGCGCCAGCGATCGGCTTGTTCCGGTAAGCGCGCCATCACGCCATCCAGCAGCGACGCGTTGTGCAGTTCTGCTGGCAGATGCTGCTCGATGCGCGCCAGTAAACAGTGATTAGCCGGCGTAACGCTGCCGTGGCTGGCTTCCAGTTCACCACTGAGAATTTTCAATAAGGTGCTTTTACCGGTGCCGTTATCACCCAGCAAACCGATGCGATCGCCCTTTTTCAGGCTGAAATGGATATCGTGAAATAGCGTGCCGAAGGCGTTATCGAAACCGACAGCGTGGGCGGACAGTAAAGTGCTCATGTGCTTACTCATAAGTTGCAGGCGCAAAAAGGCCCGACGTCAGAAATCGCTGACGACAACCCGGTAAGCCGGAGGAAGGGATTAGATTTTCAGTTAACTTCGCTCAGGACGGATTATCGCAGCACGAGTGCGGAAATGCCTGAACGCGGCCAATTACTGTAGAAGTGTGAGTAAATAAACAATTCACACAGTGGCATAGTAATCCTCCTTAGTTATCAGTGGGTGAATAAGTGAGCTGATGATAATGAGGGAAATGTCTGTTTTCCAGCGAAAAGTACCGGGAGTGTGGCACAGATCGCTATGACGTGTCGGGCGCGCGGGACAAATCGACATCTTATTAGCTGAAGACTTTCTTACATATAGGACGCAGCGGCTACCGTTGTTAATTTGAATTAAGAACATTGAGCGAAGAAATGATTCTATTCAGCTTACTGCTTAGATGCGTTTTTTGCTTTTTATAAGTGCCGAACTGCCATAAATGTAAAGGAAATTCAGTGCTTGTCAGTTTTTGTCCCGAAAATTCGTAATTAACGTTACGAAAAATCCTAAAATATCCTTATTAAGGCTAGGTTTAGCTGGACTGAGTTATCTTTTTAACTAATTGATTTTAAAGTGATATTTATGTTTTTCAGATATATTTGCTATTTTAATGTGAATTTTAGCTAAATATATTTTTGTGAATTTTTTGTTTTATAACGCGATAGATAGAAACAAAAAATAAACATCCAGGGTTTTAAACTTATAAAATAACAATATATGGATTTTTATGTTGATTTTTATGTAATAAGTGGTTTTTTGCTTTAATAAATTAGTCCCATTGTCACATTTTCTCCATTTTAATAACATTTCATTGCATCAGATGAACACCAAAACCTTTCGAATGGAGAAGGCGCCGACATGGAAATGGGAACGATAAACTTCTAAGGAGTCTTTGTGCCTTGTGTCTCTGACGAGCTTCTGTATGGATACACGATTTTCAATCATCTTGAGTATCGGCTTTTAACAAGAACGCTTATCAATACCAAGAATGGACGTATTAAAAGATTCGGTAAGACGAAAGCGAGACTGTTCGAATATCTCCTTGCGGGGATGGATAACGACATTGTCTACGATAATGACATCATCGTACACGTTTTTGAAGATTATGGACTGCGGTGCTCGAAATCCTATTTGTTGTCCATGATGAAGAAAATCCAGCACGCGTTTAATAGCGTGGGATTTGAACGATACCCTTTTATAAGAATGTATGGGAAAGCGTACAAAATCGACTGCGATTCTTTAGAACGCATATATGTTTTCAGACCTTCTTCACAATGACGATGATAAATTTATAAGGAATAAATTTTGACAGCGCTATTGGTTTTTTCACGAAATTTTGCCATTGAGCAGGCAGTTACTTCATTAACCTTAGCCAATGGAAAAGTATTTTATTTCGATAGCCGGTTGGAATTTTTAGTAAGTGCGACCGTCCTGAGTAAGTCCTACATTCTTATCGATACAATAGGAGAAAGTAGCGAAAACATTCGGTGGATCTATTATCGGCTTGAGGAAAGGGGATTATTATCGCTAACCTATTTTATTGCACCAGAAGAAAATGCAGATAACGTTTTCTTAAAATCATTCCGACTTGTCACCTCGCTTAAAGATCTTAAGCAATTGTGCGAGCGCGCATCTAAATTCCGGGCGGCGGAAAGTTCATGCGTATTAAAAGACGTGTTGTATCAGAGGCTATCGACGCGACTGTCGAACGAACATTTGAACTTTCTCCTGAAGGTTTATGATAAATCGACGCGGCAGTATCGAATTAGAAATAAATGCGAAGTTAATAAGAATTACTATTTGCGAAATCGTCTGGCGTTAGGCAGCGGTCTGGAGATGAAGCAGCTTATTTTACTTTTATCATCGCAGAGCCCGAGGTGCTCATAGATAAATAACGCCCAATTAATGCCTTGAATAAAAACTTTAATTTAGCGGCACTGTTCCGCCCTTACTGCGCAAAAGTTTCTTTTGCGCAGGTACCTTTAATCCTGAGGATAAATAACTATGCAAATGAAGTTAAGTAATCTATTTCGAAATTTAGTTGCGGCCACAGCCGTTTCTGGAATAACTTTTTCCGCCAGCGCAGCAGATGGAAAAATCAACTTTACTGGCACCATTCTGGATTCTGCCTGTACGATCGATACTAATACGGCTAATCAGACCGTCAACCTCGGCAAAATACCGAAAAGCTCGTTTAACGCGGCCGGAGCCGTTGCTGCCGCAACCCGCTTTAGCATTGTGTTGAACAATTGCCCTGCTGCGGTTACCTCTGCTTCCATTAAGTTTGATGGTAATGCGGATAGCTCCGACACCAATATTCTTGCGCTGAACAGCGGTCAAACGGCGAAAGGCGTTGGTATCGCGTTTTATGAGGAGGATGGCATCACTGCGATTCCGCTGGCTACACAATCTAAGAGCATCACTCTTGACACCAGCGCAGGCGAAGAGCCCTCCAACAGCAATAAAATGACCTTCGTAGCGAAATATAAGGCGACCCAGGCCGCCGTGGTTGCGGGAACAGCAAACGCAACGTCAGATTTCACCATTACCTACCAGTAATAGGCCGGGCGTACCTGAGGGGCGCCCTATTGCCTATTGCTGAAATGTCGGAAATGTATAATGAATCAACTAATTCGAACGATATTATTATCAGGCGCCTGCATAATCTCTTTAACGTGTCAGGCCAGCATAACCGTCGGGGGAACGCGATTAATTTATAATGCATCTGAAAACGAAGCCTCACTCCCTGTGAGTAACACTCAGGATGGTGTTCCCTATTTAATTCAGTCATGGGTTGAGTTAAGTGAAAATTCAGAGGGGCAGGTTCCTTTTATCGTCACGCCGCCGCTTTTTCGTCTTGATGCTGGACATGAAAATACGCTGCGGATCATTTATACCGGCGAAAAGAAGCTACCTGAAAATCGCGAATCAGTTTTTTGGCTTAACGTTAAGTCTATCCCTTCAATGACCCGGTCAGATGAGAATCGGTTGCTCATTGCCGTTAAGACGCGCATGAAGCTTTTCTACCGGCCAGCATTACTGGCGTCAGAATTAGCAGGTGAGGCATGGGAGAAATTAAAGTTTGAGCCACGTGGTGAACACCTGCTGATTATCAATCCTACGCCGTTCTATGTTTCTCTTTATTCATTAAAGGTTGGTGATAAGTCTATTTCTCAGCCACCAATGATATCACCTTTTAGTTCTGAAACGGTGGCCGGCATTGGAAAGCAGGTTACCTGGAAAGCCATAAATGACTTTGGTGGAGTAACGACAGAAAAATGCCAAGTGCTGAAGTGAAGAATATTAACAATACGCTAAGTTACTCGCGCAGGTAAGCAAGGTGAATACTGTTTCTTTTTCTCAAAATGCAATTTTCTATGGATCGGGGTCTCACTGCGTATGTCGACTCTCGACGATAGCATTTTTATTGTCGGGCATTTTTCCCGCAGCCGCAGACGATGTTTATTTCATGGCCGATGCACTTGAAAAAACACACTCAACATCCCAGGACATTGATCTGAGCCGCTTTGAGCGGGGAGAGCAGTTACCCGGCACCTATAGGGTGGAAATATGGCTTAATGAAAATTATATCCGGACGGAAAATGTCTCTTTTGTCCCTGTGAAAGGGTTTGGGCTGGCGCCCGAGCTTAATCGTAGAGTGCTGGAATCATTTGGTGTCAGGGTTAAGGCATTTCCTGAATTAGCCATGCTGCCGGCTGAAGTTATTATTACTGATCCCGGTGCATTTATACCGGATGCCACCACCCGGCTGGATTTTGACAAGCAGAGACTGGATATCTCAATCCCTCAATCTGCGCTTAATACGCGGGCGCGCGGCACTGTTGACCCTTCGCTCTGGGATCAAGGCATTTCTGCACTGCTGGTAAATTACAGTATCAATGGCTCGCGCAACTGGAGCCGATACGGTGAGACGCAGGAGCAGTTTTACACCAACCTGCAAAGCGGTATTAACGTGGGGCCATGGCGCCTGCGTAACTACAGCACCGCGACGAAGAACAACGGAAAGCAATCGTTTTCGTCGCTGAATACCACCCTGAGCCGCGACGTCCAGTTTTTGAGAGGGCAGTTTCAGGTGGGTGAAACCAGCACGCCAGGTGACGTGTTTGACAGCGTGATGTTTCGCGGCACGCAGATTTTTTCCGATGACACCATGCTGCCGGAGAGCATGCGCGGTTTCGCCCCCATTATTCGAGGGATCGCTCGCACCAACGCCACGGTTACAGTGAAGCAAAACGGTTACACGGTTTATCAAACCTACGTGGCGCCCGGCAGCTTTGAAATTCGCGATCTCTATCCCACATCGGCGAGCGGCGATCTGGAAATTGTCGTCACCGAAGCCGACGGCAGCGTCCAGCATTTCGTGCAGCCTTTCTCCGCGGTTCCCGTCATGCTGCGGGAAGGGCGCATAAAGTATGCGCTGAGCGTAGGTGAATACCGAACCACGAAGCATGGCGCGCTAACGCCTTCATTCGGCCTGGGCACGCTCGCCTATGGCCTCAACAATAATCTCACGCTGTACGGCGGCGTCCTGGGGGCAAGCAACTATGCGTCAGGTGTATTCGGTACCGGCCTTAGCTTTGGCGATATAGGTTCGCTCTCGGCAGACATCACCGCTGCCGAGAGCCAACTCGTTGATGAGAAAAACCGGCGCAGCCGGGGACAGTCATATCGTGTGCAATATTCAAAAACGGTGGCCGCGACCGATACCACCGTGACGCTCGCCAGCTATCGCTACTCCACGGAAGGGTTTTATACCTTCCAGGAGGTGAATGAATTCAGCAGCCAGCGCTACAACAAGCGAAGCCGACTGCAGCTCAACCTTAGTCAGTCGCTGCAAAGTTGGGGAAATTTTTATATTGCGGCTTACCAGCAGGACTACTGGAGCAAACGGGGCTATGAACGCAACGTCAGTACCGGCTTTAACACCAGTATCAGCGATATCAATTATTCACTTGGCTACACCTATAGCGAAACGCCAGGCAAAGACCGTAAGGACCAGATTATAGCTTTTAGCCTGCAGGTTCCTCTGAGCAAATGGCTATCGCAAAGCTGGGCCAGCTACAGCGTGAATATGCAAAAAAACGGTCCTGAAACGCACCAGGTGGGGCTTAGCGGCACCGCGCTCGACGATAATAACCTGAGTTACATGGTCCAGCAGGGCTATACCTCGTCGGGCGGTGACTCAAGAAGCTCACTGAGTGGAACCTACAAGGGCGGCCACGGCACCGTGAGCGCGGGCTACAACCAAAGCCGACAGAACAGTCAGCTGAACTTCGGCCTACAGGGGGGGATTATCGGCCATAAGCATGGCGTGACGTTCTCTCAGCCGCTGGGAGATACCGTAGTGCTGCTGGAGGCGCAGGGCGCATCCGGCGTGAGGGTGCGCAATAACCCCGGCGTTAAAACGGACTCGCGCGGGTACGCCGTGGTGCCTTATGCCAGTGCCTATCAGGAAAACCGTATTGCATTAGACACGGGTTCGCTGGGGGCAGACGTGGATGTGGCCGAGTCGGTGGTCAACGTTGTGCCTACGCGCGGCGCGGTGGTGCGCGCTACGTTCAATACGCTAACGGGGCGGCGCGCCCTGGTAACACTGATGTATCAGAATTCGCCTGTGCCTTTTGGCGCGACGGCAAAGCTCAACGAAAGCGATGCGATGAGCATTGTGGGAAGCGATGGCGAGGTTTATATGAGCGGTCTGAACGACGGTGACGGCATTACGGTACAGTGGGGAGCGAAAACCTGCCGCGCCAAAATAACCCTAAACGCGTTACCGGGTAAAATCCAACGTACTACTGCAGTATGTCGCTAAATTTCTCATTGCCTTGATTCGCATTATTACTCTTGCGAGAGAAGGCCTGCGCCGTGCTTAAATGAAGGAACATAAGATGTCCACCGTATTTAAAATCTCGATGGCTGCGATGGGTAGCGCCATCTCACTGAATGCCTTTGCGCTGTGTTCTGCAAATGACGTAGCGGTCAACTTTGATAACAATATTATCGTTCAGCGGGATGCGCCCGTCGGGACGGTATTAGCCACGATAACCACGAGTAATGCCATGCAATGTGACCCTGAGGGTCAGGTCATTGGATATGATGGCTCGTGGTTTATTCAGCTATCGGGGACGAATAGGGATTATGGCGCCTCGCCGCTGGCCAACGTTCGGGCAACGGAGGTCCAGGGCATTGGCATCCGGTGGAAAAACTTTTCCAGCACAACCGGAACCAGCGAATTTGTCACCAGATTGAACCTCAATAACGCGAGCTGGAGGCGAGGGATCCTTCAGAATGGCGTATCAACGTTCACGGATACCTTTGAGCTGATCAAAACGAGTACCACCCCGGCGACGGGCTCAATACCCGCGCTGACGCTAAATATGGAATACAGTACGCCGGTCAGTAATAACATTACTCGCCTGCCGCTTTATAAATATATATTTTCGCCAATCAATATCAGCACCGCATCCTGTCAAATTGGGGATAGTAATTTGAATATTAATATGGGAATTGCGCTGATGCCGAAGTTTACTGGCGTGGGCAGCATCCAAAATCCGGTAACGTTTTCCATACCGCTTATTTGTAGCGAACAGACCGCAGTAAATGTGACGCTGGATAACGTCAGCCCGCTTGCCGATCCTGCCAACGGAGTCTTGGGATTAAACAGTAGCTCGACAGCAAAAGGTTTGGGCATTCAGCTTAAGTATGACGATGTGCCCGTTCAGTTCGGCAAGCTTATCAAATACGGCACGACGACCTCGCCAGGAGAGGTTGTCAATATTCCCTTCAAGGCCGCGTATTACATGACCTCAACCAATGCACGCTCAGGATCGTTGAGCGCCACGGCGTCTTTTACCATGACCTATCACTAACCAAAATTATTTATAATGGCGCGCTTATGACGTAACCAAGAGAAATTTTAGTCACGAGCTAGATAAAATTCGCTATCTCTTCATATAGCGCAAAAGCTTATAGCGACTCAATAATTGTGACAAACATCATTAGCGCTGATGCTGTGCACTACGGTTATTAACTGGAAACAGATTCGCTCGCTATTTACTCGGTTGATACCCAATCCACATCGCTATTATCCCCTGAAATAAAATTATAGATTTCGGCGTGATGCGTCACGTGAGCTCAGGGACAGTCATGTTTCGTATAGCCGGCTTGACTACGACGGCTGCCGCTTTACTTAGCTCACCTGATGCCCGAGCGCAACTGTCACATACCTGACTGGATGCTAATACCGAGTAGAAGGACGGTACCCGATTAGATAAGCCTTTTATTTTATTCGGTCTTCACACCCATATATATCGTATTGAGTCGCTTTCTAAATAATATTGGATCGTGTTCCAGACATATTCGCGCTAACGAATTTTTAGCGCGCTCTGATACGATTTTTCTATCGCTGATAATTTGCAATATATAGGTTTTAAGCTGAGATATGATGGCACTTCTCAGAGAGGTTTTGTCACTTACTGATGCCACCGTCAGCTCTAACATCGGATTCAGGGGGCAGCGAATCAGCCAGCCGGCATTTTCCGGATTGATTTCCGGCAAGGCTCTGACATTCGTCGTTATTACCGGGCAGCCGCAGGCCTGCATTTCCAGAACGGAAAAGCCGTATGTCTCCTGCCATGTGGGCAGCAGCCCGACATCAGAGGTCTTAATCAACGCCAGTACCGCGTCGTTGGTCAGCGACGTATGGTGCTGGAATAGAGGGCATTCACGAAGTGTGTCCTCCACGCTTCTTCTAAATGCGTCATCATCCTGGAACGCCTGGTGAGCCACGTTATGCGTTCTGCCAGGATCACCAACCAGATTTACACGGACGTCGTTCACACTTATCAGGTTTTCCCTTAATAACTGGCTAAAGGCTAGCACAACTTCTGCCCCTCCTTTGCGATAGAACTCCTTGCCCACGAAGGTAAAATTCAGCGGACTTTTTTCAACCAGAGCATTTTTTTCCTGCAGTACCGGCTGCGGGGGATGCAGTACGTGCAGTTTGGGCCCGATGATAGCCTGCTCCCTGGGAAAATGTTCCAGCAGCCGCAGTTGGATCTGACGTGTGGCTTCTGAGATAGCGATGATACCTTTGCAGCGCGGAGAGCAGACGTACCGGAGTTCCCGCGCCAGCTCGGGGTTGGCAAATTTGGGTATTCCCTCAACGGGAAGAACACGGGGCAGTTCGGTTTCAAAGGTCGCTACCCAGTCGCCTGGCCCCGAAGAAACTTCGTTAAAAAGGTGGATAATGTCCGCATCACCTGAAGACATCAGGGGCAGCGGTCGAAAAATAAACAGTTTATTTTTATGCAATAAGCGCCGCCTTATAACGTTGATCCAGGTCCAGATATTTCTGGGACGGTAATCCAGATAGCGATTTGCAGGGTCTGTAATGATGTTTCTCTTTTCTGGGTAGCCGTTTCCACCGACGATAATCTTCATTCTTCCCCCTGCTGGCGAGTGCAAAAAAATTAACAGAATTAATTTAAATGTCCTCGTTATTGAGAGGATAAAAGAGTATTTGGGTTATGTAAGGCTATGGTTTTTCAGATAAGCTCTGAATTCATCATGGTTATTCAGACTGTTGATACCAGAGCAAAATCTGCTTTTTGCGCCGCTTCCCAACATGTCAAATTATGCACGGCCAAACAGCAAAAATACGTGTATTTGCTGGTGTTTAATCGATTTCCAGAAAACGTCGGGAGGGAGAGTGCCAATGCTGATTAAAGTTTCAGGTTGCTAAGAAGACTTTATTTACTTCAGGATTAATTAACAGTGGGCGAATGAGAGAGATGATGATATTGGCAGGTATACATATTTTCCAATGAAAACCTTTTAAATTCTCAATGTATCAATAACCGCGCGCAAAGCGGGTGACACATTGCGATGCGGATAATAGAGAAATGAAGCTTCCAGACGTTGGCTGTGCCGTTGCAGAACCCTGATCAGCTTTCCTTGTTCCAGATCCTCAGAAACCAGCTCTTCCGGGACATAAGCCAGCCCGAGCCCGAGAGTAGCGGCTTTCGCTTCCATATAGCTGTCAGCAAAAAACCATTGCCCTTGCGGCCTATGGATGATTTTTTTGCCATCCTGATGAAGTTCCCAGGCATAAAGGCTGCCATCGCCTAACTGATAAGCGATGCAGGGATGAACGGCCAAATCTGCGGGGATCTGCGGAAAGCCGTAGCGACGAAAGTGTTCTGGCGTACCGACAACGGCCATCTCCATGTCGGGCGAAATGCGTACAGCGATCATGCCGCTGCCAACCTCCGGCCCCAGACGTACACCCGCATCGAATCTCTCCGCAATGATATCCACAAACCGGCTTTCGCTGATGAGCTCCAGTCTGATATCGGGATAGCGTTGTTTGAATACCGCAAGTTTTGGCAGGAGTACTTTATCTATCGCGTGCTGGCTGGCATTGATACGCACCGTACCGGATGGGGTCTGGCGATAGTGGGCCAGCTTAGCGAGCCCCATATCTAAAGCATCGAATCCTGACTCAACGGTTAGATAAAGCTGCTCACCAGCATGGGTGAGCGATAATCTGCGCGTGGTGCGAACAATGAGTTGAACGCCAAGTCTTTCTTCAAGTTCACGCACTGAACGACTGATACCTGATTGTGCCAGGCCAAGGCGTTTCGCCGCAGCGGTAAAACTCCCCTCGCGCACCACCAGCATGAACAGGTAGAGATCGTTGTAGTTTTCCCGTTTTGCCATCATCCCGCCCTTATGACTACATCGTTATTTGGAACAATTTGATATCAATCTTAGCAAAAATCCCCCTCTAATCAGAACACATGCTGCTAACTAGAATGTGCACATTGCAACAAAGCACAGCAGCGTTGTCGGTATGAAACCTGCCTCTTTGATGTTTATTCAGGAGGATTTTAATGACTGTTTTCACTAAAAAATTGACAGCAGTGTTACCTGCAATGCTGCTATGCGCATCATTAAGTGGAGTTACAACGATGAGTTATGCTGATACCAGCAATCCGAACGCACCTATTTCGCTGGTCAAAAATTGGGATAAAACCTTTGCTGAAAGTACGAAAGTTGATCACCGTAAGGTTACCTTTCAGAACCGCTATGGGATCACTTTAGTTGGGGATCTCTATCTTCCAAAGGATCGCGGCGAGCGCAAGCTGGCAGCCATTGCCATCAGCGGGCCCTTCGGTGCAGTCAAAGAACAATCCAGCGGCCTGTACGCGCAAACGCTGGCTGAAAAGGGATTTGTCACCCTCGCGTTTGACCCTTCATATACGGGCGAAAGTGGCGGCTACCCGCGTAATGTGGCGTCTCCGGATATCAATACTGAGGATTTCAGCGCGGCAATTGATTTCTTAGGTCTGCAAAATGAGGTGGACCGCGACCATATCGGGCTGCTCGGTATTTGCGGTCTGGGCGGCATGGCATTAAACGACGCTGCGATGGATACACGCGTTAAAGCAGTAGCAACCAGCGTGATGTATGACATGAGCCGCGCGATGGGCCACGGCGTAGGCGATGGCAAAGATCGTTACACCAGCGCCGATCGTCGTGCTGTGTTGCAGTATCTGAACGCGCAGCGCTGGAAGGATGCGGAAAACGGCACTTTCGCGCCCGGTGGTCACGACATTGATGTTGACGAAAAAGGCAAAGTCAGCGCTTCTGAGCGTATTCTGCCGGAAACGTTACCCGCTAATCCAAATCCAGTCTTGAAAGAATTCTTTGATTATTACCGCATGCCACGCGGTTTCCATGCGCGTTCGGTCAACTCAACCGGCGCATGTAATGCAACAATGCCACTGTCATTTATGAATATGCCGTTGCTGAGTTATGCAAATGAAATCACTATCCCTGCGCTTGTTGTGACCGGTGAAAAAGCCCATTCACGTTATTTTGCTGAAGACGCTTTTAAGGCGATCGGGAGTAAAAAGAAAGAGCTGGTGATTATTCCCGGGGCAAATCATGTGGACTTATATGACAACGTGGCTGGAAAGATCCCGTTTGCTAAGTTTGAACAATTTTTCAAATCAAATTTAAGGTAACTTTCTGAAATAATTTGCATTTACCATGCCACCTCTACTTCACGGCTGGCATTAACTCCCCTGATGCCGTTCAGTTAAGCGCCGTATCAAATCGCCGCACCTTTTGTAGCGGCGCGATTTATCGCGCAATGAATTGCGCCGCTACAATGCGTGCTCTCGGTAATTACGGGTTTTCATGTCTTAACTGACGAGCATTAGGCATTAACTCGCCTGATGTAACGCAGTGAAATGATGATGTTATTCCCTGAAAAGCGCATCTCCCACTTTCGCCTGAATCAGGTCGGATCGATTTGAAGAGTAGTTGATAATGTCCACAGTAAATATTAAATCCTCTCACCATAAAACTCAGTCGTATTGGGGGGGCGTTTTTGCCATGACGCTCTGCGTTTTTGTATTGATCGCTTCTGAATTTATGCCGGTCAGTCTGCTAACACCTATTGCCCGCGACTTGCATGTCACGGAAGGACTGGCAGGACAGGGAATTGCCATCTCTGGCGCGCTGGCGGTGATTACCAGCCTGACTATCTCCCGCATTGCCGGGGACCTGAATCGGAAATATCTTCTGCTGGGACTAACGATTTTGATGGCGGTATCGGCAATCATTGTCGCGCTGGCGGCCAGTTATTCGGTTTATATGCTCGGGAGAGCGTTGATTGGAATCGTCATCGGTGGATTCTGGTCAATGTCGGCCGCAACAGCCATTCGGCTGGTACCGCAGCACAAGGTTACCCGCGCGCTGGCGACTTTTAACGGCGGGAACGCGCTGGCCACCGTTGTGGCGGCACCGCTGGGTAGCTACCTGGGGGCGACTGTCGGATGGCGGGGTGCCTTTTTATGTCTGGTACCGCTTGCGATAGTTGCGTTCATCTGGCAATGCCTCAGCCTGCCTTCGATGGAAAGCGATAATGCGCGCAAGCCACAGGGATCGGTGCTTGGTCTTTTCAGAGCCTCTATCGTATCAATGGGGCTGTTGGCTTGCGGACTCTTCTTTATGGGGCAGTTTTCCTTATTTACCTACGTGCGACCGTTTCTGGAGAACGTGACCAGAGTGAGCGCGCCTGGCCTGTCCTGGATTTTACTTGCTATAGGCGCAGCAGGTTTTATCGGCACAACGTTTGTTTCGACCTTCCTGAACTCAAGGTTTTATCCGACATTAATCTTGATACCACTGCTTATGTCAGCGATTGCCGGTACGTTACTTTTGTTTGGCCACAGCATGTGGATTGTTGCCGTTTTGCTGAGCCTGTGGGGAATGCTTGCGACAGCCGCGCCAACCGGATGGTGGACATGGCTCGCGCGGACGCTACCCGAAGATGCAGAGGCAGGTGGTGGTCTGATGGTTGCTGTCATCCAACTCTCCATTGCGCTTGGATCAACCGTTGGGGGTTTGATTTTCGACAGTCTGGGTTGGCAAAGTGCTTTCGGCTTGAGTGCATTATTACTTCTTGGTGCGGTAGTCATGACGTTTCACACATCACGTCTAACATGAATCACAGGCGCTTTAATCATAGAATAAGGCGCAGAGGCCGCTGATTAAAACACCGTCTTTAATGCCGAACTGATTCTGCTCTGAGGATTGATACATGACCACCTTTCATCAACTTAATGCCATCAGCTTGCGAGGCCAGCCCATCTCTATGGCCGATTACGCCGGGAAGCTGGTTCTGGTGGTGAATACCGCCAGCCATTGTGGATTTACTCCTCAATATGCAGGCCTTGAAGCGCTCTACAAGAAGTACGCGGACAATGGGCTGATGATATTGGGTTTCCCCTGCAATCAGTTTGGCAAGCAGGAACCTGGCGGAGCCGATGATATCGCGCAGACCTGCCTCATCAACTACGGTGTGAGCTTCCCGATGTTCGAGAAAGTCGAGGTTAACGGCGCCGCAACGCACCCCGTATTTCGCTACCTGAAAGCCGAATTACCCGGTGTGTTGGGCGGGCGGATCAAATGGAACTTTACTAAGTTTCTGATCGGGCGCGACGGCAAACCGATCAAGCGATTTGCACCGATCACCAAACCAGAAAAAATGGAAGCGACGATCCTTACTGCGCTGGAAAACTAATATGCATTCCGCCATGCTTGATCCAAATTGTGCGAGCTATCACAATTAATACAATTTCTTTTGGTTTGCCGCGCGGGTTTACTCGTTAAACATCCCTCAGATGTCACGGTTTGTGACATGATAAGCGTCATAATTGAATCGTCAGGATGTTTGAATAGATGTTTAACGCCAGAAAACTATCAACCTTAAATGCCCTCGAAAGCAGCGTGCATAATTACATTATTAAAAACATCAATGCCGTTATTTATATGACGATAAGAGAGCTAGCTGATAATTCTGGCGTATCTACCGCGACTGTTCTGAGATTCTGTAAAAAAATGGATTTCAAAGGTTACTCAGAACTCAAAGCGAGTATGAAGTTGCACCTGAACAAAAATAGCACATTACTGATTCCTCATGGAGCCGAGGAAATATTGACCTTTTTTAAAAGCATCAGAAACGATGAATTTGATGAGATGATCAATCAGGCGGCTCAATACATTCGTGATGCCGAACGGGTGTTCTTTGCAGGCGCAGGCAGCTCTGGCACGCTTGGCAGGTATGGTGCGCGTTTCTTCTCTAATGTAGGCAAGTTCAGTAATCACATTGATGATCCCTATTATCCGGTGAGTACCGATATGGTGCAGAGTTCAGTGGCTATCGTACTTTCAGTCTCTGGCGAAACTCCCGAAATATTGAAGCTTGCCAGGCAGTTTGTTATTCACAAGTGCAAAGTAATTTCTATTACCTGTAACCCGGATTCAACACTGGCAAAACTTTCTGACTTTATTGTTCCTTACCATGTTTCTCGCATTTTGATAGAAAGCGAATACGATATTACCACTCAGGTTCCGGTCATTTTTATTCTTGAATCGATAGGCAGAAAGCTGGTGGTGAATAATGTCAGCGATATGTCACGCGGTGTGACATTTTTGTAATTAGCGACCCGTTATAACATATTGTGACCTCGTGACATTGCCGGGATGATTTTCTAACATTGCCGGAATTAGTCCGCTCCTGACGGACTGAATTCCCTCTGGCAATGGAAGAAAACCATGGCAATAGATTATGCGGATTCTGCGAAAGAGATCGTTAGACTGATAGGTAGCGATAATAATGTGATAAGTGTGACACATTGCGCTACACGTCTGAGGTTTGTGCTGAAAGATTATTCTCTGGTCGAGGTTGAATCACTAAAGCGGGTAAAAGGCGTTATCACCGCGATGCAGGCCAGCGGCCAGATGCAGGTGGTGATTGGCAATCACGTTGGTGATGCTTATCGCGAAGTGCAGAATCTACTCACTTTCGACGAAAGTACAGCGGTACCACCGCCTAATGTCGGTATCGTTAGCCGCATTATGGATATCATCTCCAGCATATTTGCGCCTTTTCTCTATCCGCTGGCAGCCTGCGGTGTGCTTCAGGGCATCATCTCGCTGCTGACCGCCATCGACCTGATGGATCCGGCAAGCGGCACTTATCGCATCCTTAACTTCGTTTCGTGGACCGGCTTTACCTTCCTGCCCGTGATGGTGGCGTTTACCGCCGCCAAAAAATTCAATGTCAATCCGTTCACAGCGGTTATCTCCGCCTGCGCGCTGGTGTCGCCGGATTACCTGAATATGTTGACGGCCAACAAAATCCTCACCGCCAACTCAGCCGATCCCGCAGTGCAGGCTTTGATGAAGGGCGCGGTTGAAAATCCCGAGATTTCAAAGGTAATGGTGCAGATCGTTGGCATTCCGCTTGATGCCGCGCCGCTGACCTTTATGGGGCTGCCGGTAGAGTATTTGAGTTACACCTCGTCAGTGATCCCCATTATTTTGATGGTGTGGGGCATGTCGTATGTACAGCGTTTCTTCGAGCGCCTGCTTCCGATGGTGATACGCAACCTGTTCACGCCCATGTTCTGCCTCGCCATCATGGTTCCGTTCACGCTTCTGGCATTTGGCCCGATCGGCAATATGATCGGCGGCGCCATCGGTGGCGTCTACAACACCCTTTATCATCTCAGCCCTGCCATTGCCGGATTTGTGGTTGGTGCCTTGTGGATGCCACTGGTTACCTTGGGCGTGCATTGGGGCATCACGCCAGTGACCGTCGGTAACTATGCCACCCTGGGCTACGACACCTTTACCGGTCTGCAAGCCTCCGCGGTATTCGGTATGGCGGGCGCGGTGCTGGGCGTATACCTGAAGGCGAAAGACGCTGAGCTTAAGCGCATGGCGCTTTCTGCGGGTGTAACGGCGCTGTTCGGCATCACTGAACCCGCCATTTACGGTGTGGCTCTGCGTCTTAAACGACCGATGATTTGTGGCTGCCTGGCGGGCGCTGCCGGCGGCATGATCGCCGGGGCTTTCAACGCGGTTTCATGGAGTTACTGCATTCCCGGCATTGCCGTCCTGCCGGTGTTCTTTAAAGAGGGGCACATGACGCAGTTCCTCGGCTTCCTGGTATCCATATTCGTCGCCTTCATATTGGGCATGGTTTTCTCCTGGGTCGCGGGATTCAAAGAAAACAGCCAACCTGACGTTCGCTCTGTGCCGCAGCCTGGCACCCTCTGATAAATAGAGATACAGATTATGAATAAGCAATTTCCAGAAAATTTCATGTGGGGCGGTGCTGTTGCCGCTCATCAGGTCGAGGGAGCCTGGGATAAAGGCGGTAAAGGCCCGAGCATAGTCGATGTCCTGACCAGCGGGGCGCACGGTGTTGATCGCGTCATCACCGCCGACATTCAGGATGACTGCTTTTATGCCAATCACGAGGCATCAGACTTTTACCATCGCTATCCTGAGGATATCGCGCTGTTGGCAGAAATGGGCTTCCGCTGCTTCCGCACCTCAATTGCCTGGTCGCGTATTTTTCCACGCGGCGATGAAGCCGAGCCGAACGAAGAGGGGTTGCATTTTTACGATGCGCTATTCGATGAGCTGCTGAAATACGGGATTGAACCGGTAATTACGCTGTCCCATTTTGAGATGCCAAACTTCCTGGTAACCGAATATGGCGGCTGGAAAAATAGAAAAGTTTTGGAATTCTTTGTCCGCTTCAGCGCGGTGGTCATTAATCGTTTCCAGCACAAAGTAAAATACTGGATGACCTTCAACGAAATTAATAATCAGCGCAACTGGAAAACCCCGCTGTTTGGTTATTGCTGCTCGGGCGTTATTTTCACCCACGAGCCTAATCCTGAAGAGTGCATGTATCAGGTTCTGCACCATCAATTTGTGGCGAGTGCTCAAGTGGTGAAGTTGGGACATGAAATTAATCCTGCACTACAAATTGGATGCATGATCGCCATGGTGCCGCTCTATCCGTTTTCCTGTCATCCGGATGACGTGATGTATGCTCAGGAAGCGATGAGGGAGCGATTCCTATTCAGTGACGTGCACATGCGCGGTCATTATCCGGCTTATATTCTCAATGAATGGCAACGCAAGGGATACCACATTGCCATGGAAGCCGATGATGCGCAGATCCTACGGGAAGGCTGTGCCGATTATATCGGGCTGAGCTATTACATGAGTAATGCGGTCAGTAAAGAAAATGCCGGCAGCGGGACGGCGCTTTCAGGCTTCGAGGGCAGCGTACCGAACCCGCACGTTAAAGCCTCAGATTGGGGCTGGCAGATCGATCCGGTTGGGCTGCGTTATGTTCTGAATATTCTTTATGAGCGTTACGAAAAGCCGCTATTCGTGGTGGAAAACGGTTTTGGTGCCATCGACAAAATGGATGAAAAGGGCGAGATCAATGATGACTACCGCATCGATTACCTGCGGGCGCATATTGAACAGATGAAGAAAGCCGTGACCGAAGATGGCGTCGATCTTATGGGATATACCCCTTGGGGATGTATTGACTGCGTGTCTTTCACGACCGGCCAATACAGCAAGCGCTATGGCTTTATTTACGTAAATAAAAACGATGATGGTAGCGGAGATTTTTCCCGCTCGAAGAAGAAGAGTTTTGACTGGTATCGCCGGGTTATCGCCAGCAACGGCGAAGAACTCTAGCGAAATATGTGCGACAGGGATGTCGCACATTGAGATCCTTATGGCTTCTCTTTTTCGTCTTCAACTGGAATCAGCGGTTCATCAATAGCGATGGATGAATTAGATTTCAGCAGCTGAATATCCAGAATCACGTAGGTCATGGTGGTGATGAACAGTGAAATCACGCTGCCAATCACGCCGCTGGTGGTGAAAGTGAAATAGTTATACATCACCACCCAGGTCACACAAATAAACAGCGCTAGCGCAACGTTAATTGCCGATTGCGAATAATTCGTGGTGCGTGATCCCATTTCATTAATTTGCCGACTGAAATTCGCGCCGCTGTATTTCTCCAGCACAAATATTCCCTGTTCCCAGTTACGCAAGCGTCGAGCGCCGCTGCGAGTCAGAAATACGTACAGCAGCGAGACGAATAAACCAGAAAAAGCAATCAGTACCGGCACCGCTTCCAGCGCATAAGCGAGGCTTTTATGGCTCGATGCCTGCGGCGTGAGATCCAGCGTTAAGGACGCGCCGAGTGCGGCATATAAAAATACAAACAGCAGCAGAAACAGCGCGTTGCGGCGCCAGTCGAGGTCGGCTTCGTGATTCTTCTGCTGTCGTGCGCTGTGCAGCGCCTGCTGTAATAGCGTGGCATCGGTGGATGCGGTGTCAATACTCTCAATCTCTTCACCCAACAAACGGTGAATAAACGGCTGATCGGCCGGTTCGATGGTGATGCGCATAGATTTCTCGGTGACGTAACGATCAAAGGCGTCAGTGTAACGTAAATCGTCTGGCGCGCGCAGAATCTGCGAGTAAGCGCGCAAATTTTCATCTCTGCTTCGGCTCTTGTTGCGCGTTATTCATACAATGAATGGGCGGTTATTACTGACCGCGCAAATGACGACGGAGTAACGAGCTATGTCGTATGTTGATGGTTTTGTCGTAGCGGTGCCGGAAGCTAATAAGGAGGATTATCGTGCCATGGCGGCTAAAGCCGCGCCGCTGTTTAAAGAGTTTGGCGCCACGCGTGTTGTCGAGTGCTGGGCAGACGATGTTCCCGAAGGCACGCAGACCGATTTTTATCGCGCGGTAAAAGCCGAAGAGGGCGAAACGGTGGTGTTCAGCTGGATCGAATACCCATCGCAGGAAGTACGTGACGCCGCCAATGCCAAAATGATGTCCGATCCGCGCATGAAAGAGATGGGCGAGAATATGCCGTTCGATGGTAAGCGTATGATCTATGGTGGATTCGCGATTTTGCTGGAGGCGTAGTTGAGTATTTGCAACTGCAGTGAACCGTAGCGGCGCAATTTATTGCGCGGTAATTCGCGCCGCTACAAAATGTACGGTGATTTGATGCGGTACTTAATTGATCGGCCTTACGCGATTTATTGCGCTATTTTTTTAATCATTGTGTGTCTCTTACTTCTATTGTGTGCAATTAATTGCGCCGCTACGATAGGCGCTGGAATTATTCACCTTTCACAAGGAGTCACTATGCTGGATATCACGCACTTTCCGCTTTTCCTCGCATCCGTATTTCTGCTGTGTATTACACCGGGACCGGATTTAGCTTATGTCGTAGGACAAAGCGTAGCGAATGGACGACGTAGCGGCGTGATATCAGCCAGTGGCGTAGCGCTAGGAAGTTGCACGCATGCCATTGCCAGCGCAATCGGGTTAACGGCGCTAATTACCGCTTCGCCACTGTTATTTACGGTGATTAAATATATTGGTGCGGCGTATTTAATTTATCTGGGCAGTAAGATGGTATGGGGAACCTTTTTTAGCCGTGAAGAAGAGAAAACACCGCAGGCTGAAATTCCACGCTCTAATACGCGCAGCTTATTAATTCGCGGTTTTATTACATCGATTACCAATCCAAAAGTATTGCTGTTTTTCATCTCCTTTTTTCCACAATTCGTGGTAGTTGATGGCGATCATCATGCCAGCTCGTTTCTGTTGCTCGGCCTGACGTATGCGGTTGTGGGTTTAATGACTGACGTGATATTTGCCCTGGTTGCTGGCAGTGCGGCTAGCGCGGTGTCGCGCAATGTGATGTTGCAGAAATTGCTTGATCGTGTGGTGGGCATCACCTTTATCGGTTTAGGCGTACGCCTGGCGCTGACGCGTCGTTAACAAATTCATCTCAGGAACAACGGCCAGCGATTGGCGCTCGCGGATTATTCGGGTAACGTGGAATGCTTAACTTTGTTACCTACAAATAATTACCGCACGCTAAGTTGCAGGAGAGTCATTTCATGGCCGTTAATTCTAATATCGTCGGCATTGTCAGCGATGAGTTCATCAATCCCAACACCGTAAAGCTGCTTAATGAAGTCACACGCCAGTTGAATGAGCGTGGTTTTATTACGCTGCTGCTGAATGCGAATTCCCGCGAAAGTTTTCAAAGCGCGCTGCGTAATGCGGCGCAACTTCCTGTCGGCGGCTTGGTTTTCCTGACTTCGCTGTTTAGCGATGAATTGAGTGTGTCGGCCGAGATTCTGCCGCAGACGGCAACGGTTCATCTCAGCCACAGCGCCAGCGCGGATGCTAACGTTGTGATTGCGGATGGTTATGACGCAGGCAAAGAGATGGGACTGCTGCTGCTGTCGCAAGGTCATCAACGTTTCGGCTTTATGCACAGTCAGGAAAATAGCGCGCCCGTGCGACAGATGGACGGTTTTGTCGCTAGCCTGCAAGCTGAACAGAAAGAACTGAATATTGAGCTCTCTGCCGGTGGCAACGATCGCGAACTGGCTTATCAGGCAATGATGGCGTACTTGAAGAAAACGCGCGCTGCCGAGCGCATCAATGCGCTGTTTTGCGAAAGCGATGTGCTGGCATTTGGCGCGTTACAAGCGGTGCGCGACTTCGCGCAAGGCGTACATGTTGCGGTGGTGGGTTTTGATGATGTCGATGAGGCGCGCGCGTCAACCTGGCATCTCACCAGTTGGGCGCAGCGACGGGATTTGCTGGTCGCCGAAGCGCTGAATCGTTTACTGGAAAACCGCGCCGATACCAGTAACGCCTGGCAGCAGGGCGAATTGCAGGTGCGCCATTCACATCACGGCAAACATGTGCCGGGCGAAATGTCGCAGTGCGGATGTGCGATTCGGCATTAATCGCCTGCAGCAGGAAGGAGAATCGGATGCTCTGGCTCATCGCCAAATACGCCATAACCGCTGGCATGGTGGTGCTGATATCTGAAGTGGCTAAGCGTAGCGATCGCCTTGGCGGGCTGATTGCCGCACTGCCTTTGGTTACGGTGCTGGTGCTGATCTGGATGAAGCTGGAAGGCCAAAGTCAGGCCAAAATTGCCAGTCACGCGTGGTACACCTTCTGGTATGTGGTGCCGACCTTGCCGATGTTTGTCGCCTTTCCATTTCTTTATCAACGCCTCGGATTCTGGCCGACGTTGATCGCGAGTTGCGTACTCACCATCTTGCTATTTCTACTTTGGGCCACGCTGCTCAAGCGTTTTGGTATTGAGTTGATGTAAGTTTATTAGGATAACGCTTCACCAATATCCGATCTTGCAATGCATCCATCTGCATTTCAGGAATAAGCTAAGTCAGGAGGCTGCTCTCGGCGAAAGGCGATCCTTCCGGTCCAGTGTGGCGCGCGAAGAAAACAAGCGTGATGTGTTTACATTGAAAAACAAAAGGGCGAACGAGGATCAACCAGCATTCGCCCAACGTTTAGTGCTTGGTTCCATTACCTGAACCGTCACGATTGCGGAAAATATGCGTCACGTTATCGGTGTTTTTGATCGCTATTCCGCTCTGCTGCGGGGTTTCGATATGATTCATCACTTCCGACATCGCACGGCTCAGCGCTTGCTGGCGCGGCGGATCGCGTTCAATCGAAGCCATCACGCGCAATTTATCAAGCAGTGCGCGAGTAGAAACCGGGCCGGATTTTTTCAGCAACTGTAAAATCGCATCGCCCATGATGATGTCGGTGAGCCGTTCTTCATCACTTCTGTACATATATTCTCTCTGATTACCGCGGCAGACCTGCGGCAAATAACGAAGTGGATTCAGTCTAACCAGTAGCTGAATGAGGCGGAAACCACTTGGTTAATTCTCAGGCCAGCGGCGCCTGATTTAGGCTTCTCGTTCTACGGAAAACATCAGGCCGATTAATTGCTGATAGTGAATTTCCGCTTCAGTACCGCGTGCTTGCTCCATACGGCACAGCAGCTTGGTGCATAGTGTTTTACGGCTTAACGTCCGTCCTGAACGTAAGATTTCAACCACAATCTGCCCCAGCGTTTCCTGCTGCGAAGGCAAAGAGGCTTCTTTGAAGTAGCGTGCAATTGCTTCCGACGCTGTGGAAAAGTTACGATCCTGACGCATGGTTCCATCCTCAAGGTTGACGTATAACTTTAGCCATCAAACTTATACAAGTTTAATTAATATGTACAGGAATATGGCGAATCAGTTGCGTAGTCATTTGGCCAGAAGTGCTAATTTATTGTTAACAATCACTTAATGAACAGGTCAGGGAGGTTGAGTGTATTTCATACAATGCTCAGTGATGAAGGCTGTTCTTGAGTATATGTATTGCACTTAGTACAATAGGTTTTCATGCCAGGACAAGGAGAGTCCTCATTAAGAACGGAGGGAACACATGGCAATTTATGTCTTAAAGCCATTCGATAGAAACACCAAAGGTGACGCTATCGATAGTGCAAAATTATGCAAAGCGGCGCTGGAAGTCATTGCAGGGATTTATGAAGCCAGTTTCGGCGGGGGAGTTTACAAGAAGCGCATTCCTTTAGTTGCTGGAAAAAGTGGCGGGGCCCGGGCGGTTGTAGCCTTTAAAACTGAAAAACATCTTTTTTTCGTCAACGGCTATGCTAAATCCGCATTCAAAAGTAGTGGTCGAGAGATATCTGAATCTGATCTCGCTCTCTACAAGGAAGTGGCCAAACAACTATTTGAAATGACATCAGAACAAGCAAAAGTAGCCATCAAGACTGGCAAGATGCGTGAGGTAAAATGTGATGGTTAATCATCTGAAAGATTTACAAGAGATCGCCAAGGATTTTAATGAAATTGGCGTGGTCACCGATGAGCTAAAAGAAAAAATTGATTCTCGTGTGAGATTGCGTGAATTGCGCGCTTCGCTACCTGTCCTGCACATGATGTCGGGAGATGAAATAAATCAGTTACGTCAACGTTATAATCTGAGCCAGGCGATGCTGGCCGCCTACGTCGGCATGTCAGTGGGGACGGTAGTGAAGTGGGAACGAGAAGAGAAAAAACCTAACGGAGCAGCACTGCGATTGCTCAATCTTATCGAGCGAAAGGGGTTGGAAGTGCTGCAATAATGCCTGTCAGTTGAGGGTAAATCGGTCGCCATTAATGTCAGCGTGGCGAGATTTTATAGGGTGCGCATTCATGCGCACCTGAATATCACCGCAATTATTCCATCAGCCATCCGTCGATCGCGTCAGTGCTTCCCAGCGATCAATCTCCGCGCTAAATGATTCCATCTTCTGCCGCACCAATGCCAAAGCATCGCTGCCCAGCAACAGATGCGCCGGTGGATTGCTGCTTTCGATCACATCGAGCATCGCGCTGGCGGCTTTAAACGGATCGCCCAACTGTTTGCCATTCTTCTCTTCACGCGCCTGCCGAATAGGATCGAACAGCGCATCATAATCGGCGATGCTGCGTGCGCTGCGCACCATCGAACGCCCGGCCCAATCGGTGCGAAACGATCCGGGTGCGACGGCGGTCACATGAATATTGAACGGCGCCAGCTCTTTGCTCAGGGTTTCCGAAATCCCTTCCAGCGCAAACTTGCTGCCACAGTAATAGCTGATGCCGGGCAGGGTGATAAAACCGCCCATCGAGGTGATGTTGAGAATGTGGCCCTGACGGCGCTGGCGCATAAAGGGCAGCAGCGCTTTAATCATCGCCACCGCGCCAAACACGTTGACGTCAAACTGGCGGCGCATCTCATGCAGCGGTGATTCCTCCATCACGCCTTCGTGACCGTAACCGGCGTTGTTCACCAACACATCAATTGGGCCAAGCTGGGTTTCAACATCGGCAATTACCGCCTCAATGGCGGCGAAATGGGTGACATCCAATTCATAGGCGAAGGCATTTTCCGCATGCAAATTTTCAAACTCGGCTTTTGCCGCAGCATTGCGCACCGTACCGACTACGCGATAGCCACGATTTAACGCAACCTGTGCCAGCGCGCGGCCAAATCCGCTGCTGACACCAGTGATGAATAATGTTTTAACGTTGGACATTTGCGGTTTCTCCTCAAAAAGTAGAGGATGCATAATATTCTGGCGCTGAAACGGCTATAAGGCCTTATCTTGTTTAATCCTTGCCTAATATTATGAATGTGATGTTATCCGATGAAAGAAACGCTCCAGCAGCAAACCGTAAAACTGCTTAAAACGTTAGCGCCGCAGGAAGGTTACAACCTCACCGCGCTGCCGGACGTTCGCATCCTGCGTTCCGATCGGCCGCTGGCGCGTACGCCGGTGCTGTACGATCCGGGCATCGTGATTGTTTGTCAGGGATCGAAACGCGGCTTCTTTGGCGATCAGGTTTATCTCTACGATGAGCAGCACTATCTGGCGGTTGCGGTGCCGGTGCCTTTTACCATGGAAACCGCGGCATCGGCGGAACATCCGCTGCTGGCGATTTACCTGCATCTTGATTTCAGCGTGGCGACGGAATTGCTGTTGCAGCTGGAGCAGCAAGATGTGGCGTTTGAGAGCCAGGCGGCGCAGAGCATGATGTCGAGCCCCATGGATCAGACGTTGCGCGAGACGGTGTTGCGCTTTCTCACAACGCTAAATCATCCGCTGGATGCGAAGATGCTCGGTCCAGCGCTGGTGCGTGAACTCTATTATCGCGTGCTGACCGGTGCGCAGGGCAGCGCGCTGCGAGCGGCGTTAACCTTGCAAGGCCAATTTGGCAAAGTGGGCAAAGCGCTGAGCCACATTCACGCGCACTACGCGCAGCCGCTAACGCTGGGGCAACTCGCGTCGCTGGCGGGCATGAGCGTGCCCACTTTTCACACCCATTTTAAAAGCATCACCAATCAGCCGCCGATGCAGTATGTGAAGTCGGTGCGATTGCATCAGGCGCGCATGTTGATGGTGCGTCAGGAGATGACGGCGGCTGCGGCCAGCAACGCGGTGGGCTATGAAAGCGCCTCGCAGTTTAATCGTGAGTTCAAACGCCTGTTCGGTTTACCGCCGGCCGAGGAGATCAAACGCATGCAGCGTAACTTTGCCGTGCCGCCGGCGCATCAGGCCTCGACGTTCGTTTCATCACATTAGCGCAAGGTTATGCTATAAATGATAACGATTATCATTTTTGGCGTGAGGCAGAGGATGCAGGTAGCACAGGAAAACGCGATAAGCGCGGATTGTTGTATCGTTGGCGGCGGCCCGGCGGGATTAATGCTGGGCTATTTACTGGCGCGCGCGGGCTTACGCGCCGTGGTTATTGAAAAACACCCCGACTTCCTGCGCGATTTTCGTGGCGACACCATTCATCCCTCAACGCTGGAGATCATGCGCCAGCTGGGATTGCTCGATGAGCTGCTCACCTTGCCGCACCAGCGCGCGGAGAAGCTGCAGGCGGAAGTGGCGGGTGAAGAGATCACCATGGCCGATTTCTCACGTCTACCGGTTGAGTGCCGCTTTATCGCCTTTATGCCGCAGTGGGATTTCCTCAACTTTCTCGCCAAAAAAGCCGCTGAATTTCCGGGTTTTACCTTGCTGCAATCCACCGCATTTGATGACTTCATTTATGACGATGGCGTAATCAGTGGCGTGCAAACGTTACAGGGTAACGAGCGTCACACTATTCGCACTTCGTTAGTGATAGGCGCGGATGGCCGCAATTCGCAGGTCAAAGCCAAAGCCGGATTAACCGGGAAAAGCTTTGGTGCGCCACGCGATGTGTTGTGGTTCCGGCTTGAGAAACATCCCGACGATCCGCAACTCGGTATGGGCCATAAAGGGCCGAAGCAAAACTTTATTGTCATCGATCGCGGCGATTACTGGCAGTGCGGCTACACCATCCAGAAAAACCAGTTCGACGAGTTAAAGCTGGCGGGATTGGACGCGCTAAAAAGCACCATGGCGCAGGTGGCTCCGTTCAGCGCAGAGCGCATGGCGGAAGTCGATGAGTGGGACAAACTTAAGCTGTTATCGATTCGCATCGACCGCCTCGATCACTGGATGAAACCTGGCGTGCTCTGTATCGGCGACGCTGCGCACGCGATGTCGCCGATTGGCGGCGTGGGGGTTAACCTGGCGATTCAGGATGCGGTGGCCGCAGCCAATATGCTGACCAAACCGCTGCAGCAGGGCAATGTTGCCTTGCAGGATCTGCAAAAAGTGCAGCAGCGCCGCCAGTTCCCGACGGTCGCCACCCAATTCCTGCAAATCAAAATGAGTAGCAACAAGCGCAAACGCAGCACACCGAGCAAAGTGCCGCAGATCATCAGCCGCTTTCCGTTCCTGCGCCATCTGTTTGGCCGCTTGATTGGCCTCGGATTCCGCACCGAAAAGCCGCGTTATTTATAACCGGCAAAAAAAAAAGCCCGCTAAGCGCGGGCCAGGTAAACGTTACCAATCTGAAATTCTCGTAGCAACGCATTGCTGTGTGTTACGTCGCTATAGTAGCAACACATCGCGATCTGTGCAGGAAATGATCAACGAGTTAATTTTGTTCTCAGGATAAGCATTATGCTTGCTGCACGCGCGTTGACCACCAGCACATCAGCGATCCAAGGCTGACCATCGCGGTGCCCTGCCAGAAGGCGACGGTCAGATGCGAGCGCAGAATAAAGGCGGCGAGAATCGAAGAGATAATCGGAATGAAGTAAGACGCGGCGGCCAAAATGGTCACGTTGCCATGCAGAATGCCGACATTCCATGCGGCATAGCCAAAACCCATCGCCATCGCAGCAAGCGCCAGACTGATACAAACTTCAGGGGATAACACAAACGGCGGCTGGGGTGAGAGCAAAAACTTCAGCCACAACGTCAGCGCAGTCAGGATAAAGAACAGCGTTATACCATTGCTGCCGTTAGCAATTTTTTTGGTTACCACACAATACACCGCCCAGATAACCGCGCCGCTCAGCGCCAAGCCGTAACTCAACGGATTATCCATCACGTTATGGGCGATTTCGCTGAATGAAAAACCTTGGTCGCCGCCCAATACGCGACAAATGCCGGCAACCGCCAGCAACAAACCTGGAACAATCAGCGGATGGGTTTTTTGTCGATTGACTATCACCGCGAAAACAATGGTCAAACTTGGCCACAGATAATTGACCATGCCAACTTCAATCGCCTGGCGACCGCTGTGGGTAAAGCCTAATGAGAGTGACAGGCAGAGTTCATAACAGACGAACAGCACGCTGCCGATAATTAAATAGCTGCGCGGAAAAGTGCGCAGCTTTGGCATGCCTACGGTGAAAATCAGCAAAATAGCGCTGGCGCTGTAGATAAGCGCCGCGCCGCCTACCGCGCCGAATCCTTCGCTGACATTTTTAATCAGTCCTACAATAGCGCTCCACAGCAGAATGGCCAGTAAACCAATCAGCGTCGCCTTCTTTTGGGGCATGACCCGCCACCTTATTTCGCAAATTCGGGCCAAAATCCTATCAAATCAAACGCGCTTTGTATTTGCTCGATTTACTGCTGCGATGCTGGTCGCCATTTATGGCGACCTCACTCACTGAAACATCAATTACCACTTCATCTCGCCAGTATTCACCTTGGCGCTCAGTTCCAATGAACTCTCCTCCGGCAGATGCGGATAAGCGGCTTTCATGGTCTCGATCACCTGCGCGGAACCTTTGTGCTGCTGCAGCGCTTTCTCAAAGGTTTGCAGATAGTTCAGGGTAAAGGTAACAGCCGCATCGCCCGCCGGGCGTTCGCCGAGATAATGACCCGGAATCACCTGCTTAGGTTGCAGCTTTTGCATCTCGCTCAGCACATTGCGCCACTGCTGACGAATAGCAGGCGTTTGCGTATCGGCGGTCCAGACGTGAATGCCGGAAGCCACGCCAGTGCCGCCGAGAATCGCTTTGTTCGCCGGGATCCATACGTAAGCCGCGTAATCATTGGCGTGACGCAGTTCCAGCGTTTCACCATCAATTTTAAACGTCGTGGCATGCGTAATCTGCGGAACATATAGCTGCTTTGGCGCGCCGTCCTTCATCTGCGGCCCCCAATATGCCAGCTTGGCGGCTTTACTGGCTTCTATGTGTTTTACCACCTCCGGCGTTGCCACGATTTCTACCTGCGGGAACGCTTTTACAATCGGTTCCAGACCAAAATAGAAATCAGGATCGCCGGAGGTAATAACAATCTGCGTCAGCTTCTTGCCGCTGGCTTTGATCATCTGCACCAGCTTCTCGCCGTCTTTGGTGCTGAACTGTGCATCAAACAGTATCGCTTCGTGCGGGCCAGAAACCAGCGTCGAAGAGACCGGGAAAATGCCGTTCTCTTGCGGGTTATATACGTCTAAATTGAGCGGCGCAGCGAAGGCCGGCAGGGCGGCAAAGGCCAATGCCAGCGTCAACGTTTTCATTTTCATCGAATTTTCCTTTATCCGGCACCTCGCCGACTTTGAGGGCTTTATTGTAGAGAAATTGCTGGCTGGTAGAATTCCCGAAACTGGATATGATCAGTTTCATAAAACGATCAGATGGAGCCAATATGGACAGAGTCACGGCGGCAACGGTATTTAACCGTATTTGCGAGCTGGGCAGCTTAAGTGCTGCGGCGCGTGCATTGGATATTTCGCGGCCGATGGTCAGCCGCTATCTGGATGAAATGGAGAAGTGGGCTGGTGCACGTTTGCTGCACCGATCATCGCGCAAACTGACCATTACGCCCGCTGGCGAGAAAATCCTCGAAAAATCGCGCGCGCTGGCGAGATTGGCTGAAGAGATTGCCGATCAGGGCGCGGATAGCGAACCGCACGGCACCTTGCGCGTCGCCTGCGCACATTCCACCGCCACGCATATTCTGGGCCCGATAATTCCGGCATTTCTCGCGCGTTTTCCGGCGGTGCGTATCGAACTGGAGATCAACAATCAACCGGTGAGTTTAATCGGCGAACGCATTGATGTGGCGGTGCGGATTACCGACGATCCCGAACCTGGCGCCATTGCCCGACGTTTAGGCGAATGTGTTTCGGTGGTGTGCGCCTCGCCTGGCTATCTGCAGGCGCGTGGTGCGCCGCAAACGCCTGCCGATCTCGCACAGCATAATTGCCTGCATTACAGCCGTTTCGCCGGGCAGAGCTGGCAGTTTTCCGATGCGCAGGGCGAAACCCTTTCAGCGGCAGTGCACGGGAATTTCAGCGCCGGTATCTCGTCGGTGTTGTGTGATGCGGCGATTGCCGGTTGCGGTTTAGCGATGGTGCCGGAAATGGAGGCGCGTCACGCCCTCGACAATGGACAGCTACAAACCGTGCTGTCGGCTTATCAGCCAAAAACGCTGGCGATCTATGGCCTCTACATGTCGCGCGAACGGCAACCGGCGGCGCTGCGGGCGTTTCTCGACGCGGTGCAGCAGCAGTTAACCGCCTGAATTTCGACACATATCTATTTCAAAAGAAATTAGATTATTTTCAGTGTGTTATGCATGAGATCGTATCCTCATAAAGCCGATTTCAGCCTGAAATCGCCAAATGAGTGGTGAAACTTTGCTCAGTTATGGTCGATGTAAAATGATGGCGCCTGACCGGTGACGCGACGGAACATGGTGGAGAAAGCGGAGCTGCTGTCATAGCCGAGCGAGAGCGCCACGTCGTTAACGGATTTGCCCGCCACCAGCCACGCCAGCGCCGTCACCACGCAGGCGCGCTGTCGCCAGGCGGAAAAAGACAAACCGGTCTGCTGCAGGAAATGGCGGCGGAAGGTGCTGGGACTCATAAACAGTGTGTTGGCCCAACGATCGGCCGGGTCGTGAATGGTTGGTGCTTGTAAGAAGTTCTGGCATTGCGCCAACAGCGCCGGATGTGGCGGCAGTGGAATATCGAATTCCTGTGCAGGCATCGCCGCAAGCTCCAGCAGCAGCAACTGCATCAGAGATTGATCGCGATCGGATGCGTATAACAGCGGTAAATCAACGGCTTCAATCAATAGCTGTCGCAGCAGCGGCGAGACGCTGATGACGCGACAGCGATCGCTTTCACGCAGAGCTGCCGCACAAACCGGCTCGATATACAGACTGCGCGTAGAAACACCCACAAACTTAACGCTGTGCGCGGTGTCAGGCGGAATCCACACCGCATGCTGCGGCGGAACCACCCATTCGCCCGCCTGCGTTGCGACGTGCATCAAACCCGTAGCGCCATAAAGCAGCTGCGCGCGGCGATGGCGATGCTCTGGCAGCACAAATCTCTGCGCGTAGTCATTGCCCAGCGCCACCACGTCACGATCAATGTGGTCGTATTCATCAATGTGGCTATTTCGCATCCCCGACATCCACCGCAAATTGACTGATTTGCAAGGGTAATTGAGCGCTGCACAAATGGGAAGCGGGCAGGTTGCTGCGTAAGCTACATCACTCTTTTCATGACGCAGAGAAAGACGATGAACGAGCTGTTAATCATTGGGCTGGCGGGTTTTGCTACCGGCATCACCACGGTGCTGTTTGGTTTTGGCGGCGGTTTTGTGGTGGTGCCGTTTGTCTATCAATTGTTGTTGCAGCAGCCGTTACTGGCGGCTCAGGCGATGCATATCGCGGTGGCGACCTCGACCGCCGTGATGATTTTCAACGCCGGCTGGGCCAGTTATCAAAACTGGCGGGCTGGCAAATTGCATGATGTTCCTTTGTTGCCGCTAATTTGGTTTATCGCGCTCGGAGCGGTGATGGGATCGTGGCTGGCGGGCGTGATGAGCGACATTTGGGTGCGCAGGCTGTTTATGGTTTACATGGTGGTGACTATCGCTGATTGCCTGCTGCGGAAAGGCTTCTTTAGCCGCACTGCACCGCGAATGTTGTCGCGGTTGACCGTCAGCGCGGGCGGCACAGTGATTGGTGTGATCGCCGCCATGCTCGGCGTTGGCGGCAGCGTAATGACCGTGCCGCTGCTGCGGCGTCATGGTTATGCCATGCGCGACTGCGTCAGCGCGGCCAATCCGCTTTCGCTGCCGGTCGCCGTTTTTGGCGCGATAACTTACGCCATCAGCGGCTGGCAGCAGATTCCCTTCAGCGGTTATCTCGGCTTTATCAGCCTGAAGATATTGTTGCTGCTGGTGGTCGCCGGATTTTTAGGAATTCTTTTTGCCCGTAGCTGTATTCCGGCGGTGCCCGATGTCTGGCATGCGCGTATCTATGTGCTGCTGTTGTGCATGGTATTGTTGGCTATCGCTGTGTAAACCGGTTAATCGTTAAGCCAATCCTAAGCTTCGCCACGTACAGTGCCCTCATTGTTACAACCATCAGTAAACGAAGTCAGAATGAGAGGGCGATCGCCGAACTGCTGCAGATTGCCCGCGTCTACAGAGCTTACTGAGCTTTGAGTTAAGCGCTGGAGTGTTCATTTGTTGCGATTACTGTTTCTGCTGATGGGTGGGCCGGCACTCAGATCCGGCTGGCCTTATCTCGCCGCGTTAGGTGTGATTTGTCTGGGGGCCAGTGCCGGGATCGTGATGGATCTGCTGCAACATGGAACGGTCTCCTTTCCCTTGCAGCTTTTAGGCATGTTTTTGGCATTAGAGGGCGGAGCGGAAGCGTTAAATGCATTTTACGCACCTGCCGGTATCGCCTGGCCGTCACTGCTGAAATCAACGGTATTGCTGATCTTTGGCGCGCTGGTGTTTCTCGCTCCTCACGACAGCGGCGTTTGCCTTTCACTGGCATTCGCCACGGTGTTTTTACTCGATGGCGGTTTCCGCGTCATCTCATGTTGCCTGATGCGCTGTCGGCGCTGGACGCGCAAATTAACGCTCGGCTGTAGCGAGTTGGTGTTCAGCGTGCTGATTGCCACCAACTGGCCGCTATCACCGCAAATGATTGTGCCGCTGTGTTTTGCGTTGTTGCTGTTGGGTTGGGGCATCAATCTGTTGGTGATGACGGCACAAATCCACGCCTTGCCCGCTAACACCAGCGTCACCGCATTGCCAATATTTACGCGTGCCGGTCTGCGTGCGCCGCACGGATTAGGCTATGTGCATCCGCCGATGAGTCAGCATGCGGTGAGCACGCCACTTAACGTCTACATCTGGACGCCGGTGGGTTCCGGCGATGTGGTGGGGCGTCGTCCGTGGTTTGATCGCTGGGTGGCAGCGATTGACCATCGCGGCGAAGTCTCTACCGGCCATACTTCGCTGGAGATGGGCGAAGAGATTTACATCAGCCTATATCCTGCGGATGACGTTTCTCGCGATTTTCGTGGCTTCCTGAAAACGTTGCGGGCGAAAGAGGAGTTTGATGTAGAAGGTTGTTTCCTGCCTTCACTGGAGAAAGAGATCAAAGCGTGGTGTCGGCCGACAAACGCCTGACGCTGCCTCACTACAATCAGCAGGCGTTGCGTAATTTCTGGCTCAGCAACGCCAGCGACACGCGCTATAACCTGACCTCACGTAACTGTTCCACCAGCGTGATTCAGGCGCTGGATGTCGCCACCGAAGGTCTATTGGGCGAGCGCGGTTTGCAGGGTTTATGGGTGCTGTTCAATCCTGACTTCTTGCTGTTGAGCCTGGTGCGCAGTCGCGCGGAAGGCATGACCTGGACGCCGGGATTGGTGATGGATTATTGCCTGCTGCTGCGCCAGGTTTTGGCATCGGCAGAGCGCTTGAGTCGCTATAAAAGGGCGGCGAGTTGGCTGCAGCAGCAACCTGGTAATAAGCGTTCGGCTACCGATCCATAAACGGCATAAAACCGTGCTGCTGCAGAATCGTTTGCGCTGCTGCGGATGAGAGGAAAGTTGCAAAAGGCTGCGCGGCAGCTGAGCAGCACGCCCAGCCGTATTCGGCATGAATGTTGAAGGGCGCGGGGATGTTTATCACCTGTAGCTGCGGGCAGCGCCGCAAACGCGGCGCATAGCTGGCGTAACCAATGAACATGTCAGCGTGTTGCTGCTCAATTAACCATTGTGCCGCCAGCTTACCAGCAGGCATCACCAAACTATCTGGACCGCCGACCAAACTACGCGCTTTGGCTTTCAGCATCATCCCTAATCCGGGATGGCGTTGCTCAATGTTATCAAACAGTTGCCAGGTGTAATCGCCCGAAGGATCGCAGAGCGGCGTTGAGGTCGCTAAGCGCAAATCATCCCGGCATAGCAACGATAACCAAGCATTCACTTGCGTGACAATGTCACGCTTCACTGTCAGGCACAGCGTATTAGCGGCAAACAATCCTACTTCTGCTGCGCGTCCCGACAGCAACAGCGCTTTAGGATGCCGTCGATTGGCGGAAGCAAAAAAGTCGCAGGGTTCACCTGCTTCGATGCGCTGGCGCAGCAGGCCCGCCGGTCCGAAATCGGTGGTGACTTTGAGGCCGGAAAGTGCGCTAAATGCCACCACTAAATCCGGCCACACGCCGCGCAAACTACCGGCCGCCAGAATCTTGAGCGTGGTCATGATAGTGCGTCCGGTAGAAGCGCTGATACCAGCGATCGGCTTGTTGTTGCATATTGATGTCGTGGAATTTTTCCGGGTAGAGCTTTTTCGCCATCCACAGCTCTCCGAGGCCAATCGCTTCTGGCATCGGATAGCCCCACGCTTTGGCGTATTCCGGCATCAGCCACACCCGATGATTTTTCACAGCGTCAATGGTTTGCCAGCGCGCATCCTGCTGGATCTCCTGCACCACGTTGGGATAGCGATCCTGCACGAAAATCACTTGCGGATTCCACGCTACTACCTGTTCCATGCTGACCTGTTTGAAACCCTGCACGGTCGCGGCCGCGACATTGAATGCGCCCGCATGCGCCATCATCAAGCCAGTATATTTGCCCGAGCCGTAAGTGGTGAGGTCGGGATTCGCCATATAGGCACGCACGCGCTGCTGTTCAGACATATTTTTTAAACGATCGCTGATAATTTTGCGTCCGGCAAAGGCGGCATCAATCAGTTCCTGCGCCTGTTTTGGCTTGTTGACCACATTGCCAATCAGAGTGATGCCTTCCTCAATGCCGAGATCGTAAGCCTGATCTTCATTCTGCATACTGGGATTGATTTTGCCTTGCTGACCGGCGTCATCGTGACGCAGTGAGATCGCCAGCACCGGAATGCCCAGGGCAGAAATCTGGTCGATCATCTCTTTCGGCGCATAGTTGGTGACAAACACCACCTGCGGATGCAGTGCCACCAGCTTTTCGAGATCGACATGCGTCAAATCACCGAGCATCGCTTTGTGCGTCAGTTCCGGCACTAATTGCGCATAACCCTCACCTAACTGCTGTTTCCAGTTCGCCAAAATCCCGACGATTTTATCGGTGGCGTTGAGCTGCACCAGCAGGTTCAGAGTTTGGTGCTGCAGCACCACCACGCGATCAATCTTGTCCGGAATCTCCACCTGACGGCCAATTTGATCGGTGACGATGCGGCTGGCATAGCTATGAAACGAGGTGAAAGTGAGTAATCCCGCCAGAATAATCCGCTTAAAAGAGGTATGCATAAAAGCTCCTGAATTCGATATGCACCGGAGTATATAGCGATTAAGTAAGCGGAGATATGGCTGTTTTTAACATCACAATGCATGGCCTCATGTTTGTCAGTTAAGCCAGCGCGAGTGAGCAGGCCGAAGTCACTTTTGGTCCGGCGGTCCTCGCGCCGCTTGCGCGGTACCTTCACTTCGCTCGTCTGCCTGACGGACCGGCGGCGCGAGGAAGGCCCGTGACGCAGCAGATGTGTCAGCGCCCGCTACCTATTACGACAGCGTTGAGATGTAATCGAGATCATGAACCATGACTTTATGCCAGCTCATTTCTTATTGAGCTGGCTGCATAAATCACTGAAGAGTTTATTTTGACAACAGCTAATCAAGTCTGAATTTCACGAGTGGTCTATTTCCACGCGAGCAAAGAACTGATGGTATTGCGATTATCGGTGATTATTATTTCCTGGTTTTGGTATGGCGAAGTGGTTTGAATTCGAAGTTCAGGCTCTGGAACCCATATTTACCAAAACATGGCTGAGTATTTTTCCCTACTTCCCTGGCCTGCATGGCAGCAGCTATTTTCTTGGTGTAGTTGAACTCATCACGGTTATTCTGCTTATTGCGGGTTTCAAACGTCCGGATTTAGGCATGATAGGCGCTGGATTGTTGATTCTCACCGGGTTAGTCGCGCTAAGCCTGTTACCGCAGTTAGGCGGACTCGATTCGTTTATTTTTAAGGATATTATGGTGGTGGCGATTGGTCTGACGTTACTGAAGCGCGATTTAATCCGTTGGAAAAACAACCTCTAACAGCTACTCTATAACGCGTATTTACTCTCGGGCATTTAAGAGGGCTTTATGAATAATGTTTACGTGATACTGGCGATATCCATCGTCGCTGAGACGATTGCCACAACCATGATGAAGGCCTCGCAAGGATTCTCACGCCTTATTCCCAGCGTAGTTGTGGTAATAGGTTATGCCATTTCATTTTATGGATTATCTCAAGTGGTTAAACAGATGAATGTCGGCATTGCTTATTCTATCTGGGCCGGAATGGGTATATTTTTGGTGTCGGTCATGTCTTATTTTTTCTACAACCAGAAACTAGATTTCGCTGCAATGGCGGGCTTGATGTTAATCGGGTTAGGCATTGTGGTAATTCAGGTTTTCTCCAAAACCATTCTGCATTAATGAAGTAATAACAGGGAAGCACAGGCTTCCCTGTTAGCGTTAAGGGATAATGCGTGCTGCGCGTAACTGCGCAAACAGAGCAAAGAACATCTCATCCGTTGCCTGATAGCCGTTAAAACCCGCGCGCCGTATTTTACTGCCGTCACCAAACATGTCGTAATTCCAGCCAAAGACAAAATCGGCAAACTGCCCATCATTCAGATGCAAGATATCTGGCTCTATCAGCTGATGTTCTATAGCGATGGTTTGCCATAGCGCGCGGTAATCCTGAAACAGATGAGAAAACGACAGATTCACCGCCGGCGCGCTTTCCAGTTCAAACCACCGGGCAATCGCAGGCCACAGCTCACTCCAGCGCCATAAATCGCCGTTGTTAACGTTGAAAGCTTGATTGCGCGCGCCAGGCGCATTGGCCGCCCACAGCGTGGCCTGCGCGAGTAATCCCGCATCGGTATGATCGACCATGCTGTGCCAGGCGTGCGATGAACCGGGAAAACGTAGCGGTAAGCCCTGAGATTTACACAGCGATGCGTAGAGCGCGATGCTCAGCGCCAGGTTCATGGCATTACCGGGTACCGCGCTGCCGATCACACCGGGACGCAAGGCGTGCCAGTGCCAGCTTTTACCGCGCTGAAAGTCACTTAGCCAACGCAGCTGTTGCGCATTGAATTCGGCTCCCGCGACGCCGGGATCACTTTCGCGCGCGGGCGTTTTGAACGGTCCCAGATGCGCGCCATAAACTTTGTATCCCTGCATCAAACTGACACTGCGCAAAGGCGCGCTTTTATCGATGTTAACCACCAGATTGCGCAGCATCGTCACGTTAGGCTCGACCATTTCACGCCAGTTGGCAGCATTCAGCCAGGCGCTGTAGAAAATATGCGTGACCTGATTAAGCGGGGCCAGCGCCTGTGCACTGTGCTGCGCATCCAGCAGATCGACATGGATGAAAGGGATATCGTGCGTTGAGATTGCAGGCTGGCGCGTCAGGCCGATCACCTGCCAATCCTGCTGACGCAGTGTTTTTACCAACTCACTACCGACAATGCCGGTTGCGCCCGCGACCAGCGCGACGTGATGTGTTTGCGACATGATGATTCTCCTGTGAACAAGACAGGCACAGTGTTATCTATTATTTTTATTGCTGATATCCCACTATTCAGATGCCACTTATCAGAAAAATCATTAAATGAATAATAAACTCAACGCAATCAATACCTTCCTTCGCGTGGCGGAAGCCGGATCGTTTTCGGCAGCAGCGCGCCTGAGCGGGATGAAGCAATCCGCCGTGAGCCAACAAATCGCGGCGCTGGAGGAGGAACTTGGCATCGTGTTGTTGCACCGCACCACGCGTGCGATGAAATTGACCGAGCAGGGCGAGCGATACTTACAGCAGATGCAGCCGCTGCTGGCCGCGATGCAGGACGTTGAAAGTCAGTTGCGCCCGGCGCAGCAAGCGCTGCAAGGCAGCGTGCATATCCAATTACCCAGCGGATTAGGCCAGCGCTTGCTGCCGCCTTTGCTGGCGCTGCAACGCGCGAACCCAGAACTGCATCTGACCATCGCGCTCGACGATCGTGTGGCTGAACTGGTGAGTGAAGGCGTGGATATCGCGTTGCGCCTGAGTGAAACGCCGCCGGAGATGTTTCCGGCGCGATTACTGGCGCGTATTGAAACACCGCTGTTTGCTGCGCCTGAGCGGGTACGCGCAACACCGATTACCTCGCTGGCAGAGCTGGCCGCGCATCCGCATGTTCGCTTTAGCGGTATCGACAAACAGGCACCGCTGCGCCTGATATCCAACCAGGAAACCGTCGCGCTAACCGTGAATACCGTGTTTCGCGCCAACAGCAGCGAAGGGTTGTTGCAGGCGCTGCAGGCGGACATCGGTGTCGGCGGCATGCAGTTACCGCTGGTGCAGGAGGCATTAAAATCAGGTTCACTGGTACGTATCTTGCCGCAATATCGTCTGCCAGACCGTTTTCTCTACGCGGTATTCCCCGATGCGCGCTTTATCCCGCTGCGCGTCAGACGCGTGGTGAAAGTGATTGAACAGATTGTGGATGAATTAATTCCTGCGGCTGATTAAGCCGCTCTCCATCCTGGCGCATGGCTGCGCCATTTTCGTGCTTCTAATCGCAACATCTGCATTGTAAAGAAACATAAGTATTCGATCTTGTATCCAAGAGCGTATCCCATCTGGCCTGGCCGCTAACGCCCTCGTTTATGGAATTTTCTGGCACGCAAACTGCAACGTTTCCGATAAGTGATAAATCGGGAGTATTCGCATGTTTGATGCACTGTTGGATGAAGATGCCACTACGCTGGCGGCGTTAATTCGCGGCGGAGACGTTTCGGCGCAGGAAGTGACGCAAGCCGCCATCAATCGCATGGAGCAGCGCGAGCCGCAGATTCAGGCGTTTTGTACCGCTACGCCACAGCTGGCGCTGCAACAGGCGGCCGCTGTTGATGCAAAACGCGCGCGCGGCGAAACGCTGGGGGCGCTGGCGGGCGTTCCACTGGCGGTGAAAGACTTGATTTGTACCGCAGGCGTGAAAACCACTTCTGGATCGCATGCCTACGCTGATTTTGTCCCGGAAGAAGATGACATCACCGTTGAGCGCCTGCTGGCGGCCGATGCGGTGCTGCTGGGGAAAACCACCGCACCGGAGTTTGGCTATAGCGGCGTTGGGCACAATCCACTGTTTCCATCACCGCGTAATCCGTGGGATCTCTCTAAAACGCCGGGCGGATCGAGCGCCGGTTCCGGAGCGGCATTGGCGGCGCGCCTGTGTCCGATTGCGCTGGGCAGCGACGGCGGCGGTTCGGTAAGAATTCCCGCCGCGCACTGCGGCGTGTTTGGCCTGAAAGCTTCGATGGGGCGCGTACCCTTATGGCCGGGCTGTCGCGACGAGCGTTATCCCGGCGTTTCCAGCTGGGAGTCGCTGGAGCATATCGGCCCGATGACGCGTTCGGTGCGCGACAGCGCGCTGATGATGTCGGTGATGGCGGGGCCAGATATGCGCGATCGCCACTCGATTCCCTGCAACGACGTGGATTGGCTGGCCTCGCTGGAAAAACCGCTGAGCGGTCTGCGCATCGCTTTCAGCGCGGATTTCGGCTACATCGCCGTTGATCCCGAAGTGCGTGACATTGTCACGCACGCCGCGCGTCGTTTTGCCCGTGAGCTCGGCGCTGAACTGGATGAAGTGGATCCCGGTATCGCCGATGAAGGTGCCACCTTTGCCGCGCTGGTGGCTTTTGAGAGCGATCTCACCGGCATGCGTCACATGCTCGCTGAACTGGGTGCACGCATGTCACCGCATCTCAGCGCCATGCTGAAACACGACTGGCGCGCTGAAACCTTTACCGACGCCAATACCACACGCAAAAAGCTGTGTAACCAGATGTGGCGCTTTATGCAGCATTACGATCTGCTGCTGTCGCCGACGCTGGCGGTGCCGCCGTTCCCGCTCAACATGCAGGGACCGGAGATCATCGATGGCCGCATGGTGCGCAGCGATCACTGGCTCTCATTCTGCTTCCCGTTCAATTTCACCGGCCAACCGGCGGCGTCTGTTCCTGCGGGCTTTACCGCCAGCGGATTGCCGATTGGCATGCAAATCGTGGGTCGTCATCTGGACGATGGCCTGGTGCTGGCGGCGAGTGCCGCGTTCGAGCGCATACAACCCTGGAATCACATCTCACCTGTTTCAATCGGAGTTGCCCATGACTAACAAAAATTCACCGGCTTTAGAGCAGGAGTTCGAGCATGAACCGGTTCCGCTCAGCCATCGCCACTCGACGGGTTCGGTATCGGCGGTGTGGTTTGGTTTCCCGATGATCCTCACCAATGCGCTATTTGGCGGCATCATTACCTGGCATCTCGGCTTCTGGCCGGCGCTGATTGCCATTCTGCTGGGAAATCTGGTGCTGTTTGCCTATGTGGGTGCGCTGAGCTGGTTCGCCGGTAATACCGGCATGAACTTCGCGCTGCAGGCGAAACGGACCTTTGGCACCAAAGGCTACATTTTGGTTTCGGGCTTCCTTTCAACTGTGGTGATCGGCTGGTACGCCTTCCAGACCGGGTTAACCGGCACGGTGATTAATCAAACCTTTGGCTGGAATGCACTGGCGGTGACGGCGTTTGCCATGGTGCTGTATACCGGCATCACCTTCCTCGGCGTGCGCGCATTGTCCGTGCTCGGCATGATCGCTGCGCCGCTGTTCGTGGTGTTGGGATTGGTGGCGCTGTGGCTGATCAGTAAGGATCACGATTTCAGCACCATCACGCAGTTTACCGGCAGCAGCAGCGCAGTGGGCGCGATGAGCATGGGCACCGCCGTCACCATGGTGGTGGCCGGTTTCGCCGATTCCGGCACCATGACGGCAGATTTCACCCGCTGGTCAAAAGACGGTAAATCGGCGGTGATTGCCGCGTTCTCAGCGTTCCCGGTGGCGAACGTTATCTCTTATCTGTTTGGCGTGGTGATTGTGGCGGTGGGCGCGGCGGTTGATCCGGCGAGTAACGGCGGCAACTTTCTGCCAATGCTAATGGGGCACGGCATGCTGCTGTCGGTGATTGCCTTCCTGTTTGTGTTTATCAATCTCGGTTCGGTGTGTACGCACTGTCTGTATAACGGCGCAGTCGGCTTTAGTCATCTGTTCAGCAGCAAAATGCGTCTGTGGACGGTGATCCTTGGCTTGATTGGCGGGGCGCTGGCGCTGGCTGGCGTCTGGTCCTATTTCCTCGAATGGCTGAGTTTGCTCGGCATCGTGGTGCCGCCGTTTGGCGCAGTGATGATTGTTGATTTGATCTTCATGGCCAAAATCAGCGAACAGCGCCAATTGCGCCGTATGCGCGGCAGCGCCTTTGCCGCCTGGGCGATTGGTAGCTTGTGTGCGGTGATTGCGCACATCGCCTTCCCACAGTTCGGTGAAGCGGTGATTGGCCTGGTGACTGCTGCCGCCAGCTATACGCTGATTGTGAAACTAAAAGGTGAAAGCACAGTAACTGTGATGGAGGAAAAAAATGCCTGATTACGCCATTGATTCAACCCCTTACTCGTGGCCGTATGACGGTCGCTGCAGCCCGCAGGATACCGCACTGATCGTTATCGATATGCAAACCGATTTCTGCGGTAAGGGCGGTTACGTCGATAGCATGGGCTACGATATTGCCTTAACGCGCGCGCCTATCAAGCCGCTGCAGCAGGTGCTGGCAACGATGCGCGAGTTGGGCTTCCCGATCATCCATACGCGCGAAGGGCATCGGCCGGATTTAAGTGATCTGCCTGCGAATAAGCGTTGGCGATCCAGACGCATGCAGGCGGAGATCGGCGCGCCGGGTCCGTGCGGGCGCATTCTGGTGCGCGGTGAACCGGGCTGGGAAATTATCCCGGAACTGGCGCCCTTGCCGGGAGAAGTCATCATCGATAAACCGGGAAAAGGCTCGTTTTACGCTACCGATCTCGAACTGATTCTGCGCAGCTGCGGTATTCGCAATCTGATCATCAGCGGCATCACCACTGATGTCTGCGTCCACACCACGCTGCGCGAGGCTAACGATCGCGGTTTTGAGTGTTTGGTGTTGTCAGATTGCTGCGCGGCGACGGAGCTGAAACACCACGAAGCGGCGCTTAGCATGATCCATATGCAGGGCGGAATTTTTGGTGCCGTAGCCAGTTCGCAGACCTTGCTGGCGGGATTAATTAGCAAGCAAACGGTTGAGGTGGATTAGCTCTTTAACCACTTTTCGTAGTGCTCTGGCCACGCCATGGTCGGCGTGCCAGGCCTGCCCATACCAAATCCATGTCCGCCGCTGCTGTAGCGATGCATCTCAACCGGCACATGCTCACGCTTACAGGCGTCAGACATAATCAGCGTGTTATGCGGATCGGAGATCGGATCGTCCTCTGCCTGCACCAGAAAGAAGGGCGGCGATTGCGGATTGACAAACTCCTGCACTGACCATGCGGCGTTTTCACTGGCGGGCGCGTGGTTGCCAACCAGCATTTTATGGGTTGAAGTGTGGGTGTAAGGCGCTTCCAGCGTAATGATGGGATAGATCAGCGCCGCGCGATCGGCCGTGGCGGGCAGGTTATCCAGGGCATCGGTTGCCCTGTAAGATCGAAAATCTGCTCGCGTGACCGCCATACCGAGCAGATGACCGCCAGCGGAAAAGCCCAACACGCTGACATATTTTTCCCGTTGCCGCACCATGCGTAGCGCGCGCTGTGCATCCTGCAGTGAAACCATCGCACCATCTTTCCAGCCTTCATGCGGTAAACGATAACTCAGCACATAAGCGGTATATCCGCGCGCCGTCAGCCAGGCTGCAGCGGGCCAGGCTTCTTTACCCATTTCAATGCGCGTATAGCCGCCGCCTGCGGCAATCAATACCGCGCGACCATTAGGCGAGGGCGGCGTTAATACGGTGAGTGTGGGCTGTACGATATTACGCTGCGCGCCTTTGGTTGAAATCACCAAAGCGCCAGCAGGACCGCCACCGCCCGGCGGTAAATCTGGCCATAGCGGCAAGATTTGGGTTGTTACGCGTTTCGAAGCAGCCCAGATTAGCCCGCTGCGCACTGTCAGCGCGGAAAGAGTGAGATACGACAAAAAATGGCGGCGCTTCATGGCAGCTCCTCATGAAATCGGAGATTTATTGAAGCAGATAAATCAGCAGAAAAGATGAAGAGGGCGTTGCTATGTATGAACAAATGCGAGGGGACAAGCATTAAGGTTTGTAGTTACAACATACTTTTAATTGTTTTCTTAATCGTGAGCCTGGCAGCAGTGCGATTGTCGTTGTGACAGTGAAGCGCGGCTATAGATGCTACGACGAAAGTGACAATGGCCTTGGCTGCGTCTGGTACTTCGATTGGTGCTAATTATGCGGCGATCGCCGGACATGCCATTGCGGCAGGCACAATTTTAGTCACTAACAATACGCGGGAATTCGCTCGGGTAGTTGATTTGGATCTTCAGGATTGGGCTAGCTAGCCACCAAAGAAAAGGGCGATCAACGTCGCCCCTAAATCAACCTCAACCACGCATCGGTTCAGCGCGGACCGGTTTATCACCGGCAACAAAGTAATCCGCTTCGCTGCGCGGCAGCGGCTGGCGACCACGAATGTTATCTGCGATTTTCTCGCCGATCATGATGGTCGTCGCGTTCAGGTTACCGGTGATGATCAGCGGCATGATTGAAGCATCTACCACGCGCAGGGCTTCAACGCCATGAACGCGGCCTTCACTATCGACGACAGACATCTCGTCGTTACCCATTTTACAGGTGCCGCACGGGTGATAAGCCGTTTCGCCGTGATTTCGCACAAACTCATCTAACTGCTCATCGGTCTGGCAATCCAGGCCTGGGCTGATCTCTTTACCGCGATATTTATCCAGCGCCGGCTGGTTGATGATCTGGCGCGTGATACGAATCGCATCGCGGAACTCCTGCCAATCCTGCTCATGTGACATGTAGTTGAACAGAATCGCTGGATGGCGACGCGGATCGCGTGATTTCAGGCGTACATGACCGCGGCTCGGAGAGCGCATCGACCCAACGTGGCACTGGAAGCCGTGCGCTTCCACCGCGTTCGAGCCGTTGTAGTTAATCGCCACCGGCAGGAAGTGATACTGAATATTCGGCCAGCTGAACTCTTCACGGCTGCGGATAAAGCCGCCGCCTTCAAAGTGGTTGCTGGCGCCGACGCCGGTACCATTAAACAGCCACTCCGCACCGATTTTCGGTTGGTTCCACCACTTCAAGGCCGGGTAGAGCGAAACTGGCTCTTTGCACTCATATTGCAGGTACATTTCGAGGTGATCCTGCAAGTTCTCACCCACGCCCGGCAAATCATGCACCAGCGGGATATCGAACTGTTTCAGCAATTCAGCGGATCCGACCCCGGAACGCTGCAGAATCTGCGGCGAGGCGATGGCTCCGGCGCACAGCAGCACTTCACGACGTGCATGCGCCTGGTGCGAGGTATTGCTGGAACCCAGCAGATACTGCACGCCAACCGCGCGTTTACCTTCAAACAGAATGCGGTCGGTGGTCGCATGGGTGACGATTTTCAGGTTCGGACGGGTTTTCGCGGTATCGAGATAACCGCGCGCGGTGCTGGAGCGGCGACCTTTCGGCGTCACAAAGCGATCCATTGGCCCGAAACCTTCCTGCTGGTATCCATTCAGGTCATCAGTGCGCGGATAACCTGCCTGCACGCCGGCTTCAATCATCGCCGCAAACAGCGGATTGTTACCAGGTTTACAGGTGGTGATGCTCACCGGACCTTCACCGCCGTGATAATCATTGGCACCGATATCGCGCGTTTCTGATTTGCGATAGTAGGGCAGGCAGTTCAGATAGCTCCAGTTTTCCAGACCAGGCTCCCTGGCCCAGTTATCGAGGTCCATCGCGTTACCACGGATGTAACACATGCCGTTGATCAGCGATGAACCGCCCAAACCTTTACCGCGCCCGCACTCCATGCGGCGGTTGTTCATGTACGGCTCAGGTTCAGTTTCATACGCCCAGTTGTAGCGTTTTCCCTGCAGCGGAAACGCCAGCGCCGCAGGCATCTGCGTGCGAAAGTCGAAGCGGTAATCTGGGCCGCCCGCTTCTAAAAGCAGCACATTGACGCTGCTATCTTCGGTCAGTCTTGTTGCCAAAACGTTCCCTGCGGATCCGGCTCCGATAATGATGTAATCAAATTCCATTAGTCGTTCCTCAGGTTAAAAGCCAAAATTAAAATACGGACTGAAAACGGGTCATTTCGAGCTGCACAGATTTCACCTGCGTGTAGTTTTGCAGCGTCATCAGGCCATTTTCACGGCCCACACCCGAATGTTTGTAACCGCCCACCGGCATTGCGGCGTCAGATTCGCCCCAGGTATTGATCCAGCAAATGCCCGCTTCAATCTGGTGAATTACGCGGTGCGCGCGGTTAAGATCCTGGGTTACCACACCGGCCGCCAGGCCAAATTCGGTGGCGTTGGCGCGGCGAACCACTTCTTCTTCGCTTTCATAAGTCAGAATCGACATCACTGGCCCGAAGATCTCTTCACGCACAATGGTCATCTCATCGCGGCAGTCGGTGAACACGGTCGGTTCCACCCACGCGCCGTTATCAAAGGCTGCGCCGCTCAGACGTTTACCGCCGCACAGCAGGCGCGCACCTTCGCTGATGCCGGATTCAATAAAGCGCATCACGTTTTCGCGATGCGCGAAGCTCACCAGCGGACCAAAGTTGGTATCAGGATGGTTGAGATCGCCAGCCTTAATACGCGCCACGCGCTCAGCGATTTTGGCTTCAAACGCCGCTTGCAAATTAGAGGGAATAAACACGCGCGTGCCGTTGGTGCAAACCTGGCCCGAGCTGTAGAAGTTCGCCATCATCGCGATATCCGCGGCGAGGTCGAGATCGGCGTCGTCAAAGATGATCAGTGGGGATTTGCCGCCCAGCTCCATGGTGACATCTTTCAGCGTCGAACCGGCCGCATTGGCCATCACTTTCTTACCGCTGGCAACGCCGCCGGTGAAGGAGACTTTATCGATGCCCGGATGATCGGTAAGCAGCTGGCCGGTGACCGCGCCGCGACCGTTCAACACGTTGAACACGCCGTTCGGCACGCCCGCTTCAGTATAGATTTCCGCCAGTTTCAGCGCGGTCAGCGGCGTGACTTCGCTGGGTTTGAAGATCATCGCGTTACCGGCGGCCAATGCTGGCGCGGATTTCCACAGCGCGATCTGAATCGGATAGTTCCACGCGCCGATCCCGGCTACCACGCCCAGCGGTTCGCGGCGGGTGTAAACGAACGAGGTATCGCGCAGCGGGATCTGCTGGCCTTCCAGAGAAGGAATCAAGCCCGCGTAGTACTCGAGCACGTCGGCACCGGTGACGATGTCCACGTATTGGGTTTCGCTCAGCGGTTTGCCGGTGTCGAGGGTTTCCAGCGCGGCCAGTTCGTCATTGCGCTCACGCAGAATATCGACCGCACGACGCAAAATGCGCGAACGTTCCATCGCGGTCATCGCCGCCCAGATTTTCTGGCCTTTTTTCGCGGCGGCAACAGCGCGATCAACATCTGCGCGTTCCGCTTCATGCACGTCGGCCAGCACTTCGCCGTTCGCCGGGTTGATGGTCTGGAATGTTTTACCTGCCGCAGCGGGAACCAATGCGCCATCAATATAAAGGTGTTGCTCGGTGAATCGGGACATGATTTCTCCTTCCTCAGTGATTCTGGTCAGCCAATTGCTGACGAATGAATTGGGTGGTGAGCTGTCTGGCGATAGCCAAATCGAACGGTTTGCCGCTGAGTGCTGCGCGAAGCCACAGGCCATCAATCAATGAAGCGAGGCCATGTGCCGCCAGACGCGCCTTTTCGCGCGGGATAACGCGACGAAACTCGGCTGCCAATGTGGAAAACAGGCGCCGGCTGCTCACGCGTTCTAAGCGGCCCAACTGTGGCTGATGCATGCTGCTGGCCCAGAAATCCAGCCAGGCTTTCATTGCGGCGCTGTGCACCTGCGAATCATCAAAGTTGCCTTCCACAATCGCCAGCAGGCGCGCTTCCGTTGTGGCGTCTGCCAGCGGTTTTAACCTTGCTGCTACCGCATCACGTAGCTGACGTGTTACGTCACGCATTGTGGCTTCCAGTAGACCGTTCTTGTCTTTGAAGTAGTGACTAATGATGCCTGTCGATACGCCAGCACGTCGCGCAATCTGCGCAATGGTGGCATCGTTGATCCCGACTTCGTTGATGGTGCTCAGGGTCGCATCAATCAGTTGCCGACGACGTATCGGCTGCATTCCCACCTTTGGCATAACACTCCAGCTCCACTTCAATCTTAGAACACTATTAAAACTTTTTTTGATTGCACGTTCAATATAAAAAAGAAATTTGTTAGGATGCTGTACTTGGATTGTTACAAAAACGAAGCGGGGAAGCGAAGGGACTCAGCGGATGCGTATGCACGCGCATCCCACGAAAACCGCATTTTGCCTCGTCGGGATGCCGTTAATGGCGATCTTCGCGAGCTTCTTTGGCACGTACTACAGGAAATTAACCAGAGGTAATCGATGATTAATCCACCTGCCAGTGAAAAAGACAGAATCAATCCTGTGGTGTTTTACACCTCCGCCGGACTGATTCTGACATTTTCACTTGTCACGATTTTTTACAGCGAACTCGCTGCCAGCTGGCTTCTGACCGCCGTTAATTGGGTCACCTCCACGTTTGGCTGGTACTACATGCTCGCTGCCACGCTGTACATCGTGTTCGTCATCTACATGGCATGTTCGCGCTACGGCGCCATTAAGCTGGGGCCGGAGCAATCTAAACCCGAGTTCAGCTTACTGAGCTGGTCGGCGATGCTGTTTGCCGCCGGCATCGGTATTGACCTGATGTTCTTCTCGGTTGCCGAGCCGGTAACCCAATACATGCAGCCGCCAGAAGGTGCAGGGCAGACCATGGAAGCCGCGCGTCAGGCGATGGTGTGGACGCTGTTCCACTACGGCGTCACCGGCTGGTCGATGTACGCATTAATGGGCATAGCGCTCGGCTACTTCAGCTATCGCTACAATCTGCCGCTCACCATCCGTTCGGCGCTCTATCCGATTTTCGGCAAACGCATTAATGGCCCGATTGGTCACACGGTGGATATCGCCGCGGTGATCGGCACCATCTTTGGGATCGCCACCACGTTGGGAATTGGTGTGGTGCAGTTGAACTACGGCCTCAACGTGCTGTTCGATATTCCGGAAGGTTTCACGGCGCAGGCCGCGCTGATTGTGCTGTCGGTGATCATCGCCACCATCTCAGTAACATCCGGCGTGGATAAAGGCATCCGTATTCTTTCTGAGCTGAACGTCGCGCTGGCGCTGGGCTTAATTCTGTTCGTGCTGTTTATGGGCAAGACCGATTTCCTGCTCAACGCGCTGGTGCTGAACGTTGGTGATTACATCAATCGCTTTATGGGCATGACGTTGAATACTTTTGCCTTCGATCAGCCACGCGAGTGGATGAATAGCTGGACGCTGTTCTTCTGGGCGTGGTGGGTTGCCTGGTCGCCGTTTGTCGGTCTGTTCCTCGCACGTATCTCGCGCGGTCGTACCATTCGTGAGTTCGTGTTGGGTACGCTGATTATCCCGTTCACCTTTACGCTGCTGTGGCTGTCGGTGTTTGGTAACGCGGCGCTGTATGAAATCATTCACGGCGATGCCGGCTTTGCGCAGGAAGTGATGGCGCATGCCGAACGCGGCTTCTATAGCCTGCTGGCGCAGTATCCGGCGTTTAAATTCAGTGCTTCGGTGGCCACCATCACCGGCATGCTGTTCTACGTGACGTCGGCGGATTCCGGTTCGCTGGTGCTGGGTAACTTCACCTCGAAGCTGAAAGACATCAACAGCGATGCACCGAACTGGCTGCGTATCTTCTGGTCGATTGCGATTGGTGTGCTGACGATGGGCATGCTAATGACCAACGGGATTTCTGCCTTGCAAAACGCCACGGTGATCATGGGCTTACCGTTTAGCTTTGTGATCTTCTTTGTGATGGCCGGGCTGTATAAATCGCTGAAGGTGGAAGATCACCGCCGCGCCAGCGCCAGCCGCGACACTGCGCCGTACATTTCGGCCAGTAACGATCGCCTGAGCTGGAAGAAGCGCCTGTCGCGTCTGATGAACTATCCGGGCACGCGTTATACGCAGAAGATGATGGAAGAGGTGCTGTTCCCGGCGATGCAGGATGTGGCGAAAGAGCTGGAGCTGCGCGGTGGACGTGTATCACTGGAGCGTGCCGAGCCAGAAGAGGGGCAGCCGCTGGGCCACCTTGATCTGCGCGTGTTGCTGGGCGAGGAGCAGGATTTCGTTTATCAAATCTGGCCACAGCAGTATTCGGTACCGGGCTTTACCTATCGCGCACGTAGCGGTAAATCGACCTATTACCGCCTGGAAACCTTCTTGCTGGAAGGCAGCCAGGGCAATGATTTGATGGACTACAACAAAGAGCAGGTGATCATCGATATTCTCGATCAGTACGAACGTCACCTGAACTTTATCCACCTGCATCGTGAAGCGCCGGGCAGCAATATGACCTTCCCGGACGTGTGATGTCAGCCAGGTGCGCCGCGATGCGCACCTGGCACTTTCTCCGATCGCAGCTACACTTTCACGCTGATTAAACGGGGGATGAAATGAAATTAGGCTTTGCTTGTAAGTATCTGGATCAACAGGCTAAACAGCCGTATCCCTTCAAAAGCACCACCCGCACGCGCTTTCTCGGCCTCGATGATGAATCACGCATCACGCTGCTGAACCAACTGGCGCAAAACAATCTGCAAAATCTCACTCTCACGCTTGAAAAGCTGGCCACGCAGCCCGACGCGCTGCGCATGATGCGCATCGGCAGCGATCTATTGCCGCTCTACACGGTGCCGCAATCAATGCAGTTATATGGTGAATTATTGCCCGATCTTACGCCGTTACTACGCCGCTGCGGCGAGCTGGCGCGCGCTAATAATATTCGGCTTTCATTCCACCCCGGCCAATATACGGTGCTGGCCTCCGATAATGACGGCGTGGTCGATCGCGCGATTGAGGATGTGGAGTATCACGCCACCTGTGCGGTATTAATGGGTTATGGCCGACAGTTTCAGGATTTCAAAATCAACATCCATATGAACGGCAAAAAAGGCTTTGAGGGATTCCGCGCCGCGTTTCTGCGGCTCACCCCTGAAGCGCGCAATATGCTAACGGTGGAAAATGATGAAATATCATGTTCGCTGGACGATGTGTTGCAGGCGCGTGAGTTGTGTCCGGTAGTGCTGGATATTCACCATCATTGGGTGAAAGAGAATCACTATATTCAGGCTGATGATGCGCGCATCGCGCTGATAAAAGCGTCGTGGCGCGGTGTGCGGCCAGTTTTGCACTATTCGATTGCGCAGGAAGGTTTGATTCCCGATCACGGTTTCCCGGATCAGCAGGATTTAGCGGTGTCGAAAACCAAACTTCGCGCCCATGCCGATTATTACTTCAATCAAAGCTTAAATGATTGGGCGCTGTCGTTTGATGCCTTCGATATTATGTGCGAAGTGAAAATGAAAAATTTAGCGCGCGACCGTTTGTACGATTATGCAGTCGAGCGCCAGATCATCACGGCGCCGTAATCACAATCGCCACGCGGCGGTTTTGCGCCCGGCCCTGCGGGTTATTGTTGCTGGCAATCGGCGCGCTCATTCCTAAGCCGCGCGTAACGATATTTTCGCGCGGAATTCCCGCGCCTTGCGCCCATTGTGTCGCAACGGCGTTGGCTCTTTTCAACGACAGCTGCTGGTTGTAATCCGCTTTGCCGTAATTATCGGTATGACCATCAATACGCACATGCTTAATGCCGGTCGTCGCCAGATTTTTCGCCATTGTCTGAATGGTGTTTTTACTGGCGGGAGTGAGTTCCGATTCGTTGACGCCAAACAGAATTTTGTCCGACAAACCTAATCCCCAGCCTTCGCTATTTTGGCTGAAACCGGCATTACGCATCGCCGCGATCTGTTCATCGCTGAAACGTCCCTTTGTCTGGCAACCGACCAGCGCCAGCACACACACCATCAGGAAAATTTTCATCTTCATCTCCGCACCTTACTCTTTCCCTTATTTTTGTACATGTTCATATCTGCGCGTTCCAGAATCGACTCAACCGTATCGCCGTGCTGCGACCAGGCGTAGCCAATGGTCACCGAGGTGGAAATCGGAGTGCCTTCAGCAATAACAATTTTCTGGCTGATGGCTTCATTAATATCCTGCATCAGCAACTGCAATTGCGCCTCGCTGGCGCGGCTGCTCACCAGCATGGCAAACTCATCGCCGCCTAAACGCGCGACTAAATCCTGTTTATATGCCAATGCGGACAGGCGCGAACCAATCGCTTTCAGTACTTCATCACCGGCGGCATGGCCCCAGTTATCATTGATGCTTTTAAAGCGATCGCCATCGAGAAACAGCAAAACAAAGCGCTCTTTCGCCAGTTGCTGATCGAGCAGTTGGGTTAAACGCGCCACAAAGGCGGCGCGATTGGCGAGGCCGGTTAGCGGGTCTTCCAGCGCTTTGGCGGCCAGCGTGCGATTATCGCGGATCAGAGAAGCCTGCAGCGTCTGCATCTCTGTCAGCAACGAGTTGAGGTCATTGGAAAACAGCTGAAATTCGCGCGTCGGGCTTTCCGGGATACGTAAGGAAAAATCACCAGAATGGATCACGTAGTGGATCGAGCTGGTGATATTACGCAACGAGGCAAGTATGCCGCGATGGAGAAATTCACTCAGCAGGAAGGAGATGATTAACACGCACAGCATGCCGCTGGTCAGAATCATCAGCGAATAACGGATGAAATCGGCCGCACCGGTAACGGTGCCTTCCAGCGTCAGCGTACCGACATTGGCTTCCGAGTGGTTAATATTAACGCTGAGCGGTTTAAGATAAATCCACTCACGCAATAATCGCGGATACCAGCCGGTCTGTTCTTGTCGATCATGCCAGTCAACTAAAACAGTGTGATCGTCAGTCACCAGTTTTGCGGAATCGAACATGCCTTCATTGCCGAGGCGCGCGATTTTATTATGCGCGTCGTAGCTGTCTTCAAATACCGTGGCGGCTGTCAGCGTGGTGCTGAGCGTGGCGGCAATTAATTCCAGATTTCTTTTCTCGTAGCTTTTAATAAACAGCAGGGAAGTCGACGAGAGTAGCAGCCAGCACAGCAATAAAATCACCGCAGAGTTGATGGTGCTAATCTTGCGCAGCTTGTTACGAATCGATGATTTGTCATTTAGTGAATTTTCTATTTTCATCTTATTTGCTTCCATTGCGGGACAGCAACAGTACGTCCGGACTCACCTTGACGCCGCTCCTGGCAAGCGAATCAAGGTTGACTGAGAACAGCGTGTGGTCGGGTTTAAAAATCAGGCAGAAGGCGGCGCCAATGGTACATTCCGCATTGTTTTCAGCGAGGGTTAATACCGCCTTACCTTTGAGGTGATTAAAAAGTTCAACCTGTTGTTGCGGCGTCTGATCGCCAAAATAGACCGCATCGCAATGCTGCGTTGCCAGTTCACTTTCGCTGGAGAGATAAACCACGCTAAACGGAACGGCTGAAGGCACACTATTTTGTGGCAATGAGAGATGTCGCGCGGAGGAAAATACGCAGAGTTGCGGCGCGCCGGTTAAACCCGGCCAATGGGTAAAACTAATAATACCGCTGACAATGCGATTGGCTTTATCGTCTTTTATTTCAGCAATTGCTGAGCGAGAAATAAACAGCAGCAGAAATAGGGCAGTTACGACGATTTTGCAGATATGGAGCAGGGAAAGCAGTACGTCGGCTTCCCGATGAAGTTGATGTTTACGTAACATACTGCGTTCCCGAGAGTTCTTCGCATTATTCAGCGCGCAAATAGTAGCACCGCTGCGGTTAAAAATGTACCTACAGTTCGTAGGGTCGCTATTCATGGCGATTTTTCTCGAAAATACTCACCCAAGCATTCCACAAATTTCTGCGATATTTGTACGCGGCATTGCGCGAAATTATTTTATGGATAAACGACCAAAAAGGGCGCATTTCACCTAAGTGTGATCCAGCACACATTTATCGGCCTGATAACTGCTACGCGTTAAAACGGCTTAAATCGCTGATGCCGGATAAATTAGCGACAAAACCGCATCTTTAACGTGGATTTTCATTAGCCGTGCTTACGCATCTGCGCCACGTGCAAACCGCGCGATGAACATGGTTTTCGATTACGAAATAATTCGACATATTTATCGAGGTGAGGCTTTTTCACATTCTGGCAGGATACGCAACATTCAGTACATCCTGGTCACCGTGTCATGCAGTGGTTTTCAAAAAACGCCGTTTTTTTTGCTGTAAAAACCTGTCTGGCCGCCTTTCTGGCACTCTATTTCGCACTCGAACTGAATCTGGATAAACCGGCGTGGGCGGTGACCACGGTGTTGCTCGCGTCACAGCTCTATTCCGCCTCAACCATTTCCAAATCGGTGTTCCGTCTGCTGGGGACACTATTGGGCGGCGTATTCGTCTTCTTTATCTTTCCGCCGACCGTGCAGCATCCGCTGCTGTTCTGTTTCTGCATTTCGTTATGGGTCAGCGTTTGCCTCTATCTGTCACTGCACGACCGCACGCCGAAGAGTTACGTGTTTATGCTGGCCGGTTACAGCGCGGCGATCATGGGTTTTCCGGAAGTCACCACGCCGCTGTCGATCACCAGCACGGTGATTTCGCGTATAGAAGAGATCACGCTCGGCATCGTCTGCAGCAGCCTTGTGCATGCGCTGTTGTTTCCGGTATCGATGCGCAGTCTGTTGGAGCAGAGTGTCAGCCACTGGTATCTTAACGCGCGCAAACTGTGCAGCGATTTGCTTTCCGGCATTCCCAGCGATAGTTCGCCTGAGCGTGACGATATTCTGATCCGCATGGCAACGCATCCGCAGCAGGTGGAAGTGCTGATCACCCACTGCGTTTATGAAGGTGACGCCGCGCGGAGACTGATTCGCCTGGTTAGCGTGCAGTATCAACATCTCTCCTATTTGATCCCGACTCTCACGGCTATCGAGATGCGCCTGCAGCGGCTCTCGATACTGCAAATCGCCTTTCCGGAAAATGTGGCGCAAACCTTTCAGCTGTTTCTACAGTGGCTCAATGATGGTGAAGCGGTAGGGGAAACCAGCGGCATCCAGCAAACGTTAAGCGCTTGTCAGGCTGAACTTAACCTCGCCTGGCAAAACGGCGACTTGCCTACTGAAAACTGGCTGCTTTTTACCGGATTAATGGAACGGCTGGCGGATTTTGTCCGTATTGCCGGGGCCTATCAAAGCGTTGGTGGATTGGTGAGCGACCTGTCGGGTGACACCACACTGGCGCGCGGCAAACGCACGCACCGCTTTTTTGATAAAGGGTTAATTCGGCTTTCGGCGTTAACCGCGTTCTGTGCCACCTTCGGTTCCTGCTTGTTATGGATGGGAACGGGCTGGCGTGATGGCGCATCGGCACCGGTGATGGCGGCTATTCTCTGCTCATTGCTCGCCAGCCAGGATACGCCGCTGACTTCAATGAAGCTGTTTGTGCGTGGCGTAATCGTGGCGATCATTATCAGCGTAATTTACGTGGCGCTGCTGCTGCCGCAAGCCACTTCGTTTGAGGCGCTGATGATTTGTCTCGCGCCCGGACTGATGATTCTGGCGCTGATGATCGCGCGGCCCTCGACCAACATGATAGGCCTGAGCGTAGCGATTCAGATCCCCGGCTTTATCGGCCTCGGCCACCATTTAAAACCTGATTTGGTCCTGCTAATCAATAACGCGATTGCCACCATGGCGGGCGTGATGTTTGCGGTAATCATCACCGCCATCATGCGTAACAAACGCCCATCATGGACCGCGCGCCGCGCCGTGCGACAAGGTCTGCGCGAGCTATTGCGCTTTATCAAAGAGACCGAACGAAACGGTTCGTCACTGCTGGGACGGCAACGTTTTATCAGCCTGATGCTGGATAAAGTGAATGTGGTGTTGCCGCGCTTACGGCTCGATCCGCATCCCGATATGCGTTCCGCCGGCATGTTGCTCAAGGAAGTGTGGCTGGGCGTGAATAGCTTTGATTATTACGCGCGCCACAAAGAGCTGCTGCAGCAATATCATCTGAATAGTGGACAGATGTTTCATGAGCTGGCGCTGTTTCTCAAACGCCGCCTGAAGTCACTGCAAACCCCACCGCATGCGGGTTTGCAGGAGGAGCTGGATTTACTGTTGCTGAAGCTGGAACAACTGGCGAAGCGCGACGAAAGGGTGCTGACGCCGCTGTTTCATCTGTTCAGTATTCGGCTCTATCTGTTCCCGCAACAAGCGTGGCCAGCCGCCACGCCGCGTCAAAGGGAAGTTTTGCAGCGTCAGGCAGCCACTTAGAGTCGTCAGCAATGTTAGCGGCGAGCGCGCAGGCCTGGGTCACTTTTGGGCCCCCGGCCTGCTCCGAACCTTCAATGCGTGTTGTTGAAAACCGCACATTTGCCAGAGGCGCAGACGTGTCAGCGCCCGCACCAGAACTAAAAATGCTTTTTAACTGACAAGCATTAAGCCATTCATGGCGACCACTTATTTACAGCGCCTCCAGATTCCGCCCGTTGCTGGCGATCACTTGCTTGTACCACCAGAATGATTTTTTGCGGATGCGTTCCAGGCTGCCGTTGCCTTTGTCATCACGATCGACATAAACAAACCCATAACGCTTACTCATTTCGCCGGTCGAGGCCGCCACCAAATCGATGCAGCCCCACGTGGTATAACCGATCAGCGGGATACCATCGGCAATCGCTTCGCCCATCGCCTGAATATGCTCTTTCAGATAGCTGATGCGATAATCGTCGTTAATCTCGCCGTCGGCATTGATTTCATCGTGCGCGCCGAGGCCGTTTTCCACCAGAAACAGCGGCTTCTGGTAGCGGTCATACATCATGTTCATGGTGATACGCAGACCGAGTGGATCGATGCCCCAGCCCCAATCGCTGCGTTTAACATGCGGATTGGTCAGCGATTTCACCACGTTGGCGGCGCTGCTGTTTTGCTCGTTCATCTCTGCCGAGGCGCAGCGTGAGGCGTAATAGCTGAAGGAGACGAAATCAACGGTGTGACGCAGCGTAGCGGCATCTTCCGCTTCCATCGCAATCTCCACGCCTTTCTCGCGGAATACCCGCGCGGCATACGAAGGATAAGCGCCGCGCGCCTGCACATCGATAAAGAACAGGTTTTCGCGATCCTTCTCCAGCGCGGCCCATACATCCTCCGGCTTACATGACCACGGATAGAAGTTGCCACCCGCCAGCATGCAGCCGACCTGGTTTTCCGGGTTAATTTCATGGGCGATTTTGGTCACCAGCGCGCTTGCCACCAGCTCGTGATGCGCCGCCTGATACTTCACCTGCTCCGGGTTTTCGCCCGGTTCGAACACCAAACCTGCGCCGGAAAACGGGCTGTGCAGCAGGATATTGATCTCGTTAAAGGTCAGCCAATACTTCACCAGACCGTTAAATTCTTCAAAGCAGGTACGCGCATAGCGGCTGAAAAATTCGATCATTTTGCGATTGCGCCACGAACCGTATTCGGTCACCAAATGCATCGGTACATCGAAGTGGCACAGCGTCACCAGCGGCGTGATGCCATATTTCTGGCACTCTTCAAACAGGCTGCGATAGAACGCGATGCCTTCCGCGTTAGGCGTCAATTCATCGCCTTGCGGATAAATACGGCTCCAGGCAATCGAGGTACGAAACACGGTAAAACCCATTTCTGCCATCAGCGCGATATCGTCTTTGTAGCGACGGTAAAAATCGATGGCGTCATGGCTTGGGTAATACTCATCGCTGCGCAGTTCGAATCGCTTTTCCAGGCCCAACTTTACCGGCATGCGATGCGCGCCGTGGGGGATCATATCCACCGTGGTTAAACCTTTACCACCCGCCAGATAGCTCCCCTCTGACTGATTAGCGGCTAATGCGCCGCCCCACAAAAATCCCTCTGGAAATGTCACTTCAGACATAAAAACCTCATTTACACCTTGGATAAATTAACGTTGGCGGGTTTGGCATCATCCGTCACCGGCTTTGGCTGTGCGGGCTCGGTGACCGGGATATCTTCAAAGCCGAGAATCAACGTCAGAATGAAGGAGAGCACCACCGACAGCACCATCACGCCAGCGACCCACACGATGCTCATCGGATTGGTGGGATCGAAAAACTGTACGCTGGTGAACAAGCCTGGTGAGGCCATTGAATGGCTGGCAAGCCCACCAATCCCTGCCACTGCGCCGCAGATAAAGCCGCTGATCAGGCTGGCGATCAGCGGACGTTTCAACCTGACCGCCACGCCATACAGCGCCGGTTCAGAAATGCCCGCGACAATCGCCGATGCCGCCGCTGCAAACGCGGTTTGACGCAGTTCAGGGTTCTTGGTTTTGAATGCCACCGCCAGCGAAGAACCGCCCAGCGACAGGTTGGCCCCGATCTCCGACGGCATCACCATGCCTTCTTTGCCGGTTTCGGCGATGGTTTGAATGATGGTGGGGGTAAATACGCGATGCATCCCGGTCATCACCAGCAGCGGCCACAGTGCGCCCATAATCGCCACCGACAACCAGCCAAGATAGCCGTGAATGGTGTAGACCAGCGCGGAAATGCCGCTACCAATCCAGATGCCAAGCGGTCCAATCAGCACAATGGCAATCGGGGCGGCCACCAGCACAATCAGCATCGGCTTGAGGAAGTTCTTGGTTACCGCAGGCGTGATGCGATCAACCCAGTATTCGATGTGCGACAAAATCCACGTCATCACTAACGCCGGAATAACCGTGTAGGTGTACTTCACCGCCGTCACCGGAATAAAGGCAAATTCCACCGCCTGGCCTTGTGCGGCTTTCGCCATTAAATCGACAAAGTTGGGATGCACCAGCACACCCGCGATGGCAATCGCCAGCGACATGTTGGTTTTGAATTTCAGCGCGGCGGAGGCGGCCACCATAATCGGCAGGAAGAAGAACGCGCCGTCACCTATCACGTTGAGGATGATCAGTGTGGAAGAGCCTTTCTCCAGCACGCCGCTCATCTCCAGTACCATCGCCAACAGCTTTACCATCGAGCCACCAATAATCGCCGGGATCAACGGTGACATGGTGCCCACCAGCGCATCAAGAATACCGGCACCGATGCTGCGCAAGGTGATTTTGCGTTTCACTGGCGCGGCGCCTTCGCTGTTCGGCGTGCCGAGCTTTAATACTTCCTGATAGGCGAGGTTCACGTTGTTACCAATGATCACCTGACACTGCGTGTCGGTGTGAACCACGCCCATCACGCCGGGAATGGCTTTCAGTGTGGCGTTATCAATGTTTGCGCTGTCTTTCACCACGAAACGCAGGCGCGTCATGCAGTGCGTCACCGCTTCGATATTGTTCAGGCCGCCGAGCGCAGCCACGATGGCGCGCGAGACATCCGCATAATTTTTAGCCATGGATTTTTAATCTCTGATTATTTGGTAGGGGTACAACGGTTTCTGCGTGATTTTTCATCATGAGAAACCGGTTTCACAAAATCATGAAGATGCAATGTAATCCAGGCAAGAAATTTAAAATTTGATAGTGGAAAGTGTGAAGTTGATCGCTTTGAGTAACTGGACGGCTATGCGGTAATGGCAGAAAAATTGCCGCCTATTTCGTGGCTTAGGTACACTGCTGCGATGAGCATGGAAAAAGAGTGAAATATGGCGACGATAATCGAGGTGGCAAAAGTAGCAGGCGTATCCAAAGCGACTGTATCGCGTGTGCTGTCTGGCAACGGCTATGTCAGCCAGGAAAAACGCGAGAAGGTGTATCAGGCGATTGCCGCTACTGATTTCCGTCCTAACTTGCTGGCGCGCAATCTGGCGACCAAATCCAGCCAGACCATTGGGCTAGTGATCACCAATACCCTTTACACCGGCAGCTACTTCAGCGAGTTGATGCAGCACTCTGCGCGCCTGATGGAACAGCAGGGACGTCAGTTGTTGCTGGTGGATGGTAAACACAGCGCCGAAGAGGAGCGTGCGGCCATTCAGTTCCTGCTTGATTTGCGCTGCGATGGCGTGATCATCTATCCGCGTTTTCTCACCACCGATGAAATGGACAGCATCATTGCGCAGCATAAACACCCGATATTGGTGATCAACCGCCGTCTGCGTCAGCACGACAGTTACTGCATTTACTCGGATCAACAGCGCAGCAGCAGCGCAGCGGTGGAGCAGCTGATTGCGCTGGGCCATCGCGACATCGCCTTTATCACCGGTTCACTGGATTCGCCGACCGGCCGCGAACGTCTGGCGGGCTACCACGCGGCGCTGACCAAACATGGCATTGCCGTTGAAGATGCGCTGGTGGTCGAAGGAAAATGGCAGGCGCAAAACGGCATGACAGCGGTGCAACAGTTACTGAAGCAGGGCAGAAATTTCACGGCGCTGGTGGCCAGTAACGATGATATGGCGGTGGGCGCGCTCAAAGCGCTGGCGGCCGCGCAGATTGCGGTGCCTGCACAAGTGGCAGTGATCGGTTTCGATGATATCCCGCTGGCGCCGTTTACCATTCCGGCGTTATCCAGCGTGAAAATGCCGGTAACCGAGATGATTCAGGAAACCATTGAACGCCTGATTTCCATGCTGGATGGCGGCGAAATGCGCAACGACAAAACCTTTGCCGGGGAATTAATTATGCGTGAATCAGTTGGGCCGGGACCGCATCACCCTCAGTGATGAAAAATTGGGGTTTCTGATTCCACTCATTTAGTCACTGATGTTATGTGGAAATTTATTTCTCTATTAACAGGCTGAGGGGAAAACGGGTTCCCCCCGCACCGCCATCCGGTGCGGGAGCTAATCATTCTCCTGGTCAAACGCCCGCTATCATGGCGACCATGACCAAAACCGCATTACGCTTCCGCTAACGCGTTCAACACCGCATCTGGCATGGAAGGGCGTCCATTCTGCAGGCAGGTGGCAACAAATGTGGCATCGGCATACACCACACCATTCACCAAAATCTGTTGCACAAAATTAACCCGATTACGCTTCTCATTCTTTGCCAGCACGCAGGTCACTTCCACCTTGTCACCTTTCACCAGGCTCTTACGAAAGCGCAGGGAATACTCCAGCACCATGTAAAGTTTGCCCTGTTTAAACTCTTCTTCAATATCGATACCTAAAGCTTCACGCATATAAGCGTGGCGCGTCCACTCCATATAAAACGGATAATAAAGGCCATCGACCACGCCCTGAAAATCGATATGCTTTTCATCCACCTCATACTGCTTTGCAAACATTTTTATATCCTTATCTGAGAGTTAGGGGAATAAGGAGGGTGGTATACCTCAGAACGCACGTCCGGTAAACGCCAGTTAGTCGGCAGGTGATGATGTTCACAATTTAATGCTAAAAATCATCACCGTTAGCTCCTTCGGATTTTTCAAAGCAACACCTCGGTTAATGCTGTTTTCGCTGCCAGGCGTAGGAGGGTATACCTTGCGAAACCCTTTTTCGCAGAGCAGGCCAGCATGACCACACATACTCGCATCCGTAAATTCAACACCAAAGAAACCTATCCCAATCAGGCGCTGGATAACGATCTCTGTCAGGCGGTGCGCGCGGGCAATACCGTGTATGTCCGTGGGCAGATTGGCACCGACTTTGCGGGCAACCTGGTAGGATTAGGCGATCCCGCCGCGCAAGCCGAACAGGCGATGAAAAACGTTAAACAGCTACTGGAAGAAGCGGGCAGCGATTTATCGCACATCGTCAAAACCACCACTTACATCATTGATCCCCGCTATCGCGAGCCGGTGTATCAGGTGGTCGGCAAGTGGCTGAAAGGTGTGTTCCCGATCTCCACCGGTTTGGTGATTTCCGGTTTAGGTCAGCCGCAATGGTTGATGGAAATCGATGTGATCGCGGTTATTCCTGACGACTGGCAAGCGGAATAAGAGGCGCGAGACGATGACGTTATCCATTGTGGGACGCTGCGACGCAACCGGTCAAATCGGCATTGCCATTAGCTCATCCAGCATTGCGGTAGGCGCACGTTGCCCATGGCTACGCGCGGCAGTGGGCGCAGTATCAACCCAGAACATTACCTTACCCGCGCTAGGCCCGCGCATTCTTGATCGCCTGCAACAAGGCGACACCGCAGAAGCCGCGCTCAGAGCCGGACTCGCCAGCGACGACTATTCCTTTTATCGCCAGGTGACGGTGTTAGCCGCCGATGGCCAAACGGCCTGCTTTAGCGGCGACAAAACGCTGGGCATTCATAACGCGCAAACCGGTCATCACTGTGTTGCGGCGGGCAATCTGCTGGCTAATCCTGAGGTGATTCCGGCGATGGTAAGCGCCTTCGAACAGCATTCCGGTCATTTAGCCGAGCGCTTAATGGCGGCGATGCAAGCGGGCATGCAGGCGGGCGGGGAAGCGGGGCCGGTGCACTCTTCTGCCTTGTCGATCGTTGATGATCAGGTGTGGCCGATTGTCGATCTGCGTGTTGACTGGACGGATGGCGATCCAATTAGCAAACTCGACCAGCTGTGGCTGGCTTATCAACCGCAAATGAACGATTACGTGACGCGCGCCATCGATCCAACGCAGGCACCCCGTTATGGCGTGCCGGGCGACGAGTAGGAGTTTCCATGTTTACCAGCCGACAACTGCTTGAAAAGCTGGTGGCGTTTGACACCACCAGCCGTGAATCCAACCTGGCATTGATCGATTTCGTCTGGCGTTACCTGAATGATTTGGGTGTAAGCGGTGAGCTAATTCACAACGCGGAACGCAGTAAAGCCAATTTGTATGCACGTCTTGGACCCGCTGGCGATGGCGGCGTGATGCTCTCCGGCCACAGCGATGTGGTGCCGGTGGAGGGACAAAACTGGAGCGTGCCACCGTTCACGCTCACCGAACGTGATGGCAAGTTATACGGGCGCGGCACCGCTGATATGAAAGGTTACATCGCCTGCATGCTGGCGGCAGTGCCCCATTTTCTGGCACAGCCGCTAAAGCAGCCGCTGCATCTGGCAATCTCCTATGACGAAGAGGTCGGCTGCCTGGGCGTGCGCACCTTGCTGGAGGCGCTGTTGCAGCGCCCGGAAAAGCCGTCAATCTGCCTGATTGGTGAACCCACCGAATTGCAACCGGTGCTCGGTCATAAGGGAAAACTGGGTGTGCGCTGCGAAGTGAAGGGCGCGGCTTGCCATTCTGCCTATGCGCCGCAGGGTGTCAATGCCATCGAATATGCTGCGCAGCTAGTTCACCAATTAACGGCGATCGGCGAGCGCCTGGCGCAGGCTGAACAACATGACACACGTTTCGATCCCCCTTTTACGACGGTGCAAACCGGGATTATTCGTGGCGGCACCGTATTGAACATCGTGCCCGCTGAATGCGTCTTTGATTTTGAAGTGCGCACCTTGCCCCAGCATGACGCGCAAGCCGTTGCCGCTGAGATCGAGACCTTCGCGCAATCAGAGCTGGTGCCGCGTATGCAGGCCGTCGCAGTGGACAGCGCGATCCGTTTTTATCCTATCAGTGGCTATCCCGGGTTATTAACCGATGCGCAAAGTGACGCTGCGCGATTGATCGCCTATCTCACTCAATCCAGCGACTTCAGCACGGTAGCCTTTGGCACCGAAGGCGGCTTGTTCCACCAGGCCGGTATTCCCAGTGTCATTTGTGGGCCTGGCAGCATGGCGCAAGGTCATAAACCCGACGAATTCATCAGCATCGCTCAGTTGGATGCCTGTGACGCCATGTTGCAGCGCTTAGCCGCATGGATGAGTCAATAATTACTGTGACAACGTCACACCAATTGCTTTGGAGAGTTCATGGTCAGTGCAAAAATCACCCGATTCCCACAGCCCGATATGCCGCGCCCCGCAGTGAAAAGCAGCAACATCGCCGTACAGTTAGATGGCGTGCTGAAGAAGTTTGGCGACGCTATCGCACTGCACAAAATTTCCCTGACTATTGAGGAAGGGGAATTTATTACCCTGCTCGGCCCCTCGGGCTGCGGCAAAACCACGTTGCTCAATTTGATGGCCGGTTTTGCTGAAGCTGATGGCGGCGAGATTTTTATTGATGGCGAATTGGTCACGGAAATCCCCCCTTACCAGCGTGAAATCGGCATCGTGTTCCAGAACTACGCGCTGTTTCCGCATATGACGGTGGAGAAAAATGTGGGTTATGGCCTGCGTATGCGTGGGGTGCCTAAGGCCGAAATCGCGGAGCGCGTTGAGCAAGCATTAGCGTTGGTCAAATTGGCGGGTTACGGCCATCGCAAACCGCGTGAACTCTCCGGCGGACAACAGCAGCGTGTGGCACTGGCGCGTGCGCTGGTGATCCGTCCAAAAGTCTTGTTGCTGGATGAGCCATTTTCCGCGCTGGACAAGAATCTGCGTTTATCGATGCAGGTCGAACTGAAAGCCATCCAGCGCAAGTTAGGCGTCACCACGGTGTTTGTCACCCACGATCAGGGCGAAGCGCTTAGCATGAGCGATCGTGTGGTGGTGATGTCAGCGGGGCATGTGCGCCAAATCGGTACACCGGATGAAATCTATCGCCAGCCGCGCGATCCGTTTGTGGCGGGCTTTGTCGGTGACGTCAACATCTTGCCTGGACGTTATGCCGGGCGCGATCACGCTGCGGTGCTTGAGCTGGGCGGCAACGCGCTGCGTCTGCCGGCAGAACGCGTGCAGGCGAGCGTTGGCGAGCGACTCGATGTGTACGTGCGTCCGGAAAACATTCAATTGGGGCCGCTCTCTTCGCACTGTTTCCTGAGCGCCACGGTGATCACCCATGTGTTTCAGGGCGATCACGTTGATGTGCATCTTGATGTGCCAGCCCTCGGCAGCGCCTCGCTGTTTGCGCGCCAGTCGGGTCTGGAATCCCTAACCCGCTGGCCAGTGGGTAGCGTAGTGGGCATCACCTTTGATGATGAAGGCGTGTGCGCCTTTACCGCCGCTAAGCAAGGATAAGATCCGATGGTGCCTGAAATGATGAACGCGGTAATTGCCCGCCAGCCGGGCGGCGCAGAGGTGTTAACGGTGGTAGAACGTACCGTGCCACAACCTGCGGCGGGTGAAGTATTGATTCGCGTCGCCAGCGCGGGCGTTAATCGTCCTGACATTATGCAGCGTAGCGGCATGCCAATCCCACCGGGCAGCTCAGATGTATTCGGTCTGGAGGTAGCAGGTAACGTGGTGGCGTTAGGTGCAGGGGTTAGTGGTTTCACCATCGGCGACGCGGTAATGGCGCTGCTGAACGGTGGCGGTTATGCCGACTATTGCGTGGCGCGCGCTGAATTGTGTTTGCCGGTGCCCGATAATCTGCCGTTGTCGCATGCAGCGGGCATCCCCGAAGCGGCATTTACTGTGTGGCACAACCTGTTTGAGCTGGGCCGTTTAGCCCCCGGTGAAACCGTACTGCTTCACGGTGCCGCCAGCGGCGTTGGCACCTTTGCCATCCAATGTGCGCACGCCTGTGGTGCACGTGTGGTGGCCACCGCAGGCGGTGCCAACAAAACTGCGGCGCTGCAACAGCTTGGCGTCTGGCGCGCCATCGATCGCCATAAAGAGGATTTTGTCGCGGTGATTGCAGCGGAAACCGCAGGGCAAGGCGTGGATGTGGTGCTGGATAACGTGGGTGGTGATTACGTGGCGCGCAATCTTAGCGTATTAGCGCAAGGCGGACGTCATGTGAGCTTGTCATTTATGCAGGGCGCGAAGATCGAGCTCGATCTGCAATTGGTGATGCGTAAAGGACTGAGTTTGACCTCTTCCACGTTGCGCCCCAAAAGCGCTGCTGAAAAGGCGCGCCTGGCGACGTGCATCCGTAAACATCTGCTGCCGCTAATCGTAGCAGGCAAAATCAAACCCACGCTGCATCAAATTTTGCCGCTGGCGCAGGCGGCGGAGGCACATCGAATCCTTGAGGCCAACGCCAACATTGGCAAAGTGTTGCTGAGCGTGGATCAGCAAGGAGCGTTGGCATGATGCAACTGTTTTACGCCACCACGTCTGCCTATGTGCGCAAAGTGATGGTGACTGCGCATTGTCTTGGGCTCACGAATGAGATTGAGCTTCTGGATTCGGCGGCGCATCCGGTTGAACGTGATGAGCGCATCGCCATCGTTAATCCGTTAGCCAAAGTGCCCGCACTGCGAACCGAACAAGGGGCATGTCTGTACGACAGCCGCGTGATTTGCGAATACCTCAATGCCCGCGCGAAGGGCGACTTAATCCCGTCACAGGGTGATGCGCGCTGGTTGAGTTTGTCGCGCCAGGCGTTAGGCGACGGTTTGATCGATGCCGCCTTGCTGGCACGTTACGAGTTCAGTGCCCGCCCATTGGAAAAGCAGTGGCAAGGCTGGGCTGATGCTCAGCTGAAAAAAGTCCATGCGGCGCTACGGGAAATTGAGTGTCAGGTTGCGGGTTTTAGTACACAGCCTGATGACGTGGGTTTGATTGCCATCGGCTGCGCGCTCGGTTATCTCGATTTCCGCTTCGATGTTCTTAACTGGCGGGCAAACCATCCGCTGACTGCCGCGTGGTTCGCCCTGTTCGATGCCCATCCCGCGATGGCCGCCACGCGCCCGCATTGATCGCCATTAATCGTCATTCGGTCACCCTTTCGGGCGACAACGGCACAGTGACTCAGGAGCTCAGATGACACAGCAGATTTTTTTCCTTAACGGCCCGAACGCTAATCTGTACGGCATGGACAAGAACGGCACTTACGGCAGCGAAAGCTTTGCCAGCATTGATGAACGCTGCCAGCGCCGGGCAGCATCACACAACATCACACTGCAATTTCGCCAAAGCAATCACGAAGGCGTGCTGGTTGACTGGATTCAGGAAGCGCGTCAGCAGGCTGCCGGATTGATCATTAACGCCGCCGGTTTAACCTACAGTTCGGTGCCGATTCTCGATGCATTGCTGATGTTTGATGGCCCGATCATCGAAGCGCACATGAGTAACATCTGGAAACGCGAGCCGTTCCGCCATCATTCGCTGGTATCAAAAGCCGCCACCGGCGTGATTGCCGGCTTGGGCGTGATCGGTTACGAACTGGCAATTGATGCGGTAGTTGAGTTGATCAAGGCGAATGCGGCATGAGTATTTTGGTCTTTTACAGCGAGTTTGACAGTTTTGAACAGTGGTCAGCGTTGCTCGCTCCGCATCTGCCGGGCGTATCGCTTTGCCGGGCGGAAGAGGTGCAAAACGATGATGAGGTGCATTTCGCGTTGGTGTGGAAGCCGCCGCAAGGTTTTTTCGCCCCTTATCGCAACCTGAAACTGCTTATAAATCTGGGCGCGGGCGTTGATTCGCTGGTCGGGCGCGATGATTTGCCGGATATTCCCATTGTTCGTTTGTCTGACCCACATATGGCGCGGATGATGGCCAGCTTCGTGCTGTTTGCCGTGCTGCGTTATGTGCGTGACATTCCGGCTTTTGAGCGGGCACAACGTGAACGACGCTGGCATTACCTGCATCCGCGTTCGCCGGAGACCGTGCGCGTTGGCGTGCTGGGATTGGGTGAATTGGGCGCGCACGCCGCGCTGGAGCTGGCGCGCCAGGGATTGGATGTGCGCGGCTGGTCACGATCGCAGAAAACCATTGATGGCATTACCTGTAGCAGCGGAATAGACGCGTTGGATGCTTTCCTCGCCAGCAGCGATATTTTGGTAGTGATGCTGCCGCTCACGCCGCAAACCCAGGGCTTACTGAGTGCTGAACGACTGGCACGGTTACCGCACGGCTGCGCGTTTATCAATGTGTCGCGCGGAGCGATTGTTGATCAGGTGGCGTTAACGCAGGCGTTGCAGCGTGGACAGATCGCCGAGGCGACGCTGGATGTGTTTGACCGCGAACCGTTGCCGCCCGAAGATGCGCTGTGGGGTATGGATAATGTATTGATCACGCCGCATCTGGCTTCGGTTGCCATTCCGGCCAGCGCGGCATCGCAGGTCGCCGCGAATATCCAGCGCGCCGCACGCGGCGAAGCGGTATTGCATCAGGTCTTCCCGCAGCAGGGGTATTAACCGCTGGTCGCCATTCATGGCGACCAGGGATCTCACGCCACTCGCACCACTTGCGGATCGAAATAACTCGGTGCCGCCATGCCGGGAATATATTGGTCGGAAATAAACATGCGGCAACGCTCGGCAAAAGCGCTCACCACCCTGGATTGCTGTACCTGCGCCATGGTGGCATAACCCAACTGCATCGCCTTGTTAACCCCCGCCAACCGCACGCGAATCAAGCGTTTACCATCCTGCGACAAATGCGCTTTAGGTCGTACGTTAGCGATACCGAAGCCGACACCGTTGGCCACCATCGCGCGCACCGTTTCCATACTGCTGGAGCGCATCACCACATTTGGCGTCACCCCGGCTTCGCTGAACAAGCCAAGAAAATATTCACGACTCCACGGCATATCCAGCAGCACCATCGGCGCTGCAGCCAGATCCTGCATCGAAACCGCGGATTGTGTGGCGAACGGATGATGCTCACCCACCATTACATAGGGCGGCAGTTGCGCCAGCGACTGGAAAGTCACATCGCTGGCGGGCACCAAATCATAGGTGAGGGCGATATCGATATCCGCTGAGCGCAGCTGTTTTAACAGCAACTCATGATTGCCTTCCACCAGCGAAATACGCACGCCGGGAAAGGCGCGGCCAAAGCCAAACACCAATTCCGGCGTCAACATTGGCGCTAACGTATCGAGGCAACCAACACGCAGCGGGCCGCGTACGTTGTTCATTGATTCCGATGCAATGGTGTAAAGGTTCGACATCTGTTCGAGGATCAGTTTGGCCTCTTTTAATACCTGGTGGCCGATTGCGGTGAGTGAAACGCCCTGGGCATGGTGACGCACAAACAGCTGCACGCCAAGCTCAGACTCAATGTGGGTGATGGCGGCGGAAATCGACGGAGAGGAGACGTGAATACGCTCCGAGGCGCCAATAATGCTGCCCGCTTCACCGGAAGCGACAAAATATTCCAGCTGACGCTGGGTGATGCGACTGAGCATGCAGGTTCTCCTGAGATCGCTGACACGCTCATGTCGCGTCAGTCATTCTAATATGGTCGATTCAACTCAAGCATTTCTCATGCCAAATTCCGACTTACAGCATAATCACCTGTCCTTGCGCCAGCGACCATTCGCGTCTGCCTCACTCCTGCTTCAGAAAATCCTTGTTAAGCAGGCCGCTTTTTTAGCCTCAGAAATCCTGATGCAACAGCGAGGGAAATGCTGTTTTACCCAATCTCACCGCAACGGCATTATCGCTTCAACACCCGAGAGCCGCCTTCGCACTGTTTTAGAGCATTGCGACGCGATGGACCAGACGGTGGTGCAAAGCAGCGACAACAGCCATTTCATTCATTGGGGACAAGAATATGTTGCGTAAGATGGGTGCCTTAACGTTATTGACCACGTGTGTATTGAGCGTAGGGAATGCAGTGGCCGCAGATAAGCTGATTGTCAGCACCTGGGGCGGCAGCTTTAAGGATCTGATCGATCAAACTATCGCCAAAGAGTTCACCAAAGAAACCGGCGTAGAAGTGCAGTTCGTCACCGGTGGCACCATCGATCGTTTGAACAAAGCCAAGCTGGCGGGCGGTTCGCCGGAAACTGACGTCACCTTTACCACCGCGCATGTCGGTTATCTGTATGCCAACAGCGGTTTGTTTGAAAAGCTCGACATGAGCAAAATCCCTAACGCGGTGAATCTGGTACAGCGGGCCAAAGTCAGCCCGTATCACCTTGGCGTGTGGGGCTACGTTTACACCATCGGCTACCGGCCAGATTTAGTGCCGAAGGGCGAAGAATTTACCAGCTGGAACGATCTGTGGCGTCCGGAGCTGAAGAGCTCGATTGCGCTGCCAGATTGGGACCCGAGCCATATCATCGCGGTGTCCGCCAAACTTTCTGGCTCGGACGCAGCGCATTGGGAACAAGGCCAGTCCAGGCTGAAAGCGCTGATCCCGAACATCAAATCCTTCTATACCGATGATGCCAACAGCCAGCAGCTGATCTCCACAGGTGAAACGCCGGTACAGGTGATGCTGTCGATGAACGCCTACAGCATGATTGCAGAAGGCGTCAACATTAAGCTGGCAGTGCCAAAAGAGGGCGCGATTTTGGGCGTCGATACCGTCGCTATCAATAAAGGCAGCAAACATGCGGAACTGGCCTACAAGTTCATAAATATCGCGCTGAAACCGGAAATCCAGCAGGAAGTGGCGAAAATTTATCGCGGCAGCCCAACGGTGACCAATGCGCATATCGATCCAGAACTGGCGAAGCTGCCTGGCATGCTGACCACGCCTGAACAGTGGAATGCCACCATCAACACCGATCCGCAACTGCGCGCGGAGAAAACCGCCGAGTGGCGGCAGTGGTTCTCTGAAAACATCATGTCACATTGATAAATAGCGGCGGCCGATTGGCCGCCCGGTGAGTCGCAACACTTTATTCAGGCAGCAACGTCTATGACGAAAAAACCGACATTCTTACCCTGGTTCATTATCCCCGCTACGTTCACGGCGCTTGGGCTGGTGGTGGCCATGTTTGCCGTGATGCAGTTTAGCGTGCGGGCCTATATTCCTGGATCGCTTGATGTAGGCGGATTCACGCTGGCGAACTTTAACGGTCTATTCAAGAAAATCTATGCCGATGCGTTTATCAACACGGTGATGCTCAGTGCGAAAACGGCGATTTTTGGGCTGCTGATGAGTTATCCGCTGGCGTATGCGCTGGTGAGAACGCGCACCACCTGGATCAAATCCACCATCTTGATTATCGCCATTACGCCGCTGTTTCTCGGCGAAGTGGTACGGACATATTCGTGGATCATCGTGCTGGGTAATAGCGGCTTCCTCAATAGCTTGCTGCTGGCGATGGGTCTGATAAACAAGCCGATCCAGTTTATGTTTACCCAAACCGGCGTGGTAGTCGCGCTGGTGCACGTGACCATGCCAATCATGGTGATGATGCTGGCGACTGCGCTGTCGCACATCAATCCTGATTATGAGAAAGCCGCCACCAGTCTGGGGGCAGGGCCGATTCGCACCTTGATGACGGTGACCATTCCATTGTCGATTCCCGGTATCGTTTCCAGCCTGACCACCGCGTTTGCCTGGACGTTCAGCGCCTTCGCTACGCCGCAACTCATTGGTGGTGGACGCGTCAGCACCGTGGCTACCATGGTGTATCAGCTGGGTTTCTCATCGATGAATTTTCCGTTTGCCGCTGCGCTCAGCATAGCGGGTTTGATTCTGACCATTCTGCTGCTGATGGCGCTGAAACGTATGAGCCGCTTCCTCCATGCGATGGGAGACCACTGAAATGACCCGATCCCTCAATGATAAATTGATTACCCTGGCGGGACGCTCGCTGGTGATTGCGATTTTGTTGTTCGTGTTGCTGCCAACCATTGTGGTGTTGATCTCTTCCTTCAGCAGCACCTCGGTGCTGTTCTTCCCACCGAAAGGCTGGTCGCTGCGTTGGTTTGAGCGTGCTGTGAACTACGATGACTTCCGCCACGGCTTCTATTCAGGTTTGATTGTGACGGCATGGGCCTCAACGCTGGCGGTAATTATTGGCGCCACGCTGGCGATTGCAATTGAACGTTACACTTTCCCCTGTAAACAGGTGCTGGAAGGCGTGCTGTTGTCACCGTTGTTTATTCCGCACTTCACCATTGGCCTCGGCTTACTGATGCTGGTCTCGCAGTTGGGCATTGGACGCGGTTATTCACTGGTGATCTTCTGCCATGTCGTGCTGGTACTGCCGTTTGTGCTGCGCAGCGTGTATGTGTCGCTGAAAAACCTTGAGCAACGTATTGAAATGGCGGCTGCAAGCCTCGGCGCTTCGCCGTTGCGCGTGGTATGGACCATAACCGTGCCGTTGATTTTGCCGGGCTTGTTTGGCGGTTGGTTATTTGCCGCAATTCTCTCCTTCAACGAATTTACCGCTTCGCTGTTTATTACCACGCAAGCGACGCAGACCTTACCGGTGGCGATGTACAACTATGTGCGTGAATTTGCCGATCCAACGCTGGCTGCACTGTCGGTTATTTATATTGCCGTAACGGCGACGATGTTAATTATCGCGAATAAGTTTTTAGGCTTGGGGAGAATATTGAACGTCGAAGCAGGGCATTAATGTATTCGCACGGAATGCTGTGCTTATTGAATAGCACAGCATTTATTAATCTGAATAGTAGTCATCCGGCACCTGATTACTCTTTTCCATGAAAAGATCGGGGTCGATCATCTTTAGGGATCTCACATGTCAGTAGAAAAAATTAATACCGTGGTGGTCGGAGCGGGTCAGGCAGGTATTGCGATGAGTGAACATCTGTCGTTAATGGGCGTGCCACATGTGGTGTTAGAGCGTAGCCGTATTGCTGAACGCTGGCGTTCAGAACGTTGGGATTCATTGGTGGCCAATGGCCCAGCCTGGCACGATCGTTTTCCTTCAATGAAATTCGATAATATTTCCCAGGAAGCGTTCCCACCGAAAGAGCGGATGGCGCAATATTTCGAAGACTACGTAAAAATGCTCGATGCGCCGGTGCGCACCGGCGTGGAAGTCCATTCGGTTGAGCGTCTACCAGAACGTAGCGGTTTTAAGATACTGACGTCGGCCGGTGAATTTGAAGCTGACAATGTGGTGGCGGCAACCGGTCCTTTCCAGAAACCCGCTTTTCCGCAGATCGTGCCGGAAAGCGCTGCGCTGCATCAGATCCATTCATCGGCGTATAAAAATCCGCAGCAGCTGCCGCAGGGCGGCGTGCTGGTGGTGGGCGCTGGTGCTTCAGGCTCACAAATTGCGGAAGAGTTGCGTAAATCTGGCCGTGAAGTGACGCTCTCCATCGGCGAACATTATCGTCCGCCACGCTCCTATCGTGACCGCGATTATTGCTGGTGGCTGGGCGCGCTGGGCTTATGGGATGAAGTCAAAATCAAGCCGAAGAAACAGCACGTTGCTTTTGCCGTGAGTGGTTATGAAGGTGGCAAAACGGTCGATTTTCGCCGACTGGCGCACTTGGGCATTACGTTGGTGGGGATCACCAAAACCTGGGATAACGGCGTGCTGAGCTTTGCTGAGGGTATAATGGACAATATTGCGGAAGGCGACAAAGCGTATTTCGACGTACTGCGTGATGCCGATGCCTATATTGAACGTAATGGCCTGGATTTACCGCCCGAGCCGCAAGCATGGGAATTATTGCCAGATCCAGAATGTTTAATTAATCCATTATCAGAACTGGATCTACAGGCCGCAGGTATTACCAGCATTATCTGGGCCACCGGTTTTAAATTTGATTTTAGTTGGCTGAAAGTGGATGCCTTTGATGCTAATGGTGCGCCGTTCCATAAACGTGGTATTTCCGCCGAACGGGGTATTTACTTCCTTGGCTTGCCCAATCTGGTGAATCGCGCATCATCGTTTATTTATGGCGTATGGCACGATGCCAAATATATTGCCGACCATGTGGTTTTACAAAACGCCTACACCGATTATAAAAAGTCTTAAAAATCTCCGTGAGATCGCCATAAATTCGGCCCCTACAAAAGACAATAAAAAAGCCGGACATTGTCCGGCTTGATTCACTTCTGGCGGGAATTACAGCGCCATATCCTGTTTGCCTGATTCGGTACGCGGCTTAGCCTGCGTTGGCGCAACAGTCTGATCACCCATGTTGATAACCGGCGGCTTGGTCAACAGCAGCGTCGCTGCGGTGTTGTCCCAAACTTGCTGCGTCAGCGCGGTGTTGCCGTTCAGCTTCTGACCGAAGCTTGGCACGATAGCGCGGATCTTCTGCTGCCACTCTGGCGAAGCGAACTGCTCTGGGAACAGCTTCTTCATCACGTCGAGGGTGATTGGTGCAGCAGTCGATGCGCCCGGTGACGCGCCCAACAGTGCCGCCAGGGTTTTCTGCTGATCGGTCACGATTTCGGTACCCAGTTTCAGCAAGCCACCTTTTTCGGCATCTTTCTTGATGATCTGCACACGTTGACCCGCCTGAATCAGTTTCCAGTCCTCTTTACGCGCGTTTGGATAGTACTCTTTCAGCGCAGCAAAACGGTCGTCGTCATTCAGCATCACCTGACCAATCAGGTATTTCACCAGGTCGAAGTTGTCGATGCCCACATGCGTCATCGGCATAATGTTGCTGGTGGTGGTCGCGCTCAGCAGATCGAACAGCGAACCGTTTTTCAGGTACTTGGTGGAGAAGGTAGCGAAAGGTCCAAACAGCACCACTTTCTTACCGTCAAGAGTACGTGAATCGATGTGTGGAACCGACATCGGTGGCGCACCCACAGAAGCCTGACCGTACACTTTTTCCAGGTGACGATTAGCGATCTCTGGGTTCTCAGTCATCAGGAACGAACCGCCGACCGGGAAGCCGCCGTAGTTATCTGCTTCCGGAATGCCGGTTTTCTGCAGCAGCTTAATCGCGCCGCCGCCAGCACCGATGAACACGTATTTCGCATCAACTGAACGCTTATCGCCGCTCTTCACATCTTTAATAGTGACGTGCCACGAGTTATCGCCGTTACGCTTGAAATCAGTGACTTCTGACGAGGTTTCCAGCTTGAAGTTCTGATCTTTCTTCAGGCTACCGATCAGCTGACGGGTGATTTCACCGTAGTTTACATCGGTGCCGACTGGCGTCCAGGTTGCCGCAACTTTCTGGTTCGGGTCACGACCTTCCATCACCAGCGGTGCCCATTGCTGGATCTGCTGATGATCGGTAGAGAATTTCATGCCCTGGAACAGGGTGGTTTTCTGTAGCGCATCGTAACGCTTCGTCAGGTACTCGACGTTTTTGTCGCCCCAGACGAAGCTCATGTGCGGCGTCGAGTTAATGAAGGAGTGCGGATCGTGCAACACACCGCGCTGCACCTGCGACGTCCAGAACTGGCGCGAAATCATGAAGGATTCGTTAATTTCCAGCGCTTTGCTAACGTCGATTGAACCGTCTGCACGCTCAGGCGTGTAGTTCAGCTCCATGTTAGCAGAGTGACCCGTACCGGCATTGTTCCAGCCGTTGGACGATTCCAGCGCGACGCCGTCCAGCTTCTCAACCATCAGCTGTTTCCAGCCCGGTTGCAGCTCTTGCAGCCAGGTGCCGAGCGAGGCGCTCATGATGCCGCCGCCAATCAACAGAACGTCAGTTTTTTCTGGTGCATCTTCAGCGCGAACCGCTGAAGAGACAAGCAGCGCTGCCAGCGATAGGGCAGACACGATCTTTTTGGTGTGAGTCATTCCAGTCCTACTTATTATGCAATGCAGGTGAACGTTAAAAATTCGGTTTGCACATTAAGAGATTGTTACGGAATGATTAACTTGTTTTTAGTTAATAAAGTATTGGTGTTAATTAATTAACTTACAAAAAAGAAAATAGCGTGAAATATAAGCAGAAGGGGGAATTAATCGGAGATAAACCGCTTAAGCTGCGCGGTTATTCTTTATATCGGTAGACGCGACTTAGGTCAAATAAAACTCCTGCTATTTTATGCACATTGCGTAGCGGCGCGATTCATCGCGCAATCAATTGCGCCGCTACAAAGCGTGCGCGATGTTTTAGCTGTTCATGGCGACCAACTTACCTACTGCACATTTCATAAAACATCACTTCACGAAGCGTGTTCGTTCCCCGCGCACAAACTGATTTACCCTAACGTCTCTAATGACTTGTTTTACTTTTCGCGTGGGCAACGGCATGGCTAACAAAACACTGTATGAAAAACTGATCGATCAGCATGTGGTTCGTAAGTTAGATGATGAAGGGCATGTGCTGCTCTATATCGATCGTTCGATTCTCAATGAGTACACCAGCCCGCAGGCGTTTAGCGGCCTGCGCGATCACCAGCGTCTTGTGCGCAATCCGGGCACCATTTTGCTGAATGTCGATCACGTTAACCCAACGCGCCCCGAGCGTGATGAGGCGATGACCGACGCGGGCGGACAGTTACAAGTCGATTACTTCCGCCAGAACGCCGCGCATTTTGGCATCGAACTGTTCGATGTGCTTGACCCGCGTCAAGGCATCGAACACGTCGTCGCACACGAGCAAGGCCTGGTAATGCCCGGTATGGTGATTGCCGCAGGCGACAGCCATACCACCACTTACGGCGCGTTTGGCGCGCTCGGTTTCGGCATCGGCACCTCGGAAATCGAGCACCTGCTGGCGACGCAAACCCTGATTTATCGCACCCTAAAAACCATGCTGGTGACGGTGAGCGGTGAGCTGCCGTTTGGGTGTTCGGCGAAGGACATCATCATGGCGCTGATCGAGCAGATTGGCGCATCTGGCGCGACCGGATTTGCCATTGAATTTGCCGGTGTTGCCATCGAAGCGCTGAGCATGGAAGGGCGCATGACACTGTGCAACATGGCAGTGGAAGCCGGTGCGCGCGGTGCGATTATCGCGCCGGATGAAAAAGTGTTTGCCTATATCGCCGGCAAACCGCAAATGCCGACTGGCGAGTTGTGGCAGCAGGCCGTTGCGGAGTGGCGCGATTTACGCAGCGATGCGGACGCGCGGTTCGATAGCCGCATTGCCATCAACTGCAGCGATCTTGAACCCAAAGTGACATGGGGAATCAGCCCGGATCAAGCCAGTGCCATTACCGGCCACGTGCCCGACCCGGCGCAGGAAAAAGATGCGGTGAAACAGCAGACGCTGCGGAGCGCGCTGCAATATATGGGGCTGGAACCCGGCACGCCGTTAGCGGAGATCGCCATCACGCATGCCTTTATTGGTTCCTGCACCAACGGGCGCATTGAAGATCTGCGCGCTGCCGCCGCGATTATCGACGGACACAAAATCGCCCCGCACGTGCGTGGCATTATCGTGCCGGGATCGACGCAGGTGCGTCAGCAAGCAGAAGCGGAAGGGTTAGCCGCGATTTTCGTCAACGCCGGTTTTGAATGGCGTCAATCGGGCTGCTCAATGTGCCTGGCGATGAACGAAGATGTGTTAGCGCCCGGCGATCGCTGTGCGTCCGGCACCAACCGCAATTTCCCTGGCCGCCAGGGCGCGGGTGCGCGCACGCACTTAATGAGCCCGGCGATGGTCGCCGCCGCCGCGATTGCCGGCCATCTGGTTGATGTCCGCAAATTAATGACTGCAGAGGTTTAAGATGGAAGCATTTAACAACATGACGGGCACGCTGGCGCCATTACCGGCGGCCAATATTGATACCGATGTGATCATGCCAAAGCAGTTTCTCAAAGGCATCGATCGTAAGGATTTGGATCGCGGTGTGTTCTTCGACCTGCGCTTCCTGCCCGACGGCCGCCCAAATCCCGCTTTCATTCTGAATCAAGCCGGTTGGGAAAACGCCGCCTTCTTACTGGTGGGCGCCAATTTCGGCTGTGGATCCAGCCGCGAACATGCGGTTTGGGGACTTAATCAGCTCGGCATCCGCGCCATTATCGGCACCAGCTTTGCCGGCATCTTCGACGATAACTGCCAGCGCAATGGCGTTTTGACGCTGACGTTAAGCGAAGAGGATTATCAGCGCCTGAGCGCGGTTGCGAACAATGCCGCTAGTAATCGCATTACCGTGTCGCTGGAACAACAGGCAATCCTCTTTAATAATCAACGCATTGCCTTTTCGATCAGTGCCTTAAAGCGCGAGATGTTATTGGGCGGCGGAAGCGCGGTGGACTGGACGTTACAGTACGAATCCGACATCACCCAGTTTGAAGCGCGGCATTTTGCCCAGCGTCCGTGGCTAAAACGCGTTCAAAACCAACAGGATGCACCAGCATGAGTGAGATTACGCCACGCGGTGATTCACCCTTTATCGACGGCTTTACGCTGAGTAATGTGCGTTTGGCGAACGGCGTGACGCTGCGCGTCGCGATGGGCGGCGAAGGTCCGCCACTGCTGATGCTGCACGGACATCCGCAAAATCATCTGGCGTGGCGCAAAATTGCGCCGCAGCTGGCGCAGCAGTATCGCGTAATCCTGCCGGATCTGCGCGGTTACGGCGACAGCGACAAGCCGCCGAGTGATGAGACGCATCGCGCTTACTCGAAACGGGTGATGGCGCAGGATATCAGCCTGTTAATCGAGGCGTTGGATTTAGAGCGTGTGGCGTTTGTCGGGCACGATCGCGGTGCGCGCGTGGGCCATCGGCTGGCGCTCGATCATCCGGAAAAACTCTCCTGCTGCGTGTTTGTTGATATTGCGCCGACCGCGACCATGTACGCCTTAACCAACAAAGCGTTTGCCACGCGCTATTTCTGGTGGTTCTTCCTGATTCAACCTTATCCATTACCTGAAACCCTGATCGGCCACGATCCGGCGTTATTCCTGCGTAAACACATTGATGGGCAATTAAAAACGCCGGGCGCCACCGAGGAGGTCATATTCAACGATTACCTGCGCTGTTATCAAAATAAAGAGATGATTCACGCGGTGTGCGAAGATTATCGCGCCGCGGCGACGATTGATTTAGACGATGATGCGCAGGACACCGATAAACGCATTGAGGCGCCGCTCCTGTTGTTATGGGGAGAAAAGGGCACGGTTGGCCAGTTATATAACGTGGTGGAAACCTGGCGGGATAAAGCGCGCAATATTCAGGGCAACGCATTACCTTGCGGTCATTCACCGCATGAGGAAGTGCCTGAACTGTTTTTAAGTCAGCTTCAGCCCTTTCTGGATTCTGTGTTATAACCGGCTAAATTTCGCTAACGCCGTGATGGTGATGAAAATACTGCTTGCCGGAAAAAGTTATCAGAAGCCGCTTCAAGGTTGGCCGTCGGTCGAAGATCTGTATGTCTTTATCAGCGTAGCGCGCTATGAAGGTTTTGGCCGCGCTGCGATTGAGCTCGGCCAGTCGCCATCCTACATCAGCAAGCGGATTGCCATCCTCGAAAAGCAGCTGGAAACCCGGCTGTTTTTCCGCACCAACCGCGTGATGCGCCTGACGCCAGAAGGTGAAAAGGCGCTGGAAGGTGCGTTGCACGTGGTGCACGAAATGGATTCCTTCCTGAATAACTTTCAGCAGTGGCGCGGCGAATTAACCGGCGATTTGACTGTGGCCTGTTCATTTGGCTTTGGTCAGGATTATTTGTCCGATGCGATTGCCGAATTTATGACGCGTCATCCGTCACTGAACATCAAATTGATGCTCAGCGATCGCGATATTGATTTATTGCAGTCAGGCACTGACGTCGATATTCGGGTGGGTGATGATGTGAATCACACCTACATTGCACGAAAATTAGCCGCCAATCGGCGCATTCTTTGTGCTACTGCAGATTATTTAGCCCGGTCACGTCCGCTGGAGACGCTGGATGATTTAATCGATCACAGCTGTCTTATTATTAATGAAAATAATAATACCTTTGGGCATTGGACGTTAACGGACGGCGAAAATAAAATCGTTTGTCGCCTGAATAGCCATTACTCATCTAATAGCGGAAAAGTGATTCTGAATTGGGCATTAAAATCGCACGGGATTGCGTTGCGTTCTGCCTGGGATGTGGCGCCGTATTTAAGCGAAAACCAATTGCTGCACGTATTACCTCAATGGTATCAGGAAGCGAATATCTGGGCGGTTTACACGCAGCGCGCGTCTGAATCGCCACGCATTAAAGTGTTTATTGATTTTCTTGTCGACTATTTTGCAGAAAAAAGCCTGCCGATGATGAAGGGTAAATTATAAATACCCTAAATAATTCGAGTTGCAGGAAGGCGGCAAGTATGTGAATCCCAGGAGCTTAAATTAGTAAGTGACTGGGGTGAACATGCGCGGCCAACGCTCCTGCAACTTGAAGTATGACGGGTATTAGCATTAGCCATAAGCCACTTTGCTATTGATATGATACAACGTTGCGGTGGCGGCCATGACGTGCTGACCATCGTGCGCCGGTTCGTGGGATTCCACTTCGGTGATGTGATAACCCACCGCACCGGCAGCAACGGCTTTCTGCACAAAGGCGTCATTCAGCTCTTCCATTGAAGTCGCCCAGCTCACCGAAGTAAAGCCTACCGGATGAATCGATGAAAGTTCGCGATGGGTTAAATCCCCGCGAATTAAAACCGGTTTAACGGATTGCGGTGTGAAAATAGATATTACGTCATTAATTAATTGTTTCATGGCGATACTCCTCGCAAATAATAACTGAGCCAATGGCCGCAGCTACGAATCTTTCAATTGTTGGTAATGTGCTGACACCCTAAATGTTTACGGCGAGTGATGATTGCCGGTGAAGTTAATAAACACCTTTTCAAGTTAAGCGTTTTAGCTTTAATTGCTAATTAGATGTTAAGAAAGATTCAGCCACAACTCATTCAACCTTGCGCGACTATTTTTGCATCTGGTTACATTTGGTGTGTTAACCCTAACAGTCGACAGGAAGTTGAATATAAAGCCTGATCGTAGCGGCGCGATTTATCGCGCAATGAACTGCGCCGCTACAATCCCTGCGCTTTATGTCATCGGCAGATTAAAATTCGCGCTGCCCGCCCAATTCAATGACCCGATTCGGTGGGATATTAAATTGCTCATGTGCGCGCTGCGCATTGCGCTGGCAGAAGTGGAAAATACCGCCTTTAATGCGCATCAAACCTTTTCTCTTCTTCATCACTAGCGTGTCGTGCGAGGTGAAGAACGAGGCTTCATTGACGGTACAACCTAATCCTTCCAGTCCGCACAAATGCAGGATCTCGGCCATCGATGGCGTCTCGCGCCAGCCGTAAGCGGCGGTCACTTGCCAGAACGTTGGCGACAATTGAGTGATGCTCAGACGCTTCTGGTTATAGACGCGCGGGATATCGGTGGTGCGAATATGCAGCAGCACCACACGTTTATGCAGCACGCGGTTGTGTTTAAGGTTATGTAGCAGCGCCTGCGGAATCTCATGCTCTTTACGTGAGAGGAAGATTGCGGTGCCCGGCACACGACTGGGCGGATGGGTTTCCAGCGATCGCACCAGCGCCTGCAGGCTCTCAGGATCGTTATTCAACTTGCGGATCAGGCGATTACGCTCGCTGCTCCAAATGAGCATCAATCCCATCATGCTCAGCGCCAGCAGCACCGGCACCCAACCTCCAGAAAGCAGTTTCATCAGGTTAGCGCTGAACAGCGGCACATCAATGCTTAACATGCACAGCAGGAAAACCAGCGCCACCGGCAGCGGCCACTTCCAGTTACGCAGCGCTACCACGCCCGCCAGACAAGCGGTGATCACCATGGTGCCGGTCACCACTATGCCGTACGCCGAAGAGAGCGCCGAAGATTGTCGGAACGCCAGCACAATCACCGTCACCGCGACAAACAGCAGCCAGTTCACCACCGGAATATAGATCTGACCGGACTCCGTGTGCGAGGTGAAGATGATGCGCATCGGCGGCAGAAATCCCTGACGGATCGCCTGATGCGTCAGCGTATACACGCCGGTAATCACCGACTGCGCGGCGATCACCGTGGCCAGCGTTGACAGCACAATCAGCGGGATCTGTCCCCAACCCGGCGCGAGATTAAAGAACGGATTATTGAGAGCCTGCGCATCGGCAATGACCAGCGCGCCCTGCCCAAAGTAGTTGAGCACCAGCGCGGGCATGGCGATCACCAGCCAGGCCATGCGAATCGGCGCTTTGCCCAGATGCCCCATATCGGCGTACAGCGCCTCCGCGCCGGTCACCGCCAGCACCACCATGCCCAGCGCGGCAAACGACAGCGCTTTGTGGCTAAGCAGGAACGTCAGCGCATAGGAGGGATTCAGCGCGTAAAGTACTTCAGGATTAAGCAGGATGCCGCGAATGCCTAACAGGGCAATCGACACAAACCAGACAAACATCACCGGGCCGAAAACCTTACTGACCTTCTCGGTGCCGTGTTTTTGAATCATAAACAGCAGCGTGAGAATCGCCACTGCCAGCGGCACCACATATTTATCCAGCTCAGGTGACACCACTTCGATACCTTCGATCGCCGACAGCACCGAAATCGCCGGCGTGATCACGCCATCGCCGTAGAAGAACGCGCCGCCAATCAAGCCTGCTAACACAATGATGTGCGAGGCTTTCGGCCCAACATGCTGGCGTGCCAGCGACATCAGCGTTAATACGCCGCCTTCGCCATCATGATCGGCGCGCATCACAAAGCAGACGTATTTCAGCGTCACGATCAGCGTCAGCGCCCAGAAAATCAGCGACAAAAATCCCATCACTGCGGTGGTGGAGACGGCGCCATTAGGCAAAATGGAGAGGCACTCTTTAAGGGTATAAAGCGGGCTGGTGCCGATATCCCCAAACACGATCCCTGCGGCCGCCAGCATGCCAGCAGGCAAAGACTGTTTTTCACTTTGACTCATAGATTTCCTGTGGTTTATCAGGGTTGAGGCTAATGAGGGCGAACATACCTGTTTGCGACCGAAGCGAACAGTGGCAGGCGAATTTACGTACAGCATTTTTACGCGTAACGCCGATATTTTTACACCATTTTTATATCGCGCTCATTTTTCACGCTGAGCGTAGTGGAATATTTGACTGCGCACTGAGGCCCAAATATCACATTTAAACATATATAAACCAATGCTCACTGGAGCGGTTTTACCCGCAGGAAAGCACAGGGCATTTATTCATCATTTACCCACGCGAGCATAGATTCGAGCCAGCTAAATGCACAGTTTTTCCTGTAACGAACCGGTGGGTTAAAAAATATGAATACAGTACTCATAACGGGTGCAACTGGATTTTTGGGCGGTGCGGTCGCGGTTAATCTGCTCAAGAAAAGTGATCATTACCGACTACTTTTATTAGTGCGGGCTAATAGTCAAGCTGCAGGATTAGAGCGAATCAAGGAAAACCTGATTAAATTTGGCGTTGAAGCCGGTCAATTAAACAGGCTCACCCACGAGAACATCTTAATAGGCGATCTTGCTGCGCCGGAACGGTTTATTGACGATGCGCGCTTGACCAAGGTTACGCATGTGCTTAACTGCGCCGCTGTCGCCTCGTTTGGCGCGAATCCTCTGATCTGGAAAGTCAATGTAGAAGGCACCTTCGCATTTGCCAGTCGTATGGCGCGGGTGAAAGGGCTCAAGCGCTTTGTGCATGTCGGTACCGCTATGTCGTGTGCGCCCGAAGCCAATTCGCTGGTGGTAGAAAGTGAGTTGAATACGCTGCGCGAACAACACGTTGTGGAATATACGTGGAGTAAAGCGACGGTTGAAAGAATGATGAGCGAAATGTTACCTAATCTGCCCTTAGTCATCGCGCGACCATCCATTGTGGTGGGGCATTCGGACTGTGGCTGTGCGCCGTCGCCAAGCATTTTTTGGGTATTTCGCATGGTGCTCACGTTAGGCAAATTTATGTGTGAGCTGAATGACCGTATTGATGTGGTGCCGGTCGATTACTGTGCCGATGCGCTGGAGTTGTTATTGACGGCTCCCAACGTGGAGAAGACGATTATTCATATTTCAGCGGGTGAAAATAGCAGCGTCACGTTTGCTGAGATTGATCAGGCGATGGCACAAGCCTCGGGACACGTTGCGGTGGCCGAAACGTATCAGAAAGTGAATTACCGTGAACTGGCAGCGAGCAGGAGTTCATTCTCTTCGCTGTTTGGTCCCTGTAATGAACGCATCTTATTACGCGCCATGAATCTGTATGGACATTTTTCAAAACTGAATGTGGTGTTCAGCAATGAAAAATTGCTGGAGCTGGGTATGCCGCCATCGTCAAAGTTTACTGACTATTTGCATCATTGTGTCGCTTCAACGCGTAATGCAACTATTGCGGAGTTGATGGAGGTCGATTTTAAATAAGCTGAAACTGCGCAGTGAATATCTGCGCAGTTTTCGCCGAATTACCAGCCTTTAATAATATCGCCTTTGTAGATCTCGTTGGCTTTATCCAACACTTCCTGTGACTGGAAGGCTTGTTTTAGCTTCTGCACGTTGGCGCTGTCTTTATTATCTTCACGCGCCACAATCGCATTCACATAAGGTGAGGCTTTGCCTTCCATAAACATGCCGTCACGCGAGGCAGAGAGATTAACCAGCGCGGCGAAGTTGTTGTTGATAATCGAAAGATAAACCTGCGGATCGTCCAGCGTACGCGCCAGCTGCGGTGTATCCACCTCAACAATTTTCAGCTTCTTCGGATTGTCGGTGATATCCAGCGTGGTTGGCAGCAAGCCCGCTTCCGGTTTCACTTTGATCAAGCCCTGCGCCTGCAACAGCAGCAGGCTGCGGCCGAGCGTGGTGGCTTCGTTGGAGAGGGTCACGGTGGCGCCGTCAGGCAACGCTTTCAGCGATTTTATCTTGCGCGAGTAACCTGCAATCGGGAACACGAAGGTGTTGGTGACCACGGCGAAGTGGTAGCCGCGCTCTTTGGATTGCATCTCCAGATAAGGCAGGCTCTGGAAGGCGTTGGCATCGACATCTTTGTTGAACAGCGCTTCATTCGGCTGCACGTAATCATTGAAGGCCACCACATCGACATCCAGCTGATATTTGTCGTGCGCCACTTGCTTCACGGTATCCCACAGCGCCTGGTCTGGTCCGGTATTAATGGCCACTTTGATTTGATTTTCATCGTCTTTGTTGCAGCCACTAAGCAGCGCCACGGATGCAGCCAGCAGCGTCGTGAGTAAAATTTTCTTCATTGCGCGGATTCCCTTTTAACGTAGGGAAGGGACTATAATGGATGTTTAGACGTCTGTACATCCATCCACAGCGCGTTTGCTTACAATTCGTTCAGGAGAGAGACTTCTGCAAGCAGGCAATATATTTCTCGCCCGACTGCATCACGATCCGCTGCGCGTCAGTGAGAATTTGGCGATGCTCGAATGCGCCGTATAAGCGCGAAAATTTTAGCGCCGCCAGCCGACGCATAATATCGCTTACCGTCGCCGCCGGTAACGGCAGCATATTTGGATAGCTCCACATAAATGACACCGCATCCGCGCCGGGCGTAACTTGCACTATATCGCCACTCAACAGCACGCCGTCATCGTGCGTCCAATGCAATACGCATCCGCCGGCAAAATGTCCGCCAAGACGAACCAGTTTCACTTCCGGCACAATTTCCAGCTCGTCATTTTGCCAAAGATGAATATGCGGGCTGTCGCGCATAATCCATTGACTATCGTTAGCATGCAGATAGATCGGCGCGTCGAATGCCGCTGCCCAATCCTGCATGGTGCTGTAATAGTGCGGATGCGAAATAGCGATGGCGTGAATACCGCCGAGCGCGGTAACAATCGTTTTGGTGGCAATATCGAAATTGGCGATGCAATCCCACAGAACATTGCCGTGCGGCGTTTGCAGCAGAAACGCGCGTTGATTAATAGCAAAGCAGGGCACGGTTTGCAGACTGAACACGTTGGCAGCGTGCTGCTGCCATTTATTGCAGTGTGTGGCTTGCAGGCTATGCAGTGAAGTCCATTTTTGCCCGCTGGCCGGCACAAACTGTCGTTCATCTTCACATATTTTGCAGTGTTCGATTTGACTCTGTTGCTCATCGTAAGATGTGCCGCATGCGGTACAAACTTTGATCATCATGAATTCCTCTCGTCTATTTGAGATTCATTCTAGAAGCCGAAATCAGGACGTGCGCAGATCATTACAGGTTGTATTGAGGACGTTGCACCGCATTGGGGGTGGAAGAGGAAATCGGGCGTAAATACTGGCATTGTGAAGTTAAAGTTGCGGCTGCAACTGATAAATCCACGCCGTGATCAGCTCGCCATTGCTGGTGGTGACATCAACTTCCACGCGATCGTAGCCATCTTCAAACTCATCGAGCATCGGCCAATGCGGTTCAAGTTTCTCTGAGATAAACAGATAACCCGGCACGCGTGGGCCGTTTTCCTGCAACACAATGCCGGGGAAATCTGCTGCTGCGCCCCAGCCGCGTTCATAAAAGGTGCCAGAAACCGTTCCCGCCAGCCATTCGCCACCGATGTTTTCCAGAATATGCGCATTTGAATGGCCGGGCTGGAGCGTACCGTAAACAAATAAACGTTTCATTTTCCCTCATAAAATCAAGCAAAAGGGTTACTTTAACTCTCGGCGTTAGCGAAGTCATCAACCGCCCAATATGCGATGTGCATTGCCGTAAAAGTGACTATTCTGAAGGACCCGCGATGAGAGGTAAAAGATCAATGTTGAATAGTTCGAGCATTTGTCGCTGCAATATAAAACGCTATCCGCAATCCGCTCAGTTTGATGGCAAAAGGTTTAACAATAAGATCCCACGCCAGCAGTTAGGATTAACTGAGTTCGCCAAACTATTCTGGGATTTTGCCTTTAACAAACCGAAAAATACCGCACCTGAATCTGCGCTGCCGCTCATCAAACTCGACGCGCAGCAACTTGCGGCTGCGGCGGATAACAGCGTATTTCGCCTTGGCCACTCATCATTGCTATTTAAAATGCAGGGCAAATACTGGCTGACCGATCCGGTATGTACGCAGCGCGCCTCACCCTTTAAGTGGTTTGGCCCGAAACGCTTCCAGCCTGCGCCAATTGCGCTTGAAGATTTGCCGCCCATCGAAGGGGTTATTCTTTCGCATGATCATTATGACCATCTGGATTATCACACCATTTTGCAGCTCAAAGATCGCGTGCGCTATTTCCTGACGCCGCTGGGTGTCGGTGATTTACTGATATCCTGGGGCGTTGCGCCGGAAAAAATCACCCAGCTGGATTGGTGGGAATCAAAGAATATCGGCGGTATTCATTTTGTCGCCACGCCATCGCAGCATTTTTCTGGCCGTGGCATGTTCGACAGTAATAAGCGGCTGTGGTGCTCATGGAGCATTATCAGCGATGATTTCCGCCTGTTCTATGGCGGGGATTCCGGTTATTTCGATGGTTTCAAACAGATCGGTAATAAATTCGGCCCGTTCGATATGGCCTTCCTGGAAAACGGTGCGTATGACCGTCGCTGGGCCGATATTCATATGCTGCCACAAGACACCATCAAAGCCTTTATCGACCTCAACGCGAAATGGCTGTTCCCAATTCACAATGCCGCTTTCGATTTAGCGTTTCATGCATGGAATGATCCGCTTAATCAAATCGTGACGCTGGCGCAGGAACAGCAGATTAATGTGTCGATGCCACAACTCGGGCAGGGCGTGCAATTTTTGCAGCCGCAGCAAGAGAAAAAGTGGTGGTAAATGATGCCCGATTGCCAGGCAATCGGGTTATCCGGTTATTTCGTCATACAGGTTACGCAGGCGCGTGCGTAGAAATAGCACCGCTTTGTGCTTGCGCGATAATAACGTCTGCACGCTGCTGCCGCTCTCTTGCGCCAGCTGATTAAAGCTGTAGCCGAGCAGTTCGGTTTTCTCGAATACCTCGCGCTGCGCGTCAGGTAATTCGGCTAAGGCTTCTTCCAGTTCTTCCCACAGCAGCGTTTTCAGATACTCATCTTCCGGCGTCTGCGGCACGCCAAATAAAGTCTCTGCCAACTCATCTTCCGGGAAATCCTGCTCTTCGCGATCACCAAAATAATCAGCGAGCGGCAGCTCACGTTTTTTCCGCGCCCGGTCGGTCATTTCATTGCGTGCCGCCCGGAACAGCCAGGCAGCGGCATTCTCCACCGGCTGTTCCACCTGCATCAGCTTATAAGTGACTTCCTGCAAGATATCGTCGGCATCTTCACGTATCGCGGTTCGCCCGCGAATGAACGCATTCAGCTTAGTGCGGCAGGCGGTGATTGCCGACATCAGCAGTGAATCCTGCGCCATCACGCTTACCCGGCGTCGCTGGATCTGGGCGGATTATTCTCTGGCTGCGGACGCGTTTCACCTCGCTCATCACGACGACCATGCCAGTCGCAACGATCGTGATGACCACGATGACCAAAGCGATTGCGGCGATGCTGCATAAACTCTTCGCGTTGTTCCGGCGTCATCTGCATCCAGCGTTCGTGCATGCGGCGACGCGCCATGCCGAACATGCCCGGACGGAATCCCAAACCGCCAAACAAGATGCGGCACAACGCCAGCAAGCCCAGCGCCTGCCAGAAACCGATGCTTTTCACACCGATGATGCCCGGCAGCAACGCATTCCACAGCGACATCACCAACAAGCCCAGCGCGGCGATAATCACCGCGCCCATCAGCAGCGGTTTCGCCAGGCGATGACCGCCAAAATGCTCCCGATGACCGTGTCTGTGCATATCAAAATCTCTCATTGTTTTGTCCTCATGACATTAACGGATAACTGCTGGTGATGAGGTAGACGAATGAGCAGTGAGAATATTGCTAAAAAAACGTAAAAAAGAAAAAGGCCGCCGGATGGCAGCCTCGCGTTATGGATTTTTCACTGCTGAATCAGCGCCTGGCTTTATCGCGGCGTGGACGAATAACAATATCTGCAATCTGCGTATCTTCCGGACTATCCACAATAAACCGCACGGCGCGCGCCACCGAACTCGCATCGAGATACTCCTGCGGATTGATCGGCGCATGGTTACCCGCGCGGGCACGCGAGGCTTGATTCATCGGCGTATCGGTTGGGCCGGGCGCGACTGTCGCGACCCGCACGCCATGTTCGCTCTCTTCGCTACGCAGCGCATGCGCCAGCGCGGTAAGGGCAAATTTGGAGGCGGAGTAAATGACGTGTCCCGCTAACGCCAGCGTCCCGGAGCCGGAGTTGATAAACACCACTTTGCCCTGTGAGGCGCGCAGGGCGGGCAAGGTTAAGCGCGTGAGTTCTGCAGGCGCAATGACATTAATGTTCAGGTGCTGTTGCCACAGTTCTGGCGTGGCGGAGAAGGTAGTGCTGAGAATCGAGATCGCCGCCGAATGCACCAGCACATCAACCCGATTTAATGTGGCGGTGAACGCGGCCACGGCGGCAAAATCTGTGATATCCAGTGCAAGCGGAATCACATTGGTGACCTGTTCTAAAGCCTGCAACGTTTGCTGATTGCGCCCAATCGCGTAAACCTGATGATCGGCCGCCAATAACATCACGGTTTCCAGGCCAATGCCGCTGTTGCCGCCGGTGACAATCGCGACCGGTAATGCTGATGCTGTCATAGGTTCCTCTCCTGTTGATGATTTCAAGCTATGGAAAAGGACGGCCGCAGGCAAATGCCGAAATTGACTATGTTTACCTGGTGCGCATGAATGCGCACTCGTTGTAGCGGCGCCATTCATGGCGACCAATATCAAAAACTCATACCATCAACTCACGCATAAACCCCAAATCATGCTGTTGTTCGAGCTGCATCAGTTGCTGATAGATATTCCCAGCGTTGGGCAAATCCGTACAGCAGTCATGAAATTTCGCCTCGCGCTCCGCTGCGCTAAAAGGTTCATCGTGCGCGCCGCGCGCATGGCGACGTGAATGCACCATTTCGCGGCCATCTTTAAAGCGCAATGTGAGAATGTGGGGTAAATCGCGGCTTTCCGCTTCCTGTTCTGCTGTCCACGGCGACATGCTGATATTTGCCATCAGCGCGTTATCCGTCTGCGCCCGCACGCTTTGCGCGGTAAAGTCCGTGACGCTCAGCGCCCCTTTTTCCAGCATCATCGCCACACAATATTGCATCGAGAAGCGCGCCTGCATTTCATCCTGCGGCTGTGCATAGGCGAGGTTGCGCCAGTTGGCGATGCCCACCTGACAATGCACGCTTTCGATATCGTCCAGTGATAGCGTCTGGCGCTGCTGCAAATCGGCAATGGCGTCGAGAATGCGATGCGTTGAACCGCAGCACGGATGCTTTTTCGGCATCACGCCGATGCGCTCGATAACGTGTTCATTTTCACCAGGCAACGCGGAAACACTGAGTTTTCCCGCGTACAACTCAGCAAAACCCTGCGCGCATTCAATGATATCAGCGCGGCCTTGCATGCCAGTTTGCGCCAGCAGCGCGGCATCGACGGCGCTACGTGCGGCTATTCCGGCATGAAAGGGTTTGAGCGGCGTGCCGAACTGTCCTTTCACACCGCTGGCGAGACTCACCGCGATGCTGAGTGCGCGCGCAATGCCCGCCGCATCCATGCCCAGCAGCGCCGCAACGCCCGCCGCGCTGCCGATGCAGCCGACGGTGGATGTGCCGTGCCAGCCGGCGGTGTAGTGCTGATAGCCAATCGACTCACCCACAAAGGCCTGTGCCTGCAGGCCAATCAGGTAAGCGCGGATAAGCTGCGCACCATCGCATTGTTGCGCCACCGCTAGCAGTGCGGGCACCAGCACCGCCGAGGCGTGACTCATGCCAGGCGCAAAGTTGTCGTCATAATCGATGGCGTGCGCGGCGGTGGCGTTAAACAGCGCATCCAGTGAGCGGGTGCGTGGGTGTTCGGGCCAGGTTTGCAGCACCGCGCGGGTTGAGAAATCATTGCGCCCCGCGACCATGCAGCCGAGCGTATCGGCAATGGCATCGCAGGCTAGCTGGCGTGCATGGGGCGAGAAGGCGGGCGGCGTGAAGCACCACTGCGCCAGCTTTTCAATAAGTGTCATGAACGAATCCTCATAGTCAGGCCTCGCTGGCCGCGAGAAACTCACGCGTGTAGTTTTCCTGCGTCAGCCCTTGCCGCACGTTGTCGGCGCTCAGCTCTTCCAGCAGTTTGCCGTGATGCATGATGCCAATACGGCTGCACAGATGCGTAACTACGGCTAAATCGTGCGTCACCATCAGATAGGTCAGCCCTCGCTGGCGGCGCATGTTGCTGAGTAAGTTGAGAATCTCCGCTTGCACCGACACATCCAGCGCCGACGTCGGTTCATCCAGCAGCAGCACCGAGGGTTCAAGAATCAACGCGCGCGCAATCGCCACGCGTTGTCGCTGTCCGCCAGAGAGCTGATGCGGATAGCGATAACGGAAGGCATCGGAAAGTCCCACCGCGTGCAATACCTCGCTGATGCGCGCCTCATGGCGATCCAATCCGTGCAGTTTGAGCGGTTCACGCAGGCTGGCCCATACCATTTTGCGCGGATGCAGTGAGGCATACGGATCCTGAAACACCATCTGCACCTGGCGATAAAAAGCTTTATCGCGCTGTGGCTGCTGTTCGCGGTTATTGAACAGAATATGGCCGTGATAATCGTGATTAAGGCCAGCCAGAGCGCGCAAAATTGTCGATTTGCCGCAGCCGGATTCACCAATCAGGCCGTAACTTTCGCCGTATGCCAGCGTAAAACTCACGCTATCCACCACCTGACGACGACGCGTTCCGCTGCCGAAAGCGATGGTGAGATCGACCAGTTCGATGCTGCGTTCTGACGTTGGGATCATATTCATAGCGCCACTCCATCGCGGTAGCAGGGACCGTGAAGCCAGTTGGCTTCACGCAGCGGCACGCGCAGCATCTCAACCGGCTGATGCAGACGCGGCTGGCTGGCTAATAGCGCTTGCGTATAGGGATGTTGCGCCTGTTCAAGGCGGTCGGCGCGGATCTCTTCGACGATGCGCCCGGCGTACATCACCAACACGCGGTCACAGAAGCGCGACACAAGATTGAGGTCGTGGCTGATAAACAGCAGCCCGGTTTGGCGGCGCGCCAGTTGCTCGTTGAGAATGCTCAACACCTGCTGGCGCACCGTCACATCCAGCGCCGACGTCGGTTCATCGGCAATGATCAAATCCGGCTCCGGGATTAGCATCATAGCAATCATCACGCGCTGTCCCATGCCGCCGGAGATTTCATGCGGATAGCGCTGCGCGACGCTTTCGACATCGCGAATATGCACCGATTCCAGCATCGCCAGCGCCCGCAGTCGTGCTTCGCCTTTGCTAACACGACGATGCAGCCGCCAGGCTTCCGCCACCTGATCGCCGATGCGCATCAGCGGGTTCAGTGAGAAACGGGGATCCTGCAGGATCATTGAGATGCGATTGCCGCGAATAGCGCGCATCTGTTTTTCACTGCAGCTGAGCAGGTCGATATCGCCAAACTGCATCTGATCGGCGCTGACGTGGCCGATTTTCGGCGTCAGCTTCAGCAACGCGCGGCAGGTTTGTGACTTGCCCGAGCCTGATTCGCCGACGATCGCCACTTTTTCACGACCGACCTGAAAACTGACGTCGCGCACCGCATGCTGCTCGCCATGCGCGCTGCGGAATACGATATTCAGGTTCTTGACCTGAAGCAGGGAATTAGTCATGGCGGATATCCATTACGTCGCGCAGGCCATCACCCAACAGGTTGAAGGCGAGGCTGGTGAACAGGATGGCTAAACCGGGAATGGCGGCAACCCAGCCGTTGTTAAGCATGAATTCACGCCCGGAAGCCAGCATCGCGCCCCATTCCGGGCTCGGCGCTTGTGCGCCGAGGCCAAGAAAGCCGAGTCCGGCGGCAGTGAGGATAATCGCCGCCATATTGAGCGTGACGCGCACCACCACGGAAGGCAGACACATCGGCACAATGTGGCGCACGATGATGTGCCACGACGATGCGCCTTGTAAGCGCACGGCAGCGATGTAATCCATTTTGCGGATGGCCAGCGTTTCGGCGCGCGCCAGACGCGCAATCGGCGGCCACGATGAGAGTGAAATCGCGATGATGGCATTCTCGATGCCGGGACCAAGCGCGGCGACGAACGCCAGCGCTAGAATCAGGCTGGGAAAGGCGAGAAAAATATCCACCAGCCGCATCAGAACGGTATCGACCCAACCGCCGAGATAACCGGCGGTGGTGCCGACCAGCAGCCCGAGCGGCGTAATAATCAAGGCGGTCAGCCCGGCGATATACAGCGTGATGCGTGCGCCATACAGCAGGCGGCTGTAGATATCGCGGCCCAGCTCATCCGTGCCGAGCCAATGCTCAGCGTTGGCGGGTTGCAGGCGCAGCGCCAGATTTTGTGCGTAGATATCGTGGCTGACGATCCACGGTGCCAGCAGCGCGGCAGCGATAATCACCAGCAACACCAGCAGACCAAACAGCGCGGAGTGATTGGCGCAAAAGCGGCGCCATTGAATCCACATCAGCTGCACTTGCGCCTGCAACGGCGATTGCGGTGCCGGATCGCGCAGCCAGGCGCGTAAGCTCCGCGAGGCGGGCAGCGTCGGGGATTTGTTCACGGAATCGGTCATGGTTCCTCCTGACGCGTGCGGGGATCAAACAGGCGATAGAGCAGATCGCACAGCAGGTTGAGGGCAACGAAGATGGCACCAATCAGCAAGGTGCAGCCAACCACCGCATTCATGTCGCCGGCCAGCAGCGCATTGGTGAGGTAGCGGCCAAAACCGGGCCAGGCGAACACCGTTTCAGTTAGCACCGCGCCTTCCAGCAGCCAGGCCCACGACAGCGCAACCACGGTCAAGGTCGGCACCGCGATGTTGCGCAGCGCATGCACCCAAACGCAGCGCGCCCACGACAAACCTTTCACCCGCGCGGTGATGATGTACTCCTGCGAAAGCTGCTCCAGCATGAAGCTGCGCACCATGCGGCTGATATAGGCGAGTGCGCTGAGACCCAAAATCGAGGCGGGCAGAATGATGTGACCCAACACGTTGCGGAACACCTCCCATTTGCCGCTCAGCGCGCTATCAATCAACCAAAAGCCGGTCACCGGTTGCAGATCGAACTCGTAGATGAAATCAATGCGTCCTGGACCGCCAATCCAGCCCAGCGTGGCGTAAAATAGTAGCAACCCCATTAGTCCCAGCCAGAAGTGCGGCGTGGAGTAGCTGAGCAAACCGACAAAGCGCATCAGATGATCGAACCAGGTGTTGCGATACATAGCGGAGAGCACGCCCGCCGGTACGCCCAATCCCACGCCGATAATCGCCGCCACCGTTGCCAGCTCCAGCGTGGCGGGAAACACACGGGTGATGTCCTGTGCCACCGGATGGCTGGTGGTGAGCGCGATACCAAAATCAACATGCAGCAGTTGCCAGACGTAAGCGACAAACTGCTGCCACAGCGGCTGATCGAGCCCTAGCTGCTGGAACATCTTGTCGTACGCTTCCTGGCTGGCGTTATCCCCGATGATCGCCACCACCGGATCGATCGGCAGCAAACGGCCAATAAAGAAGGTGAGTGCGGCCAGCCCCAACAGCGTGCAACCGATCGAAATAACGCCCTTAGAAAGGCGTCGCAACAGACGCCAGCCAGCGGAAGGTGTGTTCTGTGCTAGCGGTGAGATCACCTGAGACATCAGCCACCTCCATTATTTACTTGCGTCACCGTACCAAACGCGGAAACCGTTCCATGTCCAGTTCTTCACCACGGCGTTAATGCCCGCGCTGTTGTACATCTGGAACATGATCGCCATAGGGCCTTTCTGCATCTGCTCTTGCTGCAAATCGGCGTACAGCGCGCTGCGTTTGCTGTCATCCGGCTCCAGCAGCGCGGTCTCCACTTTTTGGTTCATCTGCGGGTCGAAATAGGCGGCTCGCCAGCTCGGATACTGCGTGGCGCGCGCCTCTTTGCTGTTATCCGGGTTATAAACCAGACGCGAAGCGTTGCCGTAGGCATCCGGCACCGAGGTTTGCCACGCCATCATCGCGCTCTGGAACTCGCGGCCGCGCACGCGGCTAAACAGCTGCGCATTCGCCATGCGTTCAAGATTGAGTTTCACGCCAATTTTAGCGGCGTTTTGCTGGATGCTTTGCGCGATCGGCGCTGAGTGTGGCAGCGTGCCAAACAGCACCGAGGCGCTAAAGCCGTTGGGATAGCCCGCTTCGGTCAGCAGCTGTTTGGCTTTGTCTAAATCGAGATGGAAGGGCTGTCCTTGTTTGGCATCCAGCGCGCCAAAGGCACCTTGCTGTACAAAGCTGGCGCGCGGCACGCCGAGATAAGGCATCACGCTTTTGCCGAGGCCGTCGTAATCGATCAGATAACGCATCGCCAGACGCACTTTTTCATTTTTGAAAATCGGGTCTTCGTTGTTGTAGGTCCAGAAGAACAGCTGCGGCTTCAGCACCTTCTCTACTTTGACCTTGCCGCCTTCATCCAGCGTTTTCAGATCATCTGCCGACAGATCGCGTGCGATATCCACATCACCTTGCGTCACCAGCAAACGCTGTGTGCCGGTTTCGGCGACGTGACGGATCAGAATGCGCTTCAGCAGCGGCGCTTTGCCCCAGTAGTTGGGTGAGGCTTGTAGCACCACGCCTTCACCGGCGTTCCAGCGCACCAATTGATACGGACCGACGCACGCCGTGTGGGTGGAGAGATATTTGTGGCCGAGATCGCTGTCCACCGCTTGCTTCTCAAGCAGTTTGCGATCCAGCAGCGATGAGACGTTATTGGCGGCGATTGCCTGCAGTACCAGATTGGTGGGATAGGCTTTGTCGAAACTCATCACCAGCGTTTTATCATCCGGCGCGGTGATGCGGTTATCAACATTCTCTTTGCTGAAGCCATACTCCTTGATGGCGGCAGCGTTGCCGTATCCGAGTTTCACCACGCGCTGCATCGACCAGGCTAAATCGCCTGCCGTCGCCGGTGAGCCGTCGGCAAACTTCAGGTTGTCCTGCAGATGAAAGGTGATGGTTTTACGATCGGCTGAAACGTCCCAGCTTTTCGCCATGCCGGGGTCGAGCTGGGTTTCATCACTGACGCGAAAATCCACCAGCGTGTCACAGGTATTGGAGTAGATCTCGCTAGTGACCACTTCACCAATTTGCGCCGGATCCCAGGTGCTGATGGCGTCAATGTTCCATGCCATCACCAGCGAGTCGGGCGGCGTGGCGGCCTGCGAAGCGGCGCAGCAACCTGCTGCCAGCGCGATGGCGGCAGTGAGTGTTTTCATCGTCATGCTTCTCTCCTGAGTGGTTACAGATTGTCCGGGCGTGGCTGAATCGGCGGCATAACCTCCGCAGGGATCGGGCAGTGATACGGTTTCTCGCTCACCTGTTCGAAGTGTGCTTTTTTCACCTGCGCCAGTAGCACTTTGTCGGTCAGCACATCCACCGCCGTCGCTGCCATCACTTTGGCGACATGCGACAGCGCTTTGTGCGCCGCGGGCATTTTGCCCTGCGCGGTAAGCTGCCATGAGTGGCCGGGCGTACCTATCGCCATGGTCGGCACGTGTGCCTGCACGGTGGGGATCACCCAGCTGACATCGCCGACATCGGTGGAGCCGATCATCACTTCGCCGTGAGTATCCAGCGGGATGATGTAGTCGCTGAGTGGTTTAGGATTGGCGGGCTTTACGCCGGTTTTGCGGTAACAGTTTTCGATCTCTTCGGGGGTTAAAGTAGCCTGAATTTCAGCGGCAAAGGCGAGGTCGGCCTGGTCAAACGGCACTGGACCCAGCGCTTCGAGATTGAACTGCATCGCCTGTTCCAGCGGGCGATTGCCGAGCAGATTGGAGACGGCGCTCATGATGCTGATATCGACCTGAGTATCGGTCATCATTGCCGCACCAGCGGCCACGCGCTTGACGCGCTCATTGAGATCAAACATGGCGTGCACATCGCGCGAACGAATCGCGTAGCGCACGGTGGATTTGGCCTGCACCACATTGGGCGCGACGCCGCCGGCATCAAGAAAAGCGTAGTGAATGCGCGAATCCTGCGGCACGTGTTCACGTAAAAACTGCACGCCGACATTCATCAGTTCAGCGGCATCCAACGCGCTGCGCCCGAGATGCGGCGAGGCGGCAGCGTGTGACGATCGGCCACTGAAGGCAAAATCCATACGCGTGTTGGCTAATGACAGCGGTTTGGCGACTTCATGGTGCGCGCTTGGATGCCAGGTAATAGCAACATCGACGCCATCAAAGGCACCGGCGCGGGCCATAAAGGATTTTGCTGCACCGCCTTCTTCTGCCGGACAGCCGTAATAGCGTACGCGACCCGGCACGCCAGTTTCTTCGAGCCAGGCTTTCAACGCCGTTGCTGCCAGCATAGCGGCTGAACCCAGTAGGTTATGCCCGCAACCGTGGCCATGACCGTTGCCCGGCAGCGGCGAATAGTGCGCAACACCGGCTGCCTGGCTCAGGCCCGGCAGCGCATCGTATTCGCCAAGAAACGCGATGATCGGCCCACCTTCACCGGCTTCGCCCATCACGGCGGTGGGAATCTCCGCCACGTTCTCCATGACGCGAAAGCCTTGCTGTTTCAGCATCGCGGTATGCTCCGCCACCGAGCGATATTCCGTATAACAGATTTCCGGCATGCCCCACACGCGATCGCTCAGATCACAAAAGTCCGCTTGATGCGTTTCCACCCATTTCCACACTAACGCTTTGTTTTCCATCATGGTCCTCAGCTTGGTTGGTCAGGTATCGCCAGAGGCGGCAGCCTCTCTGAACTCGCAGCATGGAGGAAAACAACAGCGTTAGGCCAATGAGCAATTCACACTCCCCATTCCAAAATTGCATAGTTTGCCGTCAGGCGGCGTCTGCCGTATCGCTGGCGCAAGCGCGCAACCACAGCTGTTCTGCCTGCGGGTTTTGCAGCACCGGCTGACGATAAAGCCGAATTGCCAGAGAGATATCCCAACTGCTTTCATCGGCACGTACCAGGTTGCCGCTGGTCAGCTCTTCGTGGATCAAACTCAGCGGCAGCCAGGCCACACCCGCGCCGGCCAACACCATCGCTTTGAGGTTCACCGACATGCCGTTTTCATACACGGCTTCCAGCGGCAGCGGCCGTTTACTTAGCATCTGCGCCAGCGCGTGGGCGAAGAAGGTGTGCTGGCCGTAGCTCAGCCATGGAATTGGGCCGCCGTCAGCACGTACCGGATAGAGCGGTTTGCCGCTGCTGTCGGGGCGACACACGGCGATAGCGCGCTCGCGGCCCAGTTGAATCATCGGGTACGCCGCCAGCTGATGAATTAAGGAAACAGCATCGTTGGCGTAGGTCAGCAGGAAATCGGTTTCACCGCTGTGCAGAGTAGAAATGTGTTCGACGAAGCTCGGCTTCTGATTGCATAAGCGGATATAGCTGAGGTGCGGCTGCAAATTTAGCCGCTGGATCCAGTCGGGAAAGAAGGTCAGCGAAAGGGTATTCAGCATCGCAAAGCGCAGCACGGCGGTGCGTGAACTATAACGCTGATGCAGATCGTTTCGCAGATGCGTCATGGAGAATACCGTTTCGCTGGCGGTGGCGAGAAAGGTTTGGCCTTCCGGCGTTAGGGTGACGGGATAGGTTTTGCGGTCAAACAGCGGCACGCCCAGCCACTCTTCTAGCTGGCGGATGCGCCGACTAAGCGCCGATTGCGTGATATGCCGCTCATTGGCGGCGCGGGTAAAACTGTAACAGCGGGCGACACTGAGAAAATCTTCAAACCATTTCAATTCCATAGCGCAGACCTCTTTGGACGAAAGGGAACGATAAGTCACAATTTGTTACACGCAAGAAACGCGCCAGTCTGCGGATGGCCTGATAGCTCGAGTATCAGCTTGATGAGATGAATAAACTGCCGCTGTTGGAGCAGCAAATGCACCCCGCAGGTGCAAGTGCGGATTTTTCCCGTAGGGCGCGCATTGATGCGCACCAGGTCGATATTTACACCTTTTTCAGGCTGCCAAACGTCTGTTTGCCGTTAAAGAACGTCGCCATCACCGGCGCGATGTGCGCAACAGCTTCCGCAGAGCAACTGGCGTTAACCAGCATCATGGTGGCGTGGTCCTGCGCTTTCGGCCATTGCTGTTCGCCGTGGCTATTCAGCGGCAACACCTCGTTGGTGGCGATACCTAACGCGCGACTCAGTGAATACTCATCCGGCCCACGATAGAGCTGCGAATAGACGTTGGCTTTCTCCAGCATGCTGCCGCTGCCAAAGGGCTGCCAGTGATCGGCGATGGTGTCGGTGCCCGACCACACCGGCACGCCAGCGGCGCGCAATTGCGGCAGCGGCATGATTACGCGACCAATCGGTACGGTGGTGGCGATACTAAACTGCTGCTCTTTCAGTTCCTCAATCATCGCCGTCAGTTCGTTACACTGTAACGTCCCCAGGGCAAAGGCGTGGCTGAGGGTGACTTTGCCTTTCAGCTGCGGATTGTCGCGCACCGTTTTCAGCATGTAGCGAATCGCCGCCACGCCGTGCGGCTCGGTTTCGTGCAAGTGAATATCGATCGGTGCAGCGAAATCGAGCGCGATGCTAAACATCGTATCCAGCGACTTCTCCATCGCGCCGTCAACGTTAGTTGGGTCCAGTCCGCCGACGTAGTTCGCGCCCATCTTCATCGCTTCGCGCATCATGCCTTCGACGTTTGAGCGAAGTAATCCGTGTTGCGGGAAGGCGACAATGTCGGCATGAAAATCATCACGATTGTTGGCAATCGCCTGCTGCAGATGCTCCAGACCGTGTAATTTGCTGACCGGATCGATGTTGCAATGGCTGCGTGCAGAACTGCTGCCTTTGGATTGCAGCAGGCCAATCAGTTTCCCGGCACGGATTTCAGAAGTCGGCAGCAGTTCGGGCAGGATCTGCTCTTCCTGATGAATCATATCGATCACGCTATGGCGCGGCAGCGGGGCGCGCCAGCTTTCGCCGTAGAAGGTTTTATCGAGATGGATATGCATGTCGCGCGTGGCGGGCAGCAGCAGATAACCTGCGGCGTCCCACGTTGGCAGATTAAGGCTGACTCCCGCAGGATGAATGGCGGCAATCTTGCCAGCATTCACCTCAACATCATACAAACCGGTTTGCGTGGCGGTGATCACATCTTTATTGCGAATAAAGGCTTCTTCCAGGCGCACATTGCGCAGCAGAAAGTGCGTGACATCAACGCGGCTGGCATGGGCTGGTTGGCAGGTTTCTGCCGCCTGAATGCTGCGGCTCATGCCCGCGTTGAGTAAGGTACCTGCGGCGGTGAGTTTCATGCCGGCGGAAAGAAAATCCCGGCGATTGCCGGGTGATAAGAGGCTCATGAATTATTCTCCTTGTAGGGGAGAATAACCCTAAAATAGCCGCTGGCAGGGCGCTGCGATATTTTCCACTGCTGGCTATGGTGAAAACTAATGACCTTAGTGATTGCTACTCAGCGAGATGAATTCGTATCTGATGATTCCCGACGTCGCAGCTGAGTGTGATGGCATCATCGGCACTCAGCACATCATCCAGCCACAGCTGATAAGCGCCAGGCGTGCGCAGCATCTCAATCTCATAGCGCGCGGCCCCTTCGTGATAAATCACCTTCGCGCCCGGCCATGCTTTGGGCAGACGCGGACGCAGCCGCAATGTATCGCCGTGGCGCGTGATGCCGAGCAGGCTTTCGATGATCAGCTGATAAGTCCAGCCCGCCGATCCGGTGTACCACGTCCAGCCGCCGCGACCTTCATGGTTCTCGGCGCTGTAGACATCCGCCGCCATCACATAAGGTTCGACTTTGTAAGTTGCAACAGCTTTCGCATCCAGGCTGTGATTGATCGGATTGATCAGCGCCAGCAACGCCCATGCGCGATCGACCTGGCCCATCTCGGCGAACGCCATAATTGCCCACAGCGCGCCGTGCGTGTATTGCCCACCGTTTTCACGGATGCCAGGCAGATAACCGCGAATGTATCCCGGATTGGGGCCTGCGCCATTGAACGGCGGCGTCAGCAGTTTAATCAGGCCGTTGTCACTATCCACCAATTGCTGATCGAGCGCCTGCATCGCCGAGGCGCATTTGTCGTGATCGCCAGCCGCAGACAGCACCGACCAACTCTGCGCGATGGCATCAATGCGACATTCTGCGTTGCGCTGCGAACCCAGGGTTTCACCGTTATCGAAGTAGCCACGCAGGAACCATTCACCATCCCAGGCGAGCTGATTGAGCGCCGTTTTCAGCTTCTCCGCCTGTTGTTCGCACAAGCTGGCGGCTTCCGGCTGATCGATACGTGTGGAGAGCGCGGCAAAGCGCGTGAGCACGCTGTAGAGGAAAAAGCCGAGCCAGACGCTTTCACCTTTACCGGCAATACCCACTTCGCTCATGCCGTCATTCCAGTCGCCGGAACCCATCAGCGGCAAACCATGCTCACCAAACCGCAGACCATGCTGGATGGCACGCAAGCCATGCTGCCACAGGTTTTCCTGCAGCTGACTGACGTTCGGCAGGCTGTAAACTGACTCTTCTTCGGCGGTGAGCAGTGGCGCTTCAAGATAGCTAATCGGCTGTTCTAACAGCGCAAGATCCTCCGTGGCGGTGATGTAGTGGCAGAGTGCAAAGGGCAGCCAGAGATAATCATCTGAGCAGCGGGTGCGCACGCCGCGTCCGGCAGGCGGATGCCACCAATGCTGCACATCGCCCTCGAGGAACTGGCGGGAAGCGCACAGCACCAGCTGATCGCGCAGTAAGTTTGGCGCGGCGTGGGTGAGCGACAACGTATCCTGCAACTGATCGCGGAAGCCAAACGCGCCACCGGACTGATAATAACCGCTGCGCGCCAGCAAACGGCTGGCCAACGTTTGGTACAGCAGCCAGTTATTCGCCAGCAGATTCACCGCTGTATCGGGCGTTTGCACCTCGACTTTGTTTAACAGATTGCGCCATTGCTGCTGCACTTTCGCCAGTTCGGCTTCCGCCTGTTCGCTGGGAAGAAATTGCTGCATCAGCGTCAACGCCGCTGCGGTATCTTCCGCCGCGCCTAACACGAACACCAGCGTGCGCGTATCGCCGTCAATCAAGGTGACCAGCGTTTGCAGAGTGGCGCAGGGATCGAGCCCCGCGCCGGTGTTGCCTGATAAACCGCGCGCTTGCATCATCGCGGGCTTACGCGTCGAGCCATTGCGGCCCAGACACTCAAGGCGATTACCGCTGAATGCAATCTGATTGCCGGATGCGGCGAAGAAGGCGGTGCGCATCGATCCGCTGCTGGTATAGGGATTTACCGCCAGAATGGCGCTGCCATCCGCCACCATCGCCGAAGAAGTTTGTACATGGCGGGCAGATTGGCTCATCAGCTCACCCAGCACCCATTCGACGTAGCCGGTGATCGACAAATGACGGGTTTTGCCAGACAGATTACTGAGCTGAATCAGGGTGATTTTCGCCGCCTGCTCGCCAGCTACGAAGGTGGTGAGCGTGCTGCTAATGCCTTGCTCCTGATGCATAAATCGGCTGTAACCCATGCCGTGCTGCGTCAAATAATCTCCGGCGCCGCGCATCGGCAGCGGCATAGGTGACCAGACATCGCCGCTCTCCTCATCGCGCAGATAAAAGGCTTCGCCCGACGTATCGCTCACCGGGTCGTTGTGCCACGGCGTCAGGCGATATTCATGCGCATTTTCATACCATGTATAGGCCTGACCACTTTCTGAAATCACGCTACCAAACTGTTTATTAGCCAGCACATTGCACCAGGGCGCGGGCGTCTGCTGATGTGGGGACAACAAAATGTGATATTCACTGCCATCGGCGCTGTAGCCGCCGGTGCCATTAAACAACTGCATGTTTTCCGGCGCAGCGAGGCGGGCGGGCGCAGCAAAGGCTTGTTTATGCGCCAGGAAGCGGCAAGGCGGCGCCACCGGCTGGGGTTTTAACAGCACCGTCAGCTGGTCGGCCAAACTGCCGTTGCGGCCTTCCAGCACCACGGCAGCTACGCTGAGTAGCAGCGTGACATCTTCGGGCGCAAAGTGCTCGCTTTGGCGCAGGAAGATGCCGCCAGGCTTATCGGTCAGCATCTGCATATCGCCTGATGAAATCATTTTGATCAGCTGATTTTGCAACAGCTGCTGATAGCCGATTTGCTCGCCGTTGAGGATCACCAAATCTACCGTCAATCCTTTCTGGCGCCAGTATTGATGCGCTTTAATCAAATTGCTCACCAGGCTGAGCTGGGTACCGTTTTCGATGCGCACCAGCACGATCGGTAAGTCGCCAGACAGCGAGTGTCGCCACAGCGACGATTGTCCCAGGCGATTCTGCTGCAGACGCTGGCTGTCGCCGCGCATTTCAGGGCTGGCAAAAATCACCGCGCTGGCGAGCTGGTTATACAAACTGGCATCTTCAGCGAGGATATTCAGCTGACGCAGCGCCACCTGACTGTGCGAGGCCGCCATTTCAAATACCCGATTGGCGTAGACATTGTTGCGATACTTCTCAATCAAGCCAAGGCAAGCGTCACGCTGCGTGGTGACGCCATACACCAGATCGAGGGTGACGGATTTACCCGCTTTGATGGCGATTTTCTGGCGAATCGACATTAGCGGATCGAGCACCGCACCGGCGCTGCCGCTGAGTACGCCATCGGCTGCCATCGCCTGCGGATCGGCGGCAGTTCTGCCGCGACCAATAAACTGTGCGCGGTCAGTTTCATAATGCGTATCGCGCTCGCTGGTGCCGTGAATCAGCAGGGCGTGGAACATCCACAGCGGTTCGGTTTTCTCATCGCGCGGGCGGCGATGCGCCAAAATCGCTTCCAGTTCAGTGACGATTTCGGTTTGCACAAACAGGTTGCTGAACGCCGGATGCGCCATATCGCTGGCGGCAGAAGCCAGCACCACTTCCGCATAGCTGGTGATGTCTATTTCACGCAGCTGGCGTGAATGGTTGGTCAGGACGATGCGGCGGATTTCCACATCATCTTCTGGCGACACCACCACCTGAGTGCGGGTGCTGAGCGTTTCCATGCGCGATTCAAACTCCGCGCCGGCGTCGGTAAAGCGCGCAATGTGCTGCGGGCGCGCATCACCGCTGGGCTGGAACGTCGGGCTAATCAGCTCGCCGGATTGGCGATCGCGGATGTAGCAGAAGATACCGTGCTGATTGCTGGTGCCATCGGCGCGCCAGCGGGTTAACGCCAATCCTTTCCACTGGCTATACCCGGTGCCGGATTGCGTCACCATCACATGATAATTGGCATTCGACAGCAGCTGGATTTGCGGCAGATGCGCCGCCGAGCCGCTGAACTCGCGCAGTTCGGGCGTATCTGAACGCGGCTTAATCTCGCTGGTGTCAACGAACTGCCTACGCGGCGTATACAGCTCAATGTCATCCGGCACGCGCTCCTGCAGCAGCAAGTAGGAAGACTGGAAGCGCGCACTCGACATAAACCGCGCCACCATCGGCGCTTCATGCAGCAGGTGCGAAATCGCCAGAAAACCCATGCCCTGGTGATGCGCCATGTAAGTTTTCACCGCGACAAATTGCTGGCCGCGCGCCAGGCGCTGCGCGGTGAAATCGAGCGCCTCGTAAAAACCGTATTTGCCGCAGGCACCCATTTTCTTTAGTCGCATCAGGTTGTCGGTGGCCTGATGCGGCAGCACCATCAGCGCCAACAGCGAGGCGTAGGGCGCAACCACATGATCATCGTTGAGGCCACGCTTCAGCCCTAACTCTGGCGTACCAAAAGCTTTGTATTGATAGTTTTGGCTGTCATCGAACGCGGCATAAGCCGACTCGGAGACGCCCCACGGAATCTGTGCGGCATCACCGGACGCGATCTGCTGTTTCACCGCCGACAGTGCCATTTTCTCCAGCAGCGTCTCCGGGTAAACCGGCATCACCAGATGCGGCATCAGGTATTCAAACATCGAGCCGCTCCACGACATCACCGCCGGTTTATTATCCAGTTGGGTGAACAAACGGCCCAGCACGAACCAGCTTTTTACCGGCAGCTGATTGGCGGAGATAGCGTAGTAGTGCGTCAGGCGCACTTCGGACGGGAAGAGATCGTAATGGCCTTTATCGAGCGCGCCGCTGTCGAGATTGTAACCCACGCTGAGCAGCGCGGTTTTTTCGACATAGAGAAAGCGGAAATCCATTTTTGCATGATCTTCCAGCCGTCCTTCCAGCTCCAGCAAAGTCGCCATGCGTTCACGTGCGGCCCACATCACAGACGCCGCGAGCTGAGAATGGAGGCCGGGGCGATGACGCTCTAACTCACTCAGCCACAGCAGAGAAGGCAAGGCGGCAGGCAGATCATCATCCGGCGTGAGCCAGCTGAAAAACAGCGTCCACTCCTGCTGCAAATCGCTGAGCTGGTGGATAAACCGTTCGAACCATTTCACCTGCAACGGCGGCAGCTGCATCTGCGCCAGCAGAATTTCACTCTGCGCGATCAGCGACGAGAGATGACTGGCAATCGCAACGGGCGCGGCCTGTTGCAGCGCATCAAACTGCGCGGTTAACTCATCCCAGCGATCGTTACGCTCTGTGCCCATCTGCGCTTTCGCCAGCAGCAAGGTGTCATGCAGACCGGCCATGATCACTGGCAAGGCGAGCACCGGCAGATGCTTCCACTGCGCAAGCCCTGCCTGCAGGGTGGCGAGGTGCGCGGCGAGATTGCCGCTATCGACGGTGGAGACGTAGCGCGGATTTAATGGCTTCAGCGTGTAAGTGTCATACCAGTTGTAGAGATGTCCACGAAAATGCTCCATGCGATCGAGGCTATCCAGCGCGGCGAGCGAACGGGCTATCACCGGTTTCTGCGTAATGTAGCCAAAATCCCATGCGGTTAAATTGGCCAGCAGCGACAGGCCGATATTGGTTGGCGAGGTGCGATGCGCCACCACCGGCTGCAACACTTCCTGAAAATTATCCGGCGGCAAGTGGTTATGTTCGGCGGTGACGAAATCTTCAAACCAAGCCCAGGTGTGACGCGCGGTGTGGCGCAAAAACTGTTGCTGCTCGGTGGAGAGCTTTTTCTGGCGCGAATGGGCCGGTTTACTCAACTGCCACAACAGCCACGGTGTGATCAGCCACAGCAGCGAGATCGGCAGCGCCAGCGCAATCAATTCAGGATTAACCAGCGCGGTTAAAAGTGACAGTGCAACGCCCGCCGCTGGGTTAAACCACATCGCCTGATAAAAATGGCGCAGTGACGGCGTGGGCGATGAACTGCCCGCCGAGGCGCTTTTCCATTCATGGAGAAACTGCCCGCTCACGTTGAGTCGCCACAGCGTGACGATAATCGCCTTCAGCGACCAGTAGCTTTCATGCGGTAGTGTCGCCAGCGTCAGTCCCGCGCGGCTCAGCCGCATTAACGCATCCGAAGACAGGATAGAGAGATGATGCTGCCAGGCGCGCGTCTTGCTTTTGCGCATGCCTTCCATGCTCAACGCTAAGGCGCTGGGCAACAGCAGGAACAGCGCAATGCAGCCGAGCCAAAACGGCGGATTCGCTACCCAACTAAATGCCAGGAACATCAGCAGCAGCAAGGCGGGCGCAATCAGGCTGCGACGCAGGTTGTCGAACAATTTCCAGCGCGACAGTGCACTGAGCGGATTGGCCTGATAGCCGCCATCCTCCAGACGCACGCGCAGTTTTAGCCAGTTCAGCAGCTGCCAGTCACCGCGTACCCAGCGAAAACGCCGCGCGACATCGCTGAGATAGTTATCCGGGTAGTGTTCGTACAGCACCACATTGCTGACCACGCCAGAACGCGCATAACAGCCTTCCAGCAGATCGTGGCTGAGCACCAGATTTTCCGGGCAGGTATTACGCGTCGCGCGGGTAAAGGCCGCCACATCGTAAATGCCTTTGCCGACAAACGAACCTTCGCCAAACAGATCCTGATAGATATCGGAAGACATCGATGAATACGCATCGTTGCCCGGCACGCTGCTGGAGAGACGCGCGTAGCGGCCTTGGCCAAAGGGCGGAATCTCCTCCGCCAGACGTGGCTGCAGAATGGCATAACCTTCCACCACGCGATTCAGGCTGTCATCAAACACCGGCGCATTGAGCGGATGCGCCATAATGCCAATCAGCTTATGCGCGGTTTCTCGCGGCAGAATGGTGTCGCTATCGAGGGTAATGACGTATTTCACCGTGCGCATTTGCGCCTGGCTGGCGCCGACGATGACGTTAAACATCTCCGCTTCGCCCTGCAGCCAGCGATTGAGCGCATGCAGTTTGCCGCGCTTACGCTCATAACCCATCCACACGCCCTGCGAAGGGTTGTGCACGCGGTTGCGATGCAGCAGAGAAAACAGCACATCATTGTGCGACTTGCTGCTGTAACGGCGGTTGAGCGCCTGAATTTTCAGCACCGCATAACCGATGATTTCAGCATCATCGTCATCGTGTTCGGCCGCGCTGTCGGTGAAATCGGCCAGCAGCATAAAGCTGATGTTGTCCAGCGCATTACCGAGATAGCTGGTTTCCAGCGACCGCAACAGCGCATCGGTGCCATGTTTGCTGCTGATTAAACAGGGGATCACCACCAGCGTGCGATCGCCATCCGGTACCGCCCGCTCGTAATCAAGTCGCGGAAGCGGTACCGGATGGCGGGTGCGGGTTGTCACTTCGCTGAGCAGCTGCAGGGCGAGCTGGCTGCTGATTAAAATTACCGCCGGCACCAGTAACAGCCACAGCACCACCGACATCGCGGATTGATGAGTGAAAAACAGCGCTTCGGCGCTGAAAGCGGTGGTCAATAACGTCAGGCTGCCCAGCCAGGAGAGCAGCGGCGTTTGGCTGAGATGATGGCGCGCCTGATTCAGCCAGGAACGGCGCGGCTTTAGCTGTTGCTCAAGCTGCGCACGCCCTTTATCCAGTAGGAAGTAACCAATATGCTGTTGGCGCGCTGGCAATGCAGCCTGACGACTCAGCGCCAAAACCTGATTGGCCACGTTTAGCTCGTCGAATTCGCTCTGGCGAGCCAGCTCTTCAACCACATGCCGATATTGATCGCGGCTGTCAAAATGCATCTGGGGATAAATCCCGGCGGGATCCTGCGCCAGCACTTGCTCGACCAGGCTCAGCGACTCCACCAAATCCTGCCAGTTGATTTCGCCAAGCTGGCGCAATCCGGCAATGCTGTTGCTGACCGAGAGCTGACTCAGTGCCAGCTGGCGGTTGAATTGTTCAATCACATCCGCAGTATTACGCCCGGTGTTCAGCAGGTGTTGCTCCACCCACGTTAGCGCCAGCGAGTGATTCTGCCCATTCAGTTTGCGTGCCAGTTCGGCGACAAACGCGCCGGAAAGCTGATCGTTTTTGTGCGCCATATCGGCGATCACCTGAATCACGCGAGTGGCGTCCCTGGCGGAGTGATGAACGATCTCATTAATCCACGCTTCGGCCTGGCTGCGCTCCTGATGAATCTCGGCAACGCCTTGCGCAATACGTGCGAGGTTATCGAGCAGCGCAAAGCGCAGCATAGCGGGAAGCGCCCAGAGTTCACCCATTAGCAGCGGCGTCACGCGTTGATAAGCATGAATAAAGGTCGCCAACACTGCTGACTCTAAGCGGCCATCACTGTGGCTGATCATCTCATCCGCGATCGCCTGAATGCGCAAAGAGTGCGCGGGGTCTTTCAGCGCAGGTAAACCCTGACCAAATTTGGTGGGCAACTGATGGCGCACCATCCGAATTTGCTCTTCGATAATATAAAAATTATCCAGCAACCATTCGCCAGCCGGTGTCAAATTACGCTTCTCACCGGTACTTAATATTTCAGCGCTTTTTATCAGCGCCTGTTCGTTTTCCGTAAGCCGCTGCAATAATTTATAGCTTTTTTTGGCGTCGGAAAGATGATGCGTTTTTGCCAGACGCTCGCCATATATTTCCATTTGCCGCTCGGAAAAAACATCTGGCCGGTTCGCCTGGTAAACACCGCTGTGATGTAAAAACTCAAAACCACTGCGTGCCGTTGCCGGAAGCGCACTACTGCTAATGAATGACCCGGTGGGAAGTTTATTTTTCATAATTGCGTCGCAAAAAATCCAATGGATTATAAAAGTCAGCACTATCAACAGGAAAGTCGACGGTATAAGAGAGGGCGAGGGAAAATATTTGTCTGTTTTGAGTATAGTGCCAAATCGATCTTACGGTTGGTTTATAAAATAAAAGTTAATTTAAAACATTTAACTGAACGTAATGATGGGGTTGAGGATCTTTAACGTGGTTGTCAAGTGTGAGTGGCAATGAAAAAAATCAGGTGTGTTAGAATCAGTTAACGGAAAAAGGAAATAAATTATGAGCTGGTTAAATCAATTTTTAGAAAGCTTATCACGCCGGGAAGTCAAAACTCAGTGTCCAGTCTGCAAAAAGTTTTGCCCACAATCTTCCTTAAAGCAAGCGCGCGGACAGGCTATGTTGTGCCCGCACTGTAAATCACTGTTTATTGCCGAGGAGTAAGCGAATGCGCCATATTCTTGAATGGATTGATGTAAATGAACAAGCGCCCGGCTACAAGCAGGAGTGCATCGTGCAATTTGAAAATGGTGAGGTGCAGGGCGGCTGGCTTTATGGCGGGCAATCGCGCAGCGGCGAGCATATTTTCCTTGAAGCGCATGCGGAATATGAAACCAGCATGGAGGTGAATTTCTGGATGTCATTGCCGCCAGCGCAACCGGACCAACTCGCTGCGTTTCACTCGCCGATATGAAAGAGCACAAGATAATATTATCGCTAATATTCGATAAATGACCGTTGCGCTTCAGCCTGATCGACAAACTGAAAAGCGTAAGGATGTATCAGTTGTTCATCACAATACCAGCAGTCATTAACACGTTTAAAAACGGCACCCTGATGAAAGGGTTGAGTTTTATCCAAACGCATAACGGCATATGTGCCATTGTTGAAGGTAACTTCATACAGAGAAATTAATCCGAGCGGCATTAATCTGCGTTCGTGAATAATTTCGCCGTTGAGCTCTGGCGGGCCTGGCTTTTTCATTATGTTCTCTCCGATTGACCTGGTTTAAGTCTGGCAATGATTTAAACAATGCGGTGAGTTTATTTTCAGGCTTCGCTTGTGAATTATTTATTGTCCGCCAGGATTAAGTCAGGCTTATGTGCCGGCGTAATTCCTTATTCACTCTCGCCCACGTTTTTACCTACCTGATATTCCATTCTACTAAAAGGCCATATTATGACGATTAAAACACTGCAAGATCTGTTTGTGCATGATCTTTCTGATATTTACAGCGCAGAAAAACAGATCACCAAAGCGTTACCAAAAATGATTCGCGCCGCCTCTGATCCTAATCTGGTTGCGGCTTTTAAACAGCACCTCGAAGAAACGCGCGGACAAATTGAACGTATTGATCAATTGGTTGAGCTCACGGAAGGCGTGCAGATCAAACGAATGAAATGCCATGCGCTTGAAGGTCTGGCCGAAGAGGCGCAGGAAATTATCGATGAAGTAGAAAAAGGGCCGGTTTGCGATGCTGGACTGATCGGTGCCGCACAGAAAGTTGAGCACTATGAGATCGCCACCTACGGCACCTTGCGCGCTTTAGCCCTGAAGCTGGATTATCAAGATGCCGCCAGGTTACTGGGCGAAACGCTGGAAGAAGAAAAAGCCACTGATGAAAAACTGACGCTGATTGCTGAAGAGCAGGATTAATTCCCCGTAGAAGAGGTTGATGCATCGGCTAAAAATGCCCAACCTCTTCGATCCTGAAAAATCCGCTTGCGAATTCCTGGGTTAAAAATCACTTCATTCTCAGTATGCTAATCCCTCTTTTTTCAAACTAACGTTTGAACACTGTTCTGAATACAGAGGGATTTGCATGTCTGCTCATCATCACTCCGCAGAGCCCAAAACGATTTTACGTGCTGGGCGCTTCTTATTGATGCAGAAACTATTACGCCGCGACAAAACGCCGATCGCACTATTACTGCTGGCTGCGCTGGTCGGTGTGCTAACCGGTTTGGTTGGCGTAGCCTTTGATAAAGCGGTGAATTTTGTGGTGCAGACGCGATTGAGCTGGCTGGCGGATGCCGGTGACAATCTGCTGGTGAAAATAATCGGTGCGTTTTTCCTTTCGGCATTATTAGGCGCTATTGGCTATTTCCTGGTGCGACGTTACGCGCCAGAAGCGGGCGGATCGGGTATTCCTGAAATCGAAGGCGCGCTGGAAGAGCTCCGACCGGTGCGCTGGTGGCGCGTACTACCAGTGAAATTCATTGGTGGCATGGGCGCGTTAGGTTCAGGCATGGTGTTGGGTCGCGAAGGGCCAACCGTGCAGCTGGGTGGCAATATCGGCGGCATGTGTGTCGATCTGTTCCGCGTTAAATCTTCTGAATCTCGCCACACATTGCTGGCAACCGGCGCTGCCGCCGGTTTATCAGCTGCCTTCAATGCGCCGCTGGCGGGCATCCTGTTTATTATTGAAGAGATGCGTCCGCAGTTTCGTTACAGCCTGATTTCCATCAAAGCGGTGTTTGTTGGCGTTATCGTCTCCAGCATTGTTTTCCGCGTGTGTAATGGTAATGAGGCGATCATCAATATTGGTCAGTTGCAGGATGCGCCAACCAATACGCTGTGGCTTTATCTGGTATTAGGCGTGTTATTCGGTGGCTGCGGCGTGGCATTTAATCGCTTCATTTTCCTCGCGCAGGATCAGTTTCAGCGCTTGCACCAAGGTCGCGTGGCAGCTTGGGTGCTGTGGGGAAGTTTACTGGCTGGCGCGTGCGGCGTGATTGGCCTGGTGCTGCCACAAGCCATCAACGGCGGGATTGCCCTGATCCCCGATTTCTCCAGCGGTAGCTATAGCGCGCTGGCCTTGTTTCTGCTCTTCGCACTGCGCACGCTCATCACTGTCTGCTGTTTCTCCTCCGGCGCGCCAGGCGGTATTTTCGCCCCGATGCTGACGCTAGGCACGCTGCTCGGCACCTGCTTCGGCCAGCTCTGCATGCAGTGGCTGCCGGGTTTACATCTGGAGCCGGCAACCTTTGCCGTGGCCGGAATGGGCGCGCTGTTTGCGGCGTCGGTGCGCGCGCCGCTGACCGGCATTGTGCTGGTGCTGGAGATGACCAACAATTATCAGCTGATTTTGCCGATGATCATTACCTGTCTCGGCGCAACGCTGGCCGCGCAATTCTTCGGCGGCAAACCGCTGTACTCCGCACTTCTTGCACGCACGCTGGCGAAGGCGAAACAGATAGCGTAAGGCCTGGCTTACGTGCGGGCTCTGACACATCTGCTGCGTCACGGGCTGTCCTCGCGCCGCTAGCGCGGTACCTTCGGCTTTCACATTGAGCCGACGGACCGTTCGGGGATCGGCCGTCCTGGCCGGCCCCGAACTGCCACACGCATCCATGCGTGCGGCTCCTGGCCCAACGTAAAAGCCTCAGCGCTGCGAATGCCCTTTGCCGCAGCAGACGTGCCAGCGCCTCTGGCAAATGAGCCCTTTTCAACAACACGCAACTGCGCTCTCGCGCTATAAATCACGTGTTCGTTTAATTAGTGCGCACCGGGCAAAAAGGTATTAATCAACCAGCCAGAAAATGCGGTCATCGCGGTGCTTTCGGGCCGCGATTGCAACCGCGTTAACCAATAGCCGCCGAGATCGATTTCAGCGGCGAAAGGGCGCACCAGCTTCTCACTTTGCAGCAGGTGATTGAAAATCCTCACCGGTGCCAGCGCAATCCCCGCACCTAACAACGCCGCTTCAATCATCGTCAGCGACGAGTCAAAAATCATCACCGGATGCGCAGGCGATGGCGCATGTTCGTTCATGCTTTGCAGCCATTGGCTCCACTCATCACGGCGGAACGAGCGCAGCAGGGTAAATTTGTGCACGTCTGCAGGCTGTTGCAACTGCCGGGCAATGGCCGGATTACACAGCGGTGATAACGGTGCAGGACAAATACACTGCGCCTCGGTGCCGTGCCAGGCGCCGCTACCAAAGCGAATGGTGTAATCGTGGCCTTCGGCAGCCGGATCGACGCGATTATTGTGGGTGGAGAGTTGCAGCTCAATGTGCGGATAACGGCGGTTAAAATCCTCTAAGCGCGGCAACAGTAAGCCGGTGGCAAAACTTCCCACCACGCCAACTTTCAATTTTTCACGCATTTGACCGGATGAGAAACGATCCAGCGTATCGGCAATCCGATCGAAAGAGTCGTTGAGCACCGGCAACAGGCTTTCGCCTTCTGTGGTTAGCATCAATCCGCGCGAGACCCGCACAAACAGCTGGCAACCGAGCTGCTGCTCCAGCGATTTTACCTGCTGGCTCACGGCTGCATGGGTTACGTGCAGCTCAATCGCCGCATTAGTAAAACTTAGATGACGTGCAGCGGCTTCAAAGGCTCTGAGCGCGTTTAGGGGAATATAGGGTCGTGTCATGCGCCAACCTGTAAGATTTTCTATTGTCTGACGCTAAAATTAACAGTTTGTTGCACCCTGTCAAATTGGTCAAACTGCCTGCGGAACAACAACCCGGAAGGTTAACTACAGTGAAATTGATTTCTCAAACATTGATAGCAACAGCGCTGACCTCGGCGTGCTCCATGGCGTTTGCCACCACGGCAGATGTGCAGGCAACCGTTGATCGGGCGATCAAACCGCTAATGCAGCAGCAATCGATTCCCGGCATGGCGGTGGCGGTGGTGGTTAAAGGCCAGCCTCACTATTTCACCTGGGGCATGGCGGATGTAAAACAGCAGCGCCCGGTCACCCAAGACACGCTGTTTGAGCTGGGTTCGGTGAGTAAAACCTTCACCGGCGTGCTGAGTGGCGTTGCGGTGAATAAAGGCGAGATCGCGCTGAGCGATGCTGCTAGCAAATATTGGCCGGCACTGAACACGCCGCAGTGGCGCAACATCACGCTGCTGCAGCTGGCGACTTATACCGCTGGCGGCTTGCCGCTGCAGGTGCCCGATGCCGTGACCAAAGAAAAGGCGCTGGCGAACTTCTATCAACAGTGGCAACCGCAGTGGGCGCCGGGCAACACGCGTCAATATGCCAACAGCAGCATCGGCTTATTTGGCTGGCTGGCGACGAAACCCAGCGGGCTGACTTTTGAACAGGCAATGCAGCAGCGCGTATTCACGCCATTGCAGCTCAAGCACACCTTTATCACCGTGCCTGACGCCGCGAAAAATGCTTACGCATGGGGCTACCGCGAAGGCAAACCGGTGCGCGTGTCGCCGGGCATGCTGGATGCTGAAGCCTATGGCGTGAAGTCGTCGATTAAAGATATGGCGCGCTGGATGCAGGCCAATATGGATCCGCAGCAGGTTAACGATAAGCCGCTGCAGCAGGCGCTGGATTTCGCGCAAACGCGTTTCTATCGCACCGATGCGCTCTATCAAGGTTTGGGGTGGGAGATGCTGGATTGGCCCGCTCAGGCGGAGATGGCGGTGAAGGGCGCGGATAACAAGGTGGCGCTTGGGCCGCAGCCGGTGCGGGATGCCGAATCACATCCGCGTGTCAGCGCGTCGTGGGTGCATAAGACTGGCTCAACCGGTGGCTTCGGTGCTTATGTCGCCTTCATCCCGGAGAAGCAGGTCGGCATTGTGATATTGGCAAACAAAAATTATCCCAATACCGAGCGGGTTAAAGCCGCGATGCAGATCCTGAAAGCGTTGCAGTAAGCGTATGGGGTGAACGCCTCGCCCCATCAACTACACTTAATGGGTGATCAACAAAGGAGCTTCAGATGAGCAATCACCCTAAAGATAAACGCGACGTGAATGATGAAAAGCATCCCGCCAAGGACAATCCCAGCGAACACGGTGAGATCCCCAGAACGCGCGATGACAGTGAAGACGACAAAAAAGATCCGTTTAACGACGAATAACAAACATCATTAGCAACGGCAGCGCGGCAAACAGCGTTAATGCGGTTGGCGCGCCTGCCAGCATAAAGAGTTGTCCAAACAGCAGCGATCCCATCACCTGACCCGCAGCCAACATATAGAACAAGATGCCTACGCCAACGGCGGGGGCATTGTTGGTTGCTTCTGCGCCCCACACCAGCAACACGCCCGAGAGCGTAACATACGCCGCGCCACCCAGCGCCACGGCGGGAAACAGCCAGGCTGAATAGTGATGGCTGAACGCCAGTAGCAATAAGGGCACGGCAAGGCAGCATTGCGACAGCCAATAAACTCGCTTCATCCCCATCCATTTCGCCATCGGGCCGGTGAGCGCGCCGATAATGCCTGCTGCGCCAGCGATGAGCCACAACAGGCTAACCATGCGGTCGCTGACGTGAATGTGATGCAGCAGATCCGGGCCGAAGCTCCACCAAGCCGCGCTGGCGACGCCGCTGAACAGTGCAATGAAGATAAGGCGCTGCAGCGAACGCTGCCGCAGGTGGCTTAACCAGGATTCACGTTGAGCATTTTCACTGTGATTGGGTAGCAGGCGCCAAATCGGCACCAGGCAGATCATCGCCAGCGCGGCAAAAACCGCACAGGCGATGCGCCAGCCGCCGGGCAGCCAGTACAAAATTGGCACTGACAACATAATGCCCATGCTGGTTCCGGCATTGATAACCGTGTTCATCTGCGGCTGTTGCTCAGCCTCAATACGCTGGCTGACGGCGCTCGCTAACGCAGGCGAGGCGAGACCGGCGCTCATACCGGCGATAAACAATCCCACGCCCAGCATCCACGGCGATACCGCGCTCGCGATGATCAACAAACCCAACGCGGCACACAGCGCGGCAATCGCAGCTGGAAATCGCGGCCCGGCGCGGGCGGTCATCATCGGCGCGATCAACACCGCCACACAGTAAGCGGCAAAGCTACAGGCCGAAAGCACGCCAGAAACGCGCCGGGTAAAGGGGATGTCGTGCATCACCTCGGGCATCATCAAGCCCCAGGCGAAACGCGCCATACCGTAGGTCACCGCGATAAGTGCAAATCCGGTGATGCCGAGCGCCGTACCCTTCATGTCTGTTCACTGAACGCGATAAGCTGCAGCGCGGCGTTTTTACCGGCTTCGCACGCCTGCGCCGCGCCGATGATCAGCGCGGAAGTCAGCACACCTTCAAACAGCAGCCAAACCGCATCCGCTAGCGCGACATGCTGCTTGCCGAGCGCCTGCTGAATGGCGCGTGCAATGTAATCGCGCATCTTGTGGCGGTAAGCCAGCGCCTGTTCGGCTAGCGCGGCATCTTCTCCGGCGTATTCGCCCCATGCCTTGAGAAACAAGCAGCCATTATTGCCGTATTGCTGCATCCAGTCGGCCATCGCATCGAACATATGGCTGACCGCTTGCGGATGGTCCGGCGATTGCAACGCGGCGAAGAAACGATCTTGTCGCGCCTCCAGCACCGCGGCCGTTAGCGCTTCACGCGAGGGGAAATAGCGATACAAGGTGCGCGTCGAGACATTCGCCTCGCTGCAAATGCGATCGGTACTGATGGCGTGAAAGCCGTTGAGATAGAACAGCCGCTCTGCGGCATTGATGATATCGAGTTTCTTTTTCATCCTTAAAAAGTAAACCGATCGTTTTACTTTTGCAAATTTGGCTTGTCATCCATTTCGCCCATTTTGTAGGACATTTCCCCGGAATTGGGAATATCGCACCGCTTATCTGATTGTTTTATTGGTAAGTTATTTTAAACTACATGGAACAACTCCTGTCGTCGTAGAAGAGGTGAAGATGGCGAGTATTTTGATAATTGATGATCATCCAGTCGCACGTCTTGCGGTTCGTTTTTTACTGGAAAAAGATGGGCATACGGTGGTAGCCGAAGCGGAAGAGGGCCACCAGGCGTTGAAAATGATCAACGAACATCATCCCGATCTCATCGTGCTTGACCTCGATATTCCTGGACTAAGCGGCATTGAGCTGATCGTGAAATTGCGCGCAGCGGAATATCGCGGTGGCATTCTGGTGTTAACCGCTCGCGATGATGACCACTATTTGAGTCGCTGTATGAGCACCGGGGCCGATGGTTTTGTCGGTAAGCGTAATAATCTGGAAGAGCTGGGTGATGCGGTGCGCGCCGTGATGCGCGGTTACGGCTACTTCCCGCTGAAGCGCCGCGATAATAAGGGCACCAATAAAATGCCCGAAGCGGAAGTGGATGCGATTAAAAATCTCTCAAGCCGCGAATTTCAGGTTCTGCAGCATCTGGCGCGCGGTATGAAAGTGATCGATATCTCTGAGATCATGCACATCAGCAACAAAACTGTCAGTACTTACAAAACCCGCATCCTGACCAAACTGGCGCTGAGTTCTACACTCGAATTAATCGATTTCGCGCGTCGTCATCATCTCGATTAGTGTGCTGCGTTGCACAGAAAGAGGCTCTCTTGGCTAAATCTGCAAAACCCTTAGATTCACTACTTAGCCTGGAGCGCCTGCGCACGTTAACTGGCCACGATGAATCCCTGCTTTACGCCATGCTTGCCATGACACTAAAAAGTAATTCCACGGATTTAAACGTAGCTGCAGCGCTTTATGCCCGCGCGGATTGGGGTGAACTCGCCAAAAGCGTGCACCGTATTGCCGGAGCCGCGCAGATCACCGGCGCTCGTCGCGCTGAACATGCCTGTCGCCAGTTAGAAACAGCCTGCCTGCAATCTCCCCCTGACAACATCTTCTTAGCCAATCTGTGGTCGGAAGTCTCTCCAGCAATTGAAGAGATCAATGCCAGTATTGCTGATTACCTCGAGCAGCATTCTGCCCAATAAATCCTGACGCCCGCATCAATGCTTACATTGGACTACAGCGGCCTACAAAATGGACTACAAGAATTACAGCCTATCTTGACAAATGTAGGCCTCCGCTCTGATACCTGACATCCCCTGTAAACCGTAATCTTTACGCCATCAGACGGACACCTTCCCTTAAGCAACACCAGGTCTTCTTAAGGGTACTCAGTCTGAGGACCGGAGCGATTAGCCTCCACGTAAAAACGACAAACAGGGAATCATTCTCGTGAGCAAAACTACTCAATCTATTTTCGCTGCTTCCGCTTTGGCTCTGCTGGTGATGAGCGCGTCGTCTCAGGCTGCGTCAACCGGCACCATCACCTTCAACGGTGAACTGACAGCCAGCACCTGTGACGTTATCGTTGACGGCCAGACGGCAGATGCCACTGTCGTGCTGCCAACAGTATCAACTAATCAGCTGACAAACGCTGCTCAAGTTGCGGGTCGTACTGGTTTCAACATGGCGCTGACCAACTGTACTGGCACGCTGCAAACTGCTTCAGCGTTCTTCGAAGCGGGCGCGACGGTTGACACCGTTAATGGCCGTCTGAAGAACACCTCTGCAGGTGGCGCAACTAACGTCAGTTTGCAGTTACTGGATGGCGCTAACTCAAGTGTGATTCAGGCGGGTAACCAGAATCAGATCATCCAAAATACTTACGCCAGCGTCGCGAGTGGCAGCGCAACTCTGCCGTACGCCGTGCAGTATTACGCTGAAGGTGCGACTACCGCGGGTCTGGTTAAAAGCAGCGTCGTTTACTCGATTATGTACAAGTAATCGCTGTCAGGTGGGAGCAATCCCACCTTTCTATCTCAGGATTCACACATGAACATCTCCATCAGAAAAACCCTTCCTTTTTTCGCTCTGTTTTGCACCGCGTTAATTAGCAGCCAGGCTTTGGCCAGCATCGTCATTACTGGGACGCGCGTTATTTATCATCAGGATGACAAAGAAGTCTCCGTGCAACTGAAAAACGTGGGAGCTTCACCCGTGTTGATCCAAAGCTGGGTTGATAACGGAGATGCCAATGCGACGCCTGAGAACATTCAAACGCCTTACATCATCACGCCACCGGTGAACCGTGTTGATGCAGGGAAAGGGCAGACTTTACGTTTGTCTTTAAGCAATTCTGGTGCGTTTGCACACGATCGTGAATCAGTGTCATGGCTAAACGTGCTGGAGATTCCGGCTAAAACCAAAGACAAGGCGGAACTTAATACCTTACAGATGGCGTTCCGCACCCGTATCAAACTGTTTTATCGTCCAGCAGGACTGAAGGGCGATGCGAATGAAGCGGTGAAATCGCTGAATTGGTCTGTGAGTAATGGCCAGCTGAAAGCCAGCAATCCAACGCCTTACAACGTCTCGCTAGTGACGGTTACGGTGAATGGACGCACGATTGACGGTGAAATGGTGCCGCCACTCTCCTCGTTGACTTTCAAAATCAGCGCCAGCGCAGGTGCCAACGTAAGCGGCGACTACGTTAACGATTTCGGGGCCGTTCAGCCTTTTACCGCTGCCATTAAATAACTTCTCTCTTGAATCTCTATCTCCTATAGCCGGCATGTCAGGACGTGCCGGAAGGCACGCTTATGACTTTTACCAGAGAATCTTCAATGCCACTGCGTTACACCTTATTAGCGAGCGCGGTGTTTACCGCGTTATTAAGTGGCGCAAATCAAGCCTTTGCCGCTGAAGAGGCGGAGTTTGACGCCAGTTTTTTACAGGTCAGCAAAGGGGGAGCCATTGATCTGGCGCGCTTTAACCAGGGCGCATCGGCTACACCGGGCACCTATCGCACGTTGGTGTACGTTAATGAACACTTGATTGCCAATCAGGATATCAACTTCCGCGAGATGGCAGATAAGCAAGTTCGCGCCTGCATACCTTCATCATTGCTGAAAAAGATCCCGTTTAATGCCTCGGCGCTGCCCGCGTCGGCTGCGGATCTGCTCACGAGTGAAAAGGATTGCAGCGATTTAACGTCTGTATTGCCGGACGCCAGCGTGAGCTACGACAGCAACCAGTTGCGTCTCGACATCTCCATTCCGCAAATCTATCTGAATAAGGTGCCACAGGATTACGTTGATCCAGCGTTATGGGATGAAGGGATCCCGGCCTTCATGTTGGGATACTCGACCAATGCCTACACCAGCCGCTCGGCGGGACAGGTGTATAAATCCTTCTTTGGCGGCGTGAACGCAGGGTTGAACATCGGCGGTTGGTACCTGCGTCACAACGGCAACTACAACTGGCAGCAACAAGGCGGCAGCGGTTATCAGTCGCTTAATACCTATGTGCAGCATGATGTAGTGCCATTGCGTGGACGCCTTGTCGTCGGGCAATCAAATACCAGCGGTGTGATTTTCGATACGCTGCCGTTCAGTGGCGTTCAACTGGCCAGCGACGAGCGCATGTTGCCGGAATCTCAGCGCGGCTATGCGCCGGAAATTCGCGGTATCGCGCGCACCAACGCACGCGTAACGGTTAGTCAGCAAGGTCAGGTGATTTATGAAACCACCGTGTCGCCGGGCGAGTTCCTAATCAACGATCTTTATCCTACCGGCTACGGTGGCGATCTCGAGGTAACGGTGATTGAAGCGGATGGCAGCAAAAGCAGTTTCCGCGTGCCTTATGCAGCGGTAGCGCAATTGCTGCGCCCAGGAACATCCCGCTATGACGTGACGGCGGGTAAATTGCGTGCCAACTACATTCGTGGTGACGTCGCGCTCTATCAGGGCACTTGGCAATATGGCTTAACTAACAATGTTACCGGTTACGCAGGATTGCAGGCGAGCCAGAATTATTATGCGCTGCAAGGCGGAACGGCGTTAGGTACACCTCTGGGTGCTTTTGCTTTTGATATTACGCAGGCACGCACCCATCTGCGCAATGTTGATGAGCAGCAAGATGCCAGCATGACCGGGCAAAGTTACCGTATTAGCTACAGCAAAGCGGTGCCGGAAAGCGGCAGTAATCTGTCAATCGCTGCTTACCGCTTCTCAACGTCCGGTTATATGGATTTTATGACAGCGATGCAAAGCCGTGATGTGCTACAGCGTGGCGCTAGCCTGGATTCCGTATATCGTGCCAAAAATCGTTTCTCGGTCACCGCCGGACAAACGCTGCCGGATATATGGGGAAATGTCTACCTCAGTGGCTCGATGCAGGATTACTGGAATCGTGAAGGCAACCAGAAACAGTTCCAGCTTGGCTATAACAATCGCACTGGTTCCGTGTCATGGGGCATTTCCGTCAACCGTAGCTACAGCAGCTATGGCAGCTCGCAAAACAGTTACTTGCTGAGTTTCAGTATGCCGTTGGGTAGTGATAATCAACGCCATACGCCGCTATTACGCACTGAACTTTCACATGACAATGATGGGCGTTGGGGGCAACTCGCCTCGATCGCCGGTACGGCGGGAGATGATAACCAGTTCAGCTATGGCGCAACGGCGCGTCATGCTGCGGCAGGTGATGGCAGCAGCGGCTCGCTCAATGGACAATATCGCGCCAGTGCTACTAACCTCAGCGGTTCATTGAGTACGGGTAAAGGTTACCAGAGCGGTTCTGTGGGACTTAATGGTACGATCGTGGCACACAGCGGTGGTGTAACCTTGAGCCCGTACACCGGCGATACCTATGCACTGGTGGAAGCCAAAGGTGCGCAGGGCGCGAGCGTGTCGTCCTATCCGGGCGTGTTTGTCGATAACAGCGGATATGCGCTGGTACCTTATCTCAATCCCTATCAGATGAATGAGATCGTGGTGGATCCCAAAGGCACGTCAGCGGGCGTGGAGCTTGAGAACACCTCTTCACGCGTCGCACCTTATTCAGGTGCGGTGGTGAAAGTGAAATACAAGGCGCACCGTGGTCTGCCAATACTGATTTCCGCGAACTGGCAAGGCAAACCCTTACCGTTTGGCGCCGATGTGCTGGACAGCAAAGGCAAGCAGGTGGGTTCCGTGGGTCAGGCAGGACAGGCATACGCCTTGGTAGAACAAGAGCAGGGCACATTGACGGTGCGCTGGAGTAACGATGCCAATCAATCGTGTCAGTTACCATACAAACGTATGCCTGAAGCAAAAAACAGCAAACCTGCACTGCAATCCTTTAATGCGGTTTGTGGTCGCTAAATGTCAAGTGCCTGGTGGAGCAACTCCGCCGGGCAGTTAAACATCGCTAAAAATTTTAGTTTTGCCCAATCTGGCCGATTATTAAGGTGTCATTTTTAATAAGAGGCCACATCATGACTCTCCGCAATGCCATACTGTTTGCCTTTCTCACCAGCTTGTTTTCAGCCAATGTGTCTGCTTCGGGCAGCACGCTTCATTTTCAGGGTTATCTAAAAGAAGAGACGTGCGAGATAACCTTGCAGCAAAATAACGTTAAGAGCCATTGTCCCAGAACCACTCAACCGCATATTTCCGCAATTCGCTCTGATGTCCGATTTAAGGCTTTGCCTAATCATCAAGGCAGTATGAAGTTAGTGTGGATTGATAATACAAAGCAGAAAGGAATTATTACGACGACCTATCGTTGAGTATTGCAGGTGAATGGAACGCGATTGACTGCGACCTAACCAAAACGGTTGGTTTGCGTGTTTCCTACTAACATGATGGGATTCAGATATAAAAAAGGGAATAAGGTATACAACCTTATTCCCGCTCATTTAACAATGCTTAATCAGTAATAGCTTATATTGAAAATCACTTTACCATTTGCAACACCAGGTGAAACGGTGCCGCCTGTTTTGATATAGCGCGCGGAGAAAGGCAGTAAAACCGTCCCCACCGCGTTACTGGCCATATTTTTATCGAGCGTCTGGTTGAGATTTACCGGTGCAGGTGAAACCTTTCCGTCGGCAATTTGAATACCTATCCCTTGTGCGGAATCAGCACTGTTGTCTAGGCTCATAATGCCCTGAGCGGCGTCAATGACCCCATTACTCGGTGTGAATCTAATCTTGATACTGTTCGTCACCCAGGTTCCTGCGGCAAATCCACTGCCAGTATGATACGTAGGCGGTGCGCTGGGATTAGAATAATTACCCTGAAATGCTGGGCAGTTAGTCAATCGAATATCAAATGGCACCCATGAGGTGGCATTGGCTTTGCCTGTACCAAACCAGCTATTGATTTCCCATTTGCCCATGTTGACGTTGACATCGGGTGTGGTGCAACTGGCGGCGATCACATTCAGACTGCCGGAGAAGTTAAGTCGATAGGGCGTATCAGGAATATTTACTACAGGCGTAACAGATCCGGTGGTCAATAAAACGGTTGGCAACTGTGCACCATTAACTGTACCTGCACTCATTGGGCCGGTCTTAATAAAATGAAGAGTAAATGAGTTACCATAATAAAAATGATAGGCTGTATTTCCCACAGGCGTCGTCCACTTTTTTACCGCTGAAGTGGTAATGGCTTGATTGGCGGTAGTACCGTCATTATTGACAATGGCGACACCTAGACCGGGAACACCTGTTTGAAATACTGCGCCCGCATAATTTCCAGTCCAGCCCGGAACTAATGCCGGTGCATTGGTCAGGCTAAGATACTGGTCAATACTGAACCCATTTGATGTTCCTTCAGGACGACAAACTAACCAAGGTTGTTTACCTGTACTGCCTATCACCTTAAGGGTATGCACTGTCGAGCCAACCGGAACGTCAGCGCCAACGGAAATATTCGCAACTGAAAGCGGAACAGTTAAATTTACCGGGCCAGAACCGGGATCATAATCACAGCGATCTGCCCAAGCCAATAGGCTTGTGGTATTAATCAGTAAAAATAATATAGCGACGATAATTTTCTTCATGACAAACTCGAATTCACGCGTTTAGTGGAATGTGCTAAAGGCAAAGTTAGGGCTTGGACGTCATTTTAATAATTGTTTTACCGGCACTCCATCAGAGTGGAATCGCAATTATGTAAGGCATTTCGTACAAATAGCGTTAGCGAGATTTTTATCTACTTTGAAAAAATAGTGTTCTGCTTATTCACAGGTCACGCCTCTCATCCTTATGCACCGTTCTGCAACGAGCGTATCAGAAAAAAGCTATGCCACGACTCACATCCATCTTCCCGCTGGGTAAAAATTCTCTGAGTCCTACAATTTGGTAAAATGTGTTGTTAAGTTATATTGTTACAGCAGGACGAGTAGGATCGGATTGGCGCAAAACTGCTGAAAAGCTCAGGGTCAGGAATAGGAAGCATAAGTAATTTCCTACAGACCATTCTGTTAAAACCGGATAGTGTAATCCGCCCTGGGAACTCATTGATAACCCGCTCAGCGTAGTCATCAGGATCTCATTTCTATGAAAAAAGTAATCATTGTTGATGACCATCCGGTTATCCGATTTGCCGTAAAAATGTTGCTGGAACGCAATGAGATGGAAGTGGTGGCCGAAACCAATAACGGTGTCGACGCTATTCAGAAAACACGGGAATGTTTGCCAGATTTAGTGCTGCTGGATATTGGGCTGCCAAAAATTGATGGTTTCCAGGTGCTGGAGCGGCTGCGCACCCTGAATTTGTCGCTAAAGATCTTAGTGCTGACATCGCAGTCCAGCAGCCATTTTGCCCAGCGCTGTAAACAAGCCGGTGCAGATGGCTTCGTCACCAAATCTGATGATATGAGCGAATTATTAGATGCCATCAAAATGGTGATGCGCGGGTACAGTTTTTTTCCGCAATCAACCTATCAATCGTATGAGCAAACTGACAGCTATCATGATGACGACGGCTTGTTAGAGCAACTTTCCGATCGTGAATTGAGCGTGTTAGTTAGCATCGGTAAGGGCATGGGTAATAAACAGATTGGCGAACAATTGCTGCTGAGTGAAAAAACGATCAGCACTTATAAACATCGTCTAAAGCAGAAGCTCAATGCGCAGTCGCTGATCGATCTAATCGATTTTGCCCGTCGTAACAACCTGATCAAATAGCCGGTACTATGCGTACGCTTTGCTGCATTTTCCTGATATTGCTCTGTGCCGCGCGGGTTCCTGTGCAGGCGAAAGAGTTTCATTTACTGACTCGCGCCTCATTTGAGGGGCTCAAACCGCTAGTGCTTTCGACGGAAGACCGTCATCTGCTGCAGGATAAAAAGCAGTTAGTAATGGGCATTTTTCCCAGCGAGTCACCGCCTTATGGCATGACTAACATGCGGGACGAATATGAAGGATTGAGCGCCGACTATGCTGGACTGGTAGCTAAACAGCTCGGCTTAACGCTGCACATTGAGCAATATGCGTCGCTGGAGCAAGCACTCAATGCGTTGAAAAGTGGCAAGATCGATTTGGTGCCGTCGCTCACTGCGCGGCAGGATGAGAGCCCGCTGCTTTTTTCTGATCCTTATGCCAGTGAACAACCGGTTCTCGGCATGCGCGCCAACGATAACGACCCTTTGCCCGGCGATCTCCACAATATTGATGTTGCCGTGGTGAAGACCTATCTGCCTCTAAGCTTGCTGCGTCAGGCTTATCCGCACGCTAATTTCCGCATGTATGAAAATTATCAGGATGCGCTGAGCGCCGTCTCCTTTGGAACCGCGCGTGTCTATTTGGGCAATAGTTTTTCCCTCAGCCGTAACTTTTTAAATAATTTGCGCATGGTCCGCTTTAGCCAGCTGCCGCAGAAGATGATCAGTTTTGCGTTTCCCGAGCAGGCGACAGAACTTCAAACGCTGGTGAATCGTGCAATCAGTAACGTGCCGCGGGAAGAGAAAAACGAACTGTTGCGTATTTGGCAGCCCGACATGGTGGGGATGAACCAGTCGCTGAATACCCCACCTTTCACCGCTGAGGAACGTAAATGGATGATGGCGCATCCGGTGATAAAAATGGTGATGTTTAGCCAGGACAAAGCCGCGCCGATGACCATTATCGATCAGAGTGGCGCGCTGCGTGGCATGGTGAGCGACCTCATCACACTGGTGACATTAAAAACCGGCTTGCGCTTCAGTTTTGAAACCGTGGATACCTCCCAAGAGTTGGTAAACCGTGTCAACAGCGCCGATTTTGATATGTTCGCCTCGCTGACACCCAGCGCTCAGCGCGAACAGCAAATCCTGTTTACCCGACCTTATCTGCGCAGCACCTTTGCCCTGACCACGCGCGTGGGTAACAACGATATTCATTCGCTGCCCGATCTGCGCGGCAAGCGGCTGGCGATGGTCGCCAACACCAGCGTCGAAAATATGGTGCATGCGCGTTATCCGGAAATCGAGATTGTGCCGGTACAGAACATCACAGAAATGATGGCGAAGGTGGACAAGGGCCAGGCCGATGCGGGCGTCGATATTCTGGTGATGGTGGATTATCAGATCAAAACTCACTTCCAGAATAAGTTAAAGATGGTCAGCGCGATTGGCAGTTCGCCCGCGTGGGTTTCGTTTGGCGTTGGACGCGCCGATCCCGAACTGCGCAGCATTCTCGATAAAGTGCTGCTGAGCATTCCGCCGGTGGAGATTGAGGAGCTGGCTAACCGCTGGCGGCCCAGCGACCTGATTGTTTACGACAGCTTCTGGCAGCGCTATCAGGCGGTGCTGATCGCCAGCATCATCTTCTTTGTATTGCTCATGTTGATGGTGATCGGCTGGTCGCTGTATCAGCGACAAATTATCCGCCGGAAAGCCGAGCTGCGGCGTGAACTGAATGTGCAGCTGGCACAGTTACAAGCGTTGGTGACCAGCATGCCGTTCCCGGTTTCACTGCGCGACAAAGATGGTCGTTTAACCTACTGTAACCAGCGCTATTTAGTGGAAACCGGTGTGATTTATGAAGAGGCGTTGGGCAAAACCATGCCCGAACATCCCGGCTTACGCACGCCAGAGCAGGCGGCGTTTTATCACAATCAGCTGATTGATGTGGTAAAAACTGGCGTTCCGATCGTTGAAGATCGCCGTTATGACCTGTGGGACAACCCGGATTCTTCGATTGGCGTCACCGTTTATCAGTGGATCCAGCCGTTTAACGACAGCGATGGCAACGTGGTCGGTGTTATCGCCGGTTGGATGGACATCTCCGAGCGTGAAGCGCTGTTTGCCGAACTGCGCGAGGCCAAAGAGCGGGCAGAAGATTCCAGCCGCGCTAAATCAGTATTTCTCTCGACCATGAGCCATGAAATCCGTACACCTATGAATGCGATTATCGGCATGCTGGATATGGCGCTGAAAAAAGGGCGCAGCGGCGAGCAGGATTTGCAGGCATTAGAAGTGGCATACGATTCGGCGGAAAGTCTGGTGGGGCTGATTGGCGATATCCTCGACATCTCGCGCATTGAAGGCGGCCAGCTGGAATATCATCCGGAAGCGGTGCATCCCGGCAAGCTGATCGATAACCTGATGAAGGTGTTTCAGGGGCTAGCGATTGACAAAAATATCACGCTGACCAGGCACATTCCCGAAGATGGGTTGGAGCAGGTGCTCGCCGATCCGTTGCGCATCAAGCAGGTGCTGTCCAATCTGTTAAGCAACGCGATCAAATTCACCGATCAGGGCGGCGTCTCGCTGACGCTCACCCAACAGAAAGATGTCGCTGCCGACCACGTGTATCTGGTGATTGAAGTGCAGGACAGCGGCATTGGTATTGATGAAAAACAGCAGGCCGCGCTGTTTAAACCCTTCAGCCAGGCCGATAACCGCCGCGCCGGAACCGGGCTTGGTCTTTATATCAGCCGTACCATTTGTGAAAAGATGGGCGGAACCTTAACGCTGAGCAGTGAAAAAGGTGTGGGAACCTGCGCCCGCGCCACGTTGATGCTGCCGATGGCGGAAAGCCAGAGCCTCGAGCTGGAAGAGAAAGCGGAAGAGGGTGAAAAACTGCCGCTCCGTTCGGTGCTGGTGGTGGATGATAACGCAGCTAACCGTATGCTGCTGGCGAAGCAGTTGAGTTGGTTGGGGCAACAGGCGGATTTGGCCGCTGATGGTCATGAAGCATTACAGATGTGGCAGCGTGGCAATTACGATGTGGTGATCACCGACTGCAATATGCCGGGTTTAAATGGTTATCAACTGACCGAGATTATTCGTGAATCGGAAGAAGATTTAGGGCGTGCGCCGAGTTGGATTATGGGCTTTACCGCGAATGCCATGCATGTGGTAATCAAACGCTGCCTGGAAGCCGGCATGAACAGCTGTCTGTTTAAACCCTGCTCGATCAGCAGCCTGGCGGCCGCACTGCGCGCGATTGGCGCAGAAAAATCTCCAGCGGACGTCACCGTGCCTGCAGCGCCAGAAAGTAGCGACGTCGATCGCCAGATGGAAGCGGCCATGCGCGATTTGATGGTTGCCACGCTGGCGGAAGATTTGACGCAGCTAGACGAGCTCAACCTCGACCATCATCGTGCTGAAATTGCCGATCTGGTACATCGCATCGCGGGCAGCGTGCGTATCGCCCGCCAGCATCGGTTGGCTGATGCCTGTCTGCAGCTGGAGATCGCCTGCCGCGATCCACAACAGCAAAGCGACGCATTGCAGCCACGCTTGAGTGAGCTGGTCACGCGGTTGGCAGCTTACAAGGCGCAGCTGGAGAGTGCAGCGGTTCTAAGTGATATCGTAGAAGAGGAGTAAAAGGTTAAAAGCCGGCGTACTGCACCACATCGCTCAATTTTCTGCATGATGCTGCGCTTACAGGTGCCCACATAATTGGATGGCGATCAAAAAAATGACGCCATTTAATATGTCATGCCGATCAGTTAAGCGCCGTATCAAATCACCGCACCTCCCGTAGCGGCGCGATTTATCGCGCAATAAATTGCGCCGCTACAATGTGTGCCCTCGGTAATTAGGGGGATCAAGTCTTAATTGACGAGCATTACGCCTTTAAATATGCGGTTTCCTTTGTGCGCAGACAATTCGACAGAATTTCACGTAACTCTGTTGGCGTAATCGGCTTGGTCAGGCAGCCATCAATGCCTGCGCTGCGGCAATCTTCGGCGGCATCAAAACTGCTCATCGCTGTTAAAGCGTAGATGGGTGTTGCTGCCAGCTGCTGGTTTTTCTCCTGTTGCCGAATCGCAAGGCTCATGGCAAAACCGTCCATCTGCGGCATGGTGCAGTCGGTAATGACTAATCCAATCTCATGCCGATGTTGCTGCCAAAGCGTCAGACCTTGTTGGCCATCTAACGCGCTCAGTACCTCGCAACCTGCCTTTTGCAACTGCTGGCTCAGTAACAGACGAGCGGGGGGATAATCGTCAACAATTAGCACTTTCGGGGTGGGCTGTGCCGGAGCGCGCGGTGCAGCTGGCGATGCGTTTACCGGCGCCGCAGAGAAGTGCAAGCTCACGCTGTTGCTTTCACCGGCAACGCTGTTAACTTTGAGCTGCGCACCGGCGTCCTGCGCCATACGCTGGCAGGCGGCCAGGCTAAAGCCGGTTTCCGCCCAGGCGCGCGTATCGTCAGCGCCTTGCAAGCTTTCCCAGCGCTCGGCCAGCAAGCCGTCGCTCTGATTGCTAACCGCGATCGCCAGCGGTAAATAGCCATTAGGTTCCTGCGTTTCACAGCACAGCGTCACCGTGATATCGCCTTGCTGAGTGTGTTGAATGGCATTACGTAACAGGCTGGAGGTGATCCGAATGATCAGCAGCGGATCGAACTCCACGCGCGGCGCATGGGGATCGAGTGTGACATGCAGGCGCAAACCTTTCTCCTCAGCTTGCTGCTGAAATAGCGCCACCGTACTGCTCAGTAATGAAGGCAGGTTTACCACGCGGATGCGGCTCTGTTCATCACGCGCTTCGGCGCGGAAAATATCAAACACATCGCCGGTGATGGAGAGCAGCGAGCAGGCGGATTCATACACCGTTTGCAAATTTTCATTGTGCTGATGCTGGCTGTGTAATCGCTCCAGCTCTAACTCCAGCAGGCCGGTAATGGCGTTGAGCGGGGTGCGAATTTCGTGGCCCATGCTCTTCATGAACGCGTTACGCGCCGCGAGCACCCGATCATTTTCTGCTTTGGCTTCCTGCAGTTGACGAATCAAAGTTTGATTACTGTTGAGACGTTCACGCAGGGCCTTTAGCGACTGGCACAATCGACCAATCCACCAGCCTACCAACAGGAACAGCAGCAACCCCAGCAACAGGGTGATCGCGATTAAGGTGGGGGAAAACGCGGGTGCTGATTTCTGATCCGGCGCCAGGAGTGTGTCACGCCAGGAACTGGCCATACTCATCAGCCTATCGGGAGGCGTTTGTTGTAGCGCTTTGTTGAGAATACTGAGAGCAGGTGAGTCTGCTCGTTGGGCGGCAAAGCCCACGCTGTAAGGTTTTACCGGCAGCGAAAGCGACTGGTGTAGACGGTGGAATGGGTTGCGCTTCAGCTGATACTGTACCGAGAATTGCGATCCAATCGCGCCGTGCGCCTCGCCGTTGTTGACCAGCACCAGCGCCTGCTGCAGCGTGTCGGTGACGATCAGTTGCAACGTGGGATACCAGGTTTCCAGCCACGGAATCAGCGGATTATTCTGCTGGATCGCAATTCTCTCGCCCTCCAGCTCGTGCAGTGAAGCAGGCTGAATGGTGTTGCGTTGCATCACCAGCACCGCTGGCGTCACCAGCCAGGGCTCACTTTGCGTCATCGACAGATCGGCGGCTTCCGGTTCCCTCGGTATCGTTAGGCTGCTGGCCAGCACCGCCTGCGGATATTTCACCCACAGCGCGGTCAGCTGTGCATCGTCTTCAGCCATTTGATAGTTGAACTGTAAGCCGAAGCGCTCGCTGATATGCCGCAGCACATCGACCGCCAGTCCAGAGGGTTCACCTTGCTGGCTGATATAACTGATAGGTTCGCGACGACCATCCAGCAATACAGTGATGGCCGGATTTTGCTGGCTCCATGTCAGCTCTTCCGGCGAGAGTGATAACGCGGGATGACCGATCACCGCTTCACGATCCATGCCCCAGCCTTGTGCAATGCGCAAACGGCTTACCAGCGGCAGATGAGTGAGCACATTATTGATGGCGCTCAGCAATTGCGGTTCGGCAGCCGGCACGCCAAAAGTGAGCCGGAACTCGCCGAGTGAAGGATGCGGCAGTAGCCACAGATTATCGAGTTGATTATTACGCTGAAGATAGCTGGCGGTAGCATGGCTAAAACCGGCGGCAGCGGATTGACCAAAAGCGATGGAATTGATCGCCTGATAGTAATCTTCAAACGCTTCCGGCGAAGGACTGATATCTGGCAGCGTTTGACTATCCAGCATAAGTAACGGCAGCTTACCGCGCGGCGCTTGCTGTCCGGCGCGCGTGACGATCACCGCTCGGTCGTTTAGCCATGGCAATGAAGCATGCACCGACATGTGCGGCGAGAGATCGGGTGTCCAGATCGCCAGCATGTCGACTTTTTTATGATTCATCGCGCGAATCGCCTCTTCACGGCTGCGATAGTGAGTCAGCTCAAAATGTACCTGTAGCGTCGATTCGAGCAGCGCCAGGTAATCTGCGTCAATGCCCGCCAACTGTCCACGCTCCATGCCCAAGCTAACCGGCGGTTGTGACGCGCCCCAGACGCCGACGCGCACCACGGGATGCGTTAGCAGCCACGCGCGAACATTCGCGGCAAAGGTCACCGACGGCGGATTGACTTCAATGCGCGGGGCCAGCGTCAGCACGTTTCCTTGTGCATGTGGCAGCCCTGGCATAAAAACCAGCGTCAGGAGAGCAAGCAAGAGGTAAAAAAGCAGTCCGTTTTTCATCGTCAAATAATCGGTAATTTTTCTACCTTGATTTTGACGTAATACTGCCTGGAATCAGCCAGGCCAGGTCTTGGTTTTTAGTAGTAAGTGTATGAAAAATAATATAAGTATTTTCCTACGCGCGCCTAAGCATTCAGCGCTTCAGAAAAGTCCCGGTAATGCCTATGCTGGGCCAAACCGTATCAATATGAGTTTCAGGTTACCGAGGTGGCAGATGGCCGTGTTTCACGCGAACAAAATTAAGGTGGTGATGCTGGATGATCATCCCATGATGCGCTTCTCATTCGAAGTTGCTGCCACACGTGAACCCGATATCAACATGCTGGCGACATTTGGCACCAGCAAAGCGCTGTTGGCCTGGCTTGGGCAGAACAGTGCCGACGTATTGGTGCTGGATTACATTCTGGGTAACGACCAGTTAGATGGCTTATCGCTAATTAAACACATCCGGATGCATCATCCGCAGTTGAAAATTTTGCTCTCAACGTCGATGGAAAGTGTTGCGGTAATTCGTGCGGCTCTGCATCTGGGCATTAAAGGCTATATCACTAAACGTGAAGAGACCCCGGCTTACTTTGCGGCAATCCGTAATATTGCTGCTGGCAAGCGCTCGCTGCCGGATGACATCGCCAGCCAGCTAAGCCAATTGCCAGGCCGTAAGCGGGATCGTCCTATTTTGCAGGAAGATTCGAACGAGGTTTCGCGTGTTTCACAGCTGAGTAAATTGCTCACGGCGCGTGAAGCGGAAGTGATTCGCTGTTTTATTGATGGCATGCAAGTGTTCGAAATCGCTGCAAAACTCAATCGCAGCCGCAAAACCATCAGCGCTCATAAGCAGACCGGCATGAAAAAACTCGGCATCGCGTCGGATTTGGAGCTGTTTAAATATCGTGGCGATCTGTTTCAGTAACCGCTGTGCTTAAAGCGCCGCTTCCAGCCGATCCAGCGCAAACAAAATGCCGTAACGGCGCGCGTGTTGCGCTTCCGGCAGCGGCAGCCAGATATCTGCCTGATTGGCGAGATCTAATGTCTGCGCACAAAGCGCAATCACCGGCGTTTTTTGAATGTGCGCATGGTGTACCGCGCTGAGCACGTGGCTGCTAACCGTATCAGGCGCGAGAATCAGCAACAGATCGTCCGGTTGCAAACGGCTCAGCGTCATGCTCAGCAGGTTATCATCCTGAATCCACGCGCTGGCCAGTCCGGCGTTTTGCAGGCGCTGATGGACGTCCGCCACCAGCGTAGTTTGCAGCCCCGATGCGCCAATCAGCAGTACGCTTCGGGCTTTACGCAACAGCTCTGCGGCACGTTGCCAGGTCGCCGCTTCCGCTTGACCATATTGCTGGGTTAACGCTTGAGTAATAGCCTCAATCGGCGCAATCGCTTGAGGGGGTTGTCTCTGAGGCGCGCGCGCCAGCCGCATACGCAAATCACGGATATCCTCGCAACCCAGCGAACGCGCAAAGCGGGTGATGGTGGCGGCGCTGACTTCTGCGCGGCCGGCAAGCTGCTCGATGGTGGCGGAAGCGGCAAAAGCAGTGTCGCTGAGAATCGCTTCGGCAACGCGTTTCTCCTGCTGACTCAGCGACGATTGCCGCTGGCGGATGACATCGATAAATTCAACATCCTGCTGCTGACCGGCTTTCCGCACCTGATGGAGAAAATCATCAAGATCCTGACAGCCCGCCGAAGTGGCAAAGCGTCGCAGCACATCCTGACTCACGCCAGCCTGTGTAGCCAGACTCTCCATGGTGACGTGTACATTGGCGTGCAGGTTCGCCAGAATAAAACGCGCCAGCCTCGATTCCTGCGCATCCGCGCGCTCCGACTGCTGTCGTAATTGCCAGACAATATCCATTAGCTCATCACATCCTCAGTAGCGAAGGTCCATCATGCATGAAATTATTTTTCATGTTGAGTTTTTTTTCATCTCATCGCAGGGTGTTAGCGCCGTTTGTTGGGCTTTTTACTGTTAAATTACGGTTAAGATCACACTCATGAAAAATATTTTCATGACGATTTTAATCGTATCCATCTGACTTGCATCAATAAATTATCTATCCATCAGAAAATCCTCTGCCCGCAACCACTTTACAGCGTCTCTGAGACAGGTCTTAAATGACCGGGACAAATCACAGGAGAAGAAATTATGCGCATCGTACTTTGCTGTGCTGCAGGCATGTCAACCAGCATGCTGGTGAGCAAAATGCAGCATGCCGCTGCAGGTCGCGGTCTGGAGATTGACATTAAAGCCGTGCCGGTGGCGGAATTCGAACGCATTCTGCCAGATGCCGATGTGGTTCTGCTTGGCCCGCAGGTGCAGTTCGAAGCAGCCCGTCTTAGCGCTATTGCCGCGCCGCAAGGCAAATCTGTCGCCGTCATCGACATGATGGATTACGGCATGATGCGTGGCGAACAGGTGCTCGATAAAGCGCTGGCCTTACACGCCTCCTAAACGTCCTTTTTAACCCATCCGACTGACATTACACGGCTTTGTGCTGTGGGGGATTCTGCATGTCTGAAATCGTGGCTATCGAGTTTGAAGAGGAAATTATGCTGCTGCTGGTGCAGGCCGGCGCAGCCCGCAGCGCGGCCATCAGCGCGCTGCGACTGGCGCGAGAAGGGCGCTTCAGTGAGGCGCAGCAACAGCTGGCGGCAGCAGGTGAAAGCATCAGCGCTGCGCACCAGCAGCAGACCGCGTTGATTGGTCTGGATGAAGGCAGCGGTAAGTTGCCGGTCACGCTGATTCTGGTGCACGCCCAGGATCATCTGATGAACGCCATGCTGATTCAGGATCTGGCTGGCGAAATCATTGAACTCTATCGCCGCACAGCGGCAGGAGGCACAGATGCTTAAAATCGCAATTATTGGTGGTGGCAGCAGCTATTCACCGGAGCTGGTGGAAGGGATCATCAATCGCTATGCGCAGCTGCCGGTGACGGAACTGGCGCTGGTGGATATCGAGCAAGGGCGCGAAAAGGTTAATGTTATCGCCGATCTTACTCGCCGTATGCTGCAGCAAAACGGGCTGGAGCAGGTAAAAGTCAGCGTCCATTTTGAGCTGGATGACGCGATTCGCGGTGCTCGTTTTGTTCTGACGCAGCTGCGTGTGGGATTGTTGGCCGCGCGCGCGGCGGATGAGCGCCTCGGGCTGAAATATGGTCGGCTCGGCCAGGAAACCACTGGCGTTGGCGGCTTTGCCAAAGCGTTGCGCACCATTCCGGTGATGCTCAAGGTAGCGCGCAAAGTCGAGGAACTGGCACCGGACGCCTTCATCATCAACTTCACTAATCCGGCGGGGATTGTGACGGAGGCGGTGTCGCGCTACAGCAAGGCGAAAATCATCGGGCTGTGCAATGTGCCGGTGAATATGCATCACATGATTGCCGGCATGCTCGATGCGCCCTGGGATGACGTGCAGCTGCGCTTCGCCGGGCTCAACCATCTGGTGTGGGTGCATCAGGTGACCTGTCGCGGCGAGGATGTGACCGCGCAGGTGATCGAGCAACTGTGCGACGGCCAATCGCTCACCATGAACAACATCAAAGATATGCCGTGGTCGCCGCAGTTCCTGCGCGCGCTCAAGGCGATTCCGTGCCCGTATCACCGTTATTACTGGCAAACGCCGCAGATGCTGGCCGAAGAGCAAGAGAAAGCGCAAAACGGTCATGAAGGCACGCGCGCGGAGCAGGTGATGAAAGTGGAAGCGGAACTGTTCGTGCTGTATGCCGACCCGCATCTGGCGCACAAACCCGAGCAGCTGAGTTTCCGCGGCGGCGCGTATTACTCCGAAGTGGCGGTTGAGCTGATCAGCGCAATTCACAATAACAGTGGCAAAAATCTGGTGGTGAACTGTCGCAACAATGGCGCGATTCATGGCCTGCCGGATGACGCGGTGGTGGAGGTGAACTGTCTGGTTGATGCGCAAGGCGCGCATCCGCTGGCGTTTGGTGAGTTGCCGCCGCTGATGAATGGCCTGACGCAGCAGATCAAAGCGTTTGAACGCCTGACTATCGAAGCCGCAGTGCATGGCGATCGTGAGCAAGCGCTGCTGGCGCTGCTCGGCAATCCGTTAGTCGGTGATGTCGCGACCGCCGAAGCTTTGCTTGACGAAGTGCTGACCTTAAACAAGCCGTGGCTGCCGCAGTTCGCCACGCCATAATCCGTTGCGCCACTGAGCCAGAGGAACACCTATGTCTAACCGTACTTTTATAGACCGTTATGTCTTGCCCGTCGCACTGAAAATCGCCGGTCAGAAGCATGTGCTCTCCGTGCGCGACGGCATCATTCTCAACATGCCGTTTATGCTGATTGGCAGCTTCTTCCTGATCTTTGCCTATCTGCCGATTCCGGCGTGGGGCCATTTAATGGCGGATCTGTTTGGCGAGACGTGGCGCAACAAACTGCTTTATCCGGTGCGCGCGACCTACGACATCATGGCGCTGATCTCCAGCTTCGGCATCGCTTACCGCCTGGCGGAGAAGTATCGCACGCTTGATCCGCTCACCAGCGGCGCGATGGCGTTAGTGGCATTTGTGATGACCATTCCGCAGCAGACGCTGTTTGCTCCGGTGGAAGGCGCGCCGACGCAGTTGGTCACCGGCGTGTTGCCGATTTCACTGATTGGCAGCCAGGGTTTGTTTGTGGCTATCGTGGTTGCGCTGCTATCGACCGAGATTTACCGCTTAGTGCACAACCGTAATCTGGTGATCAAGATGCCGGAGGGCGTGCCGCCTGCGGTGGCGAAATCCTTCCTCGCGCTGGTACCCGGTTTTTGTGTGCTGGCGGTGGTGTTGGTGATTCGTCTGGCGGTGGAAGCATCGCCGTTCGGCGATATCAATAACCTGATCGCTACTGTAATTGGTTTGCCGATGCATCACGTGGGTGGCACCTTGCCCGGCATGATTTTCTCGGTGCTGCTGATTGGGATTCTCTGGACGCTCGGGCTGCACGGTGATGCGATTGTGCTGGTGTTTATTCAGCCGGTTTGGCTGTCGAATATGAGTGAAAACCTCGAGGCGTTTCAGCACAACCAACCCATCCCGCACATCTTTACCCAGCAGTTTTATGATTTGTGGATTGCACCGGGCGGAACCGGCGCGCTACTGGGATTGGTGATTTTCATGCTGATTCGTTCACGCAGTCGCCAGATGAAGCAGCTCGGTAAAATTGCCGCACCGGCGGCGCTATTTAACATCAGTGAGCCATTAGTGTTCGGTATTCCGCTGGTGATGAACCCGTATCTGTTCCTGCCCTTTATCCTGACACCGGTGGTGCTGGTGATTGTGTCGTGGGCGGCGATGAGCACCGGTTTGGTGGCGCCTCCGGCGGGGATTGCGCTGCCGTTTACCACACCGATTTTCGTCAGCGGCTATCTGGCCACCGGCGGGCATATTTCCGGCACCGTTTTGCAGGTGGTGAATCTAACGATTTCGCTGGTGATTTACTATCCGTTCTTCCGGGTCTGGGATCGTCTGAAATTCCGCGAGGAAGAGGCCAGCCTGCAGCAAGCAAAAGTGGTGAGCGGCGAAGCGGTAACGCCTTGAACACCGGGGCAGAAGCGCATCAATGTGCGCTTCTGCAATCTATAATCCGATAAACAACAATGCGCATTAATCACCTAACAGGACTAATTTACAATTCTCTTTGGACTCTAACTATCACTCAACTGACTGTTATCGCTGATTTTATTCCAATTGCTTAAAATAACAGCGGTTTTATTAAAAGAAAATTCTGTACTCTTATTCCGTGTTTGTATATTTTTGTGATCAAGTGGTGACATAACTTCTTTCACCCCGAAACCCACGCTACTCAATGTAAACGTCAGCAGGCTCTCTTGATAGACATTTTCTCTAAAATTAACAATATTCCCCTTTTATTAAATTCAATCAGCTTAACGAGATCATTTGCGATCTCATTTTTCAGACTATTCCATTAATTTTTTATTACTCCATAAAGTGCTGGCACTAACGTCGCCAGGGGAAACGCATGCAAAAAATGAATATCAGTACCGATTTTATCGCCTATTTCAATTGTGGTTCTGTAAAACTGAAATCTGAGGCCGAAATATTGGGTTCAATTATCACCGCTATCATAAAAGATAAAAAAACCGTTACCAATAAGAGCATTATTGCCTATCTGCTGGCAGAGCTTGAGAGCACCAATGATGTGATTTTCCAGGATTGTCTGCGGAATACGCTGCAAATCGTGGTAGGAAAGACGCCGGATGATGACGGCTTTTTCAGTTAAGATAATCTCCCATAATTAAGAACGTGGGTTTTAAACTGATTCAATTTTAAAAGTTCAGGATTTATCTGACAGTATCAGGCCATGAGAATGGCGTTATAATTACTGGCCCGACCAGAATAATCTGGCACACAGATAAATCCAACAATAAGTGATATTTTATGAATTACAGCAATTTTTCAGCAAAAGTGAGTTTCTGGCCCAATATGCATTTCACCGCAATTGAAATTGTACAGTGCGGCGATCTCTACGAAATATATGCGACGGACATTTCCCGCCTCGCTAAAAGTAAGCTTTTTGTCGGGCGCACCCATGATAAAAATCTGGCGGATTCCTACGCGAAACAGTTCGAAGAGTGGTTACCTAAAGTTAACCGTGAAATGAAACTGCGTGACATTGCGCCGTTAACAGGAAATATGCCGTCGCAGGTTATTTGTAGAAAACGGGATCTTGAAATTTTGCCGAGCCAGGCAGAATTTTTGCGTAACCCTCATCAATGGTAGTCCTCAGTAATAAGTCTTAAAAATGCGAGCTTGCGATTAAGATTATTACTCTTCTAAAGGCGGTGCTGCCCATCACCGCCATCAGAAATAAACTTTTACTCATTCAACGGTTAAATCGTATACGTTTAGCCTGCTCATCGCTTTCGCATTATATAAAACTGAACCAGGCTCAAAATGTCATGGTTAATTATGTATACAAGCGAGGAACGAATGGATTTTGTACAACGCACGATTGATTTAGCAATGAAAAACGTTGAAGAGGGCGGTCGACCATTTGCAACAGTCATTGTTCGCGATGGCAAGGTAATCGCTGAGAGCGCAAACCAGGTCGCACAGACGAATGATCCCACGGCTCACGCTGAAATACTGGCCATCCGCGAAGCCTGCCGTCAATCAGGCAGCGAAAACCTCACAGACTGCGACATTTACATTCTTGCCAGCCCTTGTCCAATGTGTCTGGGTGCACTCTATTATTGCAGTCCAAAGCAGGTGATATACATCACCAAACGCGAAGAATACTCGACGTATTACCGTGACGATCGTAAATACTTTGAACTGGACACCTTTTACGCTGAATACAGCAAGCCAATTGAACAACGTCGCTTGCCGATGCAATATCAGCCTCGACCGCAGGCGCTCGACGTCTATAAACGCTGGCAGGTTTTAAATAAATAAAAGCGTGTCAGTTGCTCGCGGCTAAATCCCTCCCAAGATGATCAACACCCTTGCCACGTACCCAACTGGTGCAAATCCCCTCAATTTGCACCAGCAAAACGCATAATGTCCACTTATAACCCCGCACAAAATTCATTTAATTCAGCGCATTAATAATCTGGCACGCGCGTTGCTATTCGATTGGTAGAGATGTTGGACCAATTAGGGCATTGCCATGCAGATACCGGCTGAGCTTCATCCTATTTCCACGCCGCGCAGCGATACGCTGATTCTCGATGCGCTAACGCGCTATATGGCGCAGTCGGGTGCGCAGCCCGGCAGCCGCTTGCCGCCGGAACGCGTGCTGGCGGAGAAGCTTGGCGTCAGCCGCAATACGGTGCGTGAAGCGCTCAAACGCTGGGAAGCGCTAGGCATTATTTTGCGTAAAAAGGGCAGCGGTACTTTTTTGCAGGCGGAAGTGGGCGTTAACGACAGCTTCTTATCGCTGCGCTTTAAAAACGATTCGGCCAACATGCTACACGCGCTGGAAGTGCGCCGCATTATCGAGTCAGAATCCTGCGCGTTGGCGGCTCAACGTGCCTCGGCTGCCGATCTGATCGAAATCGAGCAACGTCTTAATGAGATGGAAAAAGTGCATCTGGCGATCGGTTCTGCCGGTGCGGAAGACTGGGCATTTCACGCCAGCATCTATCGGGCTGCCGGAAATCCTTTGCTGCTACAAATGCTCAACGGCATTTACGACTCATTTCATGCATTTTTCGAATCACCGCCGGAACAGGCGCTGTTTTCAGACTCTTTCCCGCTGCACCGTGAACTCTTCAACGCTATCCGCCAGCGCGATTGCACGGCAGCGCGCGCCATCTGCCATCAAATTCTCGATATCACCGAACGCGACATGAAGGATGTAATGAATGCCAAACGATAAGTTGATTTCGCAAAAAACGCTGCTCACTCACGATCAACGCCATGAAATGGGCGCGGTCACTACGCCGATTTACCAGTCTTCGCTGTTCACCTTCAGTGATTACGACAGCATGATCGCGCGCTTTCGCGGCGAGAGCGATCAGCCGCTCTATTCGCGCGTCGATAACCCGACGGTAAAAGCGCTGCAGGACAAGATGGCGGCGCTGGAGGGCGGCGAAGCCTGTCTGGCTTTTGGCAGCGGCATGGCGGCGATCAGCAATGCGATTCTCAGCGTGGTGGCGCCGGGTAAAAAAGTGGTGTGCGTTAATCACGTTTATCCCGATACCTATCGCTTTCTGCGTGGCTTCTGCCAGCGCTTTGGCATCGTCACCGAGTTTGTCGATGGCGATGACGAAGCTGCAATTGGTGCGGCCTTATCGGATGCCAGCCTGCTGTATCTGGAAAGTCCCTCAAGCTGGGTGATGAGTGAACAGAATCTGAATCAGCTCGGCGCGATGGCGCGCGAAGCGGGCGTGGTCAGCATGATCGATAACAGCTGGGCTTCACCGATTTTCCAGCAGCCGCTGCTGTGCGGCATCGATATCGTGGTGCACTCGGCGTCGAAATATATCAGCGGCCACAGCGATGTAGTGGCTGGTCTGGTGATCGCCAGCCAGCAGCACATCAACAACATTACGCGTCACATCAGTCCTTACCTCGGCGGCAAACTTTCGGCGCATGAAGCGTCACTGCTGATGCGCGGCCTGCGCACGCTGCCGCTGCGCATGAAACACCATCACCAAAGCGCGCTGACTATTGCTGAGAAACTGGCGAAGCATCCGCTAGTGACCGACGTCTGCCATCCGGGGCTGACACCGCAGTCGTGGTCCACCTTGCGCGGCTACAGCGGTCTGTTTGCCTTTGAAGTGGCGGAGCAGGTGGATATTCCGCAGTTGTGCAACGCGCTGGAGCTGTTCCACATGGGCGTGAGCTGGGGCGGATTTGAGAGTCTGGTGATGCCGGCGATTTCGGTGATCAACCAGGCCAGTGAATTTAACTCGGCGGTGGATTTCGGCGTCTCGCCACGCCTGATCCGCATCTCGGTCGGCCTTGAAGAGACCAACGATTTGTGGGCCGATTTGCAGCAAGCCCTTGCCAGCGCGAATCGCGCGTAATCACTCACTGGAGAAAAGTCATGACGCAACGTTTTGCCGTGAAAGCATTAGTGTTAGCCGTGGGTTTGAGTGCAGCGATGAGCAGCCTCGCCGCCAAGCTTACCGTAGTGGAAGTGATTACCAGCCCGCCGCGCACCGCGCTGCTGCAAAAAATGCTCGATGATTATAAAACCCAGCATCCCGGCACGGAGATTGAGCTGATTTCACTGCCGTGGGGCCAGGCGTTTGAAAAGCTCGGCACCATGCTGCAGAGCGGTCAGGTGCCGGATGTGGTGGAAATGCCGGATACCTGGCAAGGATTGTATGCCAGTAACAATATGCTGGAAGACCTCGAGCCGCGCCTGAAAAGCTGGGATGCCACGCCACAGCTCACCGATAAAACGTTGGCCATGGCGCGCGCCGCCAACGGCAAAGCCACCATGGTGCCGTACGGCTTTTATCTGCGCGCGCTGTTCTGGAATAAAAAGCTGTTCCAGCAGGCAGGATTGAGTGAACCGCCCAAAACCATGGAGGAATTCGCCAGCGATGCCCAGCGCATCAGCAAATTGGGGAATGGCATCAGCGGCTACTGCATGCGCGGTGGCGTGGGCGGCACCAACGCCTGGATGATGTTTATGGCGGCGATGAACGGTTCGCCGGAGTTCTTCGATAAACAAGGTAACAGCACGCTGACCGAGCCGGGTGCGATGAAAGGCGCGCAGCTGCTGGTGGATATGTATCAAAAGGGCGGCGCCTCGAAAGACAGCGTTAACTGGGGCTTCAATGAGATCGTTTCGGGCTTCTATTCAGGTAAATGCGCAATGCTCGATCAGGATCCCGACGCGCTGATCGCCATTAAAAACAGCATGGCGGCCGATGATTTCGCTGTGGCTCCGATGCCGGTTGGCCCGTCAGGCAAAGCTTTCCCGACCATTGGCTATACCGGCTGGTCGATGTTCAAGCAGGGTAAACAGAAGGATCTCGCTTGGCCGCTGATTACCTTCCTCAGTGACACAACCAACAACCTCGCATGGTCAAAATTCGTCGGCACGCTGCCGATTTACAAAGGCGCCGAGCAGGATCCGTTCTACCATACGCCGCAGTTCGCCGGCTGGTTCAAAGAGCTGAACGATCCTAACTATGTGCCGCTAACCATGCCAACCCATCTCAAAGGCTGGGGCTATTTCAACTCGGTGATTGTGAAAGAGAGCAGCCAGGAAACCTTGCTGGGTGAGAACGATACCGAAAGCATGGTGAAGGATTGGGCGAACTATCTCAGCAAAGAGCAGAAAGCCTGGCTTGCCACGCAGTAACCTTCAACCACGCGGAGTGTGATTATGATGCTTGATGCTTCTCTGCCCAACAGTCCGGCGCGCCGCCGCCTCCGCTGGAGTCGGCTGGCTGAGCCGTGGTGGTATCTCTCGCCTGGCCTGTTGCTGATCGCTTTGTTCATCTTTGTGCCGATGGCGATCGGTATCTCCTATGCGTTTCAGAGCATTAACCTGCTGAATCCGCTGGAGACCGGTTGGGTCGGCTGGGATAACTTCAGCGAGATGTTTGATGACCGGCGCTTTTTCAAAGCGCTGGGCCACACGCTGAACTGGACGCTCAGCTCGCTGCTGCTGCAGTTCTTCTTCGGTTTGGCGCTGGCGCTGCTGCTCAATCGCGAGTTCCGTTTTCGCCGTTGGGTGCAGGCGCTGGTGTTCTTGCCGTGGGCGGTTCCGGCGTTTCTCTCTGGCTTGACCTGGTCATGGTTGTTCAATCCGGTAGTCGGCCCATTGCCGCAGTGGCTAAGCGATTTGGGCGTGCTGAGTGAGCCGTACAACATTCTGTCCGATCCGCAGTTGGCTATGTGGGGACCGGTGATCGCCAACGTCTGGTTTGGCATTCCGTTCTTTGCCATCACGCTGCTGGCGGCGCTGCAGTCGATTCCCAAAGATCTGTACGAAGCGGCCTCGATTGACGGTGCCAGCGGCTGGCAGCAGTTTCGTCGCGTCACGCTGCCGTTTCTGGCACCGATGATCGCCATCACCGTGATGCTGCGCACCATCTGGATCGCCAATTTTGCCGATCTCATTGTGGTGATGACCGATGGCGGTCCGGCGGGATCGACCTCGATTCTCTCCAGCTACATCTTCACCACCGCCTATCGCAAGCTCGACTTTGGCTATGCCTCAGCGATGGCGGTGTTTCTGTTACTGCTGATGACCTGTTATGCGCTGGTGTTGCTGCGCATCCGTCATCAGCTGCTGAAATAGGAGGCGACGATGCGACTCTTACCGCTGATTGGCCATCGCCTGAGTATTGCGGCGTATCTGCTGTTCGCGCTGTTTCCGCTGTACTGGATCATCAAAATCTCGCTGACGCCGGACCAACTGTTGTTTAGTCAGGGCGTAACGTTATTGCCGAGCGGCGTGACCTTTGGTCATTTCAAAAAAGTGCTGACCGACAGTGATTTCCCGACCTTTTTTACCAACAGCCTGATTGTCTCGTTTAGCACCGCGTTTCTTACCACGCTGATTGCCGCTGCGGCCGGCTATGCCTTTTCGCGCTTCCAGTTCCGCGGCAAAGTGCTAATCGCCGGACTGCTGCTGTTCACGCAGATGTTTCCGCTGGTGATGATCATCGCGCCGATTTACAAGGTGATGGCGCCGCTGGGCCTGACCAACAGCTTGCTGGGGCTGATTCTGATCTACACCGCGTTTAACGTGCCGTTTGCCACCTTCCTGATGCAATCCTTCTTTGATGCGATTCCCAAAGATCTGGAGGAGTCGGCGATGCTGGAAGGCTGCACGCGTTTTCAGGCGCTGTATCGCGTGCTGGTGCCGCTGACCTTGCCGGGCATGGCGGCCACATTGGGCTTTGTGTTTACCGCAGCGTGGAGCGAGCTGCTGTTCTCGCTGATGCTGATCAACAAAAACGAAGTGATGACCTTCCCGGTTGGGCTGCTCAGCTTCGTGTCGAAATTTGCCGTTTCCTGGGGCGAGATGATGGCGGCGGTGGTGCTGGCGCTGATCCCGGCCTGTCTGTTCTTCGCCTTTATTCAACGCTATTTGGTTCAGGGACTCACCGCCGGTGCGGTTAAGGGGTAAATCATGGCTGAAATCACGCTCAAACAGATCGACAAGCGCTATGGCAACGTTGAGGTGCTGCGCGATATTAACCTCACCATCAAAGACGGCGAATTCGTGGTACTGGTGGGACCATCCGGCTGTGGCAAATCGACGCTGCTGCGCACCATCGCCGGACTGGAGCTGGCGACCGGCGGCGATATTCGTATCGGCAACCAGCTGATGAACGATGTGGCACCCAAAGATCGCGATATCTCGATGGTGTTTCAAAGTTACGCACTCTATCCGCATCTAACGGTGGCGCGCAATATGGGCTTCAGCCTGGAAATTCAGAAGCGTCCGCGCGCGGAAATTGAAGAGAAGGTGAGGCGTGCGGCGGAAATTCTCAGCCTGACGCATCTGCTTGATCGCCGACCCAAAGAGTTATCCGGCGGTCAGCGGCAGCGTGTGGCCATGGGACGCGCCATCGTGCGTCAGCCGCAGGTGTTTCTGTTTGATGAACCGCTGTCGAACCTGGATGCACAGTTGCGCGGTCAGATGCGCGTCGAAATCAAGAAGCTGCATCAGCAGATGAACAACACCATTGTGTACGTGACGCACGATCAGGTTGAAGCCATGACGCTGGCGGATCGTATTGTGGTGCTGAACAACGGTGTGATTCAGCAGGTCGGTACGCCGCTCGAGCTGTATGACACACCGGCGAACAAGTTTGTCGCCAGCTTTATTGGCTCGCCATCAATGAACTTCATCAATGGCATGATGACCGCGCAGGGCGTGCGTATTGGCGATAGCGCACAGCTGCCGTTGAATCAGCATTGGTCGCAGCATCAGGCTGGGCGAGCGGTAATTTACGGTATCCGACCAGAGAATGTGGCGATTGCCGAAGCGGGCGCGATGAATGCGCTGCCGTTGGAAGTGTCGCTGGTGGAGCCGACGGGATTATCCGAGCTGATTCATGGATCGCTGTTGGGGCATGACATCATGCTATTCACCACACAACGTTCTGGCGCACAGGCGGGGGATATTCTGCCTGTGACCATTGATGCGGATCGCGCGATGCTGTTTGATGCGGATTCGCAAAAACGTTTATAACGCGTGTTACAGCTGCCTGTTTGCACAGGCAGCTCAGGGAATTACTGAGATTGCTGCTGTTTGCTTTCCGCTTCTTTCTGCTTTTTGTTTGCCATATGGTGACCAACCGCACAACCCGCTGCTGCACCCGCAACGCCGTGATGTGCCACGTGGCCCGCCACGCCGCCGACCACTGCACCTTTAATGCAGCCTTTCGCTTCAACCTGAGAAGTGACCGACAGCAGCACGCCCGCAGTTAATACAATCAGAGAAAATTTACGCACTGGATTTATTCCTTATAAAGTTAATAGCGTGCAAATACACGCTTCCAGTGTAGTAAGTGGAACAAATCCTACCGTTATAAACTGTAAACAAAGATATTTTAGCGAAATACCCTAATGCGGTTTAGTGAACGCTTTTTAATCGGCTTATTTAACGTTATTAATCATTGATAAAATTCACAGACTAATGGAATGCGCTGGCGAGTGTTTATCACGCCTGTAGAAGAGAGTGCAGCCTCCTTGCTGCCCGCATTATCGTTAACGTTTCAGTCTGGCCCAATCGACAAACTGGCCATCCTTCATCACCGCAGCTTTTTCCGGAAAATAGTGATAGAAAATAACGGTTAATCCATCGCCTTGCATAACACGCGCAGAGTCGGTGGTGGCTATCTCCGCCATCATCTTGCCGTCGCAGGTGACTTCATGATTCTTCACATTAAAAGTGAATTTTCTGAACTGATAGATTTTCAATTTCGCTGCATCCTAACCGATAACAGTAAAGCAAAGTGAGGTGAGAAAAGCAGGGTTTGCGGCTTTCATACTAATTATTTCCCGTGGTGATTTTTCGCCATGAAAACGTACGCGAGGCCACTAAGACTTTTCTTATCTTTAATCAAGTTGGATGAGCTTGTTTTTATCGGGGAATGTCATCGCGCCGAGGCGATCATTTTTTATGCGGCAGGACTTGATGATAGCGCTGATGAATTAGATTGGATTTTACAAAACAATTGTTTTCTCTTAACCTGACTGACGCACGTTGATTTTCTCAAGATAACAACGCCATTGGTAAATAACTCTTAAGCTTGAGTAAATATGACTACACAGAGAATTAAATGACTAGCAGTTACGATGAACAGATGAAGGACCGAATGATTGGTGAGGCGCTGCTTGCTCTTTTAGAAGACCAGGTTGCGGTATCCTCTGCGGCGCTGATAGCCAAACTAGAAGAGATGGCGGAAACAGAAGAGGAAAGCTACAGGCGAGTTGCCTGCCAACGCGCACTGGCGGATGTCAGAAATCATAGCGCCAGGACCAACACGCAACGCGACGGACAAGATTTCAGTAGTGAGAAGCATGCTAATATCCCGAATCAGAAAAAGCACTGATTACGATGCTAAACACTTTTCCGCAATCTTACTCATCGCGTTGACATAATCCTGCTTGAGCTGAACGGGCGCGGCTTCTTCATGCTGCTTCAATAGCGCAGTAATGTGGTCAAGTTGCAAAGGTTGATCGGATTTAAGCAGGCATGACACGGCGTGACCAATGACAGCATGAATGTCATCCATATTTTCCGCTTTCTCGTCTGACATCACCTTCTCCTTAATTCCTTTGCTAATTAACATTTTTCAGCTTGCTCCAAAGCATTCATAGGAATGTATTATTTCGCGCCCTCAGGGCAGGGCATTGATCAGTTTCTGGCGCAGCGTGGTTACACGTGCAGTGAGATCGGCCAGTTCTTCATAAGGCGTATCCATCACTGACACCATGTCAGCCGGAACGCCGGCCGCCGCGATCTTTAATTCTTGTCCCTGCTCAGTGACGGAGATCAACACTCTGCGCTCATCGCCACCAACATCGCGTTTTCTACTGATAATGCCAGCCTGCTCCAGTCGCTTTAAAAGCTGGCTGAGCGTGCCTGAATCCAGCTGCACGCGCGCGCCCAATTCTGAAACGGTGACATGGTCTTTTTCCCACAGCGCCAGCAGCACCAGATACTGCGGATAGGTCAAACCCAGTGGTTTCAGTCGCGACTGATAAAGTTTGGTCATCGCAAGGGACGCGGAATAGAGCGCGAAGCAGAGAAACTGGTCGACAGTCACCGGCGCTTCACTCTCAGGACCTACACAGCAAACTTCATCGTTTAACTCTTTCATATCACCACTATTTTTAAGGCAGAGTTGCAGTCATTGAGACTGAAAAACGTGAATATATTGACATAAATTAGATTGAAGTCAATCTAATTTGGATTGGCTATTTTTTGTTAATATCTATTGTAAATCATAGGATTAGCTATAATTTCATTAATAATCGATTGTAACGCAAGGTTTAAAACTTCTATGGATTCAGCAACGCCCGGCATTCTCATCCTCGCGGCAGGTAAAGGTTCGCGTTATATCGCCAGCGGCGGCAGCGGCAATAAGTTGCTGGCCAGCATAAACGACGATGCGCCGACGGTAATTGAAACGGTGATCGAACAGGCAAAGCTGAGCGGGTTGCCGGTGGCGCTGGTAACGCGTCCCGGCTATCTGGCGGTGCGTCAGCATGCAGTAAAGGCAGGCGTGCAGCTTGTGCTGTGTGAAAGTGGCGGCAGCGGCGAATCCATTGCGGCGGGTGTGGCGATGACCGCTCACTGGAACGGATGGATCATTACGCTGGGAGATATGCCGTGGCTAACGGTGGATCATTATCGGCAAGTAAAAGAGGCGTTAGAAAAGGGCGCGGCGCAGGTGCGTCTTACTTATAAAGGCAAACCCGGCCATCCGGTCGGGTTTGCTGGATACTACGCTGAGGCGTTACGCAATTTGCAGGGCGATGAAGGTGCCAGAGCGCTGCTGGACCCGCGCTTACTGGTCACCCTTGAAGCGGACGCTGCTGTACAGCGCGATCTCGATGTGGTGGCTAAACCACGTTGAGCCGAGCCGCCGCGACATCCGCGACAATTGATAGCGCTAGCGTGCGCGCATCGCGCGCCTGGGCAAAGATGCCAATCGGCGCTTTGATACTCGCAATCTCTTCCTCACTAAACCCTAGCGACAGCAATTTCTTAATACGCGTTGCATGCGTGCGCCGACTTCCCAATGCTCCGATATAGAAGGGCGCAGAACGCAGCGCTGCCAGAAGCACCGGGAGTTCGCGATCGAGATCGTGATACAGCAAAATCACCGCCGTGAAGGGATCAACGGCCTGCGCCTGCACATCCTCGCCAGAGAGCACCTCGTAACCAGCGGCCTGCGCAATCGACGCCGTCGCCAACGCTTCGACTGAACGTCCATATACCGCCACGCGTGTTTTTGGCAGATAGCCGGTGATAAAGGCATCCTCCTGCCAGCCGGTCATCTCAGTGCAAGCAGCGCTCGCCAGCCGCTGAAACGTCGGCAGATAGCGCAGCGCTGCGGGTTGACGCTTTGCCAGCAAATCCAGCACGTTTCTCAGCGGTTGCGCGTCACGTAGCTGATGGAAAGCCAGCGTAATGCCGCCGCCACAGGGCAGCACAATATCCAGATAAGGCGATCCTTCGCCATATCTCACAAAGCGATCTTTGCCAGTGGCGATAACTTGCAACGCTTCATAAGCCGCCGCCGCTTCCACGCAGCCGCCGGAAACATAGCCGCAATAGCGGCCATCTTCCCGCACCACCATCTGCGCACCCAATGCCCGCGCCGCGCCACCGCGAATCTCAACCAGTGTGACCAGCACGGCAGCGGAATCTGCCTCCATTGCTTCAAGCGCGAAGCGCAGGATGCTTTCACTGTCATCGGTCTGTAAAGCCTGCTGCGGCTTGATCTGCGGATGCAGATCGTCATCAATCAGTAGCTGCTGCAATGCGCTTCTCCTCAGCTTTAGACAAGGGCAGGCAAGCCTTTAAGTAACTTATCCAGCGTCACCGGATAGTCGCGCACGCGTACGCCAGTGGCGTTGTAAATGGCATTGACGATTGCCGCGCTGACGCCGCACAAGCCCAGTTCACCCACGCCCTTTGCTTTCATCGGTGAGGAGATGGGATCGGTGTCATCAAGGAAAATCACCTCCTGCTGCGGGATATCGGCGTGAACTGGCACTTCGTAGCCCGCCATATCGTGGTTGACGAAATAACCGAGGCGTTCATCGACGAACAGCTCCTCCATCAACGCGCCGCCAAGTCCCATCGTCATGGCACCAATCACCTGACTGCGCGCCGTTTTGGGATTGAGAATACGTCCGGCGGCACAAACCGCCAGCATGCGCCGCACGCGCACTTCACCGGTAGCGACGTCCACGCCGACTTCAATGAAGTGTCCGGCGAAAGTGGATTGCTGATATTGCTCGTCAAGATCGCCAAACTCAATGGTGTCTTCCACGGTGATGGTGGCTTCAGCGGCGGCCTGGGCGAGCGGCACGCTCTGGTTTTCGTCATGCACTTGACCGTCGCTGAAGGTAGCGCGTTGCGCATCAAAGCCCAGTTTGCTGGCGACCGCTTCACGCAATTTCACGCAGGCGGCGTAAACGCCGGATGTTGAGGTGTTCGCGCCCCATTGGCCGCCGGAACCGGCAGAAACCGGGAAGTCTGAATCGCCTAAACGAACCGCCACACGCTCAATCGGCACGCCCATCATCTCCGCCGCCGTTTGCGCGAGGATGGTGTAGCTGCCGGTGCCGATGTCGGTCATGTCGGTTTCAACAGTGATGATGCCTTTATTGTCGAGATGCACACGCGCACCGGAAGGCGCCACCATGTTGTTACGGAAACCGGCCGCAACCCCCATGCCGACCAGCCAGCGTCCCTCTTTGACCATTGCCGGTTTGGCGTTGCGTCGTGACCAGCCAAAGCGCTCGGCGCCGGTATTCAGGCACTCAACCAGCTGGCGGCGTGAGAAAGGGCGCTCTGGTTTGGCCGGATCGACCTGCGTATCATTGAGGATGCGGAAGGCGATCGGATCAATGCCCACTTTTTCCGCTATTTCATCAATGGCAATTTCAAGCGCCATGAGTCCAGGCGCTTCACCCGGTGCGCGCATGGCGTTACCTTCGGGCAGATCCAGCGTCGCCAGTCGTAATCCGGTAAAGCGGTTAGCACCGGCGTAAAGCAGTTCCGTTTGCTGCACGGCGGTTTCAGGTGTGCCTCCCGGCAGATTCCCCGACCAGCTTTCATGCCCGATGGCCTGAATCTTGCCGGCTTTATCGGTGCCAATGCGAATGTGCTGAATGGTGGCCGGTCGATGTGTGGTGTTATTGGCGATTAATGGCCGAGGCAGCATCACTTTGACCGGACGCTTTACCGCGCGCGCACCCAACGCCGCTAATACCGCATCGCTGCGCAGGAACAGCTTGCCGCCAAAGCCGCCGCCAATATAAGGCGACACGATGCGGATCTTCTCCATCGGCATGTTGAGCGTGGCGGCCAGATCGGTGCGGCACCAGTCGATCATCTGATTCGAGGTCCAAACGGTGAGTTTATCGCCTTGCCATGTCGCCATCGAGGCGTGCGGTTCCATCGCGGTGTGACTTTGGTCCGGCGTGGTGTAGTGCGCATCCAGCTTAACGTCAGCTGCAGCAAACGCACCGGCGAAATCACCCACGGACTTATCTGGCGTATCTTCGGGCGCGGAGGTAACGCCCGGCTTTTGCTGCGCGAGATCATAAGCGCCGCGCTCACGCTGATAATCCACCTTCACTAAACTGGCCGCAGCACGCGCCTGCTCAAACGTCTCCGCGACGACCAGTGCGACGGCCTGGTGATAGTGTTCGATGGTGTCGCTGGCCAACAGGCGAGCGGCATTTTTATCGCCTTTGCCCAGTTTTCCCGCGTTGTTAGCCGTCACCACCGCTAACACGCCCGACGCATTTTGCGCTGCCTGCACATCAATGGCGGTGATTTTTCCTTTGGCGATCGGCGCGCCGACCACATAGCCGTACGCCGCATTGGGCGCTTCGTGATGCCATTCGTAGGCGTAATGCGCCAGGCCGGAGGTTTTCAGCGGTCCGTCGATACGATTGAGTGGCTGACCAACTACCTTGAGCTGATCAATTGGGTTATTGCCTGCGGATTTTTCGAATTTCATCAGTTATCCCCTCGCTTCTGCCAATACGGAAGCGAGCGTTCGCTGCGCCAGAATGATCTTAAACTCGTTTTCAGCGGTAGGTTGCGCCGTGGCGAACAGCCGATCGCTCACTGCCTGCGCGCCCTGAATCAGCGCATTATCCGCCTCTTCCAACCGCCACGGCTGATGTGCCACGCCACCGAGCGCCACGCGACCGGATTTATCCGGCTGAATGATGGCGGCAACAGAGACCAGCGCAAAAGCGTAGGACGCGCGGTCGCGCACCTTGCGGTAAATGTGTGTGCCGCCCAGCGGATCCGGCAGTGAAACGGCCACAATCAGCTCGCCAGGAGTGAGCACGGTTTCCAGATGCGGGGTATTGCCAGGCGCACGATAGAATTCAGCAATCGGGATTTTGCGCTCTCGCCCATCCGGGCTGACCGTTTCGATAACCGCATCCAGCAAACGCATCGCCACCGCCATATCGCTCGGATGGGTGGCGATACAGGCCTGGCTAGTTCCGACCACCGCATGCTGGCGACTGAAGCCATCCAGCGCCGCGCAGCCGCTGCCGGGTAAGCGCTTGTTGCACGGTTGGTTGGTGTCATAGAAGTAGGGGCAACGCGTGCGCTGCAGCAGATTCCCTGCGGTGGTTGCCTGATTACGTAGCTGGCCGGAAGCGCCAGCCACTAACGCGCGCGACAGCACACCATAATCGCGGCGAATGCGCGCATCGGCCGCCAGATCGGTGTTACGCACCAACGCGCCGATGCGTAATCCGCCATCGGCTGTAGCCTCGATTTTGTCCAGCTCAAGCCCATTCACATCAATAAGATGCGCAGGCGTCTCAATCTCCAGTTTCATCAGATCGAGCAGATTGGTGCCGCCGGCGATGAATTTGGCATTAGTATGTTGCTGGGCGCTGGTAGCGGCTTCAGCCGGGGTTTTGACCCGCTGGTAAGTGAAGGCTTTCATGATTCCAGGCCCTCCGCGTACTCTTCAATCGCCGCAAGAATGTTGGAATAGGCACCGCAGCGACAGATATTGCCACTCATGCGCTCACGAATTTCATCCGCAGTCACGTTGGGCGCGGAAACCAGATCGTGGGTAACGTGGCTGGGAATGCCCGCTTTGATCTCTTCCAGCACCGCCATCGATGAACATATTTGCCCAGGCGTGCAGTAGCCGCACTGGTAACCATCATGTTTGATGAACGCCGCCTGCAAGGGATGCAGCTCATCCGGATTTCCCAAACCTTCAATGGTGGTGATTTCCGCATCCTGTTGCATTACCGCTAAAGTCAGGCACGCGTTAATGCGACGTCCGTTGACCATCACCGTACAGGCACCACATTGGCCGTGATCGCAGCCTTTTTTGGTGCCGGTCAAATGCAGGTGCTCACGCAATGCATCCAGCAGCGTGGTGCGGGTATCAACGTTTAATTGCTGCTGTATACCGTTGACTTTGAAGCTGATCGGCACCATTGACGGCACAGGTGTTGTTAAGTGTTGGCTGCTCATGCCAAACCTCCAGTAAAAGGGTTAAATGTTGGGGTACAACTTATTTTTGTATGGTTTTAGAAGGGTAAGCATAGTCGGCATCTGCGAAAGCATTATCCGTAATCACTAAATGGATTAATGAGCGGGAGTAATAAAAGCAGGTTAGGGCGGTGAATAGCCCGCGAAAACGGCGCTTCTCCAGGGCCGCAGCGGCTAACTATTTCGCCAGGTTTTTGATATTTTCGTCAATGCGCGCCTGGAGAAAGCGCAGCGTTTCCGCAGTGATTTGCTCTGGGAACATATCGACCGCTTTACGGGCAAAGCCAGATGCAACCGAGCAGTAATTATCGATGATATCGCCTGCCTGCGCTGGCGTGAGTTTAGTTTCCTGTTGCCCGAGCGCTAACAGGTGAGCGCGTTTAATCTCTGCGCAACCCATAACAGCTTGACGATTTCTTTGGTTTTGCTGAGTGTTAAATCCAGCATATTGTGTCTTATCGTCCAAAAATGACTTTAACACCCAATATTATAGAGTTAATCAACGCTTTCGGCGAGTTGTTGTTCCAGAAGGCAATAAACGCTCTTACCTTTGCATTCAGCGCCGAACGCTCGTTGACGTACGCATAAATATTCATCGGTGAAGCCACTACGTCGCTTTACTCTCCTTGATATGAATAGAATAAGGGTATGAGTAGAAGTGATCGGGTTCAGGCAAATCTGAGATGTACGACATTATGCAATAACATATAATTTAACTTGGGCTCTGTTTTATTTTTATCCTCAAAATCAGTTATGCTGACCTGCATTGAAAATGAAAAAGGAATTATCCATTGCGTACCCGTGATTCTGCGCGTTTGCTTATTATGAACTCCCTCAATCAGGTCTTATTATTCAAGTTCAGGCATGAGAAGGATGCGCTGGCAGGTAAAGTATACTGGGCAACTCCCGGTGGAGGCGTGGAATCAGAAGAGACTTTTGAGCAGGCAGCCATTCGGGAACTTAGAGAAGAAACAGGCATTTATGTTAATGATGTAGGACAGGCGTTAACGGAGAGAACCTTTGAAATGACTCTGCCCAGCGGTGAGGTGGTTCTGGCACATGAGCGATTTTATTTTATTAAAATAGGCGATGAAGATATCAGTACCAGCGGATGGACTGAAAATGAAAAATCAGTCATCAATAGTTATCATTGGTGGGATCTTAATGAACTTCGAAATACTGACGACGTTGTTTATCCCTCAAATATTCCTGATATCTGCTCAATTGCCTCATCAATCTAAGTGCGCATAATCATGATTATGTTAAATCAAGCATCTCATCGCGCACTCATACCACGTCTAAACCCGATATCAACCGTCACCCTTTCAAGTGACGTTTTAGGTTAAACACCCGCGTTAAGGCGGCTGGTAATAATCTCAAGGCCAATCTGTTGGCCGTATGAAAGTTCAAGCGTGTTGCCGTCGGGATCGGCGAAGAATGCCCAATAACCGACGGGAGCGGCTGATTGTTGCGCTGGGCGGCGTAACACACCTTCGCATTCAGCCTGAGCAACCCTGGCATCAATCTCTTCTTTACTGTCACACGCAACGCCTATATGACCAAACGGACCCAGAGGCGTATCCACTGTGGTTTGAGATTGCACCAACACCAACGCAAATGGACGCGTTAAATCAGAAAGCCATGCGACTTTTTGCGCTTCTGCAATGCCTGGTGCCCGCTCATGGATCACCTGCATCCCTGCGTAACGTTGATAGAAATCGATGCTGCGTTCTATATCTCTCACTTGCAGCGCTATGTGGCTAAAACCAATATCGTGCTCTTTCATATTCCAATCCTGTAAAATAAGCAGAATTGGAATATGACATAAAATGTTGATGGCACTTGTTCACGAATGCCTAAAGATGAAGCTCATACACCACGCAAGGCACATCGTAGTGTTGCTCAATCGCTTTGTAGGTCATGCCAAGCCGCTGCATCACCTTCTGAGAAGCGGCATTCTCAGGATCGGCCACCGCAACCAAATATTTAACGCCAACCTGTTCTACCGCAAACTTAACTATCGCCTGCGCGGCTTCGGTGGCAAAACCTTTGCCGTGATAATTGGCATTGAGACGCCAGCCAATTTCCAATGGCGCACCATCCTGATTGGCTAAATGCTGCAGACAGCAAGCACCGACGATTTCGCCAGACTCTTTTTCCCGCATCGCCCACCAAGAAAAACCATATTGTTGCCAGCGCGATTGAACGCGTTCAATACTCGTCAGGGTCTCTTCTGGCGTTTTAACTACGCCATTGCTGATGTAACGCATAATTTCCGGATCGCTTTCCATCGCTCGCAGTCCGTCAAAATGCGACAGCTCAAAGGGTTCCAGCCGCAGTCGGGTTGTTTCTAATTCCATCATTCCTCCACTTAATGAAGAGCCTACACCAGCGTCATCACATACGGTGACGCTTCAGAAATATCCAGCTGCTGCGCCAGTTAACTATGTCGGCTATTTTCCTCAACAGCAAATGAAAGGCGCCAGGCTGATACACCACCCGCTGCCGTTCCTGGCTGTGCATCGCTGCATGTTCTTATTTTTGGTTCACATTTTTTTCAGTGGCAAGCCCGATGCAAGGCTAACGCCCAGCGCGGCCATACGTTCACCCAGCGGTTATATCTCAACAACACTGACATGCCTTTAAATCTGTAATCGTGAATTTGGGAAATTTCGTACAAACCTCCCTTCCCCAGTCCGATATTCATAGCGTCGGGATCGCGCTTTAATGCCGGCATAATAAAGATGGGGATAACTATGTTGTCATTGACGCTGATAGACAATAACAAATGGATTACTGAAGGGATTTCACGTTATTTTTCCGGGAAATTTATTCATGTAAAAAATATAGATAGTGACGATATTGACTCAGCGCTGAGTAAGATCGCAGGAACGGATTTGCTCATCAGTGAATTAACCGCTTATGGCCGCGATGTGCAATTCTTTACCGAATTATTGCTGAAAGTCCAACGGACTTCGCCAGACACGCGGATTATCGTGCTAACCGATTTGCATGAGAAAGCAGTCATCAGCTATGTGGTCAGTTTGCTGCCAGGTGTTACTTTTCTCTCTAAAAAGTGCAGTCTGAAAGCGCTTTCTGATGCTGTATTAGGTTTACCGCTGGCTACAGAATTTGAGGCGGGGGTTCGCCCCACCAAGCAAACCCTTTCAGCGCGGGAGTTCGGTTTATTGCGCATGCTGGGGCAAACCAGCAATCTCACCGATATTGGATACAAACTGCATCTCAGTTGCAAAACCATCAGCCATCATCGGCAGAGTATTATTCGCAAGCTCAACTGCGCCAACAATAAAGAGTTATTCAGCCGGTTAAGCCGGATGGGATATCACAGCAAACCGGTTTGAACAAAGGGGCATGGCATCGAATATTGTGTGATTACGGTTGCATTTCCGTCAATGATTGCTGGTTAACTGCGCACGCCGAGGCGCAGAATGGAATATATAACCATGTATGAATATATATTCAATGACGCAATCATCTGAGGAGAAGGTCGAATGAGTTCCTACACGTATCCGAAATTCGGTGCCGGATTGTGGCACTTCGCCAACTATATTGATCGCTACGCCGTAGATGGTTACGGGCCAGCGCTTAGCACCCTTGATCAGATTAAACTCGCTGGCAGCGTCGAGGACCTATCCTATGTTGATGTGCCCTATCCCTTCACCGAAGGCGTAACCGTAGCGCAGGTTAAACAAGCGCTCGCCGATGCCGGATTGAAAGCCATTGGCGTGACGCCAGAAATCTATCTGCGCCGCTTTTCACGCGGTGCTTTCACCAATCCCGACGCCGCCATTCGCCAACAGGCGTTTGATTTGATGCACGAAGCCGCCACCGTAGTGCGTGAGCTGGGGGCTAACTACGTGAAAGTCTGGCCGGGTCAGGATGGCTGGGATTATCCGTTCCAGGTCGATCATAAAAACCTGTGGAAGATGGCCGTAGAGGGTATGCGCGAACTGGCGAGCGCCAATCCAGACGTCAAATTTGCTATCGAGTACAAACCGCGCGAACCACGCGTGAAAATGACCTGGGATTCAGCTGCGCGTACGCTGCTTGGCATTGAGGATATTGGACTGGATAACGTTGGCGTGCTGCTCGATTTTGGTCATGCACTGTTTGCCGGTGAATCCCCAGCGGATTCCGCCCAGCTGATTATCGATCGTGGTCGTCTGTTTGGTATGGACGTCAACGACAACCTGCGCGGCTGGGATGACGATTTGGTGGTCGGTACCGTGCACATGACCGAGATTTTTGAGTTCTTCTATGTTCTGAAGATCAATAACTGGGACGGCGTGTGGCAGCTTGATCAATTCCCGTTCCGTGAAGATCATGTTGAAGCCGCCAATCTGTCGATTCGCTTCCTCAAACATATCTATCGCGCGCTGGATAAGCTGGATATCGCCGCGTTGCAGGAAGCGCAGCGTGAGCAAAACCCGCTGAAAGCGCAAAGAATTATTCAAAATGCGTTGCTGACCAGCATAGAACAGTGATTTTACGTCGTGGGTCGTCATTTATGGCGTAATGGTGATCAGTCAAGCGCCGAATCAAATTACCGCACCTTCCGTAGCGGCGCGATTTATCGCGCAATGAATTGCGCCGCTACAATGTGTGCTCTCGGTAATTACGGGTTTTCATGTCTTAACTGAGGAGCATTACGTCATTTATGGCGACCTCAAATGCGAACGCCGTACTCGCATTTCACCCCGCCGCCAATGCTCATCCGCACCCTTTCGACCATCAATCAATCGGTTTAACGCTTCGGCGATCAGCAGATCAATACGTTGGCTAAAGGTGGTGAGTTGGCAGCCTGGCGCGCTGGCTTCTTCAATATCATCGAATCCCACCACCGCAATCCTTGACCTGGTCGGGGCGGCGCGCATCGCTTCCATCGCGCCGAGCGCCAGCACATCGTTTTCACAGAACAGCGCATCAATTGCGGGCGCATCCGGTTGATGCAGATAATCGCTCATCGCTTGCCAGCTGCGTGCACGATCGTAGCTGCCGGCTTTAAGCAGCACATCAATTTGACAGCCTGCTTGTTGCAGCGTCGCTTCAAATCCCTCTTTGCGCAGCAGATGTGACGTTGGTGTATCCGGACCTTGCATAAAACCAAACCGTTGCGCGCCCTGCGCCAGCAACAGCTCGGCGATCTGCTTGCCGGCGGCATAACCATCAATCGCCACCACATCGATGCCCTGCGCATGCGTATTGCGGCACAGCTGCACCAGCGGAATGTTGTACATATCCTCCACCAGCGTAATCAGCTGTGCCGATAACACCGTACCGAGAAACAAAATGCCGTCGATCTGCAATTGATCCGCCTGCGTCATTACCGAACGATACGGCTCGCCGTCGGTGATGTTGAGGATCAACGCCATATAGCCGCGACGTTGTAGCTGCTGCGTAGCTTCATTGAGAATCATCAGCGTATGCGGATTTTTCAGCTCGTCGATCACCACGCCAATAATATGCGTCTTCTTTTTTACCAGACTGCGCGCCAGCAAATTGGGCCGATATCCCAGCTCTTTAGCGATGCGCATCACCTTCTCGCGCGCCTTCTCAGAGATTGAAGCGCCGGGCATAAACGCGCGCGATACCGTCCATTTCGACACGCCGGCAATAAGCGCCACATCGCTGGCCGTGGCCTTTTTCACTGTTCTCGTCATCGGCTCCCTTCCGCAAATTAGCTGGCAAAAAGTGAGCATAGAGCGATTCCTCATGTAAACAAGAGGCGGTTTTCGCAAACTTTGCACCCGGTTGCATTTTTGTAATGCACTCGGGTGCAAATTGTGATGATTTTGTGATCGTGGTGATGAAATCGCTTTTTGCTGCGTTGACTATTTTTCAACCGTGCCAGAGAGTGAATGCAGCACATCGCGTTGTCCGTCTGAACATGATGTCAATCAGCGGAACTCATCCCGTTGATTTTGCACCCGGATGCAAAATAATAGAAACCTTCCCTACAGAGATAAAAAAATGAAATTATTCAAAGTAGTAATGCTTATCTGCGGTTTGCTCAGTATGTTCACTGCCCAGGCGAAAACCTACATGGTTGGCGTCGCTCTGGCTAATCTCGATCTCAATTTTGTTTCCATCTTAAGAAGTCAGATGGAAAAGCAGCTTAAAGACAAAGGGCTTAACAGCCAGTTTGCCGATGCTAAAGGCGATGTATCTCTGCAAATCCAGCAGGTGGATGATTTCATCAATCAGGGCGCAGACGCGATCATCATCAACCCGGTGGATACGCAAGGCGTAATGCCTGTGATCGCCGCCGCGCAAAAAGCCAATATCCCGCTGATCTTCGTGAACCGTAAACCCGAAGTGAAACTGACCGGTAAAATGGCCTATGTCGGTTCCGACTCAGCGTTAAGCGGCAAAATGGAGATCGAAGCCTTAGCCAAACGTCTGGATAACAAAGGAAATATCGCCATTCTGATGGGCGCCCTCTCCACCGAAGAAGCACGTCAGCGCACCAAAGCGGTTGAAGATTATGTGAAGGATCATCCCGGCCTGAAAGTGATCCAGAAACAGAGCGCCAACTGGCAGCGCAACGAAGCGGTCGATAAAACCCTGTCATGGTTGCAGGATGGGAATGATATCAACGCCATCATCGCTAACAACGATGAAATGGCGATCGGGGCGATTATGGCGCTCGATCAGTTGAAGAAAAACAATGTGTTAGTCGCCGGCATCGACGGCACGCCGGATGGTTTGCAGTTTATTAAGAACGGCAAAATGGCGGTGACGATCTTCCAGGATGCGAAAGGCCAGGCGACCGGTGCAGTCGATGTGGCTTACGACATGCTGAGCGGTAAAAAGACCGAAGCCTACAACTGGGTGCCATACCAGACGGTGACCAAAGAAAATTATCAGGAATTCACCAGTAAAAATCAGAAGTAACGCCGCTCTTGTTGGGTCGCCGATCATTCATGGCGACCTGCTTATGACCATTGCCTTTAAAGCAACGCTAAGTGCGAATTTTGTTGCTTCCATTGCACTATTAACCCGCTATGTTGGGGTTAAAAATGGAGGTCAACATGCTCAAACCGTCTTCGCCCTGGTGGTGGGATCTCTCAACCCGGGAATTCAGTGAACTTGATATGGCGAATATCGTCGCCGTGCTGCCGATTGGCGCAGTTGAACAACATGGCCCGCATCTGCCGGTGCGTGTGGATGCGGCGATCAACGCCGGCATTATTCAACGCGCGGTGGAATTATTGCCCGACGATCTTCCTTTGCTGGTGCTGCCCGCGCTGCCGATGGGTAAATCGGATGAACATCTTGCCTATCCCGGCACCCTTTCGCTGCCGTATGACGTGTTAGGCAAAGTGTGGTTCGAAGTCGCAAAAAGCGCCTGGCGCGCCGGAATTCGTAAGCTGATTTTTTGGAACTCGCACGGCGGACAGCCGCAGCTGATGGAGATCGTCTGTCGCCAGCTGCGCATCGAACTGGGCATGTTTGCCGTCAGCGCCAGCTGGTTCCGTACCATTGATGCATCGGATCTCTACAGCGCGCATGAACTCAATCACGGCATTCACGGCGGTGAATCAGAAACCAGCATGATGCTGCATCTGCACCCTGAACTGGTGCGGATGCAGCACGCCGCGGATTTCGTTTCCACTTCGGTGGCGCTTGAAGCGACCGGCGGTATTTTAACGCCGGAAGGCGGCATTGGTTTTGGCTGGATGGCGCAGGATCTGCATCTGTCTGGTGCCACCGGCAACGCCGCAGCGGCGGATGCTGAGCGCGGTGCGATTGCCACCGATCGTGCTGCGCATGCGCTGCTGAAGCTGGCGCGCGAAGTGAACGATTTCGATATTCATTTCCTGACCGATCGCACCGCATTCTCGTAGGGTAGCCATGTAAGGTGACCAAGTGCGCATTAATGCGGGCCCTACAAAACCCGCATCGTTGCGACCTGCTCTCAACGCAATTCCGACATCATCCCTTTAATGGTTTCGGCGAACACGCTACCAATCGCGCTGGTACCGCGATCGTGGCCGATCAACATCAGCGTTTGCATGTGCTGGGCCAGTTCGCGCACCGGAATATAGATCAACCGGCCGCTGCGCTGGTCAGATTCAATATCAATCGGCGTGAGAAACGTGAGGGTTTGATCCATCATCGCCGACTGGCGCATCACCTCGATCGAATTGGTTTCAATAACTGGCTGCATATTGATCGAGGCACGCGCGAAAACTTCATTTAGGTAAGGCCGTATCACCATCGATTTGTCGGCAATCACCACCGGATACGGCAAGCAATCACTCAAACGCAAACTGGATTTCTCCGCCAGCGGGTGCCCCGCGCCCACCACCGCGCCCAATCGCACCGGCACGCTGGCAATGTTGCGATGTACCGGCTGCAGGTCGAAATCAAATCCAATCCCCAAATCGGCCTCGCCACTTGCCACCGCGTTAGTGATGTTCTCGCCGGTGGTGAGTTGTTGCAGCAGCAATTTCACGCGCGGATTGGCGCGGCGAAACTCCGCTGCCACGCGCGGAATCAGGTTCGCCGCTAATCCACTCATCATCGCCACCGTCACTTCGCCGCGCCGCAGTCCTTTCAGCTCTTCGATTTTCATCTGCGCGATTTCAATCTCTTTAAAGCTCTGCCGCACATGATGAATCAGCGCTTCACCGGCGGCGGTAAGAATCATTTTACGCGGCAAACGCTGAAACAGCGGCGTGCCCAGCTCCTCTTCCAGCGCAATCAGCTGGCGGTTAATCGCCGACGCCGAAATGTGTAGCCGTTCAGCCGCTTTGCGAATCGAACCGCTGCGCGCCACCTGATCGATATACACAAACAAACGATGTTGCAGCATATTCCCCCTGCGTTGCCTTTTAGGCATCGGTAAGTACTAAAAATGATGCTTTTAAGATAATGCTCTTCCGGTGATTAATACATCAAAACCACACCAGGAGAACACATGATGGCAGACGTATCCCGCAGAAAGTTTGCGAAGTTAGTGGCTGGCGCACTGTTGTTACCCGCGCTGGCACCGATGTTGTCGCGCAAAGCGATGGCGGCGAATAACACCATAAAAATCGCCCTGCTGTTGCCCGGCTCGGTTGCCGATGGCGGCTGGAGTTCGCTGGCGTATGCCGGATTGCAGAGCCTGCAAAAAGCCGGTTTCAGCGTGGCGCACAGCGAAAGCGTGTCGCAGGCGCAGATGGATCAAACCATACGTGGCTACGCCGATGACGGTTACACGCTGATCATTGGCCACAGCTTTGAATACGGCTCGGCGTTTGCCGAAATCGCGCCGGAATATCCTGACACCTATTTCTTCGCGTCCACCTTCAAGCCAAGCGAAAAATCACCGGACAACGTGGAATACGTCAACCTCGCCTATCTGCAAGGCGCCTATGCCGCCGGTGCGCTGGCGGCGCTGATCTCCGAAAAAGGCAAAGCGGTTGGCTTTGTGGGCGGCGGCGATAATCCCACGCAGCAGGCAATGATGCGCGCCTTTATTCAGGCCGCTGAGAAAACACGTCCGGGCATCAAAGGCATGGGCGTGGTGACCGGCGATTACGACAACGCCGCCAAAGGCCGTGAAGCTGCCACCACCATGATTGGCAACGGCGCGGATGTGATTTGGCATGCCGCAGACGTCACCGGCCTCGGCGCGATGCAAGGCGCGGCAGCGGCAAAAGTCAAAGCTATCGGCTGCTATGTCGATCAGCGTGATGTCGCGCCCGATTATGTTGCCTGCAGCTTCCGCCAGAACCTCGACTGGATGGTGGAACAGGTTGGCGAGTCGGTGGCGAATAAAACCTTTAAAGGCGGCGACGAATGGCATCCCACCGTTGGCAAAGCCTGGTCGGTGGTCAATGGCAGCGAACACTTCAACGCCAAACTGGTGAGTGCCAGCGCATGGGCGCGCTTCCAGCAGATCTGGCAGCAGCTTGATAGCGGCGCGCTGAAGCCAGTGGTTTAACCATCATGACAGCAACAACAAATATCCGCGTCGCGCTGAAAAACATCACTAAACGCTTTGCGCGCGTGGTGGCCAATGATGACGTGTCGCTCAGCATCAAAGCCGGTGAAATCCACGCGCTGCTGGGTGAAAACGGCGCGGGAAAAAGCACGCTGATGCAAATCCTTTACGGCCTGTATCAGGCCGATGAAGGCAGCATTGAGGTGGATGGCCAGGCGCAGCGTTTTCGCGATCCCAGCGATGCCATCGCCTGCGGCATTGGCATGGTGCATCAGGAATTCATGCTGGTGCAGCCGATGAGCGTGGTGGAAAACGTGGTGCTGGGATTAAAAGAAGGCGCTAGCGGCGTACTTGATCTGCGCGCGGCGGCGGCGCGTTTGCAGGCGCTATCGGATAAACACGGGCTGGCGATCGATCCCTGGGCGAAAGTGCAGCATTTGCCGATCGGCGTGCAGCAACGTGTGGAGATCCTCAAGCTGTTGTACCGTGATGCGCAGGTGCTGATTCTCGACGAACCGACGGCGGTGCTGACGCCGCAGGAGAAAGCCGGCCTGTTCGCTACCCTGAAATCACTGTGCGCAGAAGGCCGTTCGGTAGTGATTGTCACTCACAAACTGTATGAAATCATGGCGATTGCCCATCACGTTTCGGTGATGCGCGGCGGCAAAATGGTGGATTCGGTGGATATTAAAGATACCTCGGAGCGCGATCTGGCACGCCGCATGGTTGGGCGCGATGTGGTGCTGCGCGTAGAAAAAACGCCGTGCCAGCCGGGCAAAACCGTGTTGCAGGTGGATAGCATTGCGGTGCGTGATGCCAGCGGCCAGCAGAAAATCTGGCGCGTGTCGCTCAACGTCGCTGCGGGCGAAATCCTCGGCATTGCCGGTGTGGAAGGCAACGGTCAATCGGAGCTGGCGGAAGCGCTCCTTAACCTGCGTGAACTGGAAGCAGGCCGCATTCTGCTGAATGGCGAAGACATCAGCGACGATTCCCCCGCTACGCGCCGCCATAAAGGCATCAGTTTTATTCCGGCGGATCGGCGTGGCGTCGGTTCGGTGACCGATTTATCGATTACCGATAACGCCATGCTTGGCCGCCAGCGCACCTTCACCCGCGCGGGCGGCTGGCTGTTGGATCGCCAGCGCATTAGCCAGCATGCGCGCGACATCATCGCCCGCTTTGCGGTACGCACGCCGGATGCCGATTTCGAAGCCGGAAAACTCTCCGGCGGTAACCTGCAAAAGTTGATTCTCGGGCGCGAAGTCGCCAGCAATCCCTGCTTATTAGTGGTTGAACAGCCTACGCGCGGGCTGGATGTCGGCGCGATCGAGAGCGTGTGGCAAGGTTTGATGGCGGCGCGCGATCGCGGCTGCGCCATTCTGATGATCTCCGCCGAGCTGGAGGAGATCATCAATCTCTCCGATCGCATCGCGGTGATGTACAGCGGCCAGATTGCCGGAGAAATGGACGCCGCCGACGCCACGCCAGAACGCCTCGGCGAACTGATGGCGGGCGCGCACCTGAAAAAAACCGGAGGCAATCATGAAAAAGCTGCTTGAGCGACGTCTGGCGCCCGCCGAATCCAGCGGCGCACTGATGTTAACCAGTTTTTGCGGCATCCTTGCCGCTTTCATCATTGCCGGTTTGCTGTTTATCCCGTTTGGCGGCAATCCGCTCTCGGCTTATGGCTTCCTGTTTGATGCCGCTTTTGGCTCGCTGCGCAGCTTCGGTCTCAGCCTGGTGCAATCCACGCCGCTGATGCTGATCGCGCTGGCAACCATCGTGGTGTGGCGCGCCGGGCTCGGTTATATCGGCTTTGAAGGCTGTTTTCTGCTGGGTGCCGCGGCGGCCAGTTGGATCGCGCTGTCGGGTACGCCGCAAGGCTTTCCGTGGGCGATCCCCGCGCTGCTCTATTGGCCGATGGTGCTGATTACCGCCTTCCTCGCGGGTGCCATTTGGGCCGGTTGGGTTGGCGCGTTACGGGTGAAATTTGGCGGCAACGATGTGCTGATTTCGCTGATGGCCAACTATGTGGCGCTGTTCATGGTGCAGTATCTGGTTTCCGGCCCAATGCGCGCGCCGGGTGATCTGCCGCAGACACCACGTTTGCCGGTGGAGAGCTGGCTGCCGTTTGTGATGAACGGCATGCGCGCACATTGGGGCATCGCCATCGCGCTAGTCGCCACGCTGTTTGTCTTCTGGCTGATGCGTGCCACGCCCGCCGGTTTCGAAATCAAAATCGCCGGGCTCAATCCGCGCGCGGCGCGCTACAGCGGCGTGGATGTCAATCGCCGCCAAATGGGCGCGGTGCTGCTCGGCGGCGGATTGGCGGCGCTGGCGGGATTGTGCGCGGTATTAGGCGTGCAACATCGCCTGATGGAAGGCATTTCCGGCGGCGTCGGCTTTATCGGCGTGGTAGTGGCTTTGCTGGCACGCCTCAATCCGCTGCTGGTGATCCCGACCGCCATTCTCTACGGCGGGCTGGAAGTGGGCGGCAGCGCCATGCAGCGCCAAACCGGCTTGCCAACTTCGGTGGTGCTGATTCTGCAAAGTCTGGTGGTGCTACTGATTTTGGCGGGCGATCTGCTGCGCTATTACCGCATCAACCTGCCCGGCGGGCGTAAATCGCGCAGCCAGCTGGCGGAGGAACACTCATGAATCTGTGGATGAATCTCGATACCGCCTTTTTCGTCAGCTGGCTGGCCGCCGCAGTGCGCCTTGCCGGTCCGGTATTACTGGCGGCGCTGGGCGAGATCTACGCCGAACGCTCCGGCGTACTGAATATCGGTATTGAAGGCACTATTCTGCTCGGCGCGCTTTCCAGCTACATGACGGCGGTTGAGAGCGGATCGACCGCGCTGGGCTTTATCGCCGGTGGCGTCGGCGGACTGCTGGTTAGCTGCGTGCTGGCGGCGCTCTACCTGCGCGCCCATGCCAGCCAGATTGTGGTGGGCATCGTCTTCAATATATTGGCAGCGGGATTAGCCACCTGGATTTACGCGCTGGTGATGGGCAATGCATCCTCGCCCACCATCCCAATGCTCGAACCCTGGCATGTGCCGCTGCTCTCTTCACTGCCGTTTATTGGCCCGATTCTGTTCCAGCAGCCGCTGCCACTCTATCTCACTTTGCTGCTGGCGGTGCTGGCGCACTTTGGTCTGTTTCACACCCGCTTCGGCCTGTCGCTGCGTGCGGTGGGCGAAAACCCGCGCGCGGCACATGCCGCCGGGCTCAACGTGTTGAAGATTCGCACGTGGGGCGTGCTGTTCTCCTGCGTGGGCGCTGGATTGGCGGGCAGCTATCTGGTCACGGCGCAGATCGGCCTGTTCCGCGACAACATCGTCAGTGGACAAGGTTTTATCGCGCTGGCGATTGTCATCTTTGGACGCTGGAGCCCGCTTAAAGCGCTGGTCGCCGCTTTTATCTTTGGCGCCGCAGATGCCCTGCAACTCTCGCTACAGCTGTTTGAAAACACGCTGCCGCCGCAGGTGCTGCTGGCGCTGCCTTACTTGCTCACCATTCTGGCGATGTCCGGCGTGGTGGGACGCACATTGCAACCCGGCGCATTAACGCAGCCTTATCGAAAGGAATAATTTATGAAATCGTTTCGTTTCAACAATCTTGCGGATGTTAAGGCGTTCCGTATCAGTGCGGACAGCAGCAACTATTTCGCCATCTTGTTCGACAAGCCGTTAGACGGCATTGAGAACATTTTCGTGGTGGAGATTTTCAACGTCGGCGGTGCTACGCCACCGAATGAACACGCCACCGCGCACGAGTTCTTTTATGTACTACACGGCGAAGGCGTGGCGCGCTGTAACGATGATGAAATTGAGATAAGGAAAGGCGATTCTCTCCTGCTGCATCCGGGCAACGATCACGCCATTCGTAATACCGGCAGCAGCAAACTCTATACGCTGACGGTGATGACGCCGAATGAAGGCTTCTCTGAACTGATTCGTAGCGGTGACCCTGTCACGCTCGATGCTGAAGATATCCGCGTGTTAACGGGAGCCTGATATGCCGGAGAACGTTTTAGGCAGCAGTCGACACAATCAATGGCGCGTTTCAGCGCACGTGGTTGATACGCGGCGTCCAGCGCAGGTGTCGCGCAGCGTGCAGCTTACATCGCGTGAACGTTCAGTGATTTTTGATCTGCAGCGCACGGCGATCCTGGTGATTGATATGCAGAACGACTTTTGTCATGCCGAAGGCTGGCTCGGGCATATCGGCGTCGATGTCACGCCCGCGCGCGCGCCAATTGCGCCGCTGCAAGCCTTGCTGCCGACGCTGCGCGCTGCACAGGTGCCGGTGATTTGGCTCAATTGGGGCAATCGCGCTGATAAACTCAATCTCAGCCCTGCGCTGCTGCACGTCTATAACCCGAATGGTGATGGCGTGGGATTAGGCGATCCGCTGCCGGTTTCCGGCGCGCCGGTGTTGCAGGCCGGCAGTTGGGCGGCGGAAGTAGTGGACGAACTGACGCCGGATGCCAATGACATTCGCGTCAACAAATACCGCATGTCCGGATTTCAGGACAGCGAACTCGACAGCATTCTACGCAATCTCAACGTCACCACGCTGCTGTTTGCCGGTGTTAATGTCGATCAGTGCGTGCTTTGCACCTTACAGGATGCCAACTTTCGCGGTTACGACTGCCTGCTGCTGGAAGATTGCAGCGCCACCACCTCGCCGGCTTATTGCCGCGATGCCACGCTGTATAACGTTCAGCAATGCTTTGGTTTTGTGGTCAATGCCGCTGAATTACAGCAGCAACTGGAGAACGCCTCATGAGTTATCTGCTGGCTGACGGCTGGATGATCACCATGAATCCGCAACGCGAGATTCTGGAACAGGCCAGTTTGCTGATTGAAGATAAGACCATTCGCGCCATCGGCACGCGCGACGCTTTGCAGCAGCGCTATCCTGAAGCGGAAATTATCGACTGCCGCGAACGCATTATTATGCCGGGCATGGTGAACACGCATACGCATCTGTTTCAGACGCTGCTGAAAGGTCTCGGCGATGACATGGTGCTGAAAAAGTGGTTCACCTGCATGACCGGACCCAGCGCCGTAGCGTTGACAGAAGAAGATGTTTACGCCGCCGCGCTGCACGGCTGCATGGAATCACTGCGTTCGGGCGTCACGTCGCTGGTCGATTTTATGTACGCGCATCCGCGCCGAGGATTAACCGCCAAAGTGATCGAGGCCTTTGAAGTCAGCGGCATTCGCGGTCATGTGTGTCGCGGTTTTCTCACCAGCGGCGCTGAGCACGGTATTCCTGCCGAACTGATCGAAACGCCTGAACAGGCGCTGGCCGATGCGCGCGCGGTGATCGATCGTTATCACCAGGTCGATGGCCGGGTAAAAGTCGGTCTGGCACCAAGCATGATTTGGGCGCTGGATGAGAAAGTACTGCGCGGCACGCGCCAGCTGGCGGATGAAACCGGCGTGCTGATCACTACGCATGTGGCGGAAACCGATTTTGAGATCGAGCAGGCAAAGCTGCGTTTTCAGGCCAGCGATACCGAATTCCTCAGCGATATCGGCTTCCTCGGCCCGGATGTGCTGGCGGTGCATTGCGTGCAGTGCAATTCGCGCGACATCCGCGCACTTAAACATCATGACACGCGCGTGTCGCACAATCCCTGCAGCAATCTCTACCTCGCTTCCGGCGTGCCGCCGATTCCGGATATGCTGGCTGCCGGCTTAACCGTTGGTTTGGGTTCAGACGGCCCGGCCAGCAGCAACAATCACAACCTTTTTCAGGCGATGAAAGTGGCGGCGCTGCTGCAAAAAGGCGTGCACCGCGATCCCACCATTATGACGGCGGAAAAAGTGCTGGAGATGGCGACCATCGATGGTGCGCGGGCAATTGGCCTCGAACATCTGGTGGGTTCGCTGGAAGTCGGCAAACGCGCCGATGTGGTGATCGTTGATACTTCGCATCCGGCGATGACGCCAATCCATCATCCGGTTTCATCGTTGGTCTACTCGGCGCTCGGCCACGAGGTCAGCGATGTGTTTGTTGATGGCGCTTATCTGCTGCGGAATGGTGAGTTTACCCAGCTCAATCAAAAAGAGGTGATGGCGCGTTCGCAACGTGCAGCGCATTCACTGGCGGTGCGCACCGGCAATGATAAAGCGCGCGGCTGGCGATCGGCGACGTTTTAAATTGAAGTGCTAATATTTTATATTTTAGGTTCATTAAATGATAATTTATTAGCACTTTTTCGTTTTTATTTTAATCATTAAAAATGGAATGCAGATCGAAAAAGTGCTAATATTTTATCCATTAACCCCATTTAAAGATAAAATAGTGACACAATGGCACAGCGAACTTCTCTGCTTCTTCCTCAAACGAGCGAAATGCTTGCCGCTTTTGGAGAGCGATTAAAACTCGCTCGTAAAAGAAGAAAACTTACGGCTAAACAGGTGGCGGAACGCGCGGGAATGACCCCGATGACGTTGCGTTCGCTTGAAGCGGGTAGCGCGGGTGTGACTATCGGAGCCTATCTGGCTGTGATGCAGGTGTTAGGACTCGAACAGGATCTCAATCTGCTGGCTGCTGAGGATACTCTGGGTCGCCAACTGCAAGATGCACGTCTTACCTCAACGACTAAATTATTTGCCGCTAAATCAGCGTATAAGGTTGATGAGGGTGAGAACAGCACGCAGGTAGCTGAGGCGAATGAGCGCGGAGTTGAGCAAAAAAACGCTCAGACAGTCACCTCTGCCGGCCTCGCCTCACTGCTAATTTCAGGGAAGAAAAAATAGGACCCGACAATGACCATGATTAGCGTCTACGCCGACTGGAACGGACTCAAGCAACCAAAACGTCTCGGTTATCTGCATATTCGCCGCAGCCGGGCGCGTGAATCTTTTGAATTTCAGTATGATCCGCAAGCGCTTAGCGATCCCGATTTGATGTTGATCCAGTTAGATCCCGGCATCCACTTATTCGAAGGGCCACAATATCCTGCCAACAATCGTGCTGGATTTGGTGTGTTTGGCGATTCCAGCCCCGACAGATGGGGACGCTTATTGATGGAGCGTCGTCTGGAACGCGATATCCGTGGCGGATTATTGCCTTCCGGCACGCGCATGTTTGAATCCGATTTTTTACTGGGGGTTCATGACCTGTATCGCGTGGGTGCTTTGCGTTACCGGCTGGAGGATCAGGGGGAATTTCTTGATAACAGATTGGAAATTGCGGCTCCCCCATTTACTGAAATCGCAGCACTTGAACGTGCAAGCCGCGCGCTGGAAAGCGATCCGGATAACCGTGCTGTTCAGGGACATGAATGGCTCAGGATGTTGATCGCTCCAGGCGGTTCTCTGGGTGGCGCACGGCCCAAAGCTAGTGTGGTTGATGAGCAAGGTCAGCTATTTATCGCCAAGTTCCCCAGCATCCGCGATGAATATGATGTGGGTGGATGGGAAATGGTCGTCAATGCTCTCGCCACGGCTTGTGAACTTAACGTTGCCGCTGCCATGGCGAAAAAATTTGCCAGCGATTATCACTGTTTCATGGTGCGCCGTTTCGATCGCACGCCCGAAGGGAAGCGTCTGCACTTTGCCTCCGCGATGACCATGACTGGCCATACTGATGGCGAAGATGCATCCACCGGAGTGAGTTATCTCGAACTGGCGGAAGTATTGATTCGTCATGGTTCCCAAACCAATGCTGATTTACGCGAGCTGTGGTCGCGGATTGTCTTTAATATGCTGGTCTCTAACACCGATGATCATCTGCGCAATCATGGATTTATTCTGGTTCCAGGCAAGGGCTGGCGGTTATCTGCCGCCTTCGATCTCAATCCAGTGCCCTATGCTGATGGTCTGAAATTAAATGTGACGGCAGCTGATAATGCGCTTGATCTCGATTTGGCGCGTGAAGTTGCGCCCTATTTCCGGCTGAAGGCATCTGAAGCCGAAACTATCATAGAAAACTTCAGCAGCATTGTTGCGCAATGGCGCGTGGTCGCCAGACATTTAGGGTTATCACAACGTGAGCAGGAAAAAATGTCTGATGCGTTTCGACTTGCAGCGGCACATTCCGCTTAACTTACTTTTTGCTACAACATTCAAACTCATAGCCCTCTGCAAAATGCGCTTTTCGCCCTAAGCTTAAAGCCATTCAGCCACTGAAGATGAGGTTTCAATGAGTTTACTGTTTAGTACAACACAACTGGGTAAGTTAACGCTCGATAATCGCATCGTCATCGCGCCGATGTGCCAATACTCTGCGGAGGATGGCAAAGCCAGCGCCTGGCACCGCATTCATCTCGGGCAACTGGCACTTTCCGGCGCCGGTTTGCTGATCATTGAGGCGACAGCAGTGGAAGCCGCCGGACGTATTTCTCCGGGCGATTTAGGCTTGTGGGATGATGCAACGGAAGCGGCTTTAGCCAGCGTTCTGCAAGATATCCGTCACTACTCTGACACTCCCATTGGTATTCAACTCGGTCACGCCGGACGCAAAGCGTCCTGCGCCGCGCCGTGGCTGGGCGGCAATCAGCTGTCGCTGGAGCAAGGTGGCTGGCAAACCGTTGCACCATCCGCGCAAGCCTTTAATCCGGAAGATCGCGCACCGGTTGCGCTAAGTAAACAGGATCTTGAGCGCCTGAAACTGGCCTTCGTTGACAGCGCGCAGCGTGCGGCGAAACTCGGTATCCAGTTGATTGAACTGCATGCTGCGCACGGCTATTTGCTGCATCAGTTCCTGTCGCCACTGAGTAACCAGCGTGAGGATGAGTACGGCGGCTCGCTGGAGAATCGTCTGCGTTTCCCGCTGGAAGTGTTCCATGCGGTGCGCAGCGCCGTGCCAGATTCAGTGGCGGTAGGTGTGCGCCTCTCGGCAACGGATTGGGTTGACGGTGGCTGGGATGTTGAGCAGTCGATTGTCTTCAGCCAGCAACTCGAAGCGGCGGGCAGCGATTACGTGCACGTCTCCAGCGGCGGCTTGTCACCGCAGCAGAAAATCACGGTTGGTCCCGGTTATCAATTGCCTTTTGCACGCGACATCCGCAGACAGGTAAAGATTCCGGTGATTGGCGTAGGCTTGATTACGGAACCAAAGCAGGCAGAACAAGCATTGCAGGTAGGTGACGCAGATTTGATCGCGCTGGCGCGCGCAGTACTTTACGACCCGCGCTGGCCGTGGCATGCCGCCGCTGAATTGGGTGCGCAGGCCAAAGCGCCACCGCAGTATCTGCGCTCCGAGCCGCACGGCCTGAAAGGCACGTTGGTATCCAACAAAGAGTAATTGTTTTAATCAGGTACCGGTTGAAATTCGAGTCGCCATTTCTGGCGACTCATCTCATCCACCAAATTCCGGTAACACCCCAAACCAGCTCAACAGCCAGGCCAATATATTCATCGCGCCAAACACCAACAGTAAAACCACCGCCAGCGAACAGCGTTGCTGAGATTTCCATGCCAGCAGCGCGGGGATGATGACCGCCCACAAGGTGGCAAACAGTCCGGCAAAACCAATCGCGGCGACAAAGCCATTTGGCCACCAAATCGAGGCGAGTAACGGCGGCAGGAAAGTCAGGCTGGCGGTTTTCAGGCGTGAGACGGGTGAATTCGCGAATCCCAGACGATCGGCGATGAAATCAAACAGACCGGCGGTGACGCCAAGGAATGAGGCAATCACGGCGAAATGCGAGAAGATCGACATCATCAGCGCCAGCGCATTGACGTGCAGATGCGCACGCAGCGCCGCCATCAGCGCAGCGATATCGCCGCCCTGCTTCACAATCTCAGGAAACGCGGCGCGCGGTAGATTTCCCATGGTGCTGGTTAGCCAAAACAGATACAGCGCCAGCGACAGCAGCGTTCCCAACACCAAAGCCCGCGTGATGTTCTGCTTATTGCCGCCGTAATAGCTCACCAGACCGGTGATGTTGCCGTGGTAACCAAACGAAGCGAGACAAAACGGCAGCACGCCGAGTGCATAAGGCCAGTAACGTTCACCGGCTGCGGGTCCGCTTAGTAACGACGGCATGTTCACCTGTGTCAAAAGGCCGCCAAACAGCACGATTAACAGCAAAATTTTCGCCAGCACACAAAAGGTCATGAGGCGACTGACGCCGGTCGTACCGAGCCAAACGACGACGGCGACGCACAGCGTCAGCAACACCTTGGCTTCTGCGGTTGAGATGGGTAATCCCAGCTGACTGATTGAGTGCTGATAGACCGGGCCGCTGGCTGAAATATACGCGTATGTCAGGATGCCAAGGACGAATAAGATGCTGAGGCCGTTCAGCGCCGCCCAGCCGCGTCCAAGCAAATCTTTGGTTAAAGTGTCGTATCCAGCGCCCGGCGGATACGTGAGGCTGACGCGCATAAACAACAAGCCGGACAGCAACATGCCGCCCCAGCTGATCAGCAGTAACACCATCGCCCAGCCAAACCACGCGCCCGCCATCACCACCGGCAGCGTAAACATCCCTGCGCCCACCACGGTGCCGCAAATAATCATCGCGCCCCACCATACCGAAGGCTGGCGGCGGGACAATGTCATCTCCGTCATCACTTATTCCCTACAAAACATCTTAAAGGCGGCGATGATACACGGGAAAACGCTAAGAAGAGAGTGTGATACGCGATAATACGCGCGCCAGTTCAACCTGACGCGCGTTTAAGGAAGGGAAAGCAACTTAGTTATAAAACGCCGGTTTCGCTGGCATAGTGACCGGTACGATGTCTCCGGATTTTTGCGCCGCAACACAGGCATCGGCAGCAACCGCCGCAGCGAAGCCATCCCAAGCAGACGGGCCGGTCATCTCACCCGACAACACGTTATTGATGAAGTCCTGCAACTCCACGTCATAGGCATCGATGAAACGCTTTTTCCAGTCGGTAAGAATGCTGGTGGAGAGTTTGGCCGCGCTGCGCGTCTGTACCGACATCGGTTCAGGCAGGCGCGCAATGCCGCTTTCGCCGACCACTTCACATTGAATATCGTAGCCGTAAGCGCAGTTAACGAAGATTTCGACGTCGATGCGCACGCCTTTGGCGGTTTCCAGCAGCACGATTTGCGGATCTTTCAGATGCGAAGCGGCTTTACTGGTTGAGCGCGGGTAGATCACCTGCGCACTGACGTAATCATCTTTCAGCAACCAGCGCAGCACATCGAGCTCATGAATCAACGTATCGGTGATCGCCATATCAGTAGTGTAGGAATCGCCGACTTCGGGATTGCGATGCGCGCAGTGCAGCATCAGCGGTTCGCCGATGTCACCGTTATCAATCACCGCCTTCAGCGCGCGGTAGCCCGCGTCGTAAGGACGCATAAAGCCGACCTGCACTAGCTTCTTACCGGCGGCGATTTCCGCTTCCACGATGTTCATACAACCCTGCGCGGTGACCGCCAGCGGCTTTTCGCAGAAAACCGCCTTGCCGGCTTTGATCGCTGCCAGCACAAACTCTTCATGGGTTGGGCCCCACGAGGTGACTAGAATCGCCTGCACCTCTGGCGCGTTAATCAGATCATGTGCGTTGTCGTAAATCTCCGCCTGAATGCCGAAATCGTGGATGATCTGCTCGCAGTTGCTGCGGTTGATGTCATTCAGCGCCACCACACGCGAATGTTGCAGCACCTGGCTGCAACGACGAATGTGTTCGCGACCGATCGCGCCCGTGCCAATTACACCGATATTGAGCGTCATGGAAGTGTTCCTTAGTTATTCAGGTAAGCAATGCTGGAGTGGATTTCACGAGCAATTTGTTCTTCGCTCCAGTTATCCATCACCGACGAAAACGGTTCGAAAGCGTAAATGCCGCGATAGCCCATCTCTTCCAGACGCTGCACTTGTTGTTTCGATTTCAGCACATCGTCGGCGCTTAACATGATGCGCTCTTCGTCGGTTAACTGATGCGTTGGGCGCGCGTCGGTCACGCCGGACAAATGCACCAGCCCGATATTGTTGACGTCGACGCCGCCAGCAAAGTCTTGTTCAGCCCCTTCGTACAAATGATGGTGAAAGGTATCCAGTACGATTTTGAACGGCGCGCCGGCTTGTTTGATCAGCTGCTGTGCCAGAGCCGCTGAACGCAGCGAGCTTTGCGGGAAACCGAGCGGCTCCACCAGACCGGCAATGCCATATTCGGCAAACAGTGGCGCCAGCGTTTTTAACGCATCGACGGTTTGCTGCTGGGAAATAACGGTGCCGTCATTCAGTGGGCAAAGGACTAACGCTTTCGCACCGGTGGCACGCGCGTCTTTTAATAAAGCGCGCGTTTTCTCCAGCACGTCATCGCTTAATTGGTTAAACGGATAAACCGCATTAATAGTTTCAATGGTAAAAGCATGCTGAGTCGCGAGATGGCGAACTTCTTCGCCTGTTAAATTATCGGTCACGCTACCACTTTTCATATCATTGCGGATTTCGACTTTATTTAACCCCAGCTTTTCAACCAGCGAGAAAAAACGCTCGAGACTAAGATTAGGCGCGATTTTACGATTAACGCATAGTCGGTCATGGCTTATTTTGTAGGTCATGGTGTGTTCTATCCTGAAAGAGTAATATTTATTAGCTTCTGTTTTGTCATGTCGCGTCGATATCTTGCGATAGTAAGCGATGTTGTTTTGCTGCTCTGCCAGAACCTTGATTGATTTACATCAATGCAACATCATTTATACAACTCATGGAAATAGTGCTCTACCTGTTCCAGGCTGCGTCCTTTGGTTTCCGGGATGGTGCGCAACACGAACATCGATCCCCCAATACCAATCACGGCAAAGGTTAAGAAGGCACCGGCCAGACCAAATGCCGCCAACAGCAACGGGAACGCCATGGAAATGGCGAAGTTGGCCATCCACAACGCAAATACCGCGCCGCCCATGCAAATACCGCGCATCCGCGCTGGAAAGATCTCGGAAAGTAATAGCCAGGTGACCGGCGACAGCGCGCCTTGCTGGAAGCACAGAAACATCAGCATCCCCGCCAGCACCAGATAGGCGCGCAGCAGATTCACGTCACCCGCTGGGTAATATTCCGGCATGAAGAAGCACACCGCGGCGATAAAAAACAGACACGCGGTGCAACCCATCTGGCCAATCAGCACCAGCGGACGACGGCCGATTTTGCCGATCATCCAGATACCGACCAGCGTCATCAGCACCGAAATCACGCCGTTGGCAATGGTGGCGAACAGTGCGGCATCGTTGCTCAAGCCGGTTGCCGTCAGCATGGTCGGCGCGTAATACATGATGGTGTTGACGCCGGTCAGCTGCTGAATCGCCGCGATGCCGATACCAAGCAGGAACACTTTGCGCAGCCACGGCGTACGCAAATCGCGCAGGCGGCCTTTGCCCTGTTGCCGGTTCTCTTCGATGGTTTCTTCTATCTCTTCCAGCTCCCATTCGACGTCATCGGCCGCGCGGGTTTTCTCCAGTACTTTGCGTGCTTGCTGGCTATTACCGCGCATTACGAGCCAGCGCGGGCTTTCCGGCATAAAGATCATGCCCAACCACAGCAATACCGCTGGCACAGTTGAGATAGCGATCATCCAGCGCCACGTGTGTTCTCCACCCCAGATTTCATTGAAAGTGGCGTTGGAGACGTACGCCAGCAGCTGACCTGAAACAATCATCAGCTCCTGCAAGGTCACCAGTTGACCGCGCTTGTTCGCCGGGGCAATTTCCGCGATATACACCGGCACCGTGGCCGCTGCGCCACCGACGGCGATACCGAGGAACAGACGTGAAGCAATCATTGAGATGACATCCGGCGCGAAGGCCGAACCGATGGCGCCAAGGGCAAAAATAAAGGCCAGAGAAATGATGATCTTGCGGCGTCCCAGCGCGTCCGCGAAATGACCGGCGAGCAGCGCGCCAAAAGCGGCGCCAAACAGCAGTGAACTGGTGACTAACCCGGTGGTAAAGGGCGTGAGCTGTAGATCGTCACGCATAAAGAGTAAAGCGCCCGATACTACACCGGTATCGTAGCCGAACAGCAATCCACCCAGCGTGGCGACCAGCGCAATAATTTTAACAAATGGCTCGGTGCGCGTGGCGCTATTGGGGCCGGAAGCGGTGTTAGTGGATATATAAAGTTCTCTTTCCATAATACCTCCTGGTGAAAAAAAATTAAGGAAATACGGCAGAACAAAACAGAGCACTCACGCTAGCGGTGTTTTTATTTCATGTTAATTTTTATTTGAAATTTGTTTTTCGAAGTGTGAGTTCAAGCATTTTGGGATTTTTATTTTGATGGATTTACATCAGTATGATGTGTTTATTTAGGGAGGGCTTTGAGTGGGTAAATAAAAAAGATCGCCATGAGTGGCGTAATGCTCGTTAGTTAAGATATCAACCCCCCTAATTACCGAGAGCACACATTGTAGCGGCGCAATTCATTGCGCGATAAATCGCGTCACTACGGAAGGTGCGGTGATTTGATAAGGCGCTTAACTGAACGGCATTACGCCATGAGTGGCGCTGGCGCGGGAGGTCGCCGCTCCGCCCCAGCCGCGCGTATAGCTGGTGCGCAGATACGGCGTATATTGCTGCCCAGCCTGATCCTGCCAGGTACTATCGAGACGCGCACCCACCCGGCCAATGGTTTGCCCGTAATTGCCCCATCTAACGCGGGTGTTATCCCGATCGACCACATCATCCATATTCAGCTGCAAATACATCAGCTGCGCCTGCGGCTCGATGCGTACACCGTTGACAAACTGCCACGGATAACCGGTTTCCAACGAGGCACCCCAACCGTTGCCGTTCAGCTTGCTCACCTCTTTTTGCCATGCGATATCGGTGTCGCCGCGATGCCAGGCAGAAAAGTCCCATCACCTAGAAGTTATTAGGTGATGGGCGCGAAGGCAGAAGTGCCTAATTAATCAAGATATTCATTACAGCCTGCCGTGAATGGTAAAATGAAGATCCGTCGTTGGAGGCTGAATAGGCTTAGTTACAATTACAGAGCCTTCCCTATAAACGTTAATCACAGTTGGAGAGAAAGAGGAAGCCACATTAATATGAAGTCTATTCATTGAACCAGCCTCTGCACGTTTACTCCTCAAAACAAATTTAAGAGCTTGCCCTTTATCATTAATCACCTCTGCATAACACCTTGCGTTATTTATCTCAATGTCCCTGTCAGAATTAAACGTATTTCCATAAGCTCCATGCAAAGAAGAATATACATAACTTGGCAAAAGATTCTCAGGATCGTAATAACCTAGTATAGTTGTTACTGGTACACCTTGCTCCTTCGGTGTACGGACAGCATTGAATGAAAAATCGGTAACCAAATTCCAGTTTGAACCATCAGATTCAAAGTTGAAAACAGAGCCGCGGGAAATAACTACATTTTCCCCATTTACATGGATTGTAGAGTTATAAGTAGCATTGTGTACTACCTTGACACCTCTGGACTTATTCATCGAGCTGGCCTGTGGAATATAGATATCTTTTGAATAATGTCCATCCCATTGAGATACTTCAAGCAGAATGTATTTCCCTAGCAGCTCTGTCATTTTATTAATATCAACTTCCTTTGGTTTAACCCCATAAAATTCCGCCCACTCTTCCATTGATTTTGTATCTTCGTTCCATTTCGTTGCTCCGGTAGCAGAATTTTTGTCAAATACAATTTTCCCTTCAAGGAACTTTTGAATTACGTAATGGGAGTAAGGTGTGTAAAGAGTATACACATTAGTTGATGAATAAAGTGGCGCTCCGCCAGCCATTGCATCTGAGCCGAATTGATGACCATTAAAAGGAGGCTGACATTCACCATTGTAACAGGCACTGGCTCCGGATTGTGCTTTTGCAAAGTTAGGAATGAATACATTCTTATTGCTATCCCAACCCCAGGTTGAGTTAATATTTTCAGCAGAGCGATGTATGGAGCCATCAAACCCATTTGGGTAGTGTCCAAGACCATAGTTATGACCAACTTCATGGCTGAATTCGTTCCCGACACTACTATCAAGAGTAACTATTCCTGCACCGCCGGATAAACCATGAACCACTCGTCCGTTAATATAATTACCTACTGAGTTATGTGCCGTCAGTTGGGCTGCAGCAAAACGATTGTTTAGACCACCCTCACCAGTACCTGGAGAGCTATAAATACCGTAATTCGCATTATTTATGCCAAGAGAGATAAGCTCCTTTCCTATTCTCTGTCGAAGATCACCATCATACACACCACCTGTAACACTGGAATGATCTGTGTACAGTGTACCATCCGGCATCATTATTTCCTGCCAGAATACTGGTTCATATTTATTGATAATAAGCCTGCTGGCGGGTATCTGCTGAAAATATTGACGATGATAATCGTCATCATATTGGAAAGAAAATGCCTGCCGATTAGGCGTTAGCATACCAATGTCGATGGTATGAATGAGCAATTCATTGGGAGCGCCTATATCTGGAGAAGTGTAAACACCAGCCAAGTCTCCAGCCTGGAACTTGAAGCTGACTCCTGGGAGGATGTATTGCCAGGGGATCACGGCACTCCAAAAATTTTGACCATAGCCTATTTTTGCATATTGAGAATCACTCCACTCTGCCCAAACTCCATTGTTGTTAATGAAGACAAGAGTCTGCCCTCTTTTTAAAGGTAATGAACGACCAGAGTAATATACAGCAGAGGAATAGCCAGCATTAGAGTAGAAAATAATTTTTTTCCCATTCAGCGATGGATTATTTTCGGGTAGATAAAAAGTTTTAGCCCATTGACCATCAGATAATCTTATATTTATAGTGTTATGGTCAGCAAGCAAAGACTTTAGATACACAGCATCTGGATCATTACCCGTTTTACTGATTTCGCTTTGAGAGCGTACTGTGTAGTCATATTTTCCTGGGTCCGCGAATATTAAAACCACCTCGAAATAGGATACATCAGATGGCATATTCCATACGCCACTTACATTTTTGAAGTAAAGTTTGGCACCACGATTTGGGACGACAGATTTACCCGCATAAAAAATAGTGGATGAATATGTTGCTTTTCGTTCAAAGGTGATGAGCTTCCCATTCTGCGATAAAATATCATCAGGAAGATATATTTCTTTCAGAAAGTTCCCGTCAGAAGTGACGATGTTAATAGATGATGATGTTTCGAGAAGCGAAGATATATAATTTCCTGCAATATCACCTTTCATTTTATCAAATTCACGTTGACTGTTTATGATGTAATCATATGACACAGGTTCAATAAATTCAGCTTCATCTATATCGATTTGTTCTGCCGGTTCAGGAAGTTGCTCTGGTGCTTTTAAAGGTGTTGAGATGATGATGCTACTATCTTTCCCAATAACATTTAATATAATCTCATCATCAAAGTTTTCACTTGCTGTCAAAGGCTTGAACATAACCATAGCATCACGGTATGAAATCATGCGGGGCTTTATATCGTCTGGTATTGTAGATGCTCGGGAAGGTAAAACTATTGACTGGGTTATCAACACACTACCTTCAAGCTCTCCCTCAAGATCATTCAGTAAAGATTGTGAGTTGAAAAAAACACTTTGATCGGTACTTTTCATAATACTCATCCTCTAATAGTTACATAGAATACTTAACCTATTATGGGATGCTATCGACTCATGAACTAATTTTATTCATAAATAATTACAAGTCATTTAAATAATGTTGAGTAACGTATATCACATAAACTTATTTGGTCTGAAAAAAGTTGAACATTAGTTGGATGATTTGTATCAACAGATGACTTTGATTGGAAGACCGCTTTCCAGGCGGCCCCTGGAAAGCTATCGATGAAGTGGAAGTGGTTAAGAAACAGCGTTAACGTACAATAATTTTAGATATGCAAACTGACCCCAATTAACCTATTCGTTTTCCGTAGGGTCGCCATAAATGAACTGCACCCCAAATGTTGGACCATAATCAGACATGAATGGCGACCTCACAAACAGGTCATGCCGTGACGAATATTCACCTACGGCGCGGCAGCGAAATCATTAGCAAGCCAAATACAATTAATACCACGCCAGCAAAGCTGCTCCAGCGGAAGGCTTCACCCAGCATCGGCAAGTAAATCGCGGCCAGCCACACCAATACATAACTCAAACTGAGCAGCGGGTAGAGCCGGTTAAGCGGCAGCAGGCGCAGCGCCAGCATCCAGCACAGCATCGACAGCGCATACGCCCCGAGGCCCATCGCCAACAGCAGCAGCGCTTTCCAGTGCTGCACACTCAGCAATTCGCTTAATGGCGGGAAATCCAGCATCGCCAACCGCAGCACCAGCTGCGCCAGCGATACCAGCAACACGCTGCACAGCGCCAGCATCATGCCTTTCATAGATGACTTCCCATCAGCGCCACGCCAGCAACAATCGCCAGCGTGCCGATCCACTGCTGCACGCTGTAAGTTTCACGCCAGATCAGCCGCGCGGCGATCGCCACCAACACAAAGTTAAGACTCAGCATCGGATACGCCACGCTCACCGGCACCACGCGCAGCACCGCCAGCCACAGCAGCATGCCGATACCGAGCAGCAGGATGCTGAGCGCCAGCCAGAAAACCCCCTTTTTGATGCCGAGATGGGCCGCCTGCTTCTGACACAGCTGGGCGGCACAGCTCAGCATGCTAACCAGTAAAATCAGCAGCAGATTCATGGTTTAGCATCATAGCCGTAGTAAACCAGGCGGCCCTGACGATAGACATCATCCGGTTCCGGCAGGTTTTTATCCGGCGTGCTGTCGCTGGCATTCAGCATCAACACCAGCGAAACCTTGCCCAGCCGACGATGGATACGCAGCCAGTCGGCAAAGCTATCTGCATTTATATAGTGTGACTGTGCATCCGGGTAGCTCAGGCCATATTGCAACTCACCTTTGGCATCGTAGAAATTGATGTCGCTGCGCTGCAGTTCCCAGGCCACCGCTGATGCCACGCCAGGATTGTTTGCCAGCAGATAACGGCTATCCGCCAGCTGATCGTGTACCGCGCTAACAAAACTTTGTGGCTGCTTTGAATCGCGCACCTTGTCAGGAATGGCAAATCCCACCAGTAACGCCAGCGCCAACGGACAAAGCGCGGCTAACTGCCAGCGACCCTTCTCCGGCTTGCGGCTCAGCCAGCCCATCGCGGCCCAACCTATAAAGGCGAGCGCCGCACAGAGCACGCCCATCCCTTCATCGCCGGTATAAACCGGACGATGCGCAACGCCCCAGGGGGCCAGCACCACTAAAACCACTATGGTGGTGATCAAACCGAACAGCAGATTGATCCAGCCATTTACCTTAAGCGCTTTAATCACCTGCGCCGAACCACTGTGTGCGTAATGCGCCATCAGCAGCGCCAGCGGTGCGAAACACGGCAGAATATAGGTCAGCAATTTGCCTTTGGCGATGCTGAAAAACAGCAGCGGCAGCAGCACCCAGCTCAATAAATAGATCGGCCCGGCTTGCTGGCTGCGCTGACGCCACGCGCCAATCAGCGATCCCGGCAGCAGCGCCAGCCACGGCAAAGTGCCCGCCAGCAACACCGGAATGTAGTACCAGAATGGCGCTTTGTGCTGCGCGTCCGACTCAGCGAAACGCTGAATATGCTCGACCCAGAAGAAGTAGTGCCAAAAATCCCCTTCCTGTTGATTGATCGCCAGCGCCCAAGGCGTGCTGAGCAGCGCAGCGACCAACATCGTCAGCGGCCCCCAACGCAGCAGTTCGCCAAAGCGACGTTGCCAAATGGCCCAAGGTAGAATCGCCAGTACCGGCACCGCCAGCGCGAGAAAACCTTTGGTCATAAAACCCATCGCGCAGGCCGCACCCAGCAACACATATCCGATCAATCGTTGCCGCGTGCTGCTGGCCTGTGACGCCAGCCAGTAACTGCACATGGCCGCGACCAGCCACAGCGTCAGGATCGGATCGAGCACCGCGTAGGTGCCGACGCCGTACACCAGCAACGAGGTGAGAAAAATCATGCTGCCGCTAAGCGCGATTTTACGGCTGGCGAACATCTGCGTGCCGAGCCAATACACCAATACCGCGCTCAACGTGGTGCTGAAAATCGATCCGGCGCGCACGCCAAAGTTAGTGTGACCAAACAGCAACTGGCCGAGGTTATTGACCCAATAACCGGCGATCGGTTTCTCGAAGTAGCGCAGATCGAAGAAGTGCGGCACTACCCAATTGCCGCTAAATAGCATTTCCCGGCTGATTTCGGCATAGCGGGTTTCGTCCGGCTGCCACAAGGCGCGGAACTCAATCGGGATCAGGTAAAACAGCGCGAAGAGCGCGAGGGGTAACGCGGTTTTAGTGACTGTACGCATCCGTGGTTCCTGTAAAAATTAGCGCTGGCAGCCTAGCCAGCCTTCACGCCCGGGAATATGCCCGCGCACGATGTTGCCCCGTGGCAGCGTAGTGAGATCGTCGGGTAACAAGGCGCTGAGTGGACAAAACTGAATGTCTTGCTGCTCCGCACGCCTCAGCAGATCGGCGAACGCCTCAAGCCCGACAATCCCTTCCACTTCGGCATGAATGGTGTAAACCGGCGAACCGCTTGCGGCATGGATCTGCTCGAGGATGAAGTCGTTATAACCTTCCGCGCTCACCGATTGCCCAACCACTTCATCCCAGGTCGGCAAGGTCACCGGGATTTGTACCGTGCCGTGGCTGCCATCACTGAGAATCGGTATAAATGGGCCGCTGCCGCGACAATCACTGTTATAGCTGAAATCAAACTGCTGCTTGGCAGCCACCACGCGACCATCAGCGCGCCAGCCCGCCACCGCTGAACAGGTGACATTGTCACCGATTATCGCTTCCAGCGCCTGTTTACCGCGCGCAATTTGCTCAACCAGTTTCTCTTGCGGCCACACACCCGCCCAGGTTTGCCAGGCAAAGTGATCCCACGCATGCAAACCGACTTCATGATGATCGGCGGTGGCGCTGATGATCTCCTCCAGACCGCGACCAATCTCACGTCCCGGCCAGGCGGTGCCGGCCAGCAAAATATCCCAGCCGTAGAGTGATGCGGCGCGCGACCGCAGCATTTTCCACAGGAAACGCGGTTTTAACAGGCGCCACAAGTGGCGCCCCATATTGTCCGGCCCAACGCTGAAAAAAAAACTGGCCTGCAGCTGATGCAAACTGAATTGCTCCAGTAACGCCGGCACGCCAAGTTGGGTGCCGCGCCAGGTATCGACATCGACACGCAAACCGACTTTCTTCATAGTTTATCCTGTAGCTCAACGGTGCGCAGGAAGAAGTCCAGCGTGTTATCGATGGTGGTATCCATCTCTACGGTTGGTGTCCAGTCCAGCAGACGACGCGCGTTTTTGATCGACGGCTTACGGTGTTCCACGTCCTGATAACCTTTGCCGTAATAGCTGCTGCTCTCCACTTCACGGAAGCCGGCAAACGGCGGGAAGTTGCTGCGCAGCGGGTGACGTTCGAAACTCGCCAGCAGACGCTCGGCCAACTCTTTGATGCTGGCTTCGTTATCCGGGTTACCGATGTTGACGATCTGGCCGTCGCAGTTGTTCTGTTTGTTTTCGATGATACGGAACAGCGCTTCAATGCCGTCGCGGATATCGGTGAAGCAGCGCTTCTGTGCACCGCCATCAATCAGCTTAATTGGTGAGCCTTCCACCAGATTGAGGATCAGCTGCGTGATAGCACGAGAACTGCCGATACGCGCGGCATTCAGATTATCGAGGCGCGGCCCCATCCAGTTAAATGGACGGAACAGCGTAAAGCGCAGCCCTTCTTTCTCACCGTAAGCCCAAATCACGCGGTCCAGCAGCTGCTTAGACACCGAATATATCCAGCGCTGTTTATTGATCGGCCCAACCACCAGATTAGAGTGATCCTCATCGAAATGCTGATCGGTACACATGCCGTACACTTCGGAAGTCGATGGGAAAATGATGCGCTTTTTGTACTTCACGCAGTCACGAATGATTTTGAGGTTCTCTTCAAAGTCGAGCTCAAACACGCGCAGCGGATTGCGTGTGTACTCAATCGGCGTGGCGATGGCCACCAATGGCAACACCACGTCGCACTTCTTAATGTGATACTCGATCCATTCTGAGTGAATGCTGATGTCGCCTTCGACAAACTGGAAGCGTGGCTGATCGAGGAAACGGCTGATGGCGTCAGAACCGATGTCTAAACCGTAGACTTCGAAGTTATCATCCTGCAGCAGACGCTCGGTGAGGTGGTTACCGATAAAACCGTTCACGCCGAGAATCAGCACGCGCGTGCGTCGTTTCACCGCCGCCACTGGCTGAGAATAGAGCAAGGCGCCCTTCACCATACCGAGGTTTTGCGCCAGCTGGCTGCCGTTCATAAACACGCCGTTATCGCTTTGACCGGTCACCACTTCCAGCGCGCCTTCAGCGCAGGCGATCAGGAATGGCTCAACAGAAAGCACGGTACCCGGTTTGGCCTGATGTTCAGTGCTGTGTACGCGACTTTTCCACACCACGAATTTCACCGTTCCGGCATAGGCGAACGCGCCGGGCCACGGATAGGTCACCGCGCGCACCAGATTATTGACCGTGTGCGCCGGCTGTTCCCATTTAATGCGGCCATCTTCTGGCGTGCGGCGCCCCACAACCGTGGCTTCGCGCTCATTTTGTGGTGTGGTAACGATATCGCCGCGTTTCACCGCCGGTAATGTGCCTTCCAGCACCTGCGTTGCACAGGCAACCAGCTTGCGATGCAGCGTTAACGCGTTGTCCTGCTCGTCAATCGCCACGCGCTGTTGCGCCACGATGTCACCGGCATCGGCGCGCTTCACCATGCGGTGCAGCGTTACGCCGGTTTCGGTTTCGCCATTGACCAGCACCCAGTTCAGCGGTGCGCGGCCACGATATTTGGGCAGCAGCGAACCGTGCAGGTTATAGGCACCCATACGCGCACTGCTGAGAATGCAGTCGTTCAACAAAGCGCGGTAATAGAAAGAGAAGATGTAATCCGGTGCCATGGTTTTAATGCGATCGACCCACAGCGGATGATTGACATCCTCCGGCGCATAGACCGGAATGCCCTGCTCAGCGGCTAAACGCGCAACGGAGTCGAAAAAGTGGCTCTCAGTTCCTGTGTCTGAGTGGGTGAAAATAGCGCTGATTTCATAGCCAGCGTTCAGAAGTGCAGAAATACCCGCACAGCCCATTTCGGCGTAGGCGAAGACGACAGTTTTCATTGCTCAATTTCCTGTACAGATGAGGCGTTTTGCTGTGGGTGAATCACACGTTGGATGAAGTAGCGCGGACGGGCGCGTACGTCGTTGTAAATGCGGCCGATGTATTCGCCGAGTAATCCCATACCGATGAACTGCGCGCCGATAAAAATAAACAGCACCGCGAACAGCAGGAACACGCCATCACCGGCCCATGCCGCGCCGAGGAACAGACGCAGCACAATCAGAATCAGCGAGAAGGCAAAACCGGCCAGCGCAATCAAACTGCCGACGATGCTCAGCAAGCGCAGCGGCGTGGTGGTCAGGCAAGTGACCAGGTCATACATCAGGTTAATCAGCCGCATAAAGCTGTACTTCGAATCGCCAAATTCGCGCTCGGCGTGCGCCACCGGCAGCTCAATGGTGCGGCGCGCAAAGGTGTTGGCGAGGATGGGAATAAAGGTGCTGCGTTCGTGGCAGTTCAGCATCGCATCGACGATATGGCGGCGATAAGCGCGCAGCATGCAGCCGTAATCGCCCATCGCTTTGCCGGTGACGCGCTGAATCAGATGATTGATGGTGCGTGAGGCGCGACGGCGAAACCAGCTGTCCTGGCGGTTTTGACGCACGGTGCCCACCACGTCATAACCCTGCTTAGCCGCTTTCACCAGGTTCGGGATCTCTTCCGGCGGGTTTTGCAGATCGGCATCCAGCGTGATGATCAGGTCGCCGCTGACGTGGCTAAAGCCCGCCATGATCGCCGAGTGCTGGCCGTAATTACGGTTCAGCAACACGCCAACCACATGGCTGCCCGGCATATCGGCAGCATCCGCAATCATCTCGCCCGAGCGATCGCTGCTGCCGTCATCGACCAGCAGAATCTCGTACGCCAGATTTAATCCTGCGCAGGCTGCATCGATGCGACGCACCAGCTCCGGCAGGCTCTCCTCTTCGTTGTACACCGGGATCACCACGGAAACTTTGCGAATGGTTTTTTCTTCCAGCATGTCAAACTCCAGCGATCTGACGTAATGCGCTAATCACGCGCGTGACATCTTCATCGCGCATATCAGGGAACAACGGGATTGAGCAGATGCGATCGCTATTCCATTCGGTGTGCGGCAACGAGAGTTGCGGATAGCGTTCGCGATAATATTTGTGGGTGTGCGCGGCACGGAAATGCAGCCCGGTGCCGATATCCTGTGCTTTCAAGGTTTCCATAAGCGCATCACGACTGATGCCGCACTGCGCCTCATCAACGCGAATAATGAACAGATGCCACGCGTGTTGATGTGACCATTCTGGCTGCGCCAGCGGCAGAAACGGCGTATTCGCCAGTTCAGTGAGATAGCGCTGCGCAATCGCCGCGCGGCGCTGATTGATGGCGGGCAGCTTTTTCAGCTGCACCAAAGCAATCGCTGCGCTGATATCTGGCAGGTTGTATTTGAAACCCGGCATGATCACTTCGGCCTGCGGCTTGCGGCCGTGCGTGTGGCGATCGTACGCATCGACGCCGAGTCCGTGGAATTTCAGACTGCGCATGCGGTCGGCCAACGCCGCATCATCGGTGACAATCAAGCCACCTTCGGCGCAGGTCATGTTTTTGATGGCGTGGAAGGAGAAGATCGCCGTGCCCTGCTGGCCAACGTGCTTTTCTTTGTAATAACAGCCTGCGGCGTGCGCCGCATCTTCAATCACCGGAATGCCATGGCGCTCACCAATAGCGCGAATGGCATCTATATCGGCGGGCGCGCCAGCGTAATGCACCGGAATGATGGCGCGCGTACGCGGCGTGATCGCCGCTTCAATCAGCTCCGGCGTTACCATCAAGGTGTCGCGGTCGATATCGATCATCACCGGCGTCGCACCCAGTAGCGTGATGATGTTGATGGTGGAAACCCAGGTCAGCGAAGGCGTGATCACCTCATCGCCGGGCTGGATGCCCAGCGCCAGCAGCGTGACGTGCATCCCCGCCGTGGCGGAGCTGACAGCAATCGCATGCTGATTGCCAGTGAGCTGGCAAAAAGCCTCTTCCAGTTCGGCATTTTTCGGGCCGGTGGTGATCCAACCCGACTCAAACACCGATTTAACGGCGGCTAACTCTTCTTCACCCAACGAGGGCCGTGAGAATGGTAGAAAATTCATTATGTTACCTTGGAATTAAGCACTATTTAACGGCCATTTATTCCAAAATACGCGGGTTAACTTAACGCAACATTAAATGAGAAGGGTACTAAGTCGGCTTTTTCTGACACGTTGAGGATTGGTAGAGGAAGGGACAAATTTGCCGGTTTATCATCATGAACCAGCACGCTTCTTAAGGTTAAATTAAGGTTTTGACCCTATACTAAGTCAGGATATGTTTTATAACGTCTGGAGGATAATGCGATGAGTACGGCTACTGACAGACTTTCTCAGGCAGCGCTGCGCCGCCACCATATTGGGGTGAAAACCAAAGGATTGCGCTATCGCGGCGATCTATATGTGTTCCGCTATAACGCCGGCCACTACGATGTGTTCCTTAATAACGCCCGCGTAATGTCATTGAATACCAGCAATGTGCAGGAAGCGATCCAGCTGTTTAAGCAGCAAGCTTAATCTTCTCCTCTCCATTTCTGGAGCCCGCTCTGCAATCCCGATGTATGCCGCTGTAACGCCCTTTTACCTCTCGCACCTATCCTCGCTTCGGCGTAAAGTCCTGGCAACGACAAGCCTGGATGGCGCGAGGTATGAGTAATGGAATACGTATATGGCTTAATTAGTGGCCTATTAGGATTGGCCGTAGGCAGCTTTCTTAACGTGGTGATCTCGCGGTTGCCATTGCAAATAGTGCACCCGAACACTCCGCTAAATGTGTGTTGTCCGCCCTCTCACTGCCACCAATGCACCACCGCGCTGCGCTGGCGCGACAACATTCCGCTCATAAGTTGGTTACTGTTACGCGGTAAATGCCGTTATTGCCATTGTAAAATCAGCGGGCGTTATCCACAGGTGGAGATAATTACCGCGCTTCTGACGCTGCTGCTTATCTGGCTGATGCCAGTCAATATGCAATTGCTGGGCGCGCTCATATTGTTCTGGGCGTTAACGGTATTAGCCTTTATTGACCTCGAACATCTGCTTTTACCGGATGTGATTACGCTGCCCTTGCTGTGGATTGCGCTGCTGTTTAAAGCGATGGGATGGCTACCCGGCTCATTACAAGAAGCGGTATGGGGATCCATAGCGGGATATTGCGTGTTGTGGGCGCTATCGATTTTATATCAATGGATTAGAGGCATTGAGGCGTTAGGGATGGGCGATGCAAAACTGCTGGCGGCAATCGGCGCCTGGTTGGGCTGGTCGCTTTTACCCTGGGTGCTTTTATTGGCTTCGGGCGGCGCTATTTTATATGTTTTGATTTCCAGAGTTAGCGGGCAGCGCGAGCTCAATCACGTCATCGCCTTTGGTCCGTGGATCGCCTTAGCGGCTATAAGTCTCTTTATTCATTCGATTATTTTTTAACCACCCCAACTGCGGTGCGAAATTAAGTGGCCAATTTCTGGCCAACGCCCTGATTCATATATGGAAAGAGTAAACAAATCTAAACAAAATTAATCATTGTGATGTAGGTCAAAAGGCTCTATATTGGCCGCGTTTTTTCACAGCTGTTACTTTTTTGTTCAATTAGTCAATTGGCGAGCCTTACGTGCCCCGGTTGAAGGAGAGATATGATGACGGATAAAGTCCGTATTGATAGTTTTGGTGCCAATGCATTCAACGGAAATAACGACGCATTCTTAGCCCGTCAGGCTGAGTTTGAATCTAACGTCAGGAGTTACCCGCGCAAACTGCCTTTAGCTATCGCTAAAGCCCATGGCGTGTGGATCACAGATGTTGAGAATAAACAATATCTTGACTGTCTGGCTGGCGCAGGGACGCTGGCACTGGGTCACAACCATCCTGATGTTCTCCAGAGCATTCAAAATGTCATTACCAGCGGCTTGCCGTTACATACTCTTGATCTGACTACTCCACTGAAAGATCAGTTCTCTGAGTCTCTGCTCTCGCTGCTGCCAGGCCAGGGTAAAGATTATTGCCTGCAGTTCACCGGTCCTTCTGGTGCCGATGCGGTTGAAGCCGCGCTTAAACTGGCGAAGAAAGCCACTGGCCGTAGCGGCGTGATCAGCTTCTCTGGCGGTTATCACGGTATGACGCACGGCGCGCTGTCCGTCACCGGTAACCTGGCACCGAAAGAAGCGGTTGATGGCATGATGCCAGAAGTGCAGTTCATGCCTTATCCGCATCAGTATCGTTGCCCGCTAGGTATCGGTGGTGAAGCTGGCGTGAAAGCGCTGACCTATTATTTCGACAACCTGATCAACGACGTGGAAAGCGGCGTGCGTAAGCCTGCAGCAGTAATCCTCGAAGCCGTTCAGGGCGAAGGCGGCGTGAACCCAGCTCCCGCTGAGTGGCTGCAGCGCATCCGTAAAGTGACGCAGGAACACGGCATTCTGTTGATCCTCGACGAAGTTCAGGCTGGCTTTGCCCGTACCGGCAAATTCTTCGCCTTCGAACACGCCGGCATCGAGCCAGACATCATCGTGATGTCTAAAGCTGTTGGCGGCGGTCTGCCACTGGCTGTGCTGGGCATCAAAAAGCAGTTCGACGTTTGGTCACCGGGTCATCACACCGGCACCTTCCGTGGCAACCAGCTGGCGATGGCTACCGGCCTGACCACGCTGAAAATCCTCAAAGAGCAGGATATTGCAGGCAAAGTGGCCGCGCAGGGTGAATGGCTGAAACAGCAGCTGGCCGCAATGCAGAAACGCTTCCCGGTAATTGGTCACGTTCGTGGTCTCGGCATGATGATCGGCATTGAGATCGTTAAACCGAACGAAGCGGCCGATCACATGGGCAGCTTCCCGGCTGACGGCGAGCTCTCTGCGCTGCTGCAGAAGAAGTGCTTCGAAGCAGGTCTGATTCTGGAGCGCGGTGGCCGCCATGGCGCAGTTCTGCGTCTGCTGCCTTCACTGCTGATCACCAACGATGAGCTAGCGATTTTCCTGGATAAATTTGAGCAGGCGCTGATTGGCGCTGGCGTCAAACCTGTTTGATTGGAAGAGTAAATGTCTGAAGTAAACCCGATTCTGGCCGCCTCTGCACAGAGCATTGAGGCGTACCAGCAGGCGATTGCCCAGAGCAGCGCCGCGGTTGTGCAGTGGCTGCAACAGCCTGAGATGTATCAAGGCAAAAGCGTTGCCGAACTGCGGGAGCGTATCACGCTCGACTTCAATCCAAACGGCCTGGGTAACCAGGCCGCGATTGAACGCGCGATTGAATATTTCCTGAAAGACAGTCTTTCAGTGCATCACCCACAATGTGTAGCGCATCTGCACTGCCCGAGTCTGGTGGTAAGCCAGGCGGCAGAAGTGCTGATTAACGCGACCAATCAGAGTATGGATTCGTGGGATCAGAGCCCTTCTGCCACCATCATTGAGATCAAACTGATCGAATGGCTGCGTGCGCAAGTGGGTTACCCGGCTGGCGACGCCGGTGTGTTCACCAGCGGCGGCACCCAGAGCAACCTGATGGGTCTGATGCTGGCACGCGACGCCTTCTATCAGCGTCAGGGTCACTCGGTGCAGCAGCACGGGATCACTGGTGATCTGCGTAAGATCAAAGTGCTGTGTTCTGAAAACGCGCACTTCTCCGTACAGAAGAACATGGCGCTGCTTGGCCATGGCTACCAATCTGTGGTGCAGGTGAAGTCTGATGAGTTCGCCCGTATGGATGTGTCAGACCTGAAAGCCAAACTGGCGCAGGCCGACGCTAACGGCGAACAGATCCTGGCGATCGTGGCGACCGCCGGTACCACCGATGCCGGTGCTATCGATCCGCTGCGTGAAATTGCCGGCATTGCTGCCGAGCGCAACATTTGGGTACACGTTGATGCAGCATGGGGCGGCGCGCTGCTGCTGTCCGAGAAGTATCGCGACTACCTCGATGGCCTGGAGCGGGTGGATTCCGTCACTTTGGACTTCCATAAACAGTATTTCCAGACCATCAGCTGCGGTGCGTTCCTGCTGAAAGATGAGCGTCATTACGAGCTGATGCGTTATCAGGCGGCTTACCTGAACTCTGAGTTTGACGAAGAGGCCGGCGTACCGAATCTGGTATCCAAATCACTGCAGACCACGCGTCGTTTCGATGCGCTGAAACTGTGGATGGGCCTGGAAGCGCTGGGTCAGAAACAGTATGCGGCGATCATCGATCACGGTGTGACGCTGGCGCAGGAAGTGGCGAAATTTGTTACCTCTGAACCACGCCTCGAGCTGGTGATGCAGCCTCAGCTGGCGAGCGTACTGTTCCGCTATCGTCCAGAGCAACTGACCGATACTGCTCAGATTGCGCTGTTCAACCAGCGTATTGGCGATGCGCTGCTGGATTCAGGTCGCGCCAACGTAGGTGTGACCGAGAATCAGGGCGTAACCTGCCTGAAGCTGACCTTGCTGAACCCAACCGTGACGCTGGAAGATGTTAAACTCCTGCTGGCGCTGGTTGAGAAAACCGCGAATCAGCTGCTAAACGCATAATTACCTGTGATGCGAATAAGCCGATAACTGGCAACGGTTATCGGCTTTTTTTCGCTTCTGCACCTGAATTCAGTTCGCGCACATAATCCAGAAACGCCTGTAGCGGCGCCGGAATCAACCGGCGATCGTTGTAATAGAGCCAAAGGCCAGAGAAGCTTTGCCACCAATCCGGCAGAATCGGCTGCAGGCTGCCATCACTCAGCGCCGGTCTAATCCAATCCTCAAATAAGTAGACCACGCCGCAGCCAGCGATTGCCGCTTCTACCGTCAAGTCCATCGCCGCGCCGATACTGCAAATCAGCGGACCTTTCGGCTGCAAGCGCACGGTTTCCTCGCCGCAGGTAAATTCCCATTCAGCAATCACGCCAGTCGCATAGCGTCCGTGTAAACAGCGATGCTGCACTAAGTCGCGCGGATGCTGTGGTTTACCGAATTGCGCCAGATACGCGGGAGATGCCGCCAGGGCAAAGCGCTGGGTGCGCGGACCGATCGGCAGCGCCACCATGTCCTGCTCCAGATGATCGTCGTAACGAATACCGGCATCACAGCTATCGCGGAACACATCCTGAACATTACTTTCCGCCACCACTTCCAGCTGGATATCGGGATAGCGCTTGAGAAATCCCGGTACAATCGCCGGTAACACGATGCGCGCGGCACTCACCGGCACGTTTAAGCGCAAGGTGCCGCCCGGCGTATCGCGGAACGTGTTCAACGCATCCAGCGCGGCATCCACTTCGTTCATCGCCGGAAGCAGGCGCGACATCAGCACCCTGCCGGCTTCTGTTAACGCCACGGTGCGCGTGGTGCGATTAAACAACCGCACGCCAAGTTGCTCTTCGGCACGCCGCACCGCATCACTCAAGCGCGACGGATTACTGCCGGTCATGCGCGCCGCCTCACGAAAACCGCCCGCTTTGGCCACCGCCACCACCGCGTGCAGCAAGGCGATATCCAATGCCATTGTTCGCTACCTCGTACACTGTGTCCCAATTTGTACGGATAGTTGCACAGCGTTTTGGCGATTACAATCTAACCACACACTGACGAAGGAGCTTTCCATGTCTCATCCAGCATTGACTTACACCCTTGGCGACCGCCAGGTTGCACGACTCGGTTACGGTGCCATGCAGTTAGCCGGTCCCGGCGTGTTTGGTCCGCCGAAAGATGAAGCGCGTGCTTTACAGGTGCTGCGCGATGCGGTCGCAGCAGGCGTGAATCACATTGATACCAGCGACTTCTACGGTCCGCATATCACCAATCAGCTGATCAAAAAAGCGTTACACCCTTACGCCGACGATCTGGTTATCGTCACCAAAGTAGGCGCGCGCCGCAACGATAAAGGCGGCTGGTTACCGGCATTCACGCCAGAAGCGCTAACGCAAGCGGTGGAAGATAACCTGCGCAACCTTAGGCTTGATGTGATGGAAGTGGTCAATCTGCGTTCGATGCTGGACGTGCACGGACCGAAAGAGGGTTCGCTGGAGCCGCAGGTTGAAGCGATGATCAAGCTAAAAGAGCGCGGACTGGTTCGACACATTGGTCTGAGCAACGTGACTGCTAAACAGGTGGCCGATGCCCAGGCGATGACGCCGATCGCCTGCGTGCAAAACCTCTATAATCTGGCTAATCGACAGGATGAGGCGCTGCTCGACCAGCTGGCAGCGCAAGGCATTCCTTATGTGCCATTTTTCCCACTCGGCGGATTTTCACCGCTGCAGTCGGATCAGCTGAGCGAGGTAGCGATTGAGCTCAATGCTACGCCGCTGCAGGTGGCGCTGGCGTGGCTGCTGCAGCGTTCGCCTAATATTCTGCTGATTCCGGGCACGTCATCGCCGGAGCACCTGAAGCAGAACCTGGCGAGTAGCGAAGTGAAACTTACGCCAGAAATTGTGCAGCGGCTAAACACCATCGGCCAGCGATAGAGCACCCTTCGTAGCGGCGCCATTTATTGCGCGTGTTTTGCCATATACATTGCGCAACAAATTGCGCCGCTACGGATTATTCACTGTTTAAATGATTTTTGCCTCGACCAGACAACCTTTGAGAATACCAAACGCATCCTGACACTGCCGCTCATCGACGCAGGCAAAACCCAACAGCAGGCCGCGCCGCTCCTGCGGATGCATATAATATTGCGACAACGGCCGCACCTTAACGCCGCGCCTTAGCGCCAGCGCGACGACCGCCACATCGTCGCAGCCGGTTGGCAGATTCATTACCAGGTGCAATCCCGCCTCATGATTCACTACCGGCAGAAAATCGGCACCCAAATAACGCTCAATCAGACTCACCATAAAGCGCCGCCGCTGGCTGTAGAGCTTGCGCATGCGGCGAATGTGCGACATGTAATGCCCTTTTTGGATGAACTCTGCCAGCGCGCGCTGCACCAGCAAATGCCCGCCGCGATAGAGTTCCGCCGCCGCCACACGCAACGGCTGCGCCAGCGCTTTTGGCACCACCAGATAACCGAGACGCAGCGCCGGATAGAGCGTCTTGCTAAAAGTACCCATATAAATCACCGGCGCATCCGGCTCAAAGCCTTGCAACGACGGGAATGGCTGGCCGGAGAAGCGAAACTCGCTGTCGTAATCATCTTCCACCAGCCATGTTTTGTGTTTGCGCGCCAGATCGAGCAGCTGCTTGCGTCGCTCCAGGCTGAGATGCACGCCCAGCGGATATTGATGTGACGGTGTCACGAAAATCATCTTCGGTGCGCGACTCCGCGGCGGCAAATCGGGGATCAATCCCTGCTCATCCACTGCAATGGCGTTGATTTTCAGTCCGTTAATGCGCAGCAGATTGCGAGTCCCCCAATAACCAGGCTCTTCGATCCACACCTGATCGCCGGGATCGCACAACACGCGCGAAACCAAATCCACCGCCTGGTGAATCCCTTCGGTAATAATGATTTGGTCGGCATCAGCGCATACTGAACGCGCCACGCTGAGGTACTCCGCCAGCGCGGCACGCAGCTGGGCACAGCCGCCGTTGCTGCTGTAAATCAGCCGTTCGATATCCGGTTCACGGTTCAAACGCGCCTGAATCTGGCTGAAGAGTTTATGCGGGAACTGCGTGACATCCGGCGCGCCAGGCACAAAAGCGCCCCACTGATACGGCGACGCATTGGCATGGCCGAGCAGCGAAGCGCCGCGTTTGGAAATCGCCGCCGGTTTCGCGCTTAACGTTTCGATCGGCGCCACGTTGCGCGGCGTGTTCAGCGATCCCTCCGGCAAATTTTCTGCAATCCATGTTCCGCTGCCGGTACGCGCCGTGACGTAGCCTTGTGCCATCAAATTCTCATACACGTTCAACACCGTGTTGCGCGACACCGACAGCTCGCGCGCCAAATCGCGCGTGGCGGGCAAGCGCGTGGCGCGCGGAAAAATGCCTTCTGCGATAGCGGCTTGCATACAGCTCAGCAAACGCTGCTGCAACGTCCCTTCCGGCATAAACTGCATGCGCTCTAATACATGATCGGCGTACAAACTTCGCAATTGGCTCCCCTCTTTTCACTGAAAGTGGCTCTGGCAAGATAACTCAGCGCAGGCATAAATAAGCGTGTTTGTCGTGATTTGTAAAGACGCTTATCGCTAAGGAAAGGTTATGGAAGGTAAAAACAGCCAGTTGCAGCAACGTAAAGATGATGCCCTGCCACGCGGCACCGGCAATCTTTGTCAGTGGTATGTAGAGCACGCGGAGAACGCCACGCTGCGCGATGGTGAAGGCAACAGCTGGATCGACTTCGCTGGCGGCATCGCGGTACTGAACACCGGGCATCGCCATCCGCGCATCGTGCAGGCGATTGCCGATCAGTTAGAGAAATTTACCCATACCGCATTCCAGGTAACGCCGTATGAGAGCTATGTGGCGCTGGCGGAACGCCTCAATCGCGTGGTGCCGATTGCCGGTAAAGCCAAAACCGCGTTCTTCTCCACCGGCGCTGAAGCGGTAGAAAACGCGGTAAAAGTGGCGCGTGCGGCGACGCGTCGTCACGGCATCATCACCTTCGGCAACGCCTTCCACGGTCGTACTTTCATGACAATGGCAATGACTGGCAAAGTGGCCCCTTACAAACGCGACTTCGGTCCGATGCCCGCGTCGGTGTGGCACGCGCGCTATCCCAACAGCGTTACCGGCATCAGCGTTGATGATGCGCTGGCCAGCTTGCAGGATATTTTCACGCAGGACATCGCGCCACAGGATGTTGCGGCCATCGTGCTGGAGCCAATTCAGGGCGAAGGCGGCTTCCACGTCGCGCCGCCTGAATTCTTCAACCGACTGCGGTCGCTGGCCGATGAGCACGGCATTCTGCTAATTGCCGATGAAGTACAAACCGGCTTTGCCCGTACTGGCAAGCTGTTCGCAATGGATCACTATGCGGTGAAACCGGATCTCATCACCATGGCAAAAAGCCTCGCGGGCGGCATGCCGTTATCGGCGGTCAGCGGCCGGGCCGAGATTATGGATGCGCCGGGTCCAGGCGGCTTGGGTGGCACCTACGCTGGCAATCCGCTGGCGATTGCCGCGGCGCATGCGGTGCTGGACGTGATCGCCGACGAGAAGCTGTGCGAACGTGCGCAACAACTCGGTGCGCAGTTAACCGACTTCCTGCACAGCGCACGCAGCCAGTATTCCTCCATCACCGACATTCGCGGCCTTGGCTCGATGATTGCGGTGGAGTTCGCCAGCGCGCAAACCGCGCAAACCATCCAGCAACACGCGATGGCGCGCGGGCTGCTGCTGCTTACTTGTGGCCCGCAGGGCAATGTCATCCGCTTCCTCTATCCGCTCACCATTCCTGATGCGCAGTTCCGCCAGGCGCTGGAGATCCTCAGCAGCGTGCTGAGTCAACACGCCGATTCGTAACAATCTACCCAGCTCGCGCGGCGGGCTGGGCTTCTCACCTGTTGTAACCCGGCTGCGCGTGGCGCGGCCCGAGAGACGCTTTGGAGAAACATTGATGAGTTCACAGAATGCCGATGTACTGGCGCAAGGCCTGAAGCCGCGTCATGTGCGGATGTTATCGATTGGCGGCGTAATTGGTGCCGGATTGTTTGTTGGCTCTGGCCATGCGATCGCCGAAGCTGGCCCGGCGGTACTGCTGGCCTACATCGCCGCGGGCGCGTTGGTGGTGCTGATTATGCGCATGCTGGCCGAAATGGCGGTGGCGTCACCGGATTCCGGCTCTTTCTCCACCTACGCCGACAAATCGCTGGGCCGCTGGGCCGGTTTCACCATCGGCTGGCTGTACTGGTGGTTCTGGGTGTTAGTGATCCCGCTGGAAGCCAACGCCGCTGGCACCATCCTGCATTCGTGGTTTCCACAAGTTCCGGTGTGGGAGTATACGCTGGCGATCACCACGTTCCTGACCATCAGCAACTTATTCAGCGTCAAAAACTATGGCGAGTTTGAATTCTGGTTCGCCCTGCTGAAAGTGGTGGCGATTGTGGCATTTCTCTGCGCGGGTAGCTTAGCGGTGTTTGGTTTGATGCCGGGCAGCAGCACGCAGGGAATTTCACATCTGTATGACACACAAGGCTTTATGCCGAATGGCATCGGCGCGGTGCTGGCGGCCATTCTGACCACTATGTTCTCATTTATGGGCACCGAGATTGTCACCATTGCCGCCGCCGAATCGCGCGAGCCGAAGAAACAAATCACCCAGGCCACCAACTCAGTGATCTGGCGCATCGCGCTGTTCTATCTGCTGTCGATCTTCATCGTGGTAGCGCTGGTGCCGTGGAATACGCCGTCGCTGATGAAAGCCGGTTCTTACCAGACAGCGATGCAGATGATGAACGTGCCTTACGCTAAGCAGATCGTTGATGTGGTGGTGTTGATTGCGGTGTGTAGCTGTCTCAATTCTGCGCTGTATACTGCATCGCGCATGATCTATTCGCTTTCACGTCGTGAAGATGCGCCTGCCGTCGCGTCGCGCACTACACGCAGCGGCACGCCGTGGGTAGCGGTGTTGCTCTCCACGGCGGCGGCCTTCCTCGCGGTGATCGCTAACTATCTGGCGCCGAGCGCAGTATTTGAGTTCCTGCTCGCCAGTTCCGGCGCCATCGCGTTGCTGGTGTATCTGGTGATCGCCGCGTCTCATCTGGTGCTGCGTAAAAAGCGCGAAGCGCGCGGTGAAATCCTCAGCTATCGCATGTGGCTGTTCCCTGGCCTGACGTGGGCGACGATGGTGTTCATCGTTGGCGTGTTGGTTGCCATGCTTTTCAACCAACAACACCGTCCAGAGATTATCGCCACCGGCCTGTTGACGCTGGGTGTCGTCGCCGCCAGCCGTATTGTGCATCGCAAACGCGTGGCGCGGAAAAACGAGGAGATGGTGGCGTTACGTTCGTAACGCATGACTTCCAGGCAAGGATGCCGCGGAACTTAGTCGTACTGCACGTCGATGCTGATGGCTTCTTCCTGCACGTTGAGGTTTATCGCGCATTTACGCCACACCGGCAGACCGTTGGTCATATTGTTATCCACGAAGTACTGCTGAAAATCTTTCAGCGCCTCCGAGAGATCGCCTATCGCACGCGCATCGGGTTCAAACCAATCCGGTTCACCGTTTTCATCGATGTAATCGAACTGAAACTGCCCGCCATCATCGTCCGCAAACAGTTCAGCCTGAACGATCAATTCCCGCGCACCTTGCGGGCCACAGCTAAAGATGATCTGGCCGATACGGCGATAAAGGTCTTCGTATTGCATAGGTTTTGGGTTCCTCAAATAAATTTACTGCGTGCAATTCATTGCGACGCTACAAAATCCCGTACTTATCAGTAGCGGCGCGATTCATCGTGCAAACCATAACACCATTATTGACTTTAGTTCGCATGATAAGAGAATGAGGCTCTTCGAACAGAAAGTTGCAAAAAAGGGAGTTTATCATAGCCTGTTCACATCGTTTTCCCTGGGTTAACACCTATAAAAAATCCGCTGCGCTGGTCGCCATTGCTGTCGCCCTCTCACTGGCCAGTTGCTCCTCGCCGCCACCGAAATCGCTGGTCACGCCGTTGCCGACGGTCACCAAACCGCCAATGCCGACTAAACCAGCGCTGAGCAAAGAACCGGTACGCGGCGTGTGGCTCACCACCGTTTCACGCCTCGACTGGCCGCCAATCAATTCCGTGAATGCCAGCCCGCCCAACCGCATCCACCAGCAGCAACAGGCGTTGACCGATAAGCTAGATAAACTGAAAAGCCTCGGCATCAATACGATATTTTTCCAGGTAAAGCCGGATGGCACCGCGCTGTGGCGCTCCAGCATCTTGCCGTGGTCAGATATGCTCACCGGCAGGATTGGTGAAGATCCCGGCTACGATCCGCTGAAATTTATGCTGGATGAGGCGCACAAACGCGGCATGAAGGTGCACGCGTGGTTCAACCCATATCGCGTCTCGACCAACGTCAAACCTTCCACGGTTAACGCGCTGAATAATACGCTTGCGCTGCAACCGGCCAGCGTATTTGTGCTGCATCGCGACTGGATCCGCACCGCCAGCGACCGCTTCGTGCTCGATCCCGGCATTCCCGCCGCACGCGACTGGATCACCAGCATCGTTGCGGAAGTGGTGTCGCACTATCCGATCGACGGCGTGCAGTTCGATGACTATTTCTATACCGAAACGCCCGGTTCAACCCTCAACGACAGCGCCACGTTCCGCCAGTATGGTCAGGGTTTTGCATCGAAAGCTGACTGGCGGCGCAACAACACGCTGCTATTAATTGAGCAGGTGTCGCGCACCATCAAGCAACTCAACCCGAACGTAGAATTTGGCGTCAGCCCGGCAGGCGTGTGGCGCAATCTGTCGCATGATGCTGCGGGCTCCGACACACGCGGCGCGGCCGCCTACGACGAAGCCTACGCCGATACGCGTCGCTGGGTGCAAATGGGACTGCTGGATTACATCGCGCCGCAGCTTTACTGGCCGTTTGCGCGCCAGGCCGCCCGTTACGACGTGTTAGCCCACTGGTGGGCGGACGTGGTGAAGCCAACGCATACGCGACTCTATATCGGTGTAGCGCTGTACAAAATCGGCGAAGCGTCGAAAAGCGAACCTGACTGGACGGTGAATGGCGGCGTGCCGGAGTTGAAAAAGCAACTCGATCTCAACGAGTCGCTACCGCAAATTAACGGCACCATTTTGTTCCGCGAAAATTACCTTAATCAGCCACAAACCCAGGATGCGGTGAATTATTTGCGCAGCCGTTGGGGCGATTAACATTATCGTAAGGTCGCCATTCATGGCGTAATGCCGATCAGTTAAGCGCCGTATCATATAACCGCACCTTCTGTAGCGGCGCGATTTATCGCGCAATGAATTGCGCCGCTACAATGTGTGCATTCGATAATGAGGGGTTTTCATGCCTTAACTAACGAGCATTACGCCAGCAACTCCTCACTCTGCATCAGTGCAAAAAACGACTCCAGCTCGCGCAGCATCATCGAAGCGGCAATCGAAAGCTGGCGCTGCGGCGCAACACACAGCGACAAGGTAAATGGCTTCAGCACCGTATCGATCAGCGGGATAAACTTCAGTTCACCGCGCCGATACTCATCAACGATATCCAGCCAGCACATCAGGCTTATCCCCACATCATCACGCACCAGTGAACGCAGCATATGAATGTTATTGGTGCGCGCCACTTCGTTGATCTTGATGCCCGAGCTGTTGATCAGCGCCTCCAGCGGATCGGCCAGCATCAGCGGCGCGGCGGGCACGATAAATGGCCAGGATTCGCAGTGGCTGAAACGGATCGACTCCAGATTGGCCAGCGGATGTTGACTGCTCACCACAATTCCCAAACGTAAATCGGCAAACGACTTCACCAGCAACTCGCGCGAACTTTGCGGATTAAGCATGATGCCGAAATCCGCATCGCCCGAGGTCAGTGCATTGGCGATGTGGATGTTGCTCATGGTGGTCAGCGTGAAGGAGATGCCGGGATAGTCGCTGCGAATGCGCTGCAAAATCGATGAAAAAAAGCCGCGATTAATCGCATCAATGGTGGCGATATGTACATGGCCGTGACGTAATCCGCGCAAATCATCCAGCTGCGTGCAGACGCGGCCAAAATCCCGCTGCCAGTTTTTCGCCGCATTCAGCAGGATCTCACCCGCTGCGGTCATACGTAATCCTGATGGATGGCGCTCAAATAGCGGCATATCCAGCTGTTCCTCCACGCGCAGGATCTGCCGATCAATTGAGGATGCCGAGACGTGCAGCACCTCAGAAGCCTTGCGCAGCGAACCCTGGCGGGCCACCTCAGTGAAATAGAGCAGAAATCGGGAGAAGGCGAACATAAGAGGTGCTCTCTTTTTTGCAACGCATCATGCGAATTAAACAGATGGACGCTTACACATGGGCAAAATAATAATCGCTGCCATGATTAAAACAAGGGTTTGCGCGGCCTTCCAGCCGACGACATCCCTGCTCAGGCAGATAGATGATGAAATCCACCACTCTCGCCGTCACCGTCATCGCAAAGCAGTTCAACGGTGCAGGCAATGTGTTACTGACGCTGGCGAATCGCAGCGGGCAGCCGCTGCCTGATTTCACGTCCGGCGCGCACATCGATGTCATTATTCCTGACGGCGGTAAACGCCAGTATTCACTCTGCTCTGCGCCAGCCGAGTATTATGAAATCTGCGTACGTCTGGATGAGTGTTCAACCGGCGGATCGCGCTGGCTGCATCAGCAGTTAACCACCGGCGATAAGCTAGAGATATCCGCGCCACGTAACCACTTTCCGCTGCCGCACGCGCCGCGCACGCTACTGTTTGCCGCCGGCATCGGCCTGACGCCGCTGTTGGTGATGGCCGAAGCACTGGCGGCGCGTCAGGCGAATTTCACCCTGCACCTTTACCTGAAACACGCCGACCAACTGGCTTTCAGCCAACGTCTGCGCAATCTCGGCGCGTGCGTGGTCATCCACTACAGCAGCGAAGGCGACAGCCTGCGCCAGCGCGTTCCCGAAGATCTCACCCAGCCAGACAACGCTGCGCTGGTGTTCTGCGGCCCGGCGGGTTTTATGCATCATCTGCAGCAGCTGGCGTTGCAACATGGCTGGGACGAAGCACAGCTGCACAGCGAGCGCTTCCAATCCACATCTCCGCTGATGGCTGGCGCTGCCTTCGAAGTGCAGCTCGCCTCCTCCGGCGCACGCTTTGCCGTGGGCGAGCAACAAACCATCGCTGAAGTACTTGAAGAAGCAGGGATTGAGATTGAACTCTCCTGCGAACAAGGCATGTGCGGCGCCTGCATCACCGGCGTGTTGGCGGGCGAGCCGGATCACCGTGATGATGTGCTGAGCCAGCAAGAGCGTGCGGCCAACGATTGCATCGTGCTGTGCTGTTCACGTGCGCGTTCACCTTTATTGGTACTGGATCTATGAGCGGCTATCCGGGTGCGACCGGCGCACGTTTACCCCGCTGGCTGCTGCCAGAAAACTGGCCTGAAGCCAACAATCAACCGCAGCTGGCGACCTTACATTTCCACGCCGCGGGCCTGCAATTCGAACCCGACCATGCAGCAGCACCCGCTGATTATCTGCCGCTTCACGGCGCGCTGGTGCTGCCCGCGTTTATCGAACCGCACGCGCATCTGGATAAAACCTTCACTATTCAACGCAGCCCGGCGCAACAGCCCGGTTTGCTGGCCGCGATCGCTGCCATGCATCAGGACCGCGCGCACTGGAACACAGCAGATCTGCAGCAGCGCGCTACGCAGGCGCTGCGCTGGGCGGTAGAAGCTGGTGTCGGTTTGCTGCGCACCCACATCGACTGGTTCTCCGTTGATGCACCATTAGCGTGGCAAGTGATTGGCGATCTGCACCATCCGCTGTGCAGCATTGAGCGCGTGGCCCTCGCGCCACTCACCTTCTTTGCCGACGCCAGCGATGCGCAGCATATTGCCGCGCAGGTCGCGACCAGCGGTCCCGGCGCGCTGTTGGGCGGCTTTATTCACAGCAGCAACTGGGATGCGCAGGCGTTTCAGCATCTGATGGAAGCCGCCGAATTGTGGCAGCTGGATATTGATCTGCATATTGATGAAGAACTTAACGTTGAGGCGCAGGGATTGCGCTGGCTGGCGCACTATTTGCAGCAGCATCCATTTAGCGGCGCCATCACCTGCAGCCACAGCTGCGCGCTGGCGCAGCAGGACGATGCGCAACAGATTCTTGCCTTACTGGCGCAACACAATGTGATGTTGATTGCGCTGCCGCTCACCAACCTGCTGTTGCAGGACGCGGTGCCCGGCCGCACGCCGCGTCTGCGCGGTTTAACGCTGGTGAAAGAGGCGCAGGCGCTGGGCATTCCGCTGCTGCTCGGCGCGGACAACGTGCAGGACGCGTTCTGTCCGTTTGGCAGTTACGATCCGCTCGATACGCTGTTTAGCGGTTTGCTGAGCCTGCAACTGGGCGCGGCGTTTGATCAGGCCTCCGCGCTGATCTGCCAACGCCGCGCGCTGCTGGCCAATGATTTGGTGATTTTTCCGCATGCCGATGTGGCGAGCTGGCCATTGCGTCAACGTCAGCGCTATCGGCTGAAAAGGGGGGTGCGTTATGGAGAAACAACAGATGGCGCTTGATGCAGGAGCGGGAAAACCGCTGGCGAAATATGCCGCGTGGCGACGCGCGGGTGACTTCATCTTTCTCTCCGGCATTATTCCGGTGAACCCACAAACCGCCACCATTGTGCGCGGCTACGACGACATTCCCGCAGCGGCGCAACAGCTGCTTGGCCGCACCGGCGAGTTCTCCACCGACATTAAAGAGGGGCCGATTCTGGCGCAGAGTTGGTACGTGCTGGAGAGCATCCGCGCCACCATCGAAAGCGCCGGTGGCCAGATGAGCGATGTCTTCAAACTGGTGCAGTACTTCCGCAATCTCGACCATTTTCCCCACTACAGCCGGGTACGTAAGCAATTTTTTCCCGATGCGCCGCCGGTTTCTACTGTGGTGCAGGTGAGCGAGATGCTGCCGAGTCCGGACGTCTTAATTGAAGTTGAAGCCACGGCGTGGTTGCCGCAATAACACGAGGAGTTCAAATGTTTCATGGTTATATTCCGGCAAACCGCTTTTTGCCGTACCTGAGCTGGACCGACATCGCCACGCTGGAAAATAAAGCCAACACCGTGATCGTGTTGCCGACCGGCGCGATTGAGCAGCACGGCCCGCATTTGCCGTGCGCGGTGGATAGCGTGATCGCCTCCGGCGTGGTCGGCCATGCGCTGGCGCGCTTACCGGCGGAAATCCCGGCTTACGCCATTCCGCCGATCACCTATGGCAAATCGGATGAGCATCTGCATTTTCCCGGCACGCTAACGCTGACCGGCGAAACCCTGCTGCACATCATTCTGGAGATTGGCGAATCACTCTATCGCGCCGGTTTCCGCAAGTTCCTGATGGTTAACGGCCACGGCGGCCAGCCGCAGCCGTTACAGATGGCAGCGCGCGAACTGCGTCTGCGCCACGGCGACATGATCATCATCATGCAAGACACCTTTAAAGTGCCGAACTGCGCGGAAAGCTTTATGGACGACAAAGAGCGGCAGATGGCGATGCACGCGGGACATGCCGAGACCGCGCTGATGCTGGCGCTGGCGCCCGATACCGTGCAGATGGATAAAGCAGTGGCTAATTATCCGCCGGCATTCCCCTGCCCGACGCTTTCGACCAACAAACCGATGGCGGCGTGGGCCTCCTATGATTTCGGCCCAAGCGGCGTGATTGGCGATCCTTTGCCCTCCACACCGGAGCAAGGCGCGGCCATCCTCGATTCGCTGGCTGAAAGCTGGGCGCAGGTGATTACCGAAGTGCACCAGATGACATGGGTAACCCGCGCCGAACCGGCGTGGGGCACCGGCCAGTGGCAAGGCAAAGTATTGGATCACCGCGACGCAGCCGCCTTTTTAACACCTCGCTAGGGAATAACGATGAAAAAAACATTGAGCACTGTTGCCGCGCTTGCGCTGGCACTCTCGGCCCCGAGCATGGCGGCAGAGAAATTCACCTTTATGACCAACTGGTATGCGCAGGCCGAACACGGCGGCTTCTACCAGGCGCAGGCGCAGAATCTCTATCGCGATGCCGGCCTCGACGTCACCATCAAGATGGGCGGTCCGCAGGTGCATACCATGCAGCTGATGGCGGCCGGTCAGGCCGACTGCATCATCAGCGATAACATGCAGGCGCTGGAAATCTGGCAGCAAGGCGTGCAGGCGATGCCGGTTGCCACCACCTTCCAGCACTCGGCGATTGCCTTTCTCACCCATCCGGATGTGAAAAACCAGGCCGATTTGCAGGGCAAAACCTTCCTGCTGGCGGCGGAAGCCTATACCTCATATTGGCCGTGGGCGCAGAGCGCGCTGAAGCTGAAAAATGCCCGCGTGCGTCCTTACACCTTCAGCATTCAGCCGTTCCTCGCCGATAAAAATCTGGTGCAGCAAGGCTATATCACCTCCGAACCGTTTGCGGTGCAAAAAGCCAATGCGCAGGCCAATGTTTACCCGATCAGCGATTGGGGTTATCCGCCGTACGGCAACAGCATCGTGTGCATGAAATCGACCATTGAGAAACGGCCGGCTGCGGTGGCGGCGTTTGTGAAGGCGTCGATGCAGGGCTGGAAAAACTATCTGCAGGATCCAAGCGCCGGTAACGTGCTGATCAAGAAAGAGAACCCGCAGATGAGCGATGAACAGATCGCTTTCGGCATTGCGCAGATGAAGAAATACCAGATGCTGACCGGCGGCGATGCGCAAACCGGCGGCATCGGCATCATGACCGAAGCGCGCCTCAAGCAAACCTGGCAGCTGCTGGTCGATACCAAGCTGATCGATGCGGCCAAAGTGCCGTTTGACGGCAGTTACACGCTGAAATTCATCCAAGACGTCAAGGTTCTGCCATGAATAGCGCCAGCCATCTAACGCTGCTGCATCCCGATGCGCAAGCGGTGCCACGTTCTGCGGCGCCACCGGCGATTGAGGTGCTGTCAGCGGAGAAAATTTATCCCAACGGTACGCGCGCACTGCTGCCGGTCGATCTCACTATTCGTCAGGGCGAATTTGTCTCGCTGCTCGGCCCGTCCGGCTGCGGCAAAAGCACCTTGCTGAAAATGATCGCCGGGCTGATTGAACCCACCGATGGCAAGTTAATGCTGTTTCGCCGCGATCGGCGGGAAAATCAGCGCGCTCTGCCGCTGTCGTTTGTGTTTCAGGAAGCGACGCTGATGCCGTGGAGCAACGTGCACAAAAACGTGCGTCTGCCGCTCGATTTAGCAGGCGTGCCGCGTGCCGAAGCGGACACCCGCGTGCGCGAAATCCTCGAACTGGTCGGCCTCGGCCAGTTTGGTCACGTATTGCCGCGCGAGCTTTCCGGCGGCATGCAGATGCGTGTGTCGATAGCGCGCGGTCTGGTCACGCGCCCGAAGGTGCTGCTGATGGATGAGCCGTTTGGCGCGCTCGACGAAATCACCCGCAACAAGCTGGACAGCGATCTGCTGGATTTGTGGCAGGAGCAGAAGCTGACGGTGGTGTTTGTCACCCACTCAATTCAGGAAGCGGTATTTCTGTCGCAGCGGGTGATTATGATGGCGGCGCGCCCCGGGCGCGTGGTAGATGACATCCGCATTGAAACCACGTTACCGCGCGACGATGAGTTTCGCGTCAGTCAGGATTTCACGCATTATGCGCAACAGCTGCAACGCGGCCTGCTGGCGGCGAGCAAGGAGAGTCAATGATGAAACCCTTAGCGGCCCATCGTCAATTTCAGCAGTGGCTGTTCCCCGCCATCGTCGCGGTCGCCATGCTGCTGTTGTGGCAGTTTCTGGTCACCACCTTCAAGGTGCCGGTGTTTCTGGTGCCCTCGCCGTTAGTGGTGGCGCAAAGTCTGGTGCAGAACTTCCCGACGCTGTTTATGTCATTGCTCTACACCCTGAAAATCACCGTGATTTCCTTTGCGGTGGCGATTGTGATTGGTTCGATTGTGGCGTTTCTGCTGGTGCAAAATCGTTTTATTGAGACCGCCCTTTTTCCCTATATCGTGTTCTTGCAGGTGACGCCGATTGTCGCTATCGCACCGCTGATCATCATCTGGGTGAAAGACACCACGCTATCGCTGGTGGTGTGCGCCACCTTAATGGCGGTGTTTCCAATAATCTCCAATACCACGCAAGGTCTGCGCAGCGTGTCGCCAGGATTGCTGAGCTATTTCCGCCTTAATCATGCGTCACGCATGCAGATTCTGCTGCGCCTGCGTATTCCTTCGGCGCTGCCGTACTTCTTCGGCGCGCTGCGCATCTCCAGCGGCTTGTCGCTAATTGGCGCGGTGGTGGCAGAGTTTGTCGCTGGCACCGGCGGCACCGATACCGGGCTGGCGTACCAGATTTTGCAGGCCGGTTATCAGCTCAATATCCCGCTGATGTTTGCCGCGCTGCTGCTGATTTCACTGGCAGGCTTCCTGCTGTTCGCGCTGATGTCGTGGCTAACGCGCCGCGTGCTGGCAGCATGGCATGAGAGTGAATTGAGCCCCAGTTAAGAAACACGCATGCGCCGTAGCGGCGCAATTTATTGCGCATTGCTGGCACGGTGCGCCTGCAACAGCGCGATAAATCGCGCCGCTACGATATGTGCATGTATCAGGTGCGGCGCAACAACCTTTTCAATATAGGAAATAAACATGTCTGATTCCGATCGCCAGTCTGCACTGGCGGCGCTGGTCGCGGCGTTGCCTGAACTCGACTGGATTAAAGAAGCGCCAAAGGTCAAACGTCTGTCGCGCGATTTCCACTGGTTCAGCCCGGTCTTGAAACCGCAGCTGGAAGCGAAGTTTGCCGAACTGGCGGTACGTCCGCGTGATGAACAGGAGCTGGCGCTCATCGTCGCGGCTTGCACTAAACAGCGCGTGCCGCTCAATCTGCGCGGCGGCGGCACCGGCAATTACGGTCAGCTGATTCCGCTGCATGGCGGCTTGATGGTTGATATGACGCGTCTCAACGCGGTGACCGCCGTCGGCCACGGCACGGTGCGTGCGCAGGCGGGTATTCGCCTTGGCGACCTCGAAGCGCATACCCGCCCACTCGGCTGGGAGCTGCGCTGCATGCCCTCCACCTGGAAACTGGCGACGCTCGGCGGCCTGTTTGGCGGCGGATTTGGCGGCGTAGGTTCGATTAATTACGGTCCGCTGGCCGCGCCAGGCAATGTGTTGTCGGTGCGCCTGATGACCATGGAAGAGACGCCGCGCATTATCACCCTGCAAGCGCCGGATGCGCTGCTGCTGCATCACGCGTACGGCAGCAATGGCATCGTGCTGGAGATTGAACTGGCGCTGGCACCGCGCCACGACTGGATCGAACGTCTCGACACTTTCAACGACTTCCCTACGGCGATGGCCTTTGCCGATGCGCTGGCCCGTTCGCCGGGCATGGTGAAGCGCCAAATCGCCGTGTTCGCCGCGCCGGTGCTTGATTACTTCAGCGATCTGGCCGATGCCGATGTGGCGGGCAAACATGGGGTGATTTCCGTGGTGGGCAGCGAAAGCGACGGGCTGTTACCTGCGCTGCTGAGCCAGCATGCGGGCCGCAATGCGCTGCATTTTGCCGCAGGGGAAAATAGCGGGCATTCGCTGATTGAATATTGCTGGAATCACACCACGCTGCAGGCGCTGAAAATCGATAAGACGCTAACTTACCTGCAAACTGCTTACACGACGGATAACTATTTGCAGCAGGCGTTAACGCTGGAAGCGCAATTATCCGATGAGGTGATGTCGCACATTGAATTCTTACGCGATATGAACGGCAGCATTACCTGTAGCGGTTTACCGCTGGTGCGTTATCAGGACGAAGATCGCCTCAACGCGATTATGGCTACTTACCGCACGAATGGCGTGAATATTAATAATCCACATGTGATTCATATTGAAGATGGCAAACAGGGCATGGTGCGTGCTGATGTGGTGGCGATGAAACGCGCCTGTGATCCCCACAATTTATTAAATCCCGGCAAATTGCGCGGCTGGGAAGTACGCGATACGTTGCCGGATGTGCCTATCCCTGGCGTCAATTAACCACGTAGATTTTATTATTGTCGAGCCAGCAACCTCGATTGCTGGCTCGATAAAATTAATAGGGATCGGTAGCACTGTGCAATTCAATACTGCGCTCCGTTCCATTGACTCGAACTTTTAAGAAACGACGCGTTCTCCATGATCCATCGGGATTTTGCACGCTCTTTTCGAACACCGGACCATGCAATAACAACTCTTTATTGTCGTTGTACCCAAAGCCAACTTGTTTATTACCAATCCAGTGCTGTTCAAAGGCAACAACTTTCTCCGCATTCAGTCTGGTGCTCTCTTCGGCGCTACAGGCCGTGAAGCTTTTACGGAAAATAAAGCAATTTCCAGCCTGGTATCGGTCTTTGCCATTGGTATCGACTAGCGCAATGGAATAGGCGGTAAAGCCCGCAATTTTCACATAGAGTTTGGTTCGGGCACCATTACCCGAAATATGCACTTTGGTTACCGGACTGGAACCTTCACCATACCAACTGCCAATAGATTCAGCGCCATTTCTTGCCTGCAGATAGATATTTGCCACGCCTTCCGGCGTACGGCTACTAAAGTCAGTTTGGGTTTCACTTTGTGAGAGGAATTGTGCGGTGCCAATAATGCGCACATGTATTTGCGAGTTGGCATTAGAGAAGGCGAATTCCCCGACATAAAACCACTGTTCAGCCTCCTTCCCCTGATTATCCATGTGATACTGCGAGGAGATATAGTCATAGCTCAATGAACCTTGCGCAACGATTCCCCAATCCGACATCTCCAGTACGCCACGATCGCCTTCACCGATTAGCGTCCACGGCTCAATACCTTCGGTACTGTAATCGAATCCAGCACTTTGATTATGGATACTTTTTTGAATAATAGTGGCGCGGCAATAACCCAGTTTTAATGGGTTATCGGTGGATTCAATGGCTAATCCCTCAATCACCCACTGGCCATTGGAGAGATCACCGGCGAATTCGGAGTGTTCAATCCAGCCGTTGCGAATAAAGGATTGCGTACAGCGCGGAAGATCCAATACTGGCTTCTTCGTGCTGCCTTGTAAGTTAAAATTCGACAGCTCAATTGCCGTAGAGTGATCCCACGCGCCTTGTTGGCGATCGGACCAGCGAGCATAAACAATGCTGTCCTGACAACCACGGGAATAGAACTGGTCGATCTTACAATCCAGCGTATCGATAAGATCAAGCGCGCGTCCGCCCAAATAGCGGAATTCCATACTGCTGACGCGCAAGAACTGGCCGCCGATAATGGTATTAGCGTAAAAACCGACGTTATTGAACGCCGTGCCGCCATCACCACCGCTATCCGAACTCTTGCCTTTCACAACCAGCCCAGAAATTTCGGCATAGCGTGCCTGCACTTTAAAGAAATGCTGACCGCGAGGTATGGTATCCCAGTCAAAAAACAACGTCGTTGTTGGGAAATAACCGAAATTGACCGCCGCACCGGTAACCTTAAAACGGTTAATTTCTTTATCTGAGATATCAAACGTCGACATACTAAATTCGCCCGCAGTAAAACGTATCCCTGCTGATGGCAACACGCGCTGCGACCAGTCAAACATGCGTTTTACCGCTGCGATGCAATCGGTTTTCCCGTCAGGCACCGCGCCAAAATCCAGCACGGTGACCGAGTTATAATCCAGTATCACCCTTTTCCAGCGTTTCTTTCCCGCTGTCACAATCACCAACCCACCATCGTCTGGCGATGTGGTATCTGTTGCGTCATAAACAAATACGCCGCCGCCAGCTTTTGTTCCGCGCTTATACTCCAGCACCGTAGCGAGTTCACCGCCGGTGGTGGGTTCGGTGGCTTTAAGCTGTTCGATATCTATGACCTGAATAACCGGTGCCGCCGCCGTGACACTATTTTGTGGTGTGGTATTCGTATTGCTGGACGCATTCGCCATGGTGTACCCCTTAATTATTAAGAGAAAGTAACTGCACCATCGAGTATAAGTAACTGAAAATTAATGTGTTGATGCGTACCACGCTAACTGGGGCATTTGACTTATGTGATTTTTTGCATGGCCAGACAACAATATGATTAATGGAAAAAAGCGTAGCGGCAGCGAGGCGATTTACAGATTAATCGCAGACAACTTCTTTATTTACATGGCACGAAATAGAAGAGAAAACGCGGAATTACAAGATTGATTGCTAAGCAGAGAAAGCATTTGTGATCGTTATAAATTAACAGGCCAGCAACTAACAGTTACTGGCCTGCATGCTTAGAACGTGGCGTTCACACCGACATTCCAGGTCACCTGATGGTAATCGCTATTCCCACCGACGGTTGAAACCCCGGCAAACGCATTCACCGTTTCGCCGAGCGGCACGTTGGCACCTAGCGACAGATCCAGCCAGTTTTTATCGCGCGCCTCAACGCTGCGTTCAAACGAAGTACGCGTCGTTTTCAATCCGGCACGCACCGTGGAATCGGTATCGCCAAACTGATGGTTGTAGCTCACCTGTGCCCAGGGATTAACCACCCACTGTTTGCTGTCGATGCGCCAACCCACTGAGCCAATCTGTGAATGGGTGGTTTGATCGGAGTAGCGCATTGCGGTACTGCTGTCGCTGTTCTCGCTATAGCCGCCGACGCGACCGTAATCCAGCGCGTAACTGGCAACCGGCCCGGTGCTGAGATTTTCAGTAATTGGCAGCGTCCAGCCAGTCTGCACGCGCATGCCGAGCAATTTACCGCTGGTGCTACCCTGCTCGGTACGTTTGGCCGGGCCGATGTGGATATCACGCTCGATGCTGTCGAAATCGAGATCGGCATAATGCAGATCGGCGTTAATCCAGCCCTGATCGAACACCGTCAGCTGGCTGTAAAGCGCCACAAGATTGCCGCGCAGTTTGTAGTCGTAGTTCGACGAAGGTTCCTCGCGCTGATTGGTGTTGGAGAACAGCACACCCGTTTGCCAGTTGTCGGTGATCTGATAGCCGATACCCAGCGTTAAGTTGGTGGTGTTGGCATTTCCGTCGCTCCAGCTGTCGCCCTGATAATCGACATGTTGCGCGGCATAGCCGCCAAATACCGTGAACTTTCCGGCGCTGGCAGGCTGTTGACGCTGCTGCTGCAAATGTCCATCCAGCGTGTTTTGCGTATCACGCGCCATCATCAGTGGCGATTGTGATAACGCCGCCACCTGCGCTGGCGCATCCAGAATAGACTGGATGTAATCGGCGATCATCGCATGCACCGCTGGGCTCGGGTGCAGACGATCGGCAAACAGATAATCCTGCGCCGTGGAGAAGCCCGGCGTGCTGGATTGACACTCATCCGCTGAGGTGCCAATTGGACAAGCGATGCCGATGGTGTTGGTTAAGCCATATTGGGTTGGATTGGCGATCACTTCATCGAACAGCCCGGCGATATCCACGCGCACAATATTGCCATTCAAGGTCGCCAGCCCCGCTTCTTCCTGCTGGTTATAACCGTCGGAGAGCGCCGTAACCTGTTCGCTCAGCTCCTGCCATGCGTTATAAAGCTGTTGCGCTAGCGCGTCACGCACCGCTGGAACCGACGAAACTTCGCCTGCCGCTTGCGTGAAGGCATCCTGCACCGCTTGCTGTCGCGCGGCTTTATCTGGTGTGGTCACGCCATCCAGTGACTGAAACGCCGCCACCATCGCCGGTGTGGCTTCACTTCCCAGCACGCGCAGCACGGTTTGAATCATATAGGGCGTTGAACCGAGCTGCGGCACGGTGGGCACAATCACTGCGCCTGCGCCGGCATCCAGCAGGGTTTTGATTTGAGCAACCGATTGATTGGCGCTGTTGCTGATGGTTTCACTGGCGGTTAAGGGATTGGTGACGGCAACGGCGATGTCATTGGCACCGACCCAATGAATATACAAACCGTTGCTATCCGCGCGACCGCCGGTTGAAGCGAGATAACCCGCCAGCTGATCCTGGGTGTTTAAATCAGGATCGAGCTTGGGTACCGATACCGCGCCACCCTGCGCATAATTGCTGCCGCCTAACGATGAGCGCTGTAAATCCTCCCCCAAATGCGCGGCAAGAATCTCATCATATAAAGGATGTTGTGCACCGTCGAAGGTAAAGCGGCCTACGTTGCCGCTATCACTCAGGCTATCGCCAAACACGGTCAGGCTGTCCCATGCAAGCGCAGGTGCGGGCGTCAATAACGCAGTGAGTGTGGCGATGGCGACGGCAGAAAGCGCAGATTTGTGGTTGTTCATCATCAACTCCGTGATGGGCCAGAGATGCAGCGTCTGACCGGCAAAAGGTAAGGTCCGCGCATCAAGCGAACCCGCAACATCGCATCAGGAATGCGTTAAGAAAATATCAAGGACGTTTAACTGTTTAGTCAGGAAGGGGGCGTTATGCCAGTTTACAGCGGCAAATAAACTCAAGTTTATTAACAGCCCTTTTACATGCATTTAAATTAAACCTTTAATTAAGGCCGCCGATAACTAGTGTTGCGGAGTGCGAGTACGCTCTGAGCGGTACATTTCGAAAACATCAGGTAGGTTAATTACATACCCCGTGCGGCGCTGCGGCGCACAGAGACACTTAAGTGTACGGCGAAGGGGAATCTGCGGGCAGCTCAGGTGACGCATGTTGAGCGTGACCAATTTTGCACTGCACGCATTACGTTCAACAGCACAATAATCACCTGAGGCTTCCCATGTTTGGTGTGAAAAAGTCGAGTCTTTCTTTGCCGTTTTATAAAAGTGGCGATGTGGCTAAAGATATCAATGCGATCAAACAGCATGTGGCATGGATTGAATTTACGCCTAACGGCGAGATTCTCACCGCCAATCACCTCTTCCTTGCCACCACCGGCTACCAGTTAAATGAGATTCAGGGGAAGCATCACCGCCTCTTCTGCAGCCCGCAACACAGCCAATCCTCGCGCTATCTTGCGTTTTGGCAAACGCTGGCGTCTGGCGAATCGGTGACCGGCATTTTTGAGCGCTTCAATAAGCTAGGTCAGCGTTTCTATCTCAGCGCCACCTACTTCCCGGTGAGCGATGACAAAGGCCAGGTTTACAAAGTGATCAAGGTGGCATCGGATATCACAGAACGTCATCAGGAGCTGGAGCATAAAGAAGCGGTGATCACCGCGCTGGATCTCTCCATGGCGGTGATTGAGTTCACGCCGGACGGACAAATCCTCACGGCCAACAATAACTTCCTCAAGCACATGGGATATGAGCTAGCTGCGGTTGTGGGGCAGCATCATCGCATGTTCTGCTTCGATAACTTCTATAGTGAAAATCCCGACTTCTGGCGCAAGATGGCCAAAGGCCAGCACTTTGTCGGCCGCTTCGAACGCAAAACCGCCGGCGGCGAACGCATCTGGCTTGAGGCCAGCTACAACCCGGTTTATGACGCCGATGGCAAGGTGTACAAGGTGATCAAAATCGCCTCAGATATCACCGCGCGCGTGGAAGCCGCCAAGCGCGTGGCCGACATCGCGCTGACGACCTCAGAAGAAACGTCACAAATTACCGACAACGCCAACGAGGTGCTGGACGAAACCATCCGCAATTCAGGGTTGGTGGCGCTGCAGGTTAATGCAGCAACGGCGATCGGGGGCGAGCTCAACGCCTCGGCGAAAAGCATTAGCGAAGTGGTCGAGACCATCAACCTGATTGCCTCACAAACCAATATTCTGGCGCTGAATGCGGCAATTGAGTCTGCGCGCGCCGGTGAAGCGGGACGCGGATTCAGCGTGGTGGCGGGCGAAGTACGACGTTTGGCGGCGTCCACCTCCAGCGCGACTAAGCAGATCACGCAAGTGGTGGAACACAACGCCAGCCTGATTGCGCAAATGGAGCAGCAGCTTAATGAGGTCAAGCAGTTTGTGGTGACCGAGCAGGATAAAATCAGCGTGTTGTCACGCAGCCTGCGAGAAATTAACAGCGGCGTACATGAGTTTGTGAACGTGATTCATCGGTTGGATGTGTAATGTTCGGCCGGTGTGCAACAACGCGCACCGGCCAACCCTCACATCATCTGCGGTTCACGGATCGCCTGACCTTTGGCGAACCGCGCCAGACTATACGGCTTCACATCAGTGAACAGCGGTTTGTTATTGACCATCTGCGCGCACAGCAAGCCTGCGCCTGGCCCAATACCAAAACCGTGGCCGCTGAAGCCGGAGGCGATAAATAAGCCCGGTATGCTCGCCATCTCATCAATCACCGGCACCAAATCCGGCGTGGTATCAATCCAGCCGCCCCACGCGTAATCCACCTTAATGCCGTTCAACTCCGGATAGAGCTGCACCAGCGCCTGCATCGCTTCCTGCACAATGCCGTTATCCGCTGCCGGATCGAGGGTGCGGATCTTTTCGAACGGCGACTCGCTTTGATTGGACCATGAACCGGCGGCTTCCGGGCCGTTGAAAAACGAGCCGTTGATGCGCACCTTGAGCTTCTTAGCGATCTTGCTGCGATACATCGCATAGAACCTGGTGGCGTAACGGATATTTTGCGGCGCGAGATCAATCTGCCCGCGTCCGGCGAGCGCCACGGTGTAGCTGCCATCCTGACGACGGCGAATACACAACCCGCCGGTGCTGAGACAGCCTTTGATCACTTCAGGCGCCGCCGTGGTTTTGAACGCGGTGCCCAGAATATTGGCGCTCGGCAGTTCGATGCCATATTGCTTGCAGAAGCGCGAACTCCACGCGCCGCCGCAGCAGATTACACGGTTAGCTTTCACCAGGCCGCGCTCGGTCCAGACGCCGGTGACGCGTCCGCCAGATACATCGAGGCCGCGCACCGCGCAGTTTTGCTGGATTGATGCGCCGAGATTTTTCGCGCCAGTCGCCATCGCCGGTGCTGCCAGCGACGGCTCTGCGCGACCATCGCTGGGCGACCACACGCCGCCAATCCACGGCGCATTGTTGCCGATGCGCTCGCGCGTCTCTTGTGCGGTCATCAAATGGCTGACGAAACCCAGTTGCTGCGCCTGCTTGCCCCACGCTTCCCAGCGCGCCAGATCGCTTTCGCTCTGCGTGCCGTAAGTAATGCCCTGCCGCGAGAAGCCGAGATCGAGGCCAATTTCACTGCTCAACTCGTCCCAGCGCTGCAAACTGCGCATCGCCATCGGCAATTCGTACAGGTCGCGGTTTTGCTGGCGAACCCAGCCCCAGTTGCGGCCGGATTGCTCGCCGCCGATCACGCCCTTTTCAAACAGCGCCACGGAAACGCCCTGTTTTGCCAGTTCGTAACTCACTGACGTGCCAATAATGCCGCCGCCAATCACAATCACATCAACGGATTCGGGAAAGCGTTCACTGTCTGCTACTGCATTGATTTTGATGCGCATCGTCTTAAATCCTGTCCGCTTTTTATTGATGTAACCATATTTAATGTTTTAGGGGAAATGCCGTTTAATTCCGTCTTTATGACACTTGCCCCTTTCGTAAATTTTTGTCTTTACACTGGCGTTGTGAACAAAAATGACTCATATAGATAGCATCAGCTATATATTATAGCATTGGCTATATTACTCTGGAGATGATCATGTTCACTCAACGCCTTTTGCCTGCGATTGCCGTTCTGTTGTCACTCAGCGCATTTACCGCGTCAGCGGCTGAAAAACTCAAAGTGGTCACCACCTTTACGGTGATCGCCGATATGGCGAAAAACGTCGCGGGCGATGCGGCGGATGTGAAGTCGATTACCAAAACCGGCGCAGAAATCCACGAATACCAACCCACGCCAGGCGATATTCGTCGCGCGCAGGGTGCCAATCTGATTTTGGTAAACGGCTTTAATCTGGAACTGTGGTTCAGCCGGTTTTACCAGCGTCTTAACGATGTACCGCAGGTCACCGTAACGCAAGGCATTGAGCCGATGGGCATTACTGAAGGTCCGTACAACGGTAAACCCAATCCGCATGCATGGATGTCGCCGGATAACGCGCTGATCTACGTCGATAACATCCGCAACGCGCTGCAGAAATACGATCCCGCCAATGCCGCAATTTATCAGGCCAACGCTGAGCGTTACAAAGCGCAGATTCAGCAAACCATCGCGCCGATGCGTGCCGCTGTCGACAAGCTTCCCGCCGATAAACGCTGGCTGGTGACCAGTGAAGGTGCCTTCTCTTATCTGGCGCGCGATTTCGGTCTGAAAGAGCTCTATTTATGGCCGATTAACGCCGATCAGCAAGGCACCCCGCAGCAGGTGCGTAAGGTGATCGATGCGGTGCGCGATCATCAAATTCCTGCCATCTTTAGTGAAAGCACCATCTCTGCCAAACCCGCTCAGCAAGTGGCGCGTGAAGCCGGCATTCATTACGGTGGCGTGTTGTACGTCGATTCGCTGAGCAACAGCGATGGCCCAGTGCCGACCTATCTGGATCTGCTGCGCGTCACCACCGAAACCGTGGTGAAAGGCATCACAGAAGGAAGTCAGAAATGAACCCAGCCGCAGGATTAATCGTCGAGAATGTGGGTGTTACCTACCGCAACGGCCACACGGCGCTGCGTAAAGCCTCTTTTAGCGTGCCCGCAGGCAGCATCACCGCGTTGATTGGCGTCAACGGCTCCGGCAAATCCACACTGTTCAAAGCGATCATGGGATTTGTGCCGCTCTCCTCGGGCGCGGTAACGCTAGCGGGTTTACCGGCCAATAAGGCCCTCAAACACAACATCGTTTCCTATGTCCCGCAGTCCGAGGAAGTGGACTGGAGCTTCCCGGTGCTGGTGGAAGATGTGGTGATGATGGGCCGTTACGGCTATATGGGCATGCTGCGTATTCCGCGTGCCGCCGATAAACTTAGCGTTGATCAAGCGCTGGAGCGCGTGGGCATGAGCGCTTATCGCCACCGTCAGATTGGCGAGCTGTCGGGGGGGCAGAAAAAACGCGTTTTTCTGGCACGCGCGCTGGCACAAAGTGGTCAGATTATCCTGCTGGATGAGCCGTTTACCGGCGTGGACGTCAAAACCGAAGCCGCGATTATCGCCCTGCTAAAAGAGCTGCGCGACGAAGGCCGCACCATGCTGGTTTCCACTCACGATCTCAACGCCATCCCTGATTTCTGCGATCGCTGCGTGCTGGTAAAAAATACCGTGCTGGCGAGCGGCCTGCTGCATGACACCTTCACCGCCGATAATCTGGCGCAGACCTTTGATGGCGCGCTGCATGAGCGTAACGCGGTGTTAATGCAGCTGATGAAAGACAAAAATCCTGACCGGGGAGCGAACCATGTCGTGGATTATTGAGCCGTTTGGCTATCAATACATGCTGAATGCGATGTGGATCGCAGCGCTGGTCGGCGCGATTTGCGCCTTTCTCTCCTGCTTCCTGATGCTGAAAGGCTGGTCACTGATCGGTGATGCGCTGTCGCACTCAATTGTGCCCGGCGTGGCGGGTGCGTACATGCTCGGACTACCCTTTTCCCTCGGCGCGTTTCTCTCCGGCGGGCTGGCGGCGGGCAGCATGCTGTTTCTCAATCACCGTACGCGCTTAAAAGAAGATGCCATTATCGGCCTGATCTTCTCGTCGTTTTTCGGCATCGGCCTGTTTCTGGTTTCACTCAATCCCACGTCGGTGAATATTCAAACTATCGTGCTGGGCAATATTTTGTCGGTCGCGCCCGCCGATATCTGGCAGCTCGGCGCGATTGGCTTTATCACCCTGACCATTCTGCTGCTGAAGTGGAAAGATCTGATGGTGACCTTCTTCGACGAGAGCCACGCGCGCTCGCTCGGTTTGAATACGCTGCGACTGAAGATCCTGTTCTTTGCCCTGCTCTCGGCGTCCACCGTCGCCGCGCTGCAAACCGTCGGCGCGTTTATGGTGATTTGTCTGGTGGTGACGCCCGGCGCCACCGCCTATCTGTTGACCGATCGTTTTCCGCGCCTGTTGCTGATCGCCGTGACCATCGGCAGCGTCACCAGTTTCCTCGGCGCATGGAGCAGCTACTTCCTCGATGGCGCGACCGGCGGCGTGATTGTGGTCGCGCAAACGCTGGTCTTTTTAGTGGCCTTTGTCTTCGCGCCAAAACATGGCGTGCTGGCTTCGCGCCGCCGTGCGCGTCAGACCATGGAGGACGGCGTAAATGGCTGAATTATTGTTGAGTCCGTTCCAGTTCGAATTTATGAACATCGCGCTGATCACCACCTTGGTACTGTCACTGCCGTGCGCGATGCTGTCGGCGTTTCTGGTACTGAAAGGTTGGTCGTTGCTCGGTGATGCGATGAGCCACGCGGTATTTCCTGGCGTGGTGATCGCCTGGCTGATTGGTTTGCCGTACGCCATCGGCGCGTTTGTCGCTGGCATGGTGTGCGCCGTCGCTACCGGCTACATCAGTGAGAACAGCCGCATCAAACCCGATACGGTAATGGGCATCGTCTTCTCCGGCATGTTTGGTGCCGGTTTGGTGCTGTATCTGAAATTGCAGCCCGAAGTGCATCTCGACCACATCTTGTTCGGCGATATGTTGGGCATCAGCCTGGCGGATATTATCCAGACATCGGCTATCGCGCTGATTGTTAGCCTGTTGATTGGCATCAAATGGCGAGATTTACTGCTGCACGCATTCGATCCCAATCAGGCGCGCGCCTGCGGCATCAACGGTAAACTGATGCATTACGGCTTGTTGTGTTTAATCTCGTTAACCATCGTCGCTGCGCTGAAATCGGTGGGCGTGATTTTGTCGATTTCCATGCTGATCGCGCCTGGCGCTATCGCTTTGCTGCTGGCGCGTCGTTTCGTGCAGGTGATGTTGCTGGCGATTGGCATTGCGGTGGTGACAGGTTTCAGCGGTGTGTACGCCTCGTTCTTCCTCGACAGCGCGCCGGGCCCAACCATTGTGGTGATCTACGCGGCGCTGTTCGTGCTGGCGTTTTTATATGTCACGGTGAAGGATCGGCGCACGCAGCACGTGCATGGCTAATGATTTTGGTCGCCAGGCATTAAATCACCTCTAACCCCTCATCCTTGAGGGGTTGAAAACCACTTATCTTGACGCACTCCAGCATGCGCTATGGACAGGCTGAATTTTAAAACGACCACCTCACGCCCGCGTTATAGCGCCAGCCTTTGGCGCCGTTGCCGTCGATCTCTTTGCGGTAATCCGCTTCGGCATACAGCGCAACATCCTTATTCAGCGTGGCGCTGCCGCCTAAACCAACGTCCCACATCTGACCAAACTTGCCACTTTCGAAGATTTGACTGCCTTCAGTATCCGCCGCACCGATTTTGGTTTTCGCGGTGCCGCCCCAGCCTTTGTAGTAATTGGCGCGAACGTACGGCGTGTAGGCGTTCTGGCTGGTATCCAGCCAGGTGCGATCGAGGCGTGCGCCGAGTCGGCCGATGGTTTGATCGTAATCGTTGTACGACACGCGCGTGCGATCTTGATCGGTGAAGCTATCCATCTTCATCTGCAGCCAGGTGATTTGCGCCTGCGGTTCGAGGCGCACGCCGTTGGCGAAGGTGAACGGATAGCCCGATTCCACCGACGCCGTCCAGCCTTTGCCTTTCGGTGTTGCCACCTCTTTCTGCCGGGCGATGTCGGTTTCACCGCGATACCAACCCCAACTCAGCGAGCCATCGAGGTAGAATCCGCTGTCGCGCAGCCAGGTGCCGTACAGCGAAATGCTGTCGCTGTCGAAACTGGTGGAGCTGTAACCGTCGGCTGCATGAGGACGAATGCGCGTGTTGCCACGCGTGTAGGCCACGCCGCCGCGCAAGCTGTCTTGTGGGCCGTCGGCGCGCAGTACGTTGCCGCCCAGCTGTACCGCGCTGTAATCCAGATCGAAGTCGTAGCCGTAATCGGCCAAACCGCGATTGCTTTGATACTTAAGGTTGGAGCCGAGATAGCGGATAAACATCTCGCCGCCTACGGCATCGGACGCGGTTTGCTGCTGACGCAGTTCGCCGAGACGTTTATGCAGATCGTCGGTCACCGCCAGCGAGTAATACGCCAAACCCACCGGCGCGGAGATGTAGGACGGCACCTGCGGCGTAAAGGCCAGCCGCACGGCACGCTGATTGCTGCCCGCTTGTGGCTGGCACAGCGAACCGTCTTCACAGACAAAGGTGTTAGCGAGTCGATAATCCCACGCACCGGATGTTGAACTGCCCGGCGCGAAGCTGGCTAAACCATATTGCCACGGCCCGGACGCCACATAGCCGCTCTTGAGCGCAAAACTGGTTGCGCTGGCGCTGCCGGTTACCTGCGCCAGCGACACACCTTCGCTGGCGGCAATCACGCCATCGCGATTGCTATCCAGCTGCGGGCCGCCGATCAGCGTATCGTCGATCAAGGTGGTGCCCGACACATTGCCGTTTACCCGCAGGTTGTCGCTCTGCGTGGCGGTAGAGTTGAGTTTCAGGCTGCCGCCCGCCGATGCCAGTTGGCCATCAATGGTTAAAACATTCGCCGCCGCGTTGCCGCCGTTAGTGAGATCCAGCGTACCGGCGTTATTTACCACCAGCGAATCATCGGTCGCGCCTTGCAGCAGCGGATTGACGTTATCACCGGCAAACAGCGTACTGCCGGCGTCGATATTGATGGTGCTGTGCGCCAGCTTGATGTTGTCGGTTAGCGTCCATTGGGTGGCGAAGAAGTTGAGCGTGCTCCAGCCCGCGCCGAGGTTGGTGCCTTTGCTGACATCATCGCGGGTAAACGAGCCGCCGCGCGCCGTCAGTTCGCTGAGATTGAGCGTGCTGCCAGCGCCGTTTTCGGTGGTGATGTGACGGGTATCGGCCAGGCTGACTCTCTGCACCGTTGCCTGATTCGCCGCACCATTGCCCATCGTCAGGCTGCCGTTCAGCGTGCCGCCGGCCACCACCAGTTCATCGCTGCCGCTGCCGGTATTCACATCGCCGACCACCGCACCATCGAGCAGCGCGATCACATCATTGCCTGCGCCTCCGGCTACGACGACCTGATCCGGGAACGGCGCGGAGATGGTGCCCTGGTTGATAAATACCGTATCGCCACCGCGCAAATCGATCAGCGGAGAGACGCGGCTGAGTGAGGCAATCGAACCCTGATTGATCACCTGGCTGGCGGTGCTGGTGACGATCGCCGAACCGCCGTTGAAATCGCGAATGCCAATTGAGCCCTGCGAAATCACTCTGCCGCTGGTGTTAGCACGAACGCCGGTGCCTTGTCCGGAAACCAGAATCGAATAATCCTTGCCGATCACCAGATCGTTGCTGGTGGTTGAACCATCGGCATTTTCGAAGCGATAACCGGTAGCGCCACCGCTGACGTTGATCAGCGCGCGACCATTGGGATCAAACGAAGTCGCCGAACGCACGCCGTTGCCGCCGCTCACATCCAGCATCACGTTATCCAGCGAGATATTGCTGGTTTCCGCGCGGTTGTTGATTACGCTGCCGCTGCCATAAGCGCCGAGAATGATGTCGTTGGCTTCAAAGCCCTGCGCGCCATGATCCAGCAACAAGCCATCGGCTTTACCCATCGCATAAATATTGCTCGCGCCCTGCCCGTCGCCGTAGATTTTCAGCCAGCCGCCGTTGCCAACGCGTAACGCTGCGGTGCCGTTATCAACGCGCAGGGAACTGTCCACCGGTACGTATTGGCCGTAGCCGCTGCTGACGTCCACGCCGATGCCCGACGCGATACGCATGCTGCCACGGTTAATGAAGTTACCGCCGTCATGCACGCGCGCGCCGGTGCTGTTTGGTCCGGTGAGATCGACGACGCCTTGATACTGATTAAACAACCGTGCGCCACCGCTCACATCAAAAGCGGTGCTATTGCTGCCGTTACCGGTGATTCGCGAGGCGGCGTAGATTTCCGACTCATCGCCGCCGACCACCGCCGCGGTGCCGTTTTCGCCATTCAGGGCAATGCCGCTGGTGATCACGCCTTCGGCGCTGCCGCTGACGCGCATCACGGTGGCATTTTTGCCGGTCACGGTGTAATTGTCGGTGCGGGAAACCATCGCGTCGTATCCGCTCACCTCCATGCCAGTGCTGTTTTCCCCGCTGAGCGTTATATTGCCTGGCGTTTCGGCATACAGCCACGCGCCGTTGACAATCTCGTATAGCCTTGAGTTTTCAGTGCTGACATCAATGCTGCCGCCGTGGCTGATCAAACGCGTGCCGGGATCCGCTGCGCGAAAACCGTATTGGTTCCTGTCGTGGAACACCACGCGATTGCCATCACCTAAATCAAGTAGTCCACCGGCAAACACCGCGCCCGCCAGCGCGTTTGAGCCAAACAAATTGATGGTGCCGTTTTGATAGAAGCGCGCCAGCTCGTGATAGGAGATCAATCCTCTGCTGGGTGAGAAACTCTCGGCATCCAGGTTATACACATTGAGCAAACCGATATTGATAACTTCAGTCGGCGTTACGCCATCGGTGTACTCGGGATTGCCGTACGCATACAGACCGGTGCTGCTGCGCGTCACGGTGACATCGCCACGGTTGAAGGCAAAGGCACCATTCTGCGCATAAATACCGTTGGTGCTCTGACCGCCTAAGGTGATATCGCCGGTATTGATCAACTGGGCGTGATTGGTGACAACCAGCGCCTGCTGATTGTCAGCAACGCCGCTGAGCGCCGCATGGTTGACCAGCAGCGTGTCCGGATTGAACTGGGTTTGCGGATTGATCGGGTCGCCTGTCAGGGTGAATTGATTGCCATCCGCCACCGCGCCGGTCGCGCCATTGCTGAGCAGCCTGATGCGGGTCGCCGCATCAATGGTGGCGTGCGCGCCATCACTGATCTCAATAGCACGCGCGTAATTGCCGGCAACGTTGAAGGTCGCGCCATTGGTGTTGACATCGGTGAACTCACCGCTGCCGTAAACGCCCGTGGCGAACGAGTTGTTCATGGAAAGCGTGCGGCCGGTGCCGTCAAAATCTGCCCCATCTGCAACACGGAAAATATTGCCGTACGGCACGGTTGCGCTGTAGCTGCCGTTTGCGGGCAAGTTGATTCTGGCGTTGGGGCCAAGGGTGTAAAAACTGATATGCCGTGCGGTATACACGTTGGGATCAGGCACGGATAGCGGCACCGCATTAGCGCTGACATCAACCACAGCAAGCCCTTCCGCACGAATACCAATATTCGAGTTTCCGCCGAGCCGTATCGGTCCGGTCAGTTTCGCGTAAGCCGTGCCGCCCGGATCGCCCTTCACCCATACCGCCGTGTTAAAGGAATTAACAAACCGATCGCCATCGCCAGGCACGTTGATCGCGCCGCTGGAAAATGCCACGGAGTCATTGCCATCGCGCGCGATGACTTTTAGGCCAGTGCTGTTGTAGCCGTTGACATTGATGGTGCCGATATTGCCAACCTTGCCAAGGCTGCCTGAATCCAGCACCAACATGCCAACGTTCTCGGCGGGTTGAACTTGCGCCTTGCCGTTAACGTCGATGACGCCATTGTTCAGCGTAACCGCGTGAGGCGCGAGCTCCACCTTCATCCCTGCCGCGTTTTGCACTTTGGATCCAATCACGATGTGGCCATTATTCACGGCTTTTGAATCAAGGAATTGATAGATGCCGCTGGCGCCGCCACTTAGATTGACGGCGACATCTTCGGTGGGATCATTTTTGCGATTTTGCGGCGTGCGCCCGATGTAGATGAGGCCGTCTTTGGCGTTAACGAAACCGCCTTTGCCGTCGCTGCTCAGCAATACGCCCACTGCCGTGCCGCCGCTGCTGACATCGCTGACGCCAACGTTGATGTTGCCGTGGTTAACCACTTTGCTGTTGTAGGCATTGATGCCGGTACTGAAGCCCACGCCGGGTTGCAGGTTGATCACGCCACGATTGATAAAGCGACTTTCATAACTGACGTCGACTGCGCTGCCGCCCGCGCCAACCGTGCTGCTATCGACGCCTTTGCCATTGGCGTTATTAAGAAAACCGGCGTTGATGACGCCGTTGTTGAAGCCGCGCGCGCCGCTAAGCAACTCCAGGCCAGAACCGGTGCTGGCGAGTTTGCCATCGACTATCGCCTTTGCCCCGTTGCTGGCACGCATCACCGCGCTGTTGCTGTTCACCACTTCCAGCGTTTTGCCGCGATTGATTTTCACTTTTGCCTTCGGACCATCGGCGCTAAGCACCACCTGATCGAATATCGGTAGCGCCACTTCATCATCGAAGTTGTTGGTGCTCATGCGATACACCACGCGCCCTTCGCGCAGCGCGTAGGCCTTATTGAATTCTGTGTTGTAACTTTCGGTGCTGAGGTTGGCGTTGGAGAGCTGATCGATCAGCCAGTCGTTGTAATTGCGCAGTTCATTGAGATTAGTGACGTTGAACGTGTTAGTGCCGCCATCAAGTGTATTGACGGTGAATACACCCGCGTATTCCACCACGTTGCCGACATCGTAAGCCAGGCGATCGCCACCGTACGGCGTGGTGCCGGCGGTGAAGGCGATACGGTTATTGGAATTCCAGTTCAAATTGCCTTTTTTGCTGGCGGTAAATAACTGGCTTTGCTTAGCCGCCATCGACCAGCTATTACTGGAGGACGTCGCCGCCGCGTTATGCTTGCCAATATCGATATTCAGCGTGCCATTACTGACGGAAGCGACACGCGCGTTGATATATTGTTTGTCGTTTACATCAAAATAATCTGGCACGACGGTATCCAGACCTACAGCAGGTAAATCAACCAGTTCTGCAGTATTAAATACCTGATAGGTGGTGTAGGTATTTTCTTCGTAATTGGGGATGCCAATAGCGTAATTCTGCGCACCGATTTGCAGCCGCGCCGCGCCAATCACGTTGTCATTGATAATTCGCCCAATATTGCGCAACTCACCAATCGTTACGCTGCCCGTACCGTTTTCACCCGGCGCGAACTGCGGCAATCCGCTCAGCGTTTGCGTGCTGCCATTACATAAACAGTAAGCACCAACTTTATTGTCATTAATTTCAGGCGTATAAGGCTTTAATATCGCCGCCGTTGTCGGCAACACAGGGAACATCACGCCTTGCGCAGCCACAAGGCTTAGTAACACCGGATTTAATTTAAACACAATGTTTTCCTCAACAGAGAAAAGACAATACGCGCACGGATTATTACCGTTGCGCTTTAGGTTTGTTTAAGTAATCGAATTATTTTGTTTCAGCTTTTTAATGTTTGAAATCGGGTGAAATGAGTATCTACGCTTTAGCTGGCAAGCGTCCAGTTTGAGTTAAGGATTTGTGAGGTGGGAGAAAGGATTTAGGAATTAGGCCAGGGTGATTTTATAATTATCCGGATCTAATAGTCGTAAAGATGATGATATTGAAACATCAAGTAAGCTATATGGGATTTAATAAAACTCTCATGCATTCATTGTGATTTATTCGAATCTTTTATTCAGCCAAAGGCCAGGCCGCTAATCCCTTTAATTCCTGCAGTACAAACATACTCTGCATCTCCAACTGCGCGATAAATCGCGCCGCTACAAAATGTGCGGAATTTATACTCCAGCGATCGCTTACTTTTGCATTCCCACTCAAGGTGAAATACTCAACATGGATTTCGACGCAAACACCCATCGCTGCACCATCTTGATTGATCAGCAACTGCCCGCCGGATTGGCAATTAACGCTGCCAGCATTATCGGCATTAGTTTTGGCAAATTACCAGGAAATTTGGTGGGGCCAAATCAGCAAAGCCAGGATGGCGTTGATTATCCCGGCGTCATCTACGCGCCGCTGGCGCAATCCTGCAAAACGTACGAAGAGTATGGCGATCGTATTGCTGACGCGCACAGCGATCAGATTGAGTTGGTGGCGATCGGTTTGATCGGTCCAAAGAAAAAAATTACCCTTTTAACCGGCAATTTGAAGCTGTATCGCTAAACATCCTCTTCGGCGGCGAACCACGCAGGCGGCTGGCCGACATAGCGACTGAATGCCACGCTGAAGGCGCTGGCGGAGCGATAGCCAACGCGCTCTGCCACTTCGGCTACCGCCATGCTTTTACCGCGCAGCAGATTTTTCGCCAGCGCCACGCGCCACGTCAGCAGGTAGACCATCGGCGCCACGCCAACCGCTTCGCGGAAACGCACAAAGAAAGAGGAACGTGACAGCGCGGCGGTTTTCGCCAGTTCGGCCACCGTCCAGCTGTGCGCAGGGTTTGCATGGATGGCGCGGATTGCCGCCGCCAGCCGTTCGTCAGCTAACCGCTCATCACGCCCGGACACGCATTGCAGATCGGCATTGATCGCAGCGCTTCGATTAACAGCAGCTCTAGCAAGCGTTCCAGTACCACATGACGCGCCGGACGCTGTGCGCGGCACTCATCCATCACTAACTGCACAAGCGTGGTCAGGCGCGATTCGCCGCGCATGGAGAACACGCAGCTTGAGCCGTATCAGCCGCTGTTAGATGGCGTTTTCAGCACGATGCAGCAGCCACAACCCACCACCAAGGCGCTGGATGTGGCGGAAGCGGTGTGGCGTGCGGCGACCGATGCGCATTCCAGCTGACGAAGATGCGGTGGCGCTGGCGAACGAAGTGGGTTAACCGTGAATTTCGGCGACTGCCATGGTGAAAACCAGCGGCAGTTCGCCGAGGTTCGCATAACTGTGCGGTGCGGCGGTTTTCGCCACCGCTGAACTGCCGCGCGGCACCTGCAACCGCTGTTCATCAACCGTCAACGTAAGTTCACCTTGCTCGACATGCAGCAGTTCGTAAGTGCGCTGCGGATGGCCCGGCGAGGCGAACTGTTCGCCGGGGAACATCTCCCAACGCCATAGCTCGATCATATCCGGGCCTTGCGTGCCCGCCAGCAAACGCGCCGTACCGCCCTTGTCCCCTTGCCAAAGTATTGGAATGTCCTCTTCAGCAACCAGATGCGCCAGCGGATCGGCGGTGACATTCACAATATCGGCCACCGATATTCCTAGCGCTGCCGCCACTTTGCACAAAATGGCGATGCTGGGATTCGCGCTGCCTTTTTCAATCTCAACTAACATGCCTTTACTGACGCCCGCGCGGCGCGAGAGCTCATCCAGCGACAGTTTTTGCTGTTGGCGGAAACTTTTGACGCTGGCTGAAACGGCGGCGCTGACATAGTCGATATCAGAACCTGCTTCGGTCAATTTATTGACTTTCGTCTTCATCGGTCACTATCATGGAATAAATTAGTCATTACAGGATTATGTTATGTTCGCCTTAAGCCCGTCAATCGATCCTTCCGTTTCTGCTTTAGCGCCTGACTTTACCGCGCTCAGCATTTTAGTTCAGGCTGCGCCAGTATTGCGTCCGCAAGTTGGTGAAGAAGCTTTAGCGCAAGCTTGTCTCGATATGCTGCAGGATGATTTTCCCTGGGCAGAAGCACATCTGACGCAATGGGCGGGAATGTTCAAACATTTTGGTGCCAAACCAAAACGCACGCCCTGTTCGGCAGATGCCTTGCGCAAGCGCGTGCAGCGCGACGGATCAATGGCAGCCATCGATCCAATCGTGGATCTCTACAATGCGGTGAGCATTCGTTTCGCCATTCCGGTTGGTGGTGAGAATGTGGCCGCTTACGTGGGCAACCCGCGGCTGACGCGCGCCGATGGCAGCGAACCCTTCGATGTCTATAAAGAAGGCGTCTTGAGCCATGAATCTCCCGAACCTGGCGAAGTGGTGTGGCGGGATGACGCAGGCGTAACTTGTCGTCGCTGGAACTGGCGACAAGGTGTGCGCACGCGTCTCAGTATTGAGCAAACGCAGATGTGGTTTGTGCTGGAGCGATTACCGGCGATGCCACTCGAAGCATTGCAACATGCGGGCGATATGCTGGAGCAAGGTATTCAGCAGATGATGCCCGGCGCTATTATCGAACGCAGTATACTTGGCAATATCAATCACTAATCGCTATGTTGTCACTCTCGCCTGCCACCTTTTAGGAATCGGAATGCACATCAGCCTGCTGGCACAACAGCCACAGTTTTTGGATGCGGTGACGCAAATGCTGCATCAAGAATGGTCAGATTTCCCCAACTGGCGCGATGCGGCAGTGATTGAGCAGCGTTTACGGGCGCGCAATGCCGCCGAGGCCAAAACGCTGACGCTGGTGGCCACCACAAGCGATGGCGAATTGATGGCGACCGCCAGCATTATCCATTACGAACTGCACGATATCGCCGAGCGCGAGTTTTGGCTCGGCGAAGTCATTACTGCCGCAGCACATCGTGGAAAAGGGTTGGCGAGTGATTTGGTAACACGCTTAATTACCGAAGCGCGTCAGCGTGGGATCACCGCGTTGTGGCTTTATACGCCGGATCAACAAGCGCTCTATCGCCGCTTCGGCTGGCAGGATGTGGAGCAGCGCGAGATTGCTGATGAAGATGTTACGGTGATGAAGCTGGTGCTCTAAGTGGATTTTGCCAACGCCTGCAGCGCCGCCAATCCATCGCGTGCCATCCATGTGCGCAGCGGCGCAAACAGCGGTTGCGGCAGATTTTCTGGTGCGAACCATTGCCAGCCGTGGCACTTTTCAGGCTCCATCAGTTGTGGTTCACCGATTGCGTCCTGCGCCACCATCAGTAGCGTAATGTAGTGCTTGTTGACATCGGGAAACACATCGCTAACGAACGCGCCGTTTTGCAGTTTACCAAGCTGTAAGCCGGTTTCTTCCAGCACTTCGCGACGCGCGCAGGCTTCCGGCGATTCGCCAAACTCCAGATGCCCGCCCGGCGCAGACCAGTCGCCCGCGCCGTGGCTGCCTTTGCGTTGCCCTAATAACAGTTTTCCATCGCGGAAAACTAAAACGCCGATTCCCACTTGTGGCGACATGGTTGCTCCTTGGTTTGCAGGCTGTCATAAATGACGAACCTGCGTGAAAAAATTGTCCCACGTTTTATCACATTGATTGCCGCACGATTATCGCTTAATGCCGATCAGTTAAGCGCCGTATCGAATCACCGCACCTTCCGTAGCGGCGCGATTTATCGCGCAATGAATTGCGCCGCTACAATGTGTGCTCTCGGTAATGAGGGGTTTTCATGTCTTAACTGACGAGCATTACGCGATTATCGCTGCGTTTTAAACCGCAGCGCCATCACCATCAGCAACATAATGCCTACGCTCATGATTATCCACGCGCTATCGAGCGAGGCGGCGCGGTCACGCACGATGCCAGCGATCAGCGGCATCAACGCCGCCAGCAAATAACCGCCGCCCTGCACGAAGGATAGCAATGCGCCCGCTTCTTCCGGCGTGTGCGCGTGATCGAGCGTGACGATCAGCGAGAGCGGGAACAGCGCGCCAATGCCTAATCCGAGCAGCAATGTAGGCAACCACGCCTGCGCCCCGCCAAGCCACAGCAGACTGATCAAGCCCAGCAGAATCAAAGTTAACACCACCAGCAACGGACGGCGACGATCGCGGAAGCGATGTATCAACGCCGACAGCACAAAACCCGCGGCAACTTCCGTCAGCGTGAGCGCGCCCAGCACATAGCCACTTTGTTCAGGTTGCCAGCCGTGCTGCATGTAAAATGGCGGCAGCCACGCCAGCACCAAGGTGTACGCGCCGGTGCCAATGCCAAAGAAGATCATCAACAGCCAGGCACGCGGTGAGCGAGCAGTGCGTGGAGCCTGGCTGCTTTGCATTGGCGTTACGCCGCGTGAAAACGTCAACCACAGCAACAGCGCGATGACTGCGGGGACAACAGGAATTGCCAGCGTTAACGCTAAACCTTGCGATTTCGCCAATGGTGCGGCGCTGGCGGCAGCAATCGCTGCGCCCGCCATAATCCCGGTGGTGAACAGCGCCATCAGCGTGCCTGCTTTCGCACCAAAGTGACGTTTGATCTGCGCTGGCATTAAGGCCTGAATCAATCCGATACCGCAACCCGCCACCAGCGCGCTGGTAATCAACGCTGTGGCAGATTGCTCGAACCCACGCGCGACGCTCGCCAGCGCCAGCAACAGCAATCCGGCAGCGATACCGCGCACTTCGCCGAGCCGGCGCAACAGCAGCGGCCCGGCCAGCGCCGCCAATCCCATCATGATGACCGGCAACGTGGTCAGCAGGCTAAGCTGCGTGGCGCTGAGCTGCGCGTCGCGCTGCAGGAGTGGAAACAGCGGTCCCATCGCCGCCATAATCGGCCGCAAATTCAGTGCGATAACAAAAACCAGTAAGGCAAACATCCCAACCGCAGGTAAAGTACGATTCACTTTGCATCTCCATGCTCATTAAAAGTATCTTAACGTTAAGATACTTTTCGCAGCAGCAACAGCCCATGCGCACAAAGCAACAAATGGGGATGAGATGGCGAATATTAATCACCGCACAATCCGTAGCGGCGCAATTTATTGCGCGATGAATCGCGCCGCTACGGATTGTGCAAACAGGCAACAACAGCATCAGGAGAAATCAATTTGACCGATCACGTCGATTTTGTAGTTGAACAATGGGCCAGCGCGATGCCGGAGCTGGATGCATCGTCGATGGCGGTATTTGGTCGCATGCTGCGTATCATGAAACATCTGGCGAAAACGCGCGCTGAAGCGCTGGCACCGTTTGGATTTCGCGATGGCGAATTTGATGTGCTGGCGACGCTGCGGCGCGCGGGTGCGCCCTATCGCTTGTCGCCGACCCAGCTGTATAAATCATTGCTGGTGACATCGGGCGCGATGACCAATCGCCTCAATCGGCTGGAAGAAGTGGGGTCGATTGTGCGCGTTGCCGATCCCGACGATAAACGCAGCATGCTGGTGGCGCTGACTGAAGAAGGATTAGCGAAGATCGAGCAAGCCCTGCTGGTACACACGCAAACGCAAAATAGCCTGCTGGAAACGCTGGATGCAGCGCAGCAAGCGCAGCTGAAAACCTTGCTGAGTCAATTGTTGGTGGCAACAGAAGCGGAAAGGTAAAAACGCTGTTGCTGATGTGTCAAATAATGAATTCATTCAGCGCATTTTCCATTAAAGTAACCGTCCCGCCAGGCCTTTTACGGATTAAAAATGAGCAATAAATACGCCCCATCGCAGATTTTTCTTCACTGGTTGACCTTTCTGTTGGTCGTCACTGCGTATTGCACCATGGAATTTCGTGGACTGGCGACGCGCGGTTCGTGGCAAGGCTTTGCCATGATTATTGGTCACTTCAGCGCAGGAAGTTGTGTGCTGGTGATTATGCTGTCACGCATCCTGCTGCGTTTTCGCCATCGCAGCCCGGCGATTTTGCCCAAGCCGCCGCACTGGCAAACCGGTCTGGCGCATCTGATGCATCTGGCGATCTACGTGTTTTTCATTGTCTTGCCCACGCTGGGCATTTTGTCGCGCTTCTATATGGGCCGCACCTGGTGGATTTTTGGCATTCCGATGCCGGTGAGTGGCGATCCGGATCCGGATTTCGCCGACATGATTGCGGACTGGCATGAAACCCTCGCGCCTTACGGATACTGGCTGATCGGCATTCATGCCGTGGCCGCGCTGGCGCACCATTATCTGTTCAAAGACAATACGTTAGTGCGCATGATGCCTGCGCGCCGCTCGCGTTCTAAAACGTCAGACTGAAGCTGTCATCCAGCAACGCCAGAATCTCGCTATCCGGCAAGCCGTTTTCCAGCGTGATGCTCAGCCAATGCTCTTTGTTCATGTGGTAAGCCGGATAAACGCCGGGCAACTGGCGCAGCGACCCAGTCAGTTCAGGTCGCACTTTGATGTTCATCACGTCAATTAACGGCCCATCCGGTAAACCGAGTTTGTGAATCTCCAGCGGGAACACCAGCGCAAACCATTTGCGGTGCCGCGGATGACGCAGCACTGCATACTCACTGTGCTTTTTCCACGGATAATCGGGTTCTACCTGATAGTGCTGATTGATGTAGTCGAACAGCTGCTGGCGTTGCATGCATCCTCCGTAGTGTATTGCGCCTAAAAAAGTACGTGCGAAGCCATGATAGTAATCAGTTACGTCTACACTGCGTATAGATTTCTTGCGCTAAATCAGCGCCCTTAAACCAGGGAAGTGAGTGATGTTCCATCTGATTTTCAGCATACCGAGCTGGTATGTGATCGCCCGATTTTTGTTCCCGTTAGCCATGCCCTTGCTGTTAAAAATCATCCTTTCTCTGCTGGTGTTGCTGGCTTCGCAATATCTGCTGGTGAGCCGTTTTACCTCTGGCAGCATGTTCTCGCCGGAAATGCCGCGCGCCATCGTCATCCTGTTCAACTGGGGTTTCAGCGCCGTTTTATTCCTCGCGCTGACGCAGTTTGTGATTGATGGAGTGGCGCTGGTTTCACTGTTGTTCCGCCATCCGTTCGAAATCGTGCCCGCGGTGCGTTATGTGGCGGCGGCGTTTACCTTGATTCTTGCCACGGTTGGCGTTTATCAGGCCATCCGCGTTCCGCCGATCAAAGATGTGACCATCGAGATCGACAACCTTCCGCGTGAATTCGAAGGCTATCAACTGTTGCAGTTAACGGACATGCACATCACCAAACTTTTTAATGAGAAATGGACGCGCGCCCTGGTGCAAAAAGCCATGACGCTGGACGTTGACTTGATTCTGGTCACCGGCGATGTGATTGACGGCACGCTGCAGAACCGTCGTGCGGACGTCGAACCGCTGCGCGGATTACACGCCCGCGATGGCGTTTTCGCCATCACCGGCAATCACGAATATTTCTTTGAGCAGGAGCGCTGGACCGCACATCTGGCGTCGCTAGGTCTGGAGCCGTTACTCAATCGCCATACGGTGATTAAACGCGATAACGCCGAGCTGGTGATAGCCGGCATGCCGGATACGTCAGCAGCACGACGTGGCGCAGTTGGCCCCGATTTGGAACTGGCGCTGGCCGGTGCGCCGGAAGACGCTCCGGTGATCTTGCTCGACCACCAGCCGCGCAACGCCCGGAAAAACGCATTGAAAAACATCGATCTACAGCTGTCTGGCCACACGCACGGCGGGCTAATTATTGGCTTCGATCGCCTGTTTGCCAAACCCAACGCGGGTTTCGTGTCGGGTTTGTATCAGGTCGACGGCATGCAGCTCTACGTCAACAACGGCACCGCGCTGTGGCCTGGCATGGCGGTGCGTTTGGGCCGCCCCTCAGAGTTGACCCGCATTACGCTGCAGCGCAAACCGTAACGCACTTAAGATTGTGGGATTGCCCGCGAGGCATCCCACAATCTCATCATCTGTGCGATTCCGCGCTCAACTTCGTGGAGAGGAACTTCATCGCGCGCTAGCGTTGAGATCCCCAGCATAAAACTGTTGAAGCTGACCGCCAGCGAAAGCGTCTCCTCCTCATCCCGCAACTCACCGCTGCCGATCCCTCTTTCAACGCAATGCTTTATCCCTTCACGGGTGCGGATGCGCGATGCTTCAAGCGGTTTAAGCACGTGGCGATTTTCCTCAGAACAGGAAGACATCACGCTTAGCGCAACCATGCATCCACGCGGATGCGCAGGATCGTACTGCATTCTGGCGGAGTTGAGCAGCGCGGTTTCCAGCGCCTGGCGAGCGGGCACGCGGGTATCCCACAAAGCTTCCGTGACCTGAGCATGGGTTTGCAAATAACAGTTCACGGCTTCAGCAAAGAGTGCCTCTTTCGATCCAAACGCGGCGTAGAAGCTTGGCGCGGTGATGCCTTTGCCTATTGAGGCTTTGAGCTGCGCCAGCGAGGTTGATTCATAGCCGTTTTCCCAGAAAAGGTGCATCGCTTTGATCACCGCTTCATCCCGGTCAAATTGTCTTGGTCTGCCTGTTCTCATCATCACATCCTCCGCCATTTATACTAATCGATACAGAATTCATTGACAACGCACAGCTCGCCTCCGCAATATAAATACCGATCGATACATATATCCATGGCGCTTCGCGGCGCTGTTGCAAATCAAGAGCAGGCTAAATAATGAATTCAACGTTTAAGCACGAAGAAGCCCAACGGCTGCCAATCCTGGCGCTTTTGGCGCTCGCAATGGCAGGTTTTATCTGCATCCTGACTGAAACCATACCCGCGGGATTGCTACCACAAATCAGTCAGGGGCTTAATATTTCCCCCTCGCTGGCCGGTCAATGGGTTACCGCCTATGCAGCCGGTTCGCTACTGGCCGCGATTCCGCTCACATTGCTGACCCGAAGCTGGTCGCGCCGGGTTGTGCTGCTGAGCACCGTGTGTGGGTTTCTGCTATTTAACACTCTTACCGCCGTCTCTTCTGACGTTGTCATCATCTTAATAGCGCGATTTTTTGCTGGTGCGTCAGCCGGTTTGGCCTGGAGTCTGATTGCGGGCTATGCGCGAAGAATGGTGGTTCCATCGCTGCAGGGACGCGCATTGGCGCTCGCCATGGTGGGCACGCCCATCGCTCTTTCACTCGGTGTTCCGGCAGGCACATGGATGGGTTCGTTGCTGGGATGGCGTCTGACTTTTGCCGCCATGTCGGGTCTCTCTCTCATTCTTATCGGCTGGATTTTGCTGGCCGTGCCGAACTATCCCGGCCAATCTGCTACGCAAAAAATGCCGCTCGGCGCAGTGTTACGCCTCCCCGGCGTAGGTGCCGTGCTGGGTGTGGTGCTGACCTGGATGCTGGCGCATAACATTCTCTATACCTACATTGCACCGTTCCTTGCTTCAGCCGGTCTGGCGCATCGCGTGGATGTGGTGCTGCTGATCTTTGGTATTGCGGCATTGGGGGGAATATTCATTACCGGCAAGATCATTGATACGCATCTGCGCAAAGCGGTGCTGCTGTCACTCTCCATCTTTGCTGCGGTGTCGGTGATTTTTGGTCTGAGTACGCCAACACCCGCCGTGATCTATGCGGGCATAGCCGTTTGGGGACTCACCTTCGGTGGTGCCGCGACGCTGCTGCAAACGGCTCTGGCAGATGCCGCCGGCGAATATGCCGATGTCGCGCTCTCCATGAATGTCGTCACCTGGAACAGCGCTATCGCCCTCGGCGGTTTGACCGGCGGAATGTTGCTGGAACATGTCGGCTCCCAATCTTTTCCGTGGGCGATTCTGCTATTGCTGTTGGTCGCGTTGGGAATTGCGCTGCGTGCTAAGCAGGGTTTCCCGGCTGAGAACAGCCGGGAAACCGGCATTACACCGGTGGCTTAGCGTAAACATACATTACACATGCTGTAGCGGCGCGATTTATCGCGCAAATAATTGTGCCGCTACGATTCGTGAACTCGGTAATTTACGCTTTCGCAAACGCCAACAAATCAGGATTAATCTGCTCAGGATGCGTCGCGAACATACCGTGCGACAAGCCTGGGTAGGTTTTCAGCGTGCCCTGTTTTAGCAGCTTAATCGCCTTATGCGCCGAATCATTAATCGGCACCACCTGATCGTCTTCCCCGTGCAGCACCAATACCGGCACCGTGATCGCTTTTAAATCTTCGGTAAAATCGGTTTCCGAGAACGCAGCGATACAGTCGTACTGCGCCTTAGCGCCGCCCGCCATGCCCTGACGCCACCAGTTATCGATCAAACCCTGGCTCACTTTCGCACCCGGACGGTTAAAGCCGTAGAACGGCCCCGCTGGCACATCGATAAAGAACTGCGCGCGGTTAGCGGCTAGCGCCGAGCGGAAACCGTCAAACACTTCTTTTGGCAAACCTTCAGGATTGGCGGCGGTTTGCAACATGATTGGTGGCACGGCGCCCATCAACACTGCTTTCGCCACGCGACCTTTTTCGGCATGCGCCACATAACGCGCCACTTCGCCGCCACCGGTAGAGTGACCGATATGGATGGCGTTGCGCAGGTCAAGCGCTTTGGCCAGTTCTGCCACGTCAGCGGCGTATGTGGTCATATCGTTGCCGCTAGCGGTTTGGTCGGAACGTCCGTGGCCGCGACGGTCGTGGGCGATAACGCGATAACCTTGTGCCAGGAAGAACAACATTTGGTTATCCCAGTCATCGGCGCTTAACGGCCAGCCGTGATGAAACACTACCGGTTGGGCGTTTTTTGGGCCCCAGTCTTTGTAAAAGATTTTGGTGCCGTCTTGGGTGGTGATGATGCCGTTGCTCATGAGTAAGTCCTCTGTATGTGATTGTCTGCGTTCGATGGGCTTATTGTTATGGAAAGCGGCAGCGGCTAATATTGTCAAATATGACACATTAAGGGCCGTAACTGACAAATGATAAAAACTGATGAAAACAGCGTTGTCGCGGAGATTGGCTTGGTGATCTATCCCGATTGCCAACTCGCGGCGATATATGGCTTAACCGATATGTTCAGGATTGCTGCGGAATGGGCCGAGAATATATCGGGTGAAGAGCGTAAGCGGACGATTCGTGTCTCACATTGGCAGATTGATGCGCACAGCGATCACATGGTTTGCGTCTGGGATAGCCATCCCGATACAGCACATCGCCTGAGCCACGTGATTGCGCCGCCAAGTCTGGTGGTGCCAGCGAAAATGGTGCCAATGAAGGCGCCCGCCGACTGGATGAGTGAGCTTTATGACGCAGGCGTAACGCTCTGTTCGGTGTGCGCCGGTGCCTTTGTGCTGGCCGAAACCGGACTGATCGATCACCGTCGCGCCACCACGCACTGGGCCTTTGCGCAGACGCTGTCGGAGCGTTTTCCTGCGGTAGACGTCGCGGTGGAAAATATGGTGATTGACGATGGCGACATTATTACCGCCGGTGGGATTTTGGCGTGGACCGATTTGGGTTTAACGCTGATCGAAAAAGTGCTCGGCACCGGCACCATGCTGGCGACCTCACGCTTTTTACTGATCGACCCGCCGCGACGCGAGCAAAGCACCTATTCGGCATTTATCCCCAATTTCGATCACGGTGATAGCCAAATTCTGCGCGCGCAGCATCATCTTCATGCCCATGTTGCTGAGCAGCACAGCATTGAGAGCATGTCGGCGCTGGCAAGCATGACACCACGTACTTTTCTACGCCATTTCCAGAAAGCGACCGGCCTGCGGCCAACGGATTATTTGCAGCAGGTACGCATTATGAAAGCGCGCGACGCGCTGGAGCTGAGTAATCGTTCGGTCGATCAGATCGCCTGGGAGATTGGCTACAGCGACCCTTCCGCTTTCCGCAAAATTTTCCGCAAGCTCACTGGCGTCACGCCCGGCCAGTATCGGCAGCGGTTTGGTACCCGGCAACATAATTAACGCCCATCACAGCAGGAAAATTGCCTTTTTCCTGCCATGATTACGTTCGTCCCGTTCCGATTACTTGCTAAGGATTTCTATGCCACTGCGTTCGCTTCAGGCTCTGTGTCTGGTTAACTTTTTTATGGCTGACGTACGAGATGGTCTTGGGCCTTTTCTCGGCATATTTCTGACAGAACGCCACTGGAATGCAGGAGATATTGGCTGGGTGATGACCGCCGGTGGCCTTGCAGGGCTGGTTGCCACCCTGCCGGCGGGTTTAGCCACAGACGCTACTCGCCATAAACGATCGTTGCTGCTCATCGGTTCACTCCTGATCACCCTATCCACCTTGCTGCTGTGGTATTTCCATCAGGGATGGATCGTGGTTTTATCGCAGATTGTGACTGGCCTTTCCGCCGCGCTCATCGCGCCGATGTTGACGGGTATTACCCTTGGCCTGGTCGGTCCGCAAGGATTCAGCCATCAAATGGGGAGAAATGAAGCCTTCAACCACGGCGGAAATATGACGGCCGCCATTATTGCGGGTGCTTCAGTGTGGTTGTGGGGAACGGGTGCGGTGTTTGTACTCATGACGACGATGGCGCTGTGCGCAGGTGCAGCCGTGCTGGCTATTCGTCATAACGACATCGATAACCTTGCCGCGCGCGGGCTTTCTGGCAGCGAATCGGCCAGCAACGTCCCGCGTCTTTATCAGATTGCCCGTAATCCTGCCGTCATTATTACGGGAGTTACGCTGTTACTCTTCCATCTTGGCAATGCCGCGCTGTTACCTATGCTGAGCCTGCGGGTGGCGGCAGCGCACAACGCAGCCATCAGCCCCGGACTTTATGCTGCCGCCACGGTGGTTATTTCACAATGTGTGATGATTCCCATGGCGTTGTATGCTGCACGTCACGCACCGCGTTTTGGCTATCCCGTGTTGATCACGGCGGCGCTGCTGGTGCTGCCGTTACGTGCGTTGATTGCCTCCGCTTTTGACGGCGCTTATTTCATGATTCCGGTACAGATTCTGGATGGCGTAGCGGCGGGTCTGCTGGGCGTGGCGGTGCCGGGTTATATCGTGAAGGTGCTTGAGGGCAGCGGACATACTAATGCGGGTCAGGGTTTTATCATGCTCATGCAGGGCGTCGGCGCGGCAATGAGTCCCGCGTTGGCGGGAAACATTGCCGCAGCCTATTCCTATCGCAGTGCATTTGCCGTGCTAGGCGCAATTGCCCTGGCGGCGCTGATCACCTGGTGGATAGGCAGCCGTTATTCAGAGAAAAACGGCGTGCCACGCTCAGCGCGTTCTTAGCTGAGGCTCGATTAACTCAGCTGGAAACGCCCAACGGTGTTCGCCAGCTGCGAGGCCTGATCTTCCAGCGAACTGGCGGCGGCAGACATCTCCTGCACCAGCGCGGCGTTCTGCTGCGTGGTGCTGTCCATCTCGTTCACCGCGATGGTCACCTGGCTAATGCCGCGCGCCTGCTCATCGGAAGCGATCACAATTTCACCGATAATGGTGCGCACCGAATTCACCGCCTGCGTCATCTCCTGCATGGTCTTGCCCGCATCCTGCACCAGCTGCACGCCGCTGCCGACGCGCTGCGTGGATTCTTCAATCAGCGCGCCGATATCTTTCACCGCATTGGCGCTGCGTTGGGCCAGATTACGGACTTCCGACGCCACCACGGCAAAGCCGCGTCCTTGTTCTCCGGCACGCGCCGCTTCTACTGCGGCGTTCAGCGCCAGAATATTGGTTTGGAAGGCGATGCTATTGATGATGGCGGTGATGTCGCCAATTTTCTTCGCGCTGTCGTCAATTTGCGCCATGGTTTGCACCACTTCGCCCACCAGCGTTTCACCACGACTGGCAATGTGCGTGGCGTTGTCGGTGAGCGTTGTCGCCTGATGCGCATTGGTGGCGTTGTGTTTCACCGTGGCAGTAATCTGCTCCATGCTGGCGGCGGTTTGCTCTAGCGCGGCAGCTTGCTGCTCGGTACGCGAGGCGAGATTGAGGTTGCCGCTGGCGATTTCACCCGCGCCCTGACGCACCGACGAACTGGCATCCTGAATCTGTCCCACGATATCGCGCAGCTGGTTTTGCATGGTATGCAGCGCATAGAACAAGCTGCTGTTATCGCGCCCTTTCAACGTGATGACGTTATCGAGTTTGCCATCGGCGACGGCCAGCGCGATGGTCGCGGCTTCCAGCGGTTCGCCACCAATCGGCTTCAGCACTTTGCGGCTGAACAGCATGCCAAGCAGCGTACACACCACCAGAATGCTGATGATCATCAGGATCACTGCGTTAATCAGTTGACGATGCGCCGCCGCCATCACCTGGCTGACCGGCGCAACCACGCCGAGATACCATTTCTGATCGCTGTTACCAATCACCACCGGCTGCCAGGTTACCAGCGCATCTTCACCCAGCAACGCATCATGATGTTCCATCACGCTGCTGCTGAAGTTATGGGTATCACCTTTCCACGGCTTGCTGGTCTGGCTTTTATCCGGATAGGAAACCACATTACCCGCGCTGGAGAGCAACATCGCATAGCCGCTGCCTTCCCACGGTTTGATTTTGTTGACCTTTTCCTGCAGCGACGCCAGCGAAATATCGGACGTCACCACGCCCCACAGTTTGCCCTGACTCACAATCGGCGCCGCTACCGAAGTCAGCAGCGTCGGCACGCCGTTGTAGGCGTAGCTGTAAGGTTCAATCAGCATATCTTTCTGACTTTTTTGCGGCAGCAGATAGTAATCGCCCTGACCTGGCGTGAAGATCGAGGTCAGCGGATGTAGGTTAAAATTGCCGGTTTGATCGCGATCGACGAAGAAGGCGTAGCGACCTTTCGGTGCCGCATTGGCTTGGGTGGCGAACTCCGCGTCACGTCCGTCGAAGGCATTCTCTTCGAAGATCACCGAGATCGACAGGTAATCGGGATTATCGCGCAGCGCCGATTCCATCAGCTTATCAGCAACTTTACGGTCCTGAATGCCCGCCGCTGGCAGTGCGATCAAGCTGTGGCCGAGGTTATGCGCCACATCGCGCGCGTAGCTAAGTTCATGCTGAATTTGCAGCGCCTGGCTTTGTGCAATCTGCTGTAGATAGCTTTCGGCCAGCGACTTTTGTTCGTTACTGGATTGCAAGCTCAGCACGCCGATGGTTACAGCAAAGCCGAGTGTGATGGTTAAGGCGCCCGTCAGCAGCATCTGCGTGCGGGTGCTCATTGTTTTCTTAGGTGATGCGTGTTTGGCCATTATGGCGCTCCTGGAGTTGACACTTTTCGGTATTCAGAACCACTCCCTGTGCGCGTACATCCCTTTGAACACTCTATCGGCGCGCGGCGCTAGAACTTGATGGCAAGGTACCAAACTCCGGTGGATTGCCATTGATGGTCACCGACATTAGCTCAGCGCCAGATGCCTGCAAGCTCCGCTGGTCAATGAGCCGATTACAGACTATTATTCAGCTCACCATATGAGCCGAATATCCGTTCTATTCAGCTCATGCGATTCAGGAGTGACTCTATGATGTGGATTTGGCAGCAGCCCGATTGGCCGCAGTTTCGCTGGCAGGAAGAGAAATTACTGCCGCGCCTGCGCCAGCTGCAGCAGCAGCGCGGCGTCTTGCTGGGCCGCGCTAGCGTGCAAGATAAAAGCGATCAACAAACGCTGGATACGTTGCTCAGCAATATCCTCTCTTCCTCAGCGATTGAAGATGAGCGCGTCAACGCGCAGTCGGTACGATCGTCCCTTGCCCGCCGTTTAAGCGTTTCGCTCGATCAGCCTTACCCGGTTTCCGAACGTTCCGAAGGTTTGGCAACCATGATGATGGATGCCATCACGCAACGCGATCAGGAACTCACGTTGGCGCGTTTATGTCAGTGGCATCGCTGGTTATTCCCCGCAAGCGAATGGACCATTAAGCGACTAAATGTTGGCACGTTGCGCGGCGATGAACCGATGCAGGTCGTTTCGGGGCGTATCGATCGGCCAACGGTACATTTCGAAGCGCCGCCGCGCGCCGGGCTGGAGGTACAGCTTGAAGAATTTATCGCGTGGTTTAATCACAGCCGCGCGGATCCGCTGCTCGACCCGCTGTTGCGCGCCGCGCTGTGCCATCTGTGGTTCGTTACGCTGCACCCGTTTGATGACGGTAATGGACGCATCACCCGCGCCCTGACCGATTTGGCGCTGGCGCAGGCGGATAGCCAAAGCATTCGTTTGTATGCCATGTCCGCATCGATTCTGGCGCAACGTGCCGATTATTACCGCATCCTGCAGCAGACGCAGCGCGGTGCGCTGGACGTCACAGATTGGCTGCTGTGGTTTTGTGATGTGCTGAATGACAGCCTTGAGCGCGCGCTGGAAACCGTTACGCGCACGCAAAACAAAGCGCGCTTCTGGTTAATGCACAATGCTGCTGAGCTAAGTGCGGAGCAAACCCGCGTGCTGAATCGCTTACTGGATGGCGGTGAACAGGGATTTAACGCAGGCATAAGCGCCGGCCAGTATCAGAAGGTGGCGAAAGTGAGTAAAGCCACGGCGACGCGACATCTGACAGAACTGCTGGCGAAAGGTTGTCTGGAGAAATTACCCGGCGGCGGGCGCAGCACGCGCTACCAGATTAAGCGTTGATGGGTAACCAGGTGCGCATCAATGCGCACCTGACAAAACGGCTTACGCCGCTTTAACCGCGCGGACTTTCTTTTCCGGCGCTACCGCTCCCGCTTCGCTCTCGGTTTCCGCAGCGGCTTCAGGCGCTTGCGCAACCTCTTCTGCCTTTACAATATCCGGCAGCTTGCTGGTGCGCAGGATATGCTGCACCGCGTCTTTCTGTTCAGCCAACAGCAGACCCAATGCTTCGGCCTGCGCTTCACCCAAATCTGGCTGATGTTGCTGTAGCCAATCGGTAAAGGCGTCTGCCATATCGAGCATTTTGTCCCAGGCATCCGCGTCTTTTTTATTGGCAAACGTCATCTTTTCTTCACCCTTTCTGACTACAACATATTTGGTTTCGACTGCCATGATGCACCTCGATTAACTGTATTTATATACAGTATATTCTGATCAAACTTTTCCAGGCAATGACTTTCTGCTGTTAAGCCAGTAATTCTTCCAGGAACAGCGCCAACGCTTTGCGCGGATCGTCCTCTTCCGAGACGATCATCTCAATGCCCCACTGCCCTAATACCTCTTTTGCCACCGGGTTATTGCGGTTGGTGAACAGGTACGATTTAGGACGCGCGGTGGCCAAGCCGGTTCGGCCCCACATTTTTGTCAGGCGGTAGAATAACAGACGAATATTGAAATCGCTGATGCTGTAGCCCACAAACAATACCGAGTTGCCCATGACGTCGTGCGTGAGTTTGATATCCAGCGGCGAATCAAAATAGAGGCGTTCAAAGTAGCTGCTTTCATCCAGCACAATTGACGTATCGTCGTCGAAATCACCATGCAGTTTGATGATGTGGCGCTTATCTTCAGTCAACGACACCAAATCTGCCGCGTTCGCGACTTTACTGTAAGGCACGTTGTGCGCCTCATGCGCCATTTCAAGCCAGCGATCGTAATTGGTGGTGTAGATGCGTGAGAAATTGCCTTGGGTGATCATGGTATGGATTTCAGAACTGCGCACATCAATATCCGGGCGATGCCATTCGCGATCCATCCAGCTGCGCAGCGGTCCCAGCGAGCCTTTACGCTGCTTGTAATACTCCGCCAGCGACAGATGCGTGCCGTAGGTATTGAAGATTTTCGGGTCGTAGCCCAGCTCTTTAGCCAGGTGCGCAATCAGCTCATGCCATTCCGGCAGGCCAAGATTGCGTGAAATGCCTGCACCGGCGAACAGGATCAGTTTACCGGCGTCGTAGGCGCGTTTTAGCTCGGGTTTCATGCCAATCCCCGCGATGTTTTTAAAAAGGTTGCGAAGCGATCCAACGCCAGGCGACGCATCGAAATCTCATTTTTCAGCTCGCCCATTTCGGCGAAAGTTTGCGTGTGCCCTTCCGGGATAAACACGCAGTCCCATTGAAATTCGCGTGGACCAGCAGGCTCGGTGGCGATGGTGCCGCGCAGTTCGCCTTCGAACTGATACATTTTTTGCCCATCGCAATAGCCAAGCACGGTTTTTGCCGTGACGCAGGCGCTATCTAAACCGTTCACCAGTTTAGTGAAGCGCTCGGCATTCAGGCGGCTCCAGAAGATGCGCGTCAATCCGGCCGGTAAGCCGTTCAGGCCATCCAGATAGAGCCCGGTGTGTTCGACAAACAGCGGACGACCAATAATAGAGAACGCTTTGGTGAGCTTATCGCGCACCAGTTCAACCTCATTTTCAGTCTGAATCTCTTCAATACGGCGTGCGATGGGTAGCACTTCGACACCGACCGGCTCAAGGATGGTACGCACCTCGGCCAGCTTTAGTTCATTGGCAGACAGGAATCGTATTTTCATTGCAATCAGTATGTTGAAGGTGAGTTTAAGCTCTGTAAAAGCCTTTCCGTTGGTCGTTGATTCTAGCGCGCCTACCGGGCACTGGGTAGGAACAATCTCTGATAGGAGAAAACAAAATTATGACTTTATCGATGCAAGAATCTAGAATAATTATGCGATTCAATTTAATAAATATGACAGTAAAAATGAGAACCTCAGATGATTTCTTATTTTAGCTCCAGATATTCCATGCTAAAAGATTTACCCTTCATTTTGCAGGGTGATAACCCAGAAAAAAAATTGCGCTTAACTCTGCTCATTGCTGGATTTTCCAGCATCCTGGCGGGTTTTTATATGGTAGCGACGAATTTCATTAAGGGAGAAAATGGTGTTTCCGCCTTATATTGCCTGAGCACCGCGATGGGATTTTATATTGTCATTGCGGCATTCCGTGACAAGCTGAACAAACATCTCTACATCATCGTGCATGCTTTGTTACTGATCATAATGCTGTTGTTTCTGCTGGATAATGACCACAGAGTAGAAAAACACTCAGAGTACAATTATCTGGTGGCGTTAACCGTCGGCTCAGCATTGGTATTACGCCAGCAAACACCTTACTTAAGTAAAATATTCCCGTTAATCTGCCTGGTGGTTTATCTGTTTTTTATCTCGACCGGATTAACCTGGCAACATAGCGCGTTTCAGCTCAATATTCCGCATGAATCCGGCTTTTATATCGTCAACTGTGCAGTGCCAATGATCGCGCTGTTGTTGACGGCATTCACGCTGCGCGGCAACTACTCCGAAACCGATTTGATCAAACGCGAACTTTCACAAGCCATCGAAAAGAATCAGCTGGAGCTCTATTACCAGCCACAAGTCGACAGCAATAAAAAGCTGATTGGATTTGAAGCCCTGCTGCGCTGGAAGCATCCTGTTAAAGGCTTTATTTCACCCGAAGTGTTTATTCCAGTGGCCGAAAAAAGTGGCTTGATAATCGACATTGGCAAGTGGGTGATGGAACACACCTTACAGCAAATCGCCGAATGGGATCGCGGTCAGCACCTTAGTGATTTGGTGTTTTCTGTTAACATCAGTCCGCTGCAGTTAATACACCGCGATTTCACCCAGGATACCTTGTTATCGCTGTCACATTATAAAATCCGCCCCGAACGCCTCAAGTTTGAAATTACTGAAACCACTTTTGTCTACGACCAGAAGCGTATTGGCGACGTAATCAGCCATTTTAGCCAATTAGGTGTTAAATGGGCGATTGATGACTTTGGCGTCGGCTATTCATCGCTTAAATCGATCAGTGATTTTGCCATTGATGATATTAAGATTGATAAATCATTAATCATGCAGATTTTTAAAAATGAGTCATCGGCGATTGTGGTGCAGAAAACCATCGAGTTATCGCGTGAAATGGGTCTGAATGTGCTGGCTGAAGGCATCGAGAGTGAGGAGTATTTCACCTACCTGCGCGATAAAGGCTGTCATCTGTTTCAGGGCTACCATTTCGCCCGCCCGCTGCCGCCCGCAGATGCGCAGGTATGGATCAAGAAAGCCAAAATATAATCTCCTGTTTTGCAGGGTCGCCATTTATGGCGACCGGCACACGGCATATTAACTAAAACAGCAGTTTCGCAAGTGAAAGACCCGCTCCTAAGGTTACAAATTGGGTAGTCACCATCCATTTGGTTTGTGTAATCATTGCTTTATATAAATCGACCTTTATCGCCGCAACATCCTCCCTGGTAGCGTAATTAGACTTGATCACCGCTACATCCGCTTTCACGGCAGCCACATCCTCTTTAGTCGCATAATTTGACTTGATTACCGCCACATCCGCTTTGACCGCTTCGACATCCTGTTTCGTGGCATAGTTTGACTTAATCACCGCTACGTCAGAAACCAATACGGTAACATTGTCTTCCAGACTTTTAACACGCTCTTGCATTCCTTTACCTCCGCTCGGTGGTTGTCCGCCTTGTTTGCATTTACGTTGACGGCACGCATAATTGATAACACTTTTATTTAACGGTTCAGCTAACATTATTTCACCCCAATCGTTTCCATTTTTGATTGGGTAATGCAGGTTGACGGTAGGCCATATAATCAAACTCCCTTTTGCAATGGTAAACGTTAAACACCGCACTCGCCCAAAACCCTGAACATCTTAACACCGGTTTTTTTCACAAACATTAGTGGTTTGAATAAGAAAATAAAAATAACTGTCAAAAAAACAAAGAAGATAATCAATCAACTGAGCAAGTAACAATCTACCGACAATTTAATGTGAGCCGACCTAAAACCCAATGAAATAAAAAAAAGCTCACAACTTTCACATCGTGAGCTTTCTCGCAAAATTAAGCAGAACAGAAAATTACTGGTAAACAATCCCCGGCGGATTTACCTGCGAGGTTTCCACCGCCTCTTCCTGTTCGCCCCAGCGTGCCAATACTTGTTTGTACTCGCCGCTGGCAATCGCGCCATTAATTGCCTGCTGCAGTGCCACATCCAATCCATTACCTTTTTTAGTGGTCACCGCTACCCAAGCGCGGAACGGGCCGTGGCCGACGATTTTGGTCTGCCCGCGCGAAGCGACTTTCCATGCTGCCAATGATTGAGGGCCAAACGTTGCATCCGCACGTCCCGAAAGCAGCGCCAGCGTGGCCGCCGCATCATCGTTGAGATAGATCGGCTGCACCGGCGCTAAGCCCTGCGCGCGGTTCTTCTCATCCCAGCTGAGTAAAATCCGCTCCTGATTGGTGCCCGAACCCACAATGATGCGCTTACCCGCCACATCTTCGCGGCCCTTAATCGCGGTTATCGCGCTGTTGGTTTTCACCGCAAAGGCGTGGTTATCCGCGCGATAAGTGGCGAAATCGAACTTCTTTTTGCGCTCTTCGGTGACGGCAATATTGAACATCGCCACGTCATATCGTCCAGCGGTAATACCCAGCGGCCAATCTTCCCAGGCGGCTGGCACCAGCTTCAGCTTTAAACCCAAACTGTCCGCCAGCAGACGCGCAATATCCGGATCGCTGCCGATCAGCGTTTTATTATCCGACGCCCATAAACCGATCGGCGGCGAGTTCATCGCCGTGGTGGCGACGGTCAAATAACCCGGATTCACAAAGTGAAAACCCGCCGGAATCTTCGCGATAGCCTGGGGATTCGCGGCTATATTGATGGGCGTTTCGTTGTTTTTGGCATCCAGCGTTTCTGCTGCGATGGCTGGCGCGCCTGACATCACTGTCAGCAACGCCGCAATAATCACTCGTTCCATTAAAGTACCCGCGCCAGAAAACGTTTGGTGCGCTCGTGGCGCGGCTGATTCAGTACCTGATTACTGCTGCCCTGCTCAACAATGCGTCCATCGACCATAAACACCACGTTGTCCGCCACTTCACGCGCAAAACCGACTTCGTGCGTGACAATCACCAGCGTGGTGCCGGAACGCGCCAGTTTTTTGATCACATCCAGCACTTCACCCACCAGCTCGGGATCGAGCGCTGACGTCGGTTCATCAAACAGCATCACGCGCGGATTGAGCATCAAGGCACGCGCAATCGCGATACGCTGCTGCTGGCCGCCCGACAAATGGCGCGGCCAGGCATCGGCTTTGTGACGCAGGCCAACCACATCCAGCAGCTCACCGGCACGGTCAATCGCTTCACGGCGTGACAGTTGACGATGCGCAATCGGCGCTTCAATCAGATTCTCCAGCACCGTCAGATGCGGAAACAGATTGAAGTTCTGGAACACGTAGCCAACGTTGATGCGCTGACGCAGAATCGCCTGCTCTTTCAGCTCATACAGCTTGTCGCCGCGACGCTGATAACCGATGTAATCGCCATCGATCTGGATATAGCCTTCATCAACGCGCTCCAGATGGTTAATGGTGCGCAGCAGCGTCGATTTGCCCGAGCCAGACGGCCCGAGAATCACCGTCACCGATCCCGGTTCCAGCTCCAGTGACACATCATCCAGCGCTTTCAGTTTGCCGAACGACTTGCTCACGCCGGTAATGCTAATGGCGCCAGCGGTATGCAGATTGCGGTAATCAATGGCTTCGGACATGGGAAAGCTCCTCGGTTGCAGGTTTGGCGCTGCGGTTACGCCATTGACGCCAGCGCGACGGCTGCGGTTCACGGGTGACACTGCGCGCCAGCCAGCGCTCAACGCTGTGCTGCAACAGTGACAGAACGGTGGTGATGATCAGATACCAAGCCGCGCCGACCATCAGCAGCGGAATCACCTGCTGTGTGCGGTTGTAGATCATCTGAATGGTGTAAAACAGTTCCGGCATAGCCAGCACGTAAACCATTGAGGTGCCTTTGGCGAGGCTGATGATTTCATTAAAAGTGGTAGGAATAATCGCGCGCAGCGCCTGTGGCAGAATGATGCGGAAGGTACGGCGCGTGGAGGATAATCCCAGCGCCGAAGCCGCTTCAAACTGGCCGTGATCGACACCCAAAAAGCCGCCGCGAATGATCTCAGCACTATAAGCGCTCTGCACCAGCGTCAAACCAATCACCGCCGCCGGGAACTGGCCGAGCACGTTGATGGTCTGGAAATGGCCCCACGACAGCGCGGTAAACGGAATGCCCAGCGACAGCGTGTCGTACAGATAGGAGAAGTTGTAGAGGATGATCAGCACCACGATCAGCGGCAGCGAGCGGAACAGCCAGATATAGCCAAACGCCAGCGTACTCAGCAGCCAGGATGACGAGAGGCGCGCCAGCGCCAGCAAACCGCCAAAAATCAGGCTGAGTATGGTGCCAAACAGCGTCAGCAGCAGCGTTTGCCCCAAACCGCTGAGGATCACCGGATCAAAAAACCATTTGGCGAACACGCCCCATTCCCAGCGCGGATTGAACGCAACCGAATCAATCACGCTGGCCAGAATAAACAGCGCGACAATCGCGCCGACGGTACGTGCCGGATATCGCGCCGGCACCACGGTTAAACGTTGTGGTTCATTACGCATTACAACTCCTTAGCTGGCCTGCGCCACGCTATGTACATCAATCACTTTCAGGAAGCGCAAGCGTCCATCGTGTGGCGGCTGGCTGTAGACTTCCATATCCTCCAGCAGCTCAAACTGCGGCTGATAACCGTGGCCGATATACAACTTCACCGCTTCTGGCTGGCGGAAACCGGTGGTGAGAAACACGCGCTGATAGCCCGCACGCAGCGCACGGCGCTCCAGTTCCTGCAGGATCAGCAGCGCCAATCCCTGACGACGCAGATCGCTGCGCGTCCAGATGCGTTTAAACTCAGCGGTCACCTCGTCGTAGGGTTTATACGCGCCCATCGCGATGATCTCGCCGTCACGCTCCAGCACGATAAACAGCCCGCGCGGCGGTAAATACCATTCGGTCAGCTCCACCTCTTTTTGGCTGGTGAAGAACGCGCCGTAGCGCGCGGTATATTCACCAAACAGTCCGGTCAAAATCGGTTGCAGCTCAGGCGCTTCCGGTGATACTTCGCGGAACAGTTGCTCGCTCATGCGGCCTCCTTAATCGCCCAATCCGGCCGGATTGATCTCTGAACTGTCGATACGCTCCACGCCTTCACCCCAGCGCTTCAGCACCTTGTCGTAATCGCCGTTCTTGATCACGCCATTCAGCGCGGTGTTGATCGGCTGCACTAAACCGCCATCTTTCTTCACCGTCACCGCGATGTGCGCCGCCTTCGGCCAGCCGCCATCGACGCTGCCAACCAAACGCGTCTGCTTGGTCAGCGCCGCTTTCCAGGCGCCAATTACGTTCGGACCAAAGTAGGCATCGGCGCGGCCTGACTGCAGCGCCAGCGTTTGGGCCGCATCGTCTTTGGTATACACCGGCGTAAACGGCTTCAACCCTTTGGCCTGATTCTCTTTATCCCAGGCCAGCAGGATCGATTCCTGATTGGTGCCAGAGCCGACGATAATACGCAGTCCGGCAATATCTTCGGCTTTGGTCAGCGACGTAATTGGACTGCTGGATTTGACGTAAAAACCGAGTGAATCTTTGCGATAGGTGGCGAAATCGAAGCGTTCTTTGCGCTCTTTAGTGACGGTCACGTTACTGATCGCCGCATCGTATTTGCCCGATGCCACGCCCAGCGGCCAGTCTTCCCATGACGTTGGCACCACGTTGAGTTTCAGACCCAGGCTGTCGGCGACTAAGCGGGCGATATCCACTTCGCTGCCGAGCAGGGTTTTGTTGTCATCACTGAATACAGTTAATGGCGGCGAATTCAGCGCGGCGACCGCTACGGTGAACGAACCCGGCACGGCAAAGCGATGTCCAGCCGGGATCTGCGCCACTGCGGCGTCATTTTTCGCGGTATTGATCGGCGTTTTGTTGGCTTCAACACTGATGTTTTGACCGTTAACCGCCACATCTTCGGCGAATACGGCGCTGCTCATGCCCAGCAACAACAGCGCAATAAGGGATTTTTTCTGCATAGCGTTTATTCTCGAGTTTTATTTTTGTGTGTATTGGTTAACCGGATCTTTCAGACCAAAGCTGGCGCGCAGCGTGGTTCCGGGGTATTCGCTGCGGGTCAAACCGCGCGCTTGCAGAATCGGTACCACGCGATCGACAAAGCGTTCGAATGTATCTGGTGTGCCGCCCTGAATGATGAAGCCATCGGTCGCTTCGCTCTCAAACCACAGCTGCAAACCGTCGGCTACCTGCTCTGGCGTGCCGTGGAACAGCGGACGCGGCGTCGCGGCTTCCAGCGCCGCCTGGCGCATCGTGTGGCCATGCTCGCGCGCCTTGCGTTTGATTTCGTCGGTGGTGCTGCGGAAGCTGTTTTGCCCGATATCGCCGAGTTCCGGGAACGGCTCATCCAGCGGATATTGTGAGAAGTCGTGATGATCGAAGAAGCGACCGAGATAGTTGAGCGCATCTTTGATGGAAACCAGCGCGGCGGTGGTTTGATACTGCTGCTCCACATCTTCCGCACTGTCGCCAACAATCACACCGACGCCCTGGAAAATGTGCAGATCGCCCGGTTCGCGGCCATTCGCAACCAGCTGTTTTTTCACATCGCGGTAGAACGCCTGCGCCTCTTCGCGCGTCGGCTGATGGGTAAAGATGGCGTCGGCGTGTTTAGCGGCCAGCTTGCGGCCATCTTCCGATGCGCCCGCCTGAAACACCACCGGACGTCCTTGCGGCGTGCGTTCGATATTCAGCGGCCCTTGCACCTGGAAGAAATCGCCGTGGTGATTCAGCGTGTGCAGCTTCTCAGGATCAAAGAACTGGCCGCTCTCTTTATTACGCACGAAAGCGTCGCCTTCCCACGAATCCCACAGCCCTTTCACGACTTGCAGATACTCATCAGCGATGCGGTAGCGCAGCGCGTGTTCCGGATGCTGCTGGCGCGAGAAGTTCTTCGCCGAACCTTCCAGCGGCGAGGTCACCACGTTCCAGCCCGCACGACCGCCGCTCAGATGATCGAGGCTGGCAAACTGCCGCGCCACGGTGAACGGCTCGCTGTATGAGGTGGAAACCGTGCCGACCAAACCAAGATGCTCGGTAACGCCCGCCAGCGCCGACAGCAAAGTCAGCGGCTCGAAGCGATTGAGGAAGTGGGGAATCGATTTTTCATTAATAAACAGGCCATCGGCAACAAACAGGAAATCCAGCTTGCCCGCTTCCGCCTTGCGCGCAATATGTTTGGCGTAATCAAAATTGATGCTGGCATCGGCCAGCGCCGCCGGATGACGCCACGCGGACATATTGCCGGACGCGCCATGCAGAATGGTGCCCAATCGCAGTTGTCTTGCAGTCATAATGTTCTCTCTTTTGCCAAGGCGCAGCCTGACGGCGACATGCCTGTCGCCGTACAGAACCGGAATTAAAGGGTGAATCGCGTTAGTTCAGAATGGCGTCACGACATCGCGCGTTGAGGTGCTGCAACGCTTGCTGAGCCAGTTGCGTAAAGTAGTGTGCAGCGGGGGCAATCAGCGCTTCATCAGGATTGAAGCCGCCATGATGCAGACCAAATTCGCTCGCGCTGCCAATGCTGACAAACGCGCCGGGGATCTGCTGTAAGTAGTAGGCAAAATCTTCGCCGCCGAGATGTAACTCAGCGGTCTGCACGCGGTAGCCCGCCTGCTGCGCCACGTTGCTGGCAAACTGCGCCCAGCGCGCATCGTTCTCCAGCACCGGCGGACCCGGATGCCAGCTAAAGGTGGCGCTGGCACCGTTGGCGGCGGCGATATTCTCCACCAGCGTACGGGCGCGCTGCTCCAGCTCCGCGCGCACCTGTTTGTCATGGGTGCGCACCGTGCCGCCAAATTCGGCCTCGCCGGGCAGTACGTTCCAGGTTTTGCCGGCGTCGATACGCGTCACGCTGAGCACTAAGCTGTCCAGCGTATTGAAACTGCGGCTGGTGAGCGATTGCAGCGTCTGAATAATCTGGCTGGCGACCACAATGCTGTCCACGCCCTCTTCCGGATGCGCGGCATGCGCGCCTTTGCCGGAAACGCGCACGATAAATTTATCCGCATTGGCGTAAAACGCGCCGCCACGGGTGGCGAAGGTGCCGGTCGGCAAACCGGGTTCATTGTGCATGCCGAAAATCGCCTGCACACCGTCCAGCACGCCCGCATTGATCAACTGGCGTGCGCCGGTGGCGTTCTCTTCTGCCGGTTGGAACAGAATACGGATGCGCCCCGGCAATTGATCTTCAACGGCTTTCAGCTGCAAGGCCGTGCCCAGCATCACCGCGCTGTGAACATCGTGGCCGCAGGCATGCATTACGCCGCTGTTGCGCGAGCGGTAAGTGAGTCCGGTGGCTTCGTGAATCGGTAGCGCATCGATATCGGCGCGCAGCGCAATCAACGTGTCGCCGTGCCCCACTTCCACGATCACGCCGGTTTCCAGCGGATAATCCAGCAGACGCAAACCGGCGTCCTGTAACCAGCGGCGCAGGCGCGCGGTGGTTTCGACTTCGCGGCCGGATAACTCCGGCCAGCTGTGCAGCTCACGTCGCCAGTCAATCAGCTGATGTTCGCTAAATTGCGTCATACTTGCCTCCGGAAGCAGCGAATCATGCGGTGACTAAACGGTGAGTGGCCAACAGTTCGAGTGATTTCACGCGCGCCTGCTCTTCAGCCACCGGCGTATCAATCACGAACTCTTCAATGCCGAAATTCTGATGCAGCGCATCCAGCTTGGCATGCACCTGCGCGGCGGTGCCTTTCAGCAGCGATGGCGTGCGCGGTTCAATTACGTAATCGGTATAACCGCCCTGACGCACATAGCGTTCTGCCTGCTCGACGCTGCCGACGTTAACGCTGGGGCCATCTTTCACGCTGACGTGGTAAACGCGCAGGTTATCCACCAGCAGATCGGCTTCCGCCGGCGAATCCGCCACCACCACTTGCACCGCCACCAGCGCGCGCTGGCCGTTGCTGTGCTGGCGATAGCTGTTGAGGACTTTTTCCATCAGTTGCGGATCGCCGTTGTGATGCGCCGCAAACACCAGCTGCCAGCCGAGTTCTGCCGCCAGTTTGGCGCTCTCTTCGCTGGCACCCAGCAGGAAGCGATTGGCCGGACGCGGCGGCTGCGGCGTGGCGCGCAGAATCTCTTCATCGCCCACTGGCGGCACTTGCAGCCAGCTATCCAGCAGCGTCAATTGCTCGGCGAAGCTGCCTTTCTCTTGCAGATGCACACCGAGCTGCAACGCACGCGTTGAGAGCGGCAAGCCGCCCGGCGCTTTGCCAACACCAACGTCAATGCGGCCCGGCGCTAAGGACGCCAGCAAGTTGAAGTTTTCCGCCACTTTGTAAGGGCTGTAGTGTTGCAGCATCACGCCGCCGGAGCCGACGCGAATATGTTGTGTCTGGCCGATGATCCAGGCGATCAGCAGTTCCGGCGACGGACTCGCCAGACGATCGGTATTGTGGTGTTCCGCTAACCAGAAACGGTGATAGCCCCAGGCTTCCGCCTGCTGCGCCAGCTGTAACGTGCGGTGTAGCGCGTGGCTGGCTGTCTCTCCGTCGGCAATCGGCGATTTATCCAGCAAACTCAGTCGGTATGACATGCGCCTTATCCTTTTCGTCATGAATATGGCGAGTAGTTTGTGGCGGAGAAGGCGGATTCGTAAAACATGATATTGTCGTATCTATATTTACTTTATGCATATCAGGGAGATAGATTGGACCATGTGGTTTAAACTCCTTTGAAAACACATAATTATCCCCACAGAATATAGATTGTTGTGGTGATGTTTTGAAAATGTGACACTCAATATAAAATTATTAAAACATCGTTTCAAAATGTGACGTAATTCATCCAATCGCCATTCCCTTATTTTTCCAGCCACTATTTTCTCTATGCTGACACCACGCGGCATCCTTCGACAAATTAATGCGCCGCACCTTCCTGCCTCCCTTTAGCTGGAGAAAAAGCATGACGTTTAAAAAATTACTTCTGGTCGTTTCGTTATCCTCTGCAGCAGCGTTTTGCCCGGCAGTGGCTTCCGCCAAGGTCATTAAAGTGGCCGAAGTTCAACCGGCGGGTTATCCCACGGTGGTGGCGCTTGAACACATGGGCGAGAAGCTAAAAAAAGCCACTGATGGCCGATTAGAAATGAAGGTTTACGCCGGTGGCGTACTAGGCGATGAAGACCAAACGCTGCAGCAGGTGCAACTGGGCGCCATTGACATGATCCGTGTTTCGCTGGCACCGGTCACCACCATCGCGCCAGAAACCAGCGTATTAACCTTGCCGTATGTTTTTCGCGATGAGGATCATATGCACAAGGTGCTTGATGGTGATATCGGGAAAAATATCGTCGAGAAATTCGATAACGATCCTAACGCCCGCATGATATTCCTCGGCTGGACCGACGCCGGTGTGCGCAACATGATCACTAAAAAGCCCATCGCCAAACCCGACGATCTTAAGGGTATGAAAATCCGCGTGCAAAACAGTGCGATTTCGTTGGCGACCTTAAAAGCCATGGGCGCAAACCCGGTGGCAATGGGCGTGAGCGAAGTGTTTAGCGCCATGCAAACCGGCGTGGTGGATGGCACTGAAAACAACCCGCCAACCTTTGTTGCCCACAACTATATGCCCGTCGCTAAGTACTACACCCTCACCGGCCACTTCATTCAGCCTGAAATGATTCTCTACTCTAAACCGTTGTGGAATCGTCTCTCGGCTGACGACCAAGCGTTGCTGAAGAAATTAGGCAAAGAGGCGCAGGAGGAAGAGCGTCAGCTCTGGGCAACTTACACCCAACAATCCATCGAGAAGATGAAAGCCGGTGGCGTGACCTTCCAGGAAACCGATCGTGAAACCTTCATGAAAGCCACCCAGCCAGTGCGCGATCAGTTTGGCGGGAAATATCAGGATTTGATGAAACAAATTGCTGATGTGAAGTAATCCTCCCCACGCCACGTGCCTGCGTGGCGTTTTAATCAGGTAAACATTATGACTGCATACTCTCGTCTGATGGATGGGCTTTATTTGCTGTGCATGGCGATCGCCGCCGTTGCCTTGTTGATCATGGTGACGGTGATTCCCATCGGGATTTTCACCCGCTATGTGCTGAACGACGCGTTATCCTGGCCAGAACCGGTCGCCATCATTTGCATGATCATCTTTACCTTTATTGGTGCGCCAGTCGGGTTCCGCGCCGGTACGCATATTTGCGTCTCGATGATGACCGACCGGCTCTCGCCGGTGAATCAGCGCTGGCTGCTGAAGTTGTCTGACGCGCTGATGATCATCACCTGTCTGGTGATTTTCCGCGCCAGTTACAACCTGTGTGAAGCGATGTGGGTGCAAACGCTGGCCTCATTACCGGTGGTGACCTATGGCGAAATGTATCTGCCGATCCCAATCGGCGCGATTTTCACCCTGCTGTTTGTCATTGAAAGATTGGTTAATGGCGATCAAAGCCAACGCGCCATCGTGACTCTTGGCGGCACCCACTAAGCGGAGAAGAAAATGGACGCACTGATTTTGATAGGCAGTTTGGTGGTATTACTGCTGGTGGGTTTCCCGGTGGCATTTGCCGTTGGATTGAGCGCGTTTATCGGGGCATGGTGGATCGATTTACCACTGGAAGCGGTGGTGATTCAGATTACCAACGGCATAAATAAGTTTTCACTGTTAACCATTCCGTTCTTCATTTTGGCTGGTGCGATTATGGCGGAAGGCGGCATTGCCCGACGGCTGGTCAACTTTGCCTATATTTTCGTTGGTTTTATTCGTGGCGGTTTGTCGCTGGTGAATATTGTCGCCTCAACCTTCTTTGGCGCGATTTCGGGCTCTTCGGTGGCGGATACCGCCTCGATAGGTTCCGTGATGATTCCGCAGATGGAGGAGAAAGGCTATCCGCGTGACTTCGCTGCGGCGGTAACGGCCAGCGGCTCGGTACAAGCGGTGTTAACCCCGCCCAGCCACAACTCGGTGATTTATTCGCTCGCCACCGGCGGTGTTGTCACCATCTCATCGCTGTTTGTCGCCGGCATCATTCCTGGCCTGTTACTGGGTTTTTGCTTAATGGTGATGTGCCTGGGATTTGCGCGTAAACGCGGCTATCCCAAAGGCGAGCGCATCCCTTACAAGCAGGCGTTGAAAATCTTCTTCGATGCGTTTTGGGGATTGTTCACCATTTTCATCATTCTCGGCGGAATTCTGTCCGGCGTTTTCACCGCCTCGGAATCGGCAGCCATTGCCTGCATCTGGGCGTTCTTTGTCACCATGTTTATTTATCGTGATTTCAAATGGACGCAATTGCATATTCTGGTGTTTCGGACCATCAAAACGGTCACCATTGTGATGGTGTTGATCGCCTTCGCCGCCGGTTTTGGTGCGGTAATGACCTTTATGCAATTACCCACCATTATTACCGAAGCCTTTACCCAATTTTCCAGTAACAAGTATGTGATTTTGATGTGCATTAATCTGCTGCTACTGGTGGTGGGGACGCTAATGGATATGGCACCGCTGATCCTGATTCTGACGCCGGTACTATTACCGGTAGCCACCGCACTCGGCGTCGATCCGGTTCATTTCGGCATGATAATGCTAACCAACTTAGGCATCGGTTTAATTACGCCACCGGTCGGCACGGTATTATTTGTCGCCAGCGCAGTGAGTAAGCAAAAGATTGAGCAAGTGGTCACCGCCATGCTGCCTTTCTATGGCGTGTTGCTTATTGTGCTGATGTTGATTACCTATATTCCGGCGTTATCGCTATGGCTACCGCGTTTAATGGGCGTGATGTAACAACCGGTCAAATCATTGTGCTTTAAATCTGCTGCGGGCTCTGACACATCTACTGCGTCACGGGCCGTCCTCGCACCGCTAGCGCGGTACCTTCGGCTTTCACGTCGTGCCGACGGATCATTCGGGGATCGGCCGTCCTGGCCGGCCCCGAACTGCCTCACGCATCCCTGCGTGAGGCTCCTGGCCCAACGTAAAAGCCTCAGCGCTGCGGATAGCCCTTTTGCCGCAGCAGACGCGTCAGCGCCTCTGGCAAATGTGCCCTTTTCAACAACACGCACTGAAGGTTTGGAGCAGGCCGGGGCCGCTTTTGGGCCGGCAATCCGCAGCGCTGAACGAAGCGAGGAAGCCAGGAGAGCCCGCAGGACGCGGGCGAAAGGCGGAGCCGGGACAGGACGTCCCGTCTCCGCCGGTCCGTCAGGCAGACGAGCGAAGTGAAGGTACCGCGTAAGCGGCGCGAGGACCGCCGGATCAAAAGTGGCACCGGTCAGCGCCATCACCAATGGCTTAGCTAATAAGCATTACGCCATTTATGGCGCCCCATCGTATGAACAGAACGCCTATTTATTTTTTTTAGCAAAGCTTAGTGCAATTCCTTGGTTCAACTCCCGTGTGCGGCATTCAATGATGAAAACCGCCCGTCGGGCTATTGATTAAAAAGGGAAACACCATGACTAAGCATTTTCACTTGCAGGCGTTGAGTTTGGCCCTGCTATCAGGGATTTTTAGCGCCCACGCGGCAGACACGCCCGTCAAAGGCGGCACGCTGGTTTACCTCGAACAACAGGCACATACCAACCTTTATCCACCCGCCGGTGGCTTTTATCCCAATGGCGGTATTCTGAATCAAATTACCGATAAGCTGACGTGGCAGAATCCTGAAACCTTAAAAGTGGAACCGTGGATTGCCGAAAGCTGGAGCAGTAACGCCGATAAAACCGAATATACCTTTAAAATTCGTCTCGGCGTCACCTTCTCTGATGGCACGCCCTTAGATGCCAATGCGGTAGCCAAAAACTTTGATACTTACGGTCTGGGAAATAAAGCCCAGCGCCTGCCGGTTTCCGAAGTGATCAATAATTACGACCGCAGTGAAGTTATTGATCCTCAGACGGTGAAATTCTATTTCAAAAAGCCATCTCCCGGTTTTTTACAGGGCACCGCTACCATCGGTTCAGGCCTGGTTTCCCTCAGTACGCTGCAGCGTAGCTTCGACCAACTCGGCGATGCGCGTCATATTATTGGTTCCGGTCCATTTGTGGTCAGCGATGAGAAACTCGGCCGCGAGGTCGATTTAACCGCGCGCAAAGATTATCAATGGGGCCCGAAAAACCTCGCCCAGCAAGGTCCCGCCAATCTCGACGGCATTAAATTCATCGTCACGCCGGAAGACAGCGTGCGTATTGGCGCGCTGCTGGCCGGCCAGGCCGACTTCATTCGTCAGGTGCAAGCCTACGACGAGAAGCAGGCGCAGCAGCAAAACTTCCCGATTTACGCTGCACCCACGCGTGGCGTCAACGACAGCATCAGCTTCCGCCCGGATAACCCGCTAGTCAGCGATGTGAAAGTGCGTCAGGCGCTGCTGCACGCCACCAACGCTCAGCAAGTGGTGCAAACCCTGTTCTCACCGAACTATCCGCAGGCCACGTCGGTGATCGCCACCTCGGCGGCCGGTTACGTCAATCTGGCCGACAAGCTGAAATTCGATCCGGCGTTGTCGAAAAAGCTGCTGGATGAAGCGGGCTGGAAACCGGGCAGCGACGGCATCCGCGAAAAGGATGGCAAGAAACTGGCGCTGACCATTTATGAATCGCTGCCGCAGCCGCAGAACAAAGAGGTGCTACAGCTGGTGGCACAGCAGTGGCGTCAGGTTGGCGTCGCGCTGGCGGTGAAAGCCGGTGATGCAGGCAGCCGCGTGCTGGATAACCTCGATCCGCTGAAAACCCCGCTGGTGGTGTCCGAAGTGGGACGCGCCGATCCTGACGTGGTGAAGAGCCAGTTCTATCCGACTAACCGTGATGCGCTGCTGCAAAAAGGCGGCTCCAGCGACAAGGTGCAGAACTTCCGCGACGACAAACTGAACACGCTGTTGCTGGGGATCTCCTCGGAAGTCGATCCGGCGAAACGCCTGGCGGTAACCGGCGAGGCGCAGCGCTATCTGCTCGATCAGGCCTATGTAATTCCGATCTTTGAAGAACCGCAGGTGTTTGCCGGTGCGCCGTGGCTGAAAGGCGTGAATTTTGAAGCCGTGGGTCGTCCGTCGTTCTACGGCGCGTGGCTGGAAAAACACTAAGGCAGGTTGATGATGCAACGTTCACTGCTGCGAAGAGTGGGTCAAAGCGTTTTGGTGCTGTGGGCCGCGTTTACCCTGTCGTTCTTTCTGCTGCAGGTGCTGCCCGGCGATGCGGTGCTGATCAAGTTTCAGAACCCGGATCTGGGCCTTAGCCCGGATCAAATCGCCGAAATGCGACTGGCTTACGGCGCGGATAATCCGCTCTGGCAGCAGTACGTGCACACGCTGCTGGCGATGGTGCGCGGCGATTTTGGTTACTCGGTGCAGGCGGGCGTGCCGGTCAGCGAACAGCTGATCAGCAACCTGCCCGCCACGCTGCAACTGGCGCTGCTCGGTTTTGCGCTGGCAACCCTTATCGCGTTCGCGCTGGCGGCGTTATCGCGCTTGCCGGCGCTGCGCTTACTGCGTTCGGTGCTGCAATCAATTCCGGCGCTGTTTATCTCGCTGCCAACCTTCTGGCTCGGCATCGCGCTGATTCAGCTGTTCTCCTTCCAGCTGCGCTGGATCCCGGTGATCAATCCGTCGCCGCTACAGGGTTTGATTCTGCCGGTGATTACTGTGGCGATCCCAATCTCCGCGCCGCTGGCGCAGATTCTGTTGCGCAGCATCGATCAGGTTTCTACCCAGCCGTTCGTGGCGGTCGCGCGCGCTAAAGGCGCCAGCGAAAGCCATGTGCTGTGGCATCACGTGATGCGCAATGCGCTGCTGCCGGTGCTGAACGTTGCCGGTTTGCTGCTCGGGGAACTGATCGCCGGTGCGCTGATTACCGAAACCGTGTTTGGCCTAAGCGGCGTCGGTCAGCTGACGCAGCAGGCGGTGAATAATCAGGACATCGCGGTGTTACAGGCGGTGGTGATGATCTCGGCGCTGGCGTTTGTGCTGATTAACCTGCTGGTCGATGCGCTGATGCCGCTGTTCGATCCGCGTCTGCAATCCATTGCCGGAGGCAACCGATGAGTCTGGTCGATTACTCAACTGCGCGTCAAAGCAACGGCAACGCACGTGCGTCCCGCGTGCTCAACATCCAGCCAGGTTTGTGGCTGGCGTGGGGCGTGATGCTGTTGGCGCTGCTGGCGGCATTTGCGCCTGGTCTGTTTACCCATTTCAGCCCAACGGAAGGCGTGCCTGGCGCACAACGTCTGCCGCCGCAGGCCGCTTACTGGCTCGGCACCGATCAGCTGGGCCGCGATCTCTACGCGCGCATTATTTATGGTGCGTCACAGTCGCTGTCGGCGGCGGTCGCAGCGGTGGCGATGGGGCTGATTGGCGGCACCACGCTCGGCGTGCTGGCGGGCGCGATGGGCGGTCGCACTGAGAACTGGCTGATGCGCTTAGTGGATGTGCTGCTGTCGATTCCTTCGCTGCTGCTGTCGCTCAGCATTCTGATTCTGCTGGGTTTTGGCACCGTGCACGCCGCGCTGGCGGTGGGCATCGCCTCGATTGCCAGCTTTGCCCGCCTGGCGCGTGGCGAAGTGGTCCGCGTACGCCGCAGCGAGTTCGTCGAAGCGGCTTACGGCAGCGGCGGCAGTTTCGGGCGCGTGTTGTGGCGTCACATTTTACCCAACTCGCTGACGGCGGTGATCGCCTTCGCCGCCTTGCAGTTTGGCCAGGCGATTCTGGCGTTATCCACGCTCAGCTTCCTCGGCTACGGCACGCCGCCGCCGACGCCCGAGTGGGGTTTATTGATCGCCGAAGGACGTAACTATCTGGCGACCGCGTGGTGGCTCACCACCTTCCCCGGCATTGTGGTGGTCGCCGTGGTGCTGGCCGCCAACCGCATCAGTCGTCAACTGGCCGGAGGTGACGCATGAGCGCGTTATTAGCCATTGAAAATTTAACCCTCAGCTATCGCCAGCGCGGCGAGTGGCGCGCGGTGGTTCACAACGTCAGCTTTGAGTTGCAGCCGGGTGAAATGGTGGCGCTGGTCGGTGAATCCGGATCCGGCAAAACCACCACCGCGCAGGCCATTATTGGTTTGATGGCAGAAAACGGCCGCCGGGACAGCGGCAAAATTGTGCTGAACGGCACCGATATCGCCGGTTGGTCTTCTAAACGTCTTGATAGCCTGCGCGGCGTCAGCATCAGCTTAGTGCCGCAGGATCCGGGCAACTCGCTCAATCCGGTGAAAACCATTGGCGATCAGGTCGGTGAAATGTTGCAGCTGCACCTGAAAATCAGCAAAACCGAACGTCAGCAGCGCGTACTGGAGCTGCTGCAAAAAGTGGGGCTGAGCCATCCGGAACAGCGTCTGACGCAGTATCCGCATCAGCTTTCCGGCGGCATGAAACAGCGCGTGCTGATTGCTATCGCCCTCGCCCTGCGTCCGCAGATTATCATTGCCGATGAACCCACCAGCGCGCTGGATGTCACGGTGCAAAAACGCATTCTCGATCTGCTGGAAGTGCTGCGCCGCGAATCCGGTACGGCGGTGCTGTTTGTCACGCACGATTTGGCATTGGCGGCAGAACGCGCCGATCGCCTGCTGGTATTTCGTCATGGCGAAGTTCAGGAACAAGGCCCGGCGGCGCAGGTGATCAACGCGCCTAAGCATGCTTACACGCGGCAGCTGTTGCAGGACGCCGATCCGGACGACAGCGCGTTGTCCGTGCCGACACAGGCCAACTTCTCGTCGCCAGCGATTCAGCTCTCCGGCATCAATAAACAGTTTTCCCTTGGTCGCCAGCAGCAGCTGCAGGTGGCGAAAGAGGTGTGCGTCACGGTGGCGCGCGGCACCACGCACGCGCTGGTCGGCGAATCCGGCTCGGGGAAAACCACGCTGGCGCGCATTCTTTTAGGCTTTGAGCAGGCCGATAGCGGCCGCGTGGTGATCGATGGCATCGATGCCACCGCGCTGCGCGGCGAAGCGCAACGTCAGCTGCGCCGCAAGATTCAGTTTGTGTATCAGAACCCGTTTGCCTCGCTGGATCCGCGCCAGACGCTGTTCGCCATCATTGAAGAGCCGCTGCGTAACTTTGAGAAACTCAGCAGCGACGAGCGCCGGCAACGCGTCGCAGCCGTGGCGCAGCGCGTGGCGTTACCGCTGGAGCTGCTGACGCGTAAACCGCGCGAGTTGTCTGGCGGCCAGCGTCAGCGCGTAGCCATCGCCCGCGCCCTGATTCTGCAACCGGCGATTCTGGTGCTGGATGAAGCGACCTCAGCGCTGGATGTCACAGTGCAGGCGCAGATTCTGCAACTGCTGCAACAACTGCAACGCGAGCTCGGCCTCACTTATCTGTTTATTACCCACGACCTCGCCACCGTGCGCCGCATTGCGCACAGCGTCACCGTGCTGCGCGCCGGTGAAGTGGTGGAGCAAGGTGACACTGTCACTCTATTTAACGCGCCGCAGCATCCGTATACCCGATCGCTGATTGACGCGATACCCGCTTTCCGTCCGCTGATTAAGGAGTCTGCATGACGCGCAAACGCATTGGTTTTTTCACTCGCCTGCTGGATGACACTTCCGCACAGCAGCGCTATCGCCTGGCGACTGAACAGATTCAGCACGCCGAGCGCACCGGTTTTGACAGCGCGTGGATTGCTCAGCACCACTTTCACGAGAAAGAAGGCGGCTTGCCTTCACCGCTGCTGTTTCTGGCCCACGTTGCGGCGCACACCCGCACTATTCGGCTTGGCACCGGCATCATCACGCTGGCGATGGAGAACGCGCTGCGCGTCGCCGAAGATGCCGCGGTGCTGGATTTGCTGAGCAACGGTCGCCTCGAAGTCGGTTTAGGATCGGGCGGTACCGCGACCTCGTTTCTGCCGTTCGGCATCACTATCGACCAGCGTGCCAGCGTGTTTGCCGATCATCTGCATCAACTGCTGAGCGCCTGGCGCGGCGATATGTTGGGCCATCCGGAGAATCATCTTTACCCCGCAGCGCCGACGCTGGCGCAGCGCGTGTGGATCGCCACCTTCTCGGTGGAAGGTGCGGCGCGCGCAGGCCTTGCCGGGCACGGTTTGATGCTGTCGCGCACCCAGCCGCGTCCGGCGGGCCAGCCTGATTTGCCGCTCCACCAGATACAAAACCCGATGATTGATGCCTATCTGGCGGCTTTACCAGCAGGCATTGCGCCGCGCATTCTGGCATCGCGCACCGCTTTTGTGGCCGATTCCAACGACTACGCGCGCCGTCTTGCCGAGCCGGGCTTACAGCGCCAGGCGCAGCATTTCCGTGAATCGGGACACGTGATTGGCAACACGCTGGACGAACAGGCGCGTCAGTTGGATGCGCACTTCGGCGATGCCGACACGGTGCGGCAATCGCTGCTGGCCGATACGTCGCTGCAACGCGTCACCGATATCAGCTTCCAGGTGCACTCCATCGATCCGCCACACGCCGACATTCTGCGTTCTATCGAATTGATTGCCGAGCATATTGCGCCCGCGCTGCGTGCGCTGAGCCACGCTTAACAGGAGAATTTCATGTCTCAAACGTTTGATTTACTGGCCGCGCTGGCGGATATCGATCCCGCGTCTGAACTGGCGCAAGCCCGCGCCGAGCGTCACGCCGCCACCCAGCACACGCAAGGCAGCTATGACGTGCTGTTTTCACAGGATGATGAGGATTTGCCGTTAGCAGAACGTTTCGCCCTCGCCGCGCAGGTCGCGGCCTGGCATGGCGCGTCGAGTCTCGAAGCGCATTACCGCCAGCCGGATCAGCCTAACAACGCACGCTTCGCTGCGGGTCTGGCGTTTGCGGAACTGCTGAGCCTGCATCCGGTCGATGCTGCGCCGCAGAACATCGAGACGCTGCAAACTGCCGGCTGGTCGCCACGTGGCATCGTCACGCTGGCGCAGTTGATTGCCTTTGTCAGCTTCCAGAGCCGCTTGCTTGCGGGTTTGCGTTTGCTCAACGGTGAAGAGACGGCGTCGCAGCCGCATGCGGTGGCCGGTAAATGGCACGATGCGCCGCTCACCGTCAGCGGGAAAACCGCCCTCACCGCCTTTACCCAACAGGAACTCGGCTGGGAACCGTGGCTGGCGGCAAAACCGCTGCAGGAATTTAGCGCTGAAGAGCAGGCAACGCTGGCGAAATTCGGCCACAGCGACTCTGATTACTTCCGCCTGCTGGGCCGCAATCAGCCGCTGCTTGAGCAGCGCACGCTAACCGATAAAGGCATCTTCTACACCGCAGGCGGACTCTCGCGCGCCGAGCGAGAACTCGCCGCCGCGGTGGTGAGCAAGGTCAACGGCTGCATCTACTGCGCCTCGGTGCATGCGCGCAAAGCCAGCCAGCTGTCGAAAGATGAACCGGCGGTGCAGAAGCTGCTGAATGTCGCGCCGGGCGCTGAGCTGTCGCACGGACAATCGGCGCGCTGGGCGGCGCAGATCGATTTGGTTGCTACCTTATCGATTACGCCTGCCGCCACCAGCCTGAAACAGCTGCAGGCGCTGCGCGCTCAGGGATTCAGCACGCTGGAGCTGCTGGACCTGATTCAATCCGCCGCCTTCTTTGCCTGGGCGAATCGCCTGATGCTGACGCTCGGCGAACCTTTCTTACCTGAACACACACAAGGATGACCATGACGGATCTTTCCCATCAACAGCTGGTGCGCTGGCGACGCGAGCTGCATCAGCATCCCGAACTGTCGGATCAGGAATTTGCCACCACCGAGCGCCTTACCCGCTGGTTGCAGGAACTCAACGTCAAGCTGCTGCCGCTGGATTTGAAAACCGGTGTCGTGGCAGAAATCGGTCACGGTGAACCGCTGATTGCGCTGCGTGCCGACATCGACGCCCTGCCCATCGACGAGCAAACCGATCAAGTATGGCGCTCCCAACAGCCGGGCGTGATGCACGCCTGCGGCCACGATCTGCATAGCAGCGTGATGCTGGGCGTCGCACAGCAGTTGCAACGCATCGAATCCCAGCTGCCTGGCCGCGTGCGCATTCTGTTCCAGCCTGCCGAAGAGATTTTTACCGGCGCGAAACAGCTGCTGGCGGCGGGCGCGCTGAAAGAGGTGCAGGCGATTTTCGGCCTGCATAACGCGCCGGATCTGCCAACCGGCACGCTGCGGACGCGCGGCGGTGCCTATTATGCCAACGTTGATCGTTTCCAGATCACTATCAACGGCAAAGGTGCGCACGCCGCGCGTCCGCATGAAGGCATTGATAGCATCGTGATTGGCAGCCACATCGTCACCGCGCTGCAAACGCTGCCGAGCCGCGTGTTCAGTTCGCTGGAGTCGCTGGTGGTCAGCGTGACGCGCTTTACCGCAGGCAACAGCTGGAACGTGCTGCCACAAACGGTGGAACTGGAAGGCACGGTGCGCACCCACAATGCGGCGATTCGCGCGCAGATCCCGCAGAAAATGAGAGCGCTGATAAACGGGATCGCCGCCGGATTTGGCGCACAGGCGGAGCTGGTGTGGCAGGAAGGTCCGCCTTCGCTGGTCAACACCCCGCAATGGGCCGATTTCGCGCTGGATCTGGCCGCAGAGCAAGGCTATCAAACACAGGTCGGCACGCCGCAGATGGGTGGCGAAGACTTCGCCTTCTACCTGCAGCAGCTGCCGGGCGCGTTCGTCAGCATCGGCAGCGCCAGTGAATTTGGCCTGCATCACGCCGGATTCGATCCGGATGAAGCGATGCTGGAACCGGCGGTGCATTACTTTACCGAGCTGGCCCAGCGCGCGCTGCTGACGCTGCGCCAACAACAGGCGCTGGCATCGTGACCATGAGAGCAAGGAGAAAAGCGATGGCGATTTCTGTACCTGTTCCACGTCTCGACCATGTGGTGATCAACGTTGCCAGCCAGTTGGATGACGCCAGCGCGCTGTTTCGTCGCCTGGGATTTCAGCTGACCGAGCGCGGCCATCATTCGCTCGGCTCCAGTAATCATCTGGCGATTTTTGGAGATAACTATCTGGAGCTGTTGGGGTTTGAGCCTGGGCGCGGCAATCTGCGCCAGGATTTGTGGCAGTCGCCGATTGGCCTCAGCGGATTAGTGTGGAAAACCGAGGATGCCGATGCGGTGTGGCGCTATCTGGAGAGCCAGGACATCGACGGCGATCTACCGGCGAGCTTTTTCCGTCCCGTTACTTTGCCGGACGGCACCGAGCAGGAAGCACGCTTCCGCACCGTGCGATTGCGCCCGTCGCTGGTTGCGAACGGCCGCAGCTTCTTTTGTCAGCACGATACGCCGGATTCGGTGTGGCAGGACGCGTGGCGCGTCCATCCGAATGGCGTGAGCGATATCGTCGAGTTCGTGGTGGTGGCGCAGGATCCCGCCGCCGCTGCGCAGCCCTACAGCCGTTTATTCGGTGCCGATAAACTCACCGCCTGTCAGGAAGGCGCGTTTGTGCTCAAAGCGGGTGTGGCAACGGTGCGTTTTGCCGCCGCGGAATATGTTACGCAGCGCTTCGCCGGATTGCCGATTGATTACGACGGCAGCGCGCGCATGGCCGGATTGAGTTTGCGCACCTCGGATCTGCGCAAAGTGAAAGCCAGCCTGCTGCTCGGTGATGTGCCGTTCCGCGATGAAGAGTCGGCGATTATTGTTGGTGCCGAGCAGGCGTTTGATGTGGCGTTGCGGTTCCAGCAATAATCACGTTTTGCATGTATCCGTAGCGGCGCGATTTATCGCGCACTGTGATGGCGATTGCGCACCCACCCTGATAATGCGCAATAAATTGCGCCGCTACGTTATGACTGCGCCGAAGTCGGCTTTCTGTTCGCACCTGAAGCGCAAGGCAAAGGCTATGCGCACGAGTCGCTCCGCGCGATTTGTGACTATGCATTCAGCGACGGCGGCATTCGACGCCTAAGCGCTACCGTCACCGCAGGCAATACGCCCTCACGGCGACTGCTGGAAAAAGTCGGTTTTGTATCAGAAGGTGAACTGCGAGAAAGTTACTGGCTGAGAAATGCTTGGCATAACGATTGGCTGTTTGGGTTGTTGCGCGAGGAATATGGGTTGTAGTGCAGGTGTGATCAACTCAGCTCGGGATCAAGGTTATTTAACGAATTAGCCATATTTAACCCGACCAAACATAGAGATGTCTACTAACTCCTATATCGTCACCCACGTTGAACGCCATTCCCGCTTTGTTATGCTGTCCAAAATCAGCGACAACAAAACCATAACTGTTGTATCTGCACTCATCAAACAAGCGCGGAATTACCTGCTGAGCTTTTATAAAACACTAACATGGGATCGAGGCGCCAAACGACCAGCCACGCTCGATTTACGGTAGCGACAGACATTTGGATTTATTTCTGTGGTCCTCAATCTCCCTGACAGCGTGGCTCAAATGAAAATACGAACAAGCTGGTCAGACAATATTCCCAAAAGGAACTGACTTTGGACGCTCAAGTTATTCTGTCCAATCCATAACATTTCGCGAATCAGTAAATGAACTCGAGGCGGTTTAGTGCAATTTTTAGATACATTCTCGATAAGCTGCAAACAATTTTCGAGAAATGAAACGTCAAATATTATTAGCCTAACTATTAAGAACATTACAAGCCAGGCGTAATATCCCACTATGGAAAACTGAATATGAGCTTTTGAACGATCACTTATGTTAATTATAAAGCCTTTTTTGTTGGGAACGCTGCCTCCGCTCGTCATACTCCTTCGCTTTTTCCTTATGCCACATATTGCTGCATCCTGGATCGCTAGGGGTAAGACAATAGTGAGTTTTATCATCTTGAGACTCACTTTTCTCCCAAGATAGTTTTGGCGTTACCTCTGTGGACCAGGAATAATCCTTCGCTTTTTCCTCATGCCACATTTTGCCGCATCCTGGATCGCGAGGAGTAAGACAATATTGGGTTTTATCACCTTGAGACTCACTTTTATCCCAGGAAAATTGTGGCGTCACCTCTGTTGACACCGAATAGTCCTTCTTATCAATGTCATACATCAAATCTGGTGAGGCCGTTGCTGAAACACCATAAAGTAGTGATATAAATGGGGCATATGCATATTTTTTTAAGCATGACATATTCGTTATTCCTTTAAACGTAAATTCGTTTAACTTCAATTTAGAAGCCCAGGTTCCTGACACGACTAGAAGCATGAGTAAAGTAACGTAAAATGTAGAACTGTCGATTATATCCCCATTACTGGGGAAGACCCACTATACATATTTTTTTAAGCATGACATATTCATTATTCCGTTAAACGTAGATTCGTTTGACTTCAATTTAGAATCCCAGGCTCCTGATTTTAAGATTCGTTATAGCATCGTAAAAATCGTGCTTTCCTACATGGACGAAAAAGCATATTCGGAAAGAATGTTTAGTGACAAAGTCAGTCAGATCAGAATTAATCATTTTGCTTGATTGCGTAATTTCAAAACCACCAGTATCTGTAAACGTTATGTCAGTTCTTTGCTCATTACAGATATCCGCTTCTTACAACCAGCAACTTTGTACCAGAAGCGGACACCGGAGAAATTTGCGATACGTAGAATGATGAAAAGTCGTTTCCGCTCAGTTTTTACGGTCTTCTACATTCAATCCAGCAAATGACAAAAATAGCATTCACTCACTTACTGTATTAACGCCTCTCGCTGTTCGCTGACGCATAGCGCCCGGTGGATACCCATTGATGCGCTTGAACGCTCTGCTAAACGCTGCCTGCGAGGCATAGCCGAGGCGAAGCGCTACGGTGTCAATTGAGATCTTATCGTGAGTAATCCAGTGACCCGCGATGCGCATTCGCACTTCCCTTGCATAGCGCTGCGGAGGTATGCCGATGATTGATTTGAAGCGTTCAGCAAAAACAGAACGTGATACATGCGACTGGGCAGCAAGCTCGGCAACAGACCACTCCCGGCTTGTATCACGATGAATGGCCAAAATGGCACGGGCAAGTCGTGGATCACGTAACGCCGCGATCAGACCAGCGGCGTTCTCGCTGCCGTTTTCGATCCATCCACGCACAATCATGGCCGCCGCCACTTCTGCGAGGCGTGCCATAATGCCCGCGAAGCCCGCGCGTCCGGAACAGATTTCAGATTTCATCGCGCCCAGAACGGGAACCAGCCCCGGATAAATCTGTTCATTTGCCTCAACCACGATGGCTTGCGGCATCAGTTTACCCAGGCCCTGCATTCCACCAAGATCGAACTCCATACAGCCATAAAACAGAACCGTGCTGGGCGTCGGATGCGAACTCGGGCAAGTATTAATTCCGCTGACGGCCTCGCCTAAAGGAGCAGAGCCGAACGTGTCGATATGTTGAAATGAACAGCTGACATCCGATAAAAGCTGATGCTCCTCGCCCTGCGGCATGAATACCATGCACCCGGCTTTTAGTTCGTGCAACGTACCATCGTGTGTGCGCAGCACAGCAGTACCCACTGCGATGTAATGAAAATAGGCATGTCCGGGTCTGTTGCTGAAACCGACGCCAAACTCAGAGCCCGTCTGTAAACGGCGATACTGCACGCCACGCAGACGCATTTCCAGCAGCAATTCACTGATGAGTTCGGATGACAGGGCAAAGTGTTTATTCACATGCATAACCGGAGTTTCGGGTAAAAAATCAGGATGTGGCATCATAGATCGTCCGGCCGCTGAACTCTAGACTTGGAGTTATCATTTTTTCTCCAATAAAAGAGTGTGTTATGAGAAATGAAGCAACTGAAGCTGCATCCGTTAGTTTGAACAGTGCGGAACCCAAAGAATCCGCATGGATGGCCGTTATTTCACTGACGATGGGCGTGTTTGGCTTGCTGACTGCAGAATATCTTCCTGCCAGCCTGTTAACACCCATGGCCGCGGATCTTGGTGTAACCGAAGCGCTTGCTGGTCAGGCTGTGACGGTGACAGCTGTGGTGGCCCTGTTTGCGGGTCTGATGGTTCCCCGCCTGACGCGTAATTATGATCGCCGAGCTGTTTTGCTTGGTTTTACCGTGCTGATGATCGCCTCCAACCTGCTTGTCGCACTCTCCTCCAGTCTGGCTGTTCTGCTGGTCATGCGCATTTTGCTAGGCATCGCGCTGGGAGGCTTCTGGAGTATGGCTGCTGCCGTAGCTATGCGGCTGGTCCCTGCAAAAAGCGTCCCGCGTGCTCTCTCTATTATTTTTAGCGGTATTGCTGTCGGTACCGTGGTTTCGATCCCGCTGGGAAGCTATTTAGGTGGGCTTTATGGCTGGCGTAGTGCTTTTATCGCTGCAACCGCAGTTGGCCTGCTGACACTGCTTTTCCAGCTGTTTACGCTTCCTGGGATGGCTCCGCGTAAAATGATGATTACGGCATCTGTCATGGATTTACTCCGCCGCCCAGGCATTGCGGTGGGAATGACGGGGTGTGTGATTGCCCATACGGGTCAATATGCACTGTTTACCTATATTCGTCCGGCTCTTGAAAATATCGTTCAACTTGATGTGGATCGTTTGTCTTTGATACTGCTTGGATTTGGCGTCGCTAATTTTATCGGTACGCTGCTGGCCGGGTGGCTGATGGAGAAAAGCCTGCGTCTTACCCTGATACTGATGCCAGCACTTGTTGGTTTAGCGGCATTAAGCATGATTTTGCTGCCACTTGAGGAAGCAGGATTGATGTTGTTCGTCGCGTTGTGGGGTATGGCATTTGGTGGCGTACCCGTTGCGTGGTCAAACTGGGTAGCGCGTTCCGTTCCCGATCAGGCTGAAACCGCTGGCGGCATGGTAGTCGCAGCAGTTCAATCCTCAATTGCTGCGGGTGCTGCGTTGGGAGGATTACTTTTTGGTCTCAGCGGCGTAACCGGTGTTTTCATTACCGCGGGTTGCATAATGTGTTTTGCCGCGCTGGTGATTGCACTAAAAATGAGGGTCGCGCTGAGCTGACCACTTCCCTTATTAAAGACGTTTAAATAAAGGCCAGCTGAACCATTTGGCTGGCCTGAAAAAAGTAGCGAGGTTTCCTGACTCTTTCCGCTCACTTAAAATCTCTACTACATTGCTCGGCATCTCAGCGTCCAAATGAATTGGCTTTGAGGTGTCAGTGTAATGAAGCAGTAATGTCCTGAATTAATTATTTCCCATCGAAGAAATTATCCGGAAGTTGACCTGGGGGCATATTAATAACAGCATCATTATCAGGCCCTTCATTTTTCATATACGTGACCCTGGCAAATTCGGGTATCACAACATAGGGATATGCCGGTCCTTCATCGCGAAAGCGATGCATATCCTCAATGAACTCATTTTGATAACAAATTGTTTTTTCAGGATGTTGATTTTCACCTGCAATCCACTGAGGAAAGAAGATGGTGCCATGAATGATCTTTCTTTCAATATCAAATAACAGGCTCACACAGGTTCCTGTCGGCTCGTGCCAGTCGACTTTATAAATGCCAGGTGCGAACTGCACGGCATTCATTTTTTGATTTGTCACCCAACGACCACCTACCAACCCCTGATGAATCCTGTAATCACACGTATTGTCATTACGCGCATACCATTCATATTTCCATCCGTTATCATAGGTATAGACAAAATGCGTCCCTACAAAGGCGGATAAGTCTTTTGATATATCATTAACTGATTCACTTGACATAACGACCTCATATTTTCCGATATAGTGGCAAAGTGTGGAATGTTACTTGCTGCACCCGCGTAATCTAAATACTGTAGTATTACTAAGTGAGCATGTTATGAAACAATGCGCAAGCATTTGCATATCAATTATTTACATAATATTAGCATTTAGATGACAGATACAAGTCATTTGCTTAGGAATAATATAGCCACTTTGCATGAGTTTTCCATAATGATTAACCATTTTATAATGCTTAATAGTTTGACTCAGTCGAAAAATGAATAAAAAAGTTAACCGTATGTAATAAATTGCCGGTTCGCCTTCAAAATGTAACGATTAAAATTAGACCATTTATCAGTATCTTGCTTCCTCAAGCCTGTTTCTTAGGGTTTTAATTTGCGAAAGTAAATTATAAAGCTACCCTGAGATAAGCATCAAACGCTGACATTTCTTTTAACTGAATAATCACTCTTCAGGCAGAAAAATATGCCTGAGTCCTAAGAATTTTCTCTGCGGGATATATTTCTATGGATTTGATTCATGAAGTTTTTCGATTATCACCGGAGCTGGCGCTTTTTCTTTCTCTCGCTGTAGGCACGTGGATTGGTAAATTTAAACTGGGCGCTTTCCAGCTTGGTGGCGTCGCCGGAGCATTGCTCATTGCCGTGCTGATAAGCCAGGTTGGTATCACCATCGACAGCGGCATTAAAAACGTTCTATTTGCCGTTTTTATTTACGCTGTGGGCTTCGAAAGTGGCCCCAAATTTTTCTCCTCTCTGGGCCGGCGGACATTGCGTGAGATCGCCCTTGCGTTGGTTCTGGTTGTATCTTCCTTAGCCACTCTTGTCGTGATGGCAAAAATATTTGCGCTGGACAAGGGAATTGCGGCCGGCATCGCCGCTGGTGCGTTAACCCAGTCAGCGATTATCGGTACTGCCAGTGCCGCCATCGCAAAACTGAATCTTGATCCAGCACAGCTCCAGCAGATGCAGGGTAATGTCGCGGTGGGATATGCGGTGACATACATCTTCGGCTCCCTGGGTGCCATCATTATCTGCGTTAACATTCTTCCCAAAATTATGGGGCGCTCTATTCGTGAAGACGCAATAAAAGCTGAACAGGAACTGATGCATGGCGCAATCATACTGGCGCCAGGTCAGATGCCTGCATTACCTGAACTGGTAGGAAGGGTGTTTCTGGCAGGACCGGCAGCAGGCAGAAGCGTTGCTCAGATTGAAGCGTTAGCTAATCCACTTTTCCCGGTTACCGTTGAACGCATTAAACGCGGCGATAAAGTCATCGCCGTTACGCCTGACATGCCGCTTAATGATAACGACATCCTGTTACTTGTGGGCCGCCGCAAAGGCATCGTTGCCCTCGCCTCCTCGCTGGGAAAAGAGCTGGATGCAGAAGACGGGCCGGAAATGACCATGAAGACATCCGAAGTCTTACTGACCAATCCCGCGCTGACGGGCAAGCGGGTGGATGAACTGCGTAACCAAATTTCGGGCGATGTGCGTCACGGTATCTATGTGACTGCGCTTAAGCGCGGTGAGACAGTACTGCCTTTCAAAGATGACTCCGTAGTTGAACGCAATGACGTTGTGACACTCTATGGCAGCGAGCAGGATATCCAGCGTGCGGTGGCGCTGGCGGGACCGGTGCTGCTAAAAAGCCCAAAAACGGATTTGATGTTCCACGGTTTTGGCCTTGCGTTTGGTCTGCTGCTGGGATTACTGGTACTTCGCATCGGTTCTGTTCCTTTGACGCTCGGCAGTGGCGGCGGTGCATTGCTTTCTGGCTTGCTGTTTGGATGGTATCAAGCGCGGAAGCCCCTGACAGGAAATATGCCTTTGCCAGCCTCTGGCCTGCTTCGCGATCTGGGCCTGGCAGGATTCGTTGCCGTGGTTGGTTTACAGTCTGGCCTGCAGGCCGTAGAGACCGTCAGGAACAACGGTATTTCTATTTTCCTGATCGGCATTGTGGTTACTGTTGTCCCCCTGATGATCACCTTATTTATCGGCCGCTACCTGCTGCGCTATGACAATACGGCGATATTTGCCGGTGCGTTGTCTGGTACCCGCAGCGCCAATCCTGCTTTTGGCGAAATTCTTGATAAAGCTGGTAATGCCATTCCGACTGCGCCATTTGCTGTGACCTACGGTCTGGCAAATGTGTTTCTTACCCTGCTGGGCCCGCTGATCGTCGCCCTGGTATGACGTTTAAATGCTTCATCATCTGGAGATGTTTTCTATGTCAAATCCTTACGAACAATATGCATCACTTAGTCCCTTCGAACTTAAAGACGCCCTAATTAAGTTAGCTTCGGGCAAACCCGACCGCCTGATGCTGAATGCCGGCAGAGGAAATCCCAACTTTCTTGCCACCTTGCCACGCCGTGCTTTCTGGCGCCTTGGATTGTTTGCTACCGAAGAGGCGGAGCGTTCCTACTCTTACCTGCCGCATGGGATTGGAGGGTTACCGCACATTGAGGGGATCGAGGCGCGTTTTGATGCATTCCTGGCACGTGGCCATGAGCAGCCGGGCGTGGCTTTTTTATCACGAGCAGTGAGCTATGTACGGGACCAGTTAGGACTTTCCGCTTCGGATTTTTTACATGAAATGGTGGAAGGCATTCTCGGTTCTAATTATCCGGTTCCGCCGCGAATGCTGGCTCTCAGTGAAAAAATCACGCGTGAATATATCGTTAAAGAGATGATCGGTGGCCTGATTTCAGCTGAGGATGTCGACCTGTTTGCAGTTGAAGGGGGCACAGCCGCCATGACCTACCTCTTTAATACGCTGCGTACGAATGGCCTGGTCACTGCCGGTGATAAAGTGGCAATGGGAGCACCAATATTTACCCCGTACATCGAAATTCCGCAGCTGGAAGACTACCGTCTGGAAAGTGTAATGATTAATGCGTCCCCGGATGATAACTGGCAGTATCCCGATGAAGAGCTGAATAAGTTGCTGGATCCCGCGATAAAAATCTTTTTCTGTGTTAATCCGAGCAACCCTGCTTCAGTCAAAATGGATGAGCGTACGCTTGAGAAAATGGTCAGCATTGTTGAGCAGCGTCCAGATCTCATTATTATTACCGATGATGTATATGGAACTTTCGCCAACGACTTCAAATCACTGTTCGCCACCTGTCCGCAGAACACGATACTGGTATATTCCTTTTCTAAATATTTTGGAGCAACGGGCTGGCGTCTGGGTGTAATCGCGACTCATCAACTCAATGTCCTTGATGAGAAACTAGCTAAAATCAGTGATGTAGAAAAAAAGCGCCTTAACCAACGTTACGGTTCACTGACTCCGGATGTACCCGGATTGCGCTTTCTTGACAGGGTGGTAGCTGACAGCAGAAGCGTAGCACTGAATCACACCGCCGGTTTATCCACCCCGCAACAGGTGCAGATGGTGTTGTTCAGTCTTTTTGCCCTTATGGATGGGGAGAATGGATACAAAGCGGCGGTGTCAGAAATTATTCGTCGCCGTCAGGCTGTGCTGTATCGTGAGCTGGGTATAACGCATATCGATACAGAAGAAGCCGTGGATTACTATACGTTGCTGGATCTCGAAGCGATATCCCGACAAGTTTATGGTGACGAGTTCGCTGATTGGGTGAATAAAACGCTCAATCCGACCGATATCCTGTTCCGAATTGCCGAAGAGACGGGAATAGTCATGCTTCCGGGAACCGGATTCGGCAGTCTGAAGCCCGCAGGACGCATATCTCTGGCTAACTTAAATGAATATGAGTACGCCGCCATTGGTAAATCATTAAGAAAAATGATGGAGCAATATTATGAAAAATATCGTTCCGGAGAGAAGAGAAAATAAATGATTAATTAAATTAAGGCGCTTTTATTTTCAGGAATGAAAATACACCTCAAACCATCAGATAAAGTGGTTACTTAACTATAGAAAACATTGACAATAAAAGGGCTGCTTTGCAGCCCTTATTTAACAGTGAGTACAATAGAATTATCCTTAAATGTCACAATATCATCCTCAGTTAGCAATTAATCTATAGATTAATTTAGAGCTGTATGAGTGTAAAATAATGTTATTACCACTTTTCGCTCATAACGGGTCTGACGTGCTCGTCCGTTTCGTGGCAGAAGCGGGCATTTCAAAATCAGCGTGTAAAATTTGAACCCCGCTATCGTTTGTTTAAAATAGGCGTCAACAAGTGAAAATCGACTGGCATAGTTCTTCATTATCACGTTTTACAATGGTGGGTTAGTACAAATAGGTCGTAACCGTAATACGTAATGCAGTTTAAAACGTTAATCGGTCGCCATGAATGGCGACCGACAAGGCTGCGTAGAGTGCGCAGTCATGCGCACCTGCATACATAGGTCATTTCTTTCTTAAGCGGGCAGCATTAAGCCTCACTCACCCGATAACGCTCTAGCCAGTGCGCGTAAGGCGCGGGAAGCACCCATGATGGTTCGCTCTTATCCAGCGCTAGTGCGGCCTGATACGCCCAGTTTGGATTTTTCAGGTGTGCGCGCCCCACCATCACCAGATCCAGCTGACCATTCTCGATGGTTTGATTGGCAATTGCCGGTGCATCAATACCCCACGCTGAAGCCACAGGGATATTCGCTTCACGGCGCACGCGCTCGGCGATAGACGCCAGAAACGCGGGGCCCCACGGAATATTGGCATCCGGCGTAGAGAAGCCCACGCTCACGCTAAGTAGATCCAGACCGTTTTCACGCCACTGTTTGGTGAGCGTGATCGATTCCTGCAGCGTCTCTTCATCGCGGCCATCAAACTCCAGCACGCCAAAACGCGCCGTCAACGGCAGATTTTCTGGCCATACCGCGCGCACCGCATCGAAGGTTTCATGCAGGAAGCGGCTGCGACCCACTAAATCGCCGCCGTATTCATCCGTGCGCTGATTGGCGTGCACTGAGAAGAAGCTCTGCGCCAGATAGCCATGCGCGAAGTGCAGCTCCAGCCACTCGAAACCGGCATCACGCGCGCGTTGAGCGGCGCGCACAAAGTCTTCACGCACGCGCTGAATATCCGCATGCGTCATGGCTTGAGGTACGCGCGGCAGATTTTGACCAAACGCCACCGCGGATGGCGCAATGGTTTCCCAACCGGCAGCATCATCGGCGGCGATATGGTCGTCACCTTCCCACGGCTTATTGGCGCTGGCTTTGCGTCCGGCATGACCAATCTGAATGCCCGGCACCGCGCCTGACGCTTTGATTTCACGCGCAATCTGCGCCAGCTTTTCCGCCTGCGCGTCGTTCCAGATGCCAAGGCAAGCGGGTGTGATGCGCCCTTCCGGCGATACTGCGGTGGCTTCAACAATCACCAATCCCGCGCCGCCGCGCGCCAGGCTGTTGTAATGCACGCGATGCCACTCGTTACTCATGCCATCCACGGCGCTGTATTGGCACATCGGTGGCACGGCGATGCGGTTACGCAGTGTGACATCTTTTAAGGTAAAGGGCGTAAATAGGCCTGACATAACCACCTCTGAATCTGATTAAAGCAAAATGATCTGCTTGCCGCTGAAGTTGCGATGTTGCAACGCCAGTAGCTGCGCAGGTAATTGATCGTAAGGAAAATGCAGTAACAGCTCGCTTTCCAGTTTGCCTTGCACCAGCTGCGCCATCAGGCGTTCACCCTGTTGCGTTAATGCGCGCCACTGTTGCGCATCACCGTGCAGATGTAATGCGCCCAGCGCCACTTCATGCAGCGACAGCGCGCGACCAAACGGGCCGCACGGCCACTGTTCAACGCGTCCCTGAATGCACACCAGATGACCATTCGCCAGCAGGTTATCCGCCAGATGCGCGGCATGTTCCGGGCCGACGGCATCGATCACTGCAAAGTAGCGTCGCTGTGTTGCTTCGGCATTGTGCATTGAATCACTCAGACAGCGCTTCGCACCCAGTGCGTGCAGACGCGACCAATGACGTTCATGGCTAAGCGTCGTCACCTCAAAGCCGCGCGCGTGCGCCATCTGCACTAAGAAATGCCCCACTGAACCGCCCGCACCGGCGATAAGGATCGCGGCACCCGGCTGCGTCGGCACTTTCTCGATGGCCTGCCAGGCGGTAAGCATCGGGCATGGTAGTGACGCTGCGGTGGCAAAATCCAGCCCATCCGGCAGACGCATCAAAACCTGCGCCGCCAGCACGGTGAACTCGGCAAAGCTGCCGTTGCGGCGCAAGCTTTGATGGTACGCCACACGTGCGCCGAGCAAGCCGGGGTCAACCTCTGCACCCAGCGCCACCACCGTTCCGGCACCGTCAACGCCTGGCACTTGCCCAATCTGGCTCGCCAGCACTTTCCAGTCGACGGGATTAAGGCCAATCGCGGCGTTCTGCACCACCACATCGTGCGGCTGCAGCGGTTCTGCGCTGATGATTTCTTGCTGCAGCGCCTCGCCCTGCCACATCCAGGCGCGCCACTGTTGTGGCACTGAAAATCGGTTATCAGACATAGGCACCTGCGGAATAAGTTAGCTCATAGCTGTGGCTGTAAATTTCAATGATGTTGCCGAATGGGTCTTCCATATAAACCATGCGGTAAGGCTTCTCGCCGGGGAAATATTCACGTACCGGCATGCGCTGTTTGCCGCCTGCCGCGACGATCTTCGCCGCCAAACCTTCCACATCGGGATCCTGCACGCAGAAGTGGAAGACGCCGGTTTTCCAGTATTCAAAGTTGTTTTCCGGTTTTTCAGCGGCTTTGAATTCGAAGATCTCGACGCCGACGCGATCGCCGGTTGAGAGATGCGCGATGCGAAACTTCTCCCAGCCCTGACCAAACACGTCGCGGCACATCACGCCAATCGCGGATTCGTCTTCCTGAATCGCGGTTGGCGGCATGATCAGATACCAGCCCATCACCTCGGTATAAAACTTCACGGCGGCATCAAGGTCGGTGACTGACAAACCAATATGAGAAAAAGTACGCGGATAAGGGGCAGTCATCATCTATCTCCTGTTACGAATAGATCCCCAGACTACGTTGCCGCCTGTATAATGAAAACAGTGATTCAGTTATAGGTTTTATAAAATATCCTTATGTTCAATCCCCAATGGTTAACCTCTTTTGCCACGCTGGCTGAGATTGGCAGTTTCACCGACAGCGCCGAGCGACTGGGCATAACGCAAGCGGCGGTCAGCCAGCATATTCGTCATCTTGAGCTGCAATTGGGTCCGTTGCTGCTGCGCAGCAAACGTCCGCTCGAACTGACGCCAGCCGGACGCGCGCTGCTGGATTATTGCCAGCAAGTGGATCGCGCTCAGCGGCATTTAGCTTTACGCCTGAGTGATGATGACGTCACCTGCGGCGAAGTAAGCCTGATTTCACCCGGCAGCATAGGGCTGCGACTTTATCCGCTGTTGCTGGCGCTACAAAAGCATTATCCCGATCTCAGCGTGCGCCATCGCTTCGCGCCCGACAGCGAAGTGATGGATGCGGTGCTGCACAACCGCTACGAAATGGGATTGGTGACGCAAAAACCGGACGACAAACGGCTGGTGGCAGAGAAGTTTGCCGAAGAGCCGCTCGAACTGGTGATCCCGGCAGGCGCGAGCGTACACCGTTGGGAAGATCTCGAAGCGCTTGGTTATATCGATCATCCTGATGGACAAGCGATGGCAACGCGATTGCTCAGCCGACGCTTTCCCGGTAATCCGGGCGTACGCAATTTGCCGCAGCGTGGCTTCAGCAATCAGATCGGTTTGATTCTGGAGCCGGTTGCGCGTGGCCTCGGTTTCGCGGTGCTGCCGCGCTTTGCCCGTCTGGCATTTGCGCGGCCAGCAGAAATTGCGGTTGCCACAGATAACGTCGAATTAGTGGATACCATCTGGCTGATTCACCGCGCCGAATGGCCGCTGTCAGCACGCGCGCAGCAGGCGCTGCGCTGGTTGAAAAACAGCATGTATAACAGTTAGCGCAAACCGTAGCGGCGCAATTTATTGCGCGTATTTACACAACGCGCGATAAATCGCGCCGCTACAAAATATGCATTAGCGTTGCTCTGGTTCATCATTTGCGGGCTTTTACTGCAGCCACCAAACCACTCAGCCAATCCTGATGGCCATTAATCATCGGGTTCGGCTGCGCTTTTGCCAGCTCGACGGCGGGTTTGCCGTTTTGCGTTTCCTGCGTCAGGATGCGCACGCGATTATCGGAAAGATCTTCGATCAACCATGCATGCAGCACGTCCAGACGATCGTCGCTGCCCGGTTCGCCCGCCCAGCCGTGCCATGAAACGCGCGCCGGTTCGCCTGCTACAGGTGCCACATATTCAGTGACTTGCGCTTCAACCGGGAAGCCGAAGGTTTCAAAGTAGAAACGCACGCCCTGCGCCAGCTCGGGGCCTTTGTGGTCATAAAAGCGCGCGTTGGCGGAGTTCTGATAGTAACTCGGCCACAATGTTGGCGTGTTAAGCAGCGGCCAGATATCGGCGGTTGTCAGGCCAGCGACGATCACTTCATTCGAGCAATAATTATCAGTAAAACCCGGCACAAAGCCTTCAGGCCAGTTAATCGCGTTCATTTTCATCGAGTCAATCTCAAGGTTAATAGTGGGTTGCTAAAGGACAGATGCAGTATCCGGCTGACAAAGACATAAGGCCAATCGCAATATTTTATTTGTGATATAACTTAAAATGATATCTGCATCACGCTATGCTTGCTGCAACCCCGCTGAAGATGAAAACCATGAAAACCGATCTCCGCACGTTAGATCTCAACTTACTGAAAGCGCTCGACGCCTTACTCGATGAGCGCAGCGTGACGCGTGCGGCGGAGCGTTTATCGCTGACGCAGCCCGCGGTTAGCGGCATGTTGACGCGTTTACGTGAATGCTTTGACGATCCGCTGTTTACCCGCACCCAACGCGGCATTGTGCCGACGCTGCGCGCGCTGGAACTAGCGCTGCCGGTTAAAACTATTTTGACGGAAGTGAGTGCGCTGCTGCAGCCGAAGCAATTTGATCCGGCCACCGCCGAGATGACCAGCAACATTGCCGCTACCGATTACGCGCTGCGCGCGGTGATCGTGCCGTTTATGGCGGCGTTGCGCCAGCAGGCGCCGGGAATTCGCGTGGCGGTGTTACCGGTGAACAATGAGCAGTTGGCGTTACAGTTCGAACGCGGATCGGTGGATATCGCCTTAATCACGCCCGATACCGCACCGCCCGAACTGCATGCCCGCGCGTTGTATGCTGAAGAGTATGTTTGCCTGATGCGCGACGATCATCCGCTGGCCAATCGTGAAACCCTCTCGTTAGACGACTTCTGCGCACAGGACCACGCGCTGGTGTCTTATCTCGGCGGGAATTTTCATGGCGTCACCGATGCCGCGCTCAACGCGATAGGACGCTCGCGCCGCGTCACGCTTTCGGTGTGCAGTTTTCTGGTGCTGCCGGAGATTTTACGCGTCAGCGATTTGATTAGCGTGGTGCCGCGTCGTCTGGCGCTGCACCACGCGGGGTTAAAAGTCTTCGCGCCGCCGCTGGAGATTCAGGGCTTCACCAAAACCGTGGCGTGGCACGAAAGAACGCACCGCGATGCCGGGCATCGCTGGTTGCGCGAATTATTGTTCACCACGGTCAGCAGCGATGATGTTATTTAAAGATAAATCTGCCTGACAGGATTCAGCCTAAGGTTGACTTAACCTTCATTTCTTAATCTGGCGCCATCTTCACTGTTACGGATGGACCAATGACGTTTTCGCTGCGCAAAAGACCGACGCTAAGTCGGCTGACGTTTATTTCGCTATTTTCAATTTATATTGCGGTGTTCCTGAATATTGCCTTTTATCGTCAGGTGATTGCAGCGATGCCGCTTGATACGCTGCACACGATATTCGTCTTCGTCTCAATGCCGCTGGTGGCATTTAGCGTGATCAATATTATCGCCACGCTCGCCTCTTTTGTTTGGCTTGACCGGCTTATTCTTGCGCTGTTCGTATTAGTGGCGGCGGCTGCGCAATATTTCATCTGGACCTTCGGCATTGTTATTGATCGCTCGATGATCGTGAATATTCTGGATACCACACCGTCCGAGTCCTTTGCTTTATTGTCGCCTAAGTTAATTATCACGCTGGGTGGCAGCGGCCTGCTAGCTGCCCTTTTGGTATTCTGGATTCGGATTAAACATAACGAACCTCTGTGGAAAAACATCGCCAAACGCGCCGCCTCAATTGTGGTGTCGGTCATCTGCATCGCCCTGGTGGCGACATTCTTCTATAAGGATTACGCCTCGCTATTTCGTAACCAAAAAGAGCTGATCAAATCGCTCAGCCCGTCGAACTCCATTGTGGCGACACTTTCCTGGTATCACCACAGCCGCACCGCCAATTTGCCGCTGGTGAAAATTGGCTTAGATGCCAAACAAAAGCCGCAGATGCTGGCGGGTGCAAAGCGCAATCTGACGATTTTGGTGGTGGGTGAAACCACGCGCGCGGTGAATTTCCAGCTTAATGGTTATGGCCGCGAAACCACGCCGTTGCTGGCGAAAGATGACGTCTCTTATTTCCCCAATACGCAATCCTGCGGTACCGCTACTGCGGTCTCTTTGCCATGCATGTTCTCGAATATGGCGCGCGCGCATTATGACGATCAGCTCGCTGAACATCAGGAAGGTATGCTCGATATTATCCAGCGCGCCGGCGTGCAGGTTTTATGGAATGATAATGACGGCGGCTGTAAAGGTGCCTGCGATCGCGTCCCGCATCAGGATATGACCAGCCTGAATCTGCCGAATATGTGTCACGATGGGGAGTGTTATGACGAGGTATTATTTCACGGTATTGAGGACTCTATTAAAAACCTTAAAGGCAACGGCGTGATCGTATTGCATACCATTGGCAGTCACGGCCCAACCTATTACAACCGTTATCCGCCGCAGTTTAAAAAATTCACGCCGACCTGCGATACCAATCAAATTCAGGATTGTTCGCAACAGCAGCTGGTGAATACCTACGACAACACCATTCTGTATATCGATTACATTGTCGATAAGGCGATCAATGTATTGAAGGCTCATCAGGATCAATACACCACCAGCCTGGTGTATTTATCGGATCACGGTGAGTCGTTGGGGGAAAATGGTGCTTATTTGCACGGTATGCCGTATGCAATTGCACCGGATGTGCAGAAACATGTGCCGATGCTGATTTGGCTGTCACCAGATTACCAGCAGCGTTATGGCGTGAGTAAACGCTGTGTCGATAAACAAGCGGCGCATCAGGGTTATTCGCAGGATAATCTGTTCTCTACCCTGCTGGGATTGACGGGGATTCAGACCAGCGAGTATCAACCTGCGGATGATATTTTGGCCGGTTGCCGGACCGTGCAGGGTTAAATGCCAGAAGGTCGCCATGAATGGCGACCCACATCACGCAGCTACCCGATCCGCCCCCAACAAATCCAATATCCTGCTGCGCAGCGCCACCAGCTGCGGATCATCGCGACGGCGCGGCCACGGCAGATCCACCTCGATCACATCCACCACTTTCGCCGGTCTTGGGCTGAATACCACCACGCGATTCGCCATCACCAACGCTTCTTCAACATCGTGCGTCACCATCAGCGTGGTGAACTGCTGCTCCTGCCACAGGTCGACAATCTCCTGCTGCATCCGCAACCGCGTCAGGGAATCGAGCTTGCCGAGCGGTTCATCGAGGATCAGCAAACGCGGCACGTTAACCAGCGCGCGAGCCAGCGCTGCACGCTGCGCCATACCGCCCGAAAGCTGATGTGGCCACGCGCGAGCAAACTGCCTGAGGCCGACGCGATCCAGCATCGCGTTAATGCGCTGTTCGCGCACCGGCCGGCTCTCCCCACGAATCTGCAAACCGAGACCGACGTTGTCATAGACGGTGCGCCATGGATAAAGCGTGGGATCCTGAAACACCACCACGCGCGACGGATTGGGCGCGGTTATCGCTTTGCCCTCCTCTGCCAGTAACCCGCTGGCGGGCGGTTCGAGGCCTGCCAGCAAACGCAGCAGCGTCGATTTGCCACAGCCGGACGGCCCCAGCAGCGCGACAAATTCACCGGCCTCTACCTGCAAATTAATATTCTCCAGCACCGGTAAATCTTCGCCTTCTAGGGTGAAGTGATGATTCACCTTCTCAATCGCAATATTAACGCCCGCCGAAGTGGTAGCCATATTTTCGCTCCTGCTTGATTTGCTAAGAAATAAAGCATAAGCCTCGCCTTTCCCACATCGAAATAGCCATTTCGGCAAACCTATCCGCAAATATTCATAATGAAAAACTGCATGATGTCATGCGGGATTGTTATTTGGTCGCGCTAATTGCCTTTGCCATAGTGCCTGTGAACTTTATCTACAAGGAAGACAGGATGGCATTGCAACGATTCTCTCTGAGCCGCCGCGCGTTATTACGCGGGCTGGGTCTCTTTAGTGCTGGCGTGGCGGTAAATCCGTTGCTGAGCAGCAACGTGTTTGCCGACGAAAAATCCCTCAAAACCATCAAGCTGGCCTGGGGGCAAACCGCAGTGTGTCAGTCACCGATATCTGTGGCGCTGAAGCAAGGCTTCTTTAAAAAGTACGGCTTGAATGTTGAGCCGGTGAACTTCAGCGGCCCCACCGATGCGCTGTTACAGGCGATTGCCACCGGCCAGGCCGATGGCGGCATCGGCATGGCGCTGCGCTGGCTGAAACCGCTGGAGCAGGGTTTTGATGTGGATCTCACCGTCGGCACGCACGGCGGCTGCATGCGTTTACTCGCGCCGCAAAATAGCGGCATCCGCGATGTGAAAGATTTGGTGGGCAAATCGGTGGCGGTCAGCGATCAAGCCAGCCCGATTCGCAACTTCTTCGCCATTCAGCTGGCGAAACAGGGCATCGATCCCGATAAGCAGGTCAGCTGGCTGCAATATCCGCCCGACCTGTTTGGCGAAGCGCTGCGCAAAGGCGAAGTGCAGGCGCTGGCTACCGACGATCCACAGGGCTGGCTGCTGAAGAAGCAGCACAACCTGGTGGAAGTCGATAACAACCTGAAAGGCGAATACGCCAACCTCACCTGCTGCGTGCTGGGCCTGCGCGGCTCGCTGGTACGTGACGATCCCGCCACCGCGCGTGCTATCACTCAGGCGATTGTCGATGCGCAGCAGTGGACCGCCGAACATCCGGACGAGACGGCGAAAATCTTCCAGCCGTTTGTGCCCGGCTCCGTCGCGGTGGAGGATATCGCCGCGATGCTGAAAGAGCACACTCATAGTCATCACTCCACCGGCGTGCAGCTGCGCAAAGAGGTGGCGGTTTATATCGATGAGCTAAAAAAAATCAACGTGATCCGCCCGGATACCGATGCGCAGCGCTTCGCCGAACACTATGTGCCGGAGCTGTTGCCGGCGGAATCCGCCCATCAGCACGCCAGCAACATGGCGCACATGAGCAACATGTCGAGTTAAGGAGACGAGAATGGCCAGTGAAACCCTGACGATTGCCCGCAACCGTGATGTGCCGCGCCGCCTTCAACCGGCGGTTTGGGGTGCGCTCCTGCTGTGGTGGGCGCTGGTCGCGCTGATGGTGGCGGTGCCGGATAAGCCGCAGGGTTTTGCCGCCCCGCGCTTTGTCAATGAAACGCATGAGCTGTTTGCCGCCATCGCGCTGCTTCTCACCGGGCTGGCGATTGCCTCAGGTCTGTTCCCGCGGCTGACCTTACTCGCGCCGCTCAAACGCAGCGGTCCGTGGCTAATTGTGCTGGCGCTGCTGATCGGCTTGTGGGAAACCGTCACCGGCAAACTGGCGCTGCTGCCCGCGCCGTTTTTCGCCCCGCCGCGTGCGCTGGTCGAAGCCTATGCCACCGATTGGCCGCGTCTGCTGGATAGCGTGCTCAATTCGCTGCGTCTGCTGGCCTTCGGCTTTATCTACGGCAGCGTGGTCGGCTTTATTACCGGCGTAGCGATAGGCTGGTCGCGCGGCTTGGGTTATTGGGTGCATCCGATTCTGCGTTTCCTTGGCCCGGTGCCCTCTACCGCGCTGCTGCCGCTGTCACTCTACTTCTTCCCGTCAAGCTTCTCGGCGGCGGTATTTCTGATTGCGCTGGCGACCTGGTTCCCGGTGACGGTGCTAACATGGTCGGGCGTTTCCAGCGTTGATACGCGTTATTACGATGTGGCGCGCACGCTCGGTGCCAATTCGCTGTTCCTCGTGTTGCGCGTGGCGGTGCCGGCAGCGCTGCCGCACTTGTTTGTCGGCCTGTTTATGGGTTTGGGCGCCTCGTTCTCGGTGCTGGTGGCGGCGGAGATGATGGGCGTGAAGTCCGGGCTCGGCTGGTATCTGCAGTGGGCGCAAGGCTGGGCGGCTTACGCCAATATGTACGCCGCGCTGATTGTTATGGCGCTGCTGTTCTCTTCGCTGATCTCCCTGCTGTTCCTGGTGCGCGATCGCCTGTTGTCATGGCAGCGCAGCGCGGTGAAATGGTAACGACATACATTGCGTAATGAATTGCGCCGATCCGGTATGTGCACCCATCCGTAGCGGCGCGATTGATCGCGCAATCATTCAGGCTCATCTCATCTATTTATGAGGTCGATTATGGCTGCAAAAATTTCTGCTTCTATCACTGAACTGATTGGCAACACGCCGCTGCTGCGCCTGTCTCGCTACGCACAGCAACACGATATTCAGGCCGATTTGGTCGCCAAACTCGAACTGTTTAATCCCAATCACAGCGTGAAAGATCGCATCGCCCTCAGCATGATTGAAGCCGCCGAACGCAACGGCATTATTCAGCCCGGCGATACGCTGGTTGAAACCACCAGCGGCAACACCGGCATTGGGTTAGCGGCGATTGCGGCGGCGAAAGGCTACAAGTTCCGCGTCTATATCAATGATTTCGTTAGCATCGAACGCAGCCAGATTATTCAGGCGTACGGTGCCGAAGTGGTGCCGTTCAGCACCATTGAAGGGTTCAAAGCGTTTTACGATGCCAGCAACGGCGATTTCGTCGCCGCCACCAAATGGCTGGCCGAGCAGGTCACCGCAGCGGAACCGGAAGTGCACTTCCTGCTGCAGCTGGATAATCCGGCCAATCCGGCGGTGCATGAGCGCACCACCGGGCCGGAGATCTGGCGCGACAGCGGCGGCGAGCTGGATATCTTTATCGCCGCCGTCGGAACCGGCGGCACGCTCTCCGGCACCGGACGCTATCTCAAACAGCAGCATCCGGAATTACAGGTTATCGCCGTGGAGCCGGGCGTGGGTTCACAGCCGAGCGAACTGCGTCCGGATCCACTGGAAATTACCGGCGTGCATGCGTTCAGCAACCAGACGCCTGAGCGTATTCCTGCCAATCTCGATCACCGCGTTTACGATGAAGTGATCGCGGTGGAAACCTGGCAGGCGTATACAGCGGCGCGGCAGCTGGCGCTGAGCGAGGGCGTGCTGGTGGGGGATTCGTCCGGGGCAGTGTTGTGGGCGGCCCAACAGGTTGCAGCGCGACCGGAGAACCGCGGCAAGCGCATTGTGGTGTTGCTGGCCGATGGCGGCAGCAGTTATTTAACCACCCAGCTGTTCGCGCATCAGGTACCAGCCGAATCGCTGAAGCTGGCGAGCGCCGTGCAAACCTCCAGGAAAATCGCCTGAAATAATTCGCGATAAATCGCGCCGCTACAGAGTCCTGCATGTATTCGTAGCGGCGCGATTTCAATTTAAACCAGCACGTTGCTGGTAATCCCCTTAGCAAACAACAGCGGATCGGTTTCCGGTCGTAACACGTTGATCGCCTTTAAATCGCGCGCATACACGTCGATCTCATTCACAAACGCGTTCCCCACCGAATAGTGTCCGTGCGTATGGGTTTTCAGCACGCTAGCAATCTCCTGCGGCGTGGTGTTGAGCGCCTGGCCGTTAAACTCGCTGCCAATTGCTTCCGGGCGTTTGGCCGCATAAGCATGCGCCTGCAGAATCGCGTGGGTGATCGCTGCCGCCACTTCCGGCTGCTCGCGAATTAAACTGCCGCGCGTGCCCACCACACAGCAACTCAGTCTGGCGTACTCGTCCATTAAGTTGGTGCCAATCTCGCGGTAGCCCGGCTTCTGGGTTAAGCGCCACATCACCGGATCGGAACCGCTGGCGGCCTGAATCTCGCCCTTCTCCAGCACCATCGGCAGCAAATCCTGCGGGAACACGCGCCAGTCGACATCGGTATTGGGATCGACGCCGTGCTTTTTCAGCATCAGCGAGAAGAAGTTTTTATCCGCGCCCGCCATGTCGGTGACGCCAATGGTTTTGCCTTTCAGCTGCTCCAGCGTGGTCGGCCCCCCATCGCGCGCCAGCAGGCGCATACAGCCGCCGTGCGTGCCGGCGGTGAGTTTGACGTCAAAGCCCTGCTCCAGCGCTTTCAGCCAGCGCAGCGCCATGCCGATGGCAGCTTCGGCTTTGCCGGTGGCGATGGATTCCAGCAGCAGTTCGGTGGAGTTGCCGAAGTTAACGAACTCCACTTCCAGGTTGTGCGCTTTAAAGAAGTTATGCTGATCGGCCACCACTACCGGCGCAAGGCAGATGGCGTTGAGATTGACCGCCAGACGCACATGCGTTGGCTTCGCCAGCGCCCATTTTCCGGGGCCATCTTGCAGTAAATCGCCGGGCATCTGCATGCCCGCCATATGATCATCGGCAAACACGCGGCCCGGTAACGTTGCCGCCATCGCCGCTGCGGCGGAATATCCCAGAAAATGCCGGCGGGAAACTAAATAATTATTTGGCATTAAATGACTCCCAAAAATAAATGCAGGTGAAGGTGTTGACCCTAATTAATGGCTCGCGCAGAAACAGCCATTGCAAATTAACACTTCCACCGGCGGCAGAATTATGCCGATTCCGCATGTATATAGCCGGTTTATTGCTTTTACAGCGGTGGCAGAACAGGAAACAATTAAGCCTGATTTAATAAGGGGATTAATAACGCATGGCAAATAACCCGCCCTTTCTGGCTGAAATATTGCCGGTGATTATTCAGGCCTTAGAAAAAGACGCTGAAGAGGTTGATCGCAGCGGCGAATTTCCCAAAACCGCTTTTAGCGTGTTGCGGCAGCATGGCTTGCTGCACTTTGTATTACCGACGGCGTCGGGCGGCAGCGGCGGCGATCTGCTGGCAAGCCAGGCGATTATCCAGGCCGTGGCGCGCGGCGAACCTTCTGCGGCGCTGATCCTCATCATGCAGTATCTCAACACGCGTCGCCTCGACGACAGCTCAAACTGGCCAGACGCGGTGCGCCGCAAGGTGGCGGAGAGCGTGGTTCGCGACGGTGCGTTGATTAACGCGCTGCGCGTCGAACCCGAATTAGGCACGCCCGCGCGCGGCGGATTGCCCGCCACCCGCGCACGCCGCACCGCTGAAGGCTGGCGCATCAGCGGCGAGAAGATTTACTCCACCGGCAGCTATGGACTGAGCTGGTTTCTGGTGTGGGCCAGCAGCGACGATGCCGATCCGCTGGTCGGCGGCTATCTGGTGCCAGCCAACGCGCCCGGCATCCACATCATTGATGAGTGGGATCACCTCGGCATGCGCGGCACCTGTAGCCATCGCGTGGTGCTGGACGAGGTGCTGATCCCGCTCGATCACGCGGTCAACGTCGCGCCGTGGAGCACGCCGCGAGCGGGCCTCAACGAAGAAGAATCAGTTTGGATGGCGGTGCTGCTCGGTTCGCTGTACGACGCCATTGCGCATAGCGCGCGCGACTGGTTTATCGCCTTTTTGCAGCAGCGCGTGCCGGCCAATCTTGGCGCACCGCTGGCATCATTGCCGCGCTTCCAGGAGCTGGTGGGCCGCATCGATACGCTGCTGTTTACCAGTCAAACTATGCTAAGCAGCGCCGCCCAAGGCCACGTCGCCAGCGGACATGCCGCACAAATCAAACAGGTGGTAATCGAAAACGCCATTCGCAGTGTGCAGCTGATGGTGGAAAGCATCGGCAACCACGCGCTGACGCGCCACCATCCGTTACAACGTCACCTGAGAAATGTGTTGTGCGGTCGCATACATACGCCGCAGGACGACGCCATTTTCACTTCCGTGGGCAAATCCGCCCTTTCTGCTGAGAGGAGTACATCATGACGCTGGAATTTATTGGTCTGGTTGGGGCGCAGGAGAGCAGCGAATCGCTGGCGGCGCATGGGCCGACTGTCGATGTGCCGTTTATCAAAGCCTTTTCCCACGCGCAGGAGTACGCCGGTTTTGACAAGGTGCTGCTGGCGGTGAATACCCGCGCGCCGGATTCGATGATCATCGCCAGTTATGTGGCGGCTTTTACCGAAAAATTGGGCTTGCTGGTGGCGCATCGACCCGGCTTTCAGGCACCGACTTTTGCCGCCCGCCAGTTTGCCACGCTCGATCAGCTCAGCCAGGGACGCGCGGCCATCAATGTGATCACCGGCGGCGACAGCGGCGATTTGCAGCGCGACGGCGATTTCCTTAGCAAAGATGAGCGTTACGCGCGCACCGGCGAGTATCTCGACATCATGAAACTGACGTGGGAATCACGTACGCCGTTCCGCTATGACGGCAAGTTTTACCAAGTGGAAGATAATCTCACCGAGGTTAAACCCTGGCAGCAGCCGCGCGTGCCGGTCTATTTCTCCGGTGCTTCAGAAGCCGCCATCGACATCGCCGCACGTCACGCCGACGTTTATATGATGTGGGGCGAACCGCTGGAGCAGGTGAAAGCGAGAATTGAACAAGTGCGCGCGGCAGCGAAGAAATATGGCCGCGATAAACATATTCGTTTCAGCCTGTCGCTGCGCCCGATTCTCGGCGATAGCGATGAACAAGCCTGGGCGCGCGCCAATCGACTGCTGCGGGATGCGCAGGCCAACATTGGCGGCAAGGTGATTCAGCCTGATAGCAATACCGGATCGCAGCGACTGTATCAGCTCGCCACCGCGCGCAAAGTATACGATAGCTGCCTGTGGACGGAGATTGCGGCGCTGTCCGGCGCGGCGGGCAATTCCACCGCGCTGGTGGGTTCAGCGGATACCGTGGCCGATGCCGCGCTGGAGTATTACAAGCTCGGCATCACCACGTTCCTGTTCCGTGGATTTGATCAGCTGCGCGATGCCACCGATTACGGACAACATTTGTTGCCGCGCATCCGTGAGCGGGTGAAGACGTTAGCGGCCGCGGCGGCGTAGAAGGCCAATGGCGCGCGATAAATCGCGCCGCTACGGAGGTGCGCAAGGGTCCGTAGCGGCGCAATTTATTGCGCCATTGCGGGTTAAGATGCGACGCCGCACCAGCGCACTAACGTCAATGCTATGGCTTTGGTGCAGGCTACCAGATCGGCGATTGGCACATGCTCGTTGGGTTGATGCGACATCGCCGGATCGCCCGGTCCAAAGTTAACCGTTGGCGTCTGCCCTAATGTGCTCGGCAAACCAATGTCGCTGTGCGCGCCGAATCCGGCCAGTTGCGGATTGAGTGCCGCATCACTGACGCCCTGCTGGAAGGTGGTGACAAACGGGTGATCCGCTTCGATTTCGGCGCAATCGGCATCCAGAATCCATTCCACTTTGGCCGGATGTTGCGCCAGATAAGGATCGAGCGCACAGACTTTAGCAACGTGCGCCTCAATCTCTTTTTTGACGTGTCCGCCCAGCCCCATCTCATCTTTCTCGCCGGGCAGATATTGCACATCAATCACAATCTCGGCGCGGCCCGCAATCGACGCCGGATGTTCACCCACTTTCAGCTGCGTAACGATAATCTGGTTTGGTAATTCCATCAGCGGATGGTTTTTGCTCGGCTGCGTTTGCCAGCGGCGATTCAGCACATCCAGGCCATCGAGCATCTGGCGGCACAGCGTCACCGCATCCACCGGGCCGCTGCTGTCCCAGCTGTTGGGCGTCAGCTCCGCGTGGCCGCCGATGCCGTCGAGAATAATGCGACCCCACAAAATGCCGTGGCAGATTGGCGAGATGCGGTTGGCGGTCGGTTCCGTCATGATGCCCGCATCGGCTCTGAATCCGCGATCGACCATCGCCAGCGATCCCATGCCGCCGATCTCTTCATCCACCACCGTGGTAAACACCACGTCGCCCGCCAGACGAATATTGAGATCCTGCAACAGCTCGACCGCCATCAACATGCAGGCCACGCCGCCTTTCATATCCACCGCGCCGCGACCGTACACCGCTGCGTTTTTGATCTCCGGCACAAAGGGATCGGTGAGCCAATGTTCCGGCGGCCCCGGCGGCACCACGTCGATGTGGCCGGTGAGCATCAGCGATTTGCCGCCGCCCGCGCCGGTTAACGTGCCGCCGAGATTGGGACGACCTTCAAAGGTGCGGCCTTTATTGGCGCCCGGTCGGCCCTGATATTTGGCGTAGAGCGCCGGACCATCCGGATCCCACAGATCGGTTTCCATGCCCAACGATTCCAGACGCTGCTGCAGATAGCGCTGGCAGTCGCGCTCGCCCGGCCCAGCTTCGCGCGGATCAACTTTTACGATCGAGGGAAATGCCAGCAGATCGCACAGCGTGTTGGCGATGCGTTCGCCGCTCGCCTCAACGTGCGCGCTGATTTGTTCAGTCAGATTCATTAGTTATCTCCGATAGATAAAAAGTCGTTGTGCCATCAATACGATAATCAACAGAATGCCCACCACGCCGAGTTGCCAGACGCTGTTCAATCCCAGCTGCAACATGCAGGTTTTGAGGGTGACCAGCATCAGCGCGGCGGCTAACACGCCGATTACGCTGCCGCGTCCACCAAAGATCGCCACGCCGCCGAGCAGAGCCGCGGTAAGGGATTCGAGCTCCAGATTGACGCCGATTTCCGGGCGCGCGCTGCCCAGCCAACTGAGCGAAACGAATCCCGCGCAGCCCGCCAGCAAGCCGCTCAGGCAGTACGCGAGAAAGCGCAGGCGATCGACCGGAATGCCGACCAGCCGCGTGGCGTGTTCGTTGAAACCACAGGCGTAGATCCATTTGCCCCATGCACTTTTGCTGAGAATCAGCCAGGCGATGAGGAATGCCGGAATCACGTAGGTGAGAAACGGCAAAGGAATAAAGAACTGCGCGCCGCGTCCCCATTGCGTCAGTTGCGCAGGCACGCCGGCGACGGCGGCGCCGCCGGTTAGCGCCAGCGCCAGACCGGAAAACAAGTAGAAGCTGCCGAGCGTGACAATCAACGGCCAGAGACGCAGCCGCGCGATCAGCCAGCCGTTAATCGCGCCTGCCAGCGTGCCGGTGATCAGGCAGATCGGCGGCAGCCAAAGCGGATTGATGCCCTGATTGAGCGCCAGCATGCCGATCACCGCCGAAAGCGAAACGTTGCCGCCCAGCGAGAGATCGATACCGCCGCCGCCACTCATCACCACCAACGATTGGCCGAGCGCCACCAGCGACAGCAAGGTCGCGAACTGCAAAATCGAGGTGATTGACCAGGCAGCCAGCATCTGCGGCAGCACCAGCACAATGCCGATGGCCAGCAGCAGCCACAGCGCGCTGAGCAGCGTCAGGTCGGGAGATTTGCGCAACAACCTCATGCGATCCTCCTGAAGGCAAAAACGCGACCGCTTGCCGCTTCACTGCTCAGAACGATGAGCAGCACCGCGCCGGTGACCACGGTTTGCCACAGCGACGGAATGCCCACCAGCAATAAGCCGTTTTGCAGAATGCGCAGCAGCAACACGCCGAGCAGCGTGCCCAACAAACTGCAGGCACCGCCGGTAATGCGCGTCCCGCCCAGCACCACCGCCGCGATGGCTTCCAGCGCCAGACTGCCGCCGACCGTCATTTCGACGTTGCGATAGGTAGCGATGTAACAGGTAGCGGCGATGCCGCACAGCAGGCCGCTGATCATAAAGGTCGCGATGCGCACCTGAGTAACCGGAATGCCCGCCAGCCGCGCTTTCTCCTCTGAGTTGCCCGCCGCCAGCAGCCACAAACCGTACGGCGTGTGACGTAACACCAGCCAGACGCTCGCCCACACCAGCACGATGACCCACGCCATCACCGGTAAACCCAGCAGCGGATGCATCAGGCCGCTGGTTAAGCTGCCGGGCAACCCGGATAACCACTGTCCGCCCAGCAGCGCAAACAGGCCGGTGCGCCATACGCCGAACAGACCAAGCGTGCCAACAATTGCCGGAATGCGGCCTACCACCACCACCAGCGCGGTCATCAAACCCAGCAGCAAACCGAGCAGCGGACCGGCCATTGCTGCCAGCCACGGCGATTGCAGCAGCAACAGCTGGCCGACGCCCCATGCGGCAACGCCCATCACCACGCCCACCGAGACATCCACGCCGCCCATGGCGATCACCAGCGTCATTCCCAGCGCAATCAACAACAGTTCACTGCTGTTGCGCAGAATAGTGAGCAGGTTATCGACGGTGGCGAACCAGGGTGAAAACCAGGAAAAACCGGCGATGGCTAACAGGGCAATCGCCAGCAAGGCGATCTCCCGTGAAGTCATGTGCATGCGAAGCCCCGTTAGAATTTGAACTGATCGACATTCTCTTTGGTGAATACCGCTGGCGAACCGAGCAGCAGCACGCCGGTTTTGCTGTCAAACTTGACCGCTTCGGCGAAGCCCGGCACGCGGTTTTCCGCGCTGAAGGCTTTGCCATCAATCAGCTGTTTGCCTGCCCAAACGGTGAGATACCCGAGCTTCTCCGGATCCCACAACACGGTGTAACCAAAGGCGCCGCTTTTCAGGTAGGCGCGCGCGGTGTTAGGGCTGCAGAAACCGCTGCCGATCACTTTGCCATTTTTGCCTGCGGTCTCAATCGCCTGTGCCACGCCAGGGCAAGTGGTGGAGGCCATAGCGATCAGGCCTTTGATATCCGGATTCGCCGACATCAAATCGGTGGCGATCTGCGCCGCGCGGCTGGCGGAACCGCCGGCATATTGCGGTTTCAGCAAGGTGATATGGGGATATTTGCTCTTCACCCGCTGCTGCATATAGCCAATCCAGCTGTTGAGGTTGGAGGCGGTGGCTTCGCCGGAGACGATGCCGATTTTGCCGTGATCGCCGACGCGCTTGACCATCTCATCAATGATGGTGTCACCCAAACCCTGATCGGTGGCCTGCGCCACATAAACCGGGCGTCCGCTGTCGGGCGCGTCGCTGTCGCTGGTAAACAGATGCACATTGTTGGCTTTCGCCTGCGCCAACACCGGCGCGATGCTTGAGGCATCGAGCACGCTGATGCCAATCGCATTCACTTTCTGCGCGATCAGGTTCTGCACAATCTGCAATTGATCCATGGGATTGGTATCCACCGGACCGCTATAAACGAACTCGACGCCCAGGTCGCTGGCCGCGCGTTTACCGCCCGCTTCCATCGCCTGAAAATAGGGAATACCGATGATCTGCGGCACAAAGGCCACTTTCTCGGCGGCGAGGGCATAACCTGAAAACAGTAATGAGAGAGAACAGACTGCAGTGGTAATTCGACGCATCTTTATTTCCCCTGGGTTAATGGCACAACAATTACTGATTCTCAAAGGCGCGCGCATCGGGATGCGCACCGGTAATTAATGAAACGATTTCATCGGGCGAGGTTTCGGCGTGACGGCGCTCAGCAATTTTTCGCCCACGGCGGAACACAACCATGCGATCGGCCACCGCGAACACGTCGCTGATGTTGTGGCTGATCAGCACCACCGCGCAGCCGCGTGCGGCGAGTTTGCGGGTGAGCTGTAACACCTTCTGCGTTTCAGCCACCGCCAGCGCGGCGGTCGGTTCATCCATGATCACCAGCTGCGCGTTGAGGTTGAGCGCACGACAGATCGCCACCGCCTGGCGCTGTCCGCCCGAGAGGCTGCCAACCGAGGCTTCGGCATCGGAGATATGCGCGTCGAGATCCTTTAACAGCTGATCAACCTGCTCGCGCATTTCCCGACGACGCAAAAACGGAATGCCCAGCACGCGCCGCTTGAGCTCACGGCCAAGGAAGACGTTTTCCGCGATGCTGAGGTTCTCCGCCAGCGCCAGCTCCTGATAAATGGTGGCGATGCCGTGTTCAGATGCCTGGCGCGGCGAGGTGAATTTCACCGCTTTGCCATCGATCCACAATTCGCCGTCGCTGGCGCTGTAGGCGCCCGACAACACTTTGGTAAAGGTGGATTTGCCCGCGCCGTTATCCCCCAACAGCGCCAGTACTTCACCGCGATGGATGCTGAGATTGACCTGATTGAGGGCGGTTAAGGCGCCAAAACGTTTGCAAATGTTGCGCGCTTCAATAAAACAGCTGCTCATCTCGCCTCCCCGCTGCTGAGATAGGCGGCGCTGTGGAAATCGATTTCCCACTGCAGCACCTGCGCGTAGAGATTGGATAAGCGCTGCTTCTCCTCTTGCGTCAATGCCAACGCGGCGCGATCCAGCTCAGCTTTCAGCCACCGCGCCTGCTGGTGAAACTCCTCTTCGGCATGCATATCGACCCAATGGCGAATGTCGTCATCCAGCAGCGGCTGGGCACTAACGCGCGCGCACCAGTGGTAATACATCCACTCGGCACCAAACATCAGCGTGAGGATCTCGGCGAAACTGCCCTGCTTTGCCACGTTAAACATGCCATCGCGGAAGGCGGTGACGCCGGGCAGATCGTCGGGATAATCCAGTGGGTTAATATTGCGGCGCGCCAGCACCGCTTCAAACCAGGCGATTTGCGTGTCCACCAGCGCATTCAGCACGCCGATTAACCAGCGCTGCTGACGGATATCCGGCGCTTTGCTTACCGCCAGCGCGAAGATGTTGATGGCGGTGGCGACAAAGTTGCCTTCGAATACCAGATAGCGATTGAATACCGCTTCGGGCAGCTGATTGCGCTCGATATCCAGCACAAACGGATGCTGCTGCATCGCCTGCCACAGCGTGTGGTGCTGCTGTAAAAGCTGGTCAGTGAAGCTGTTCATTACGCCTCCTCCAGCGCCGCTTGCGCCACGGACATAAAGTGCTTCACGCGTTCCAGCTCGACCTCATTCCACCATACGCCATCAAATTTCAGGGTGCTGGCGACGATCACGCCTTGAGTACGACCAAGAATCTGGCAGACGTTGGCAGGCGTGACGCCGGAACCGACCAGCAGCGGCAGCTCGGTGGCGGCGCGGATTTCGTCGATCTCATCCAGCGTGGCGCTGTCGCCGGTGCGTTGCCCGGTGGCGATCACCGCATCGGCTTCAAAGAAATCGACGTCGCGCGTCAGCTCCTGAATCGAGCGATCAGCCACAATCGCGTGGCTGCCGTGTTTGACGTGGCTGTCGGCAAACACGCGAATGTGTTCGGCGCGCAGCTGGCTGCGGTAGCGCAGCGCTTTCGCCGCCGCACCTTCAATAAAGCCTTCGTTGGCGATATAGGCGTTGGCCCACTGATTGACGCGCACAAAATCCGCGCCGCCGGCTAAAGCGGTGGCAAAGGCGGGAATCGCGGCGTTCGCCAATACGTTAATGCCCAACGGCACGCCAAAACGCTCGCGGATCTTTTCGGTGATCACCGCCATAAAAGCGGCAGTTTCCGGCCCAATATCGTCTGGTTTGGCAAACGGAATATCGCCGTGGTTTTCGATAATTAACCCATGCACGCCACCGGAAATATAATTCTCGGCATCACGCAGTGCGCGCTCAATAATAGCTGGGAGCGGTTTGCCGCGATATTTAGGTGCACCCGGAAAAGCATCACAATGCACTACGCCAATCACTGCTTTCTTTCTGGAAAAAATATCTTGTATTGCGCTGGTTTTTCCTGCTGATATAGAAACCATCTTCTCCACCTTATTAACGAGAACCATTATGCAAATTTATGTTGCAGGGAATATTGTTGTTGATGAAACCTGGTCGATTGGCGATCTGCCGCAAAAAGGCGCATCGATCCACGGCGTAAAAACCTCGCAGGATATTGGCGGTAAAGGCGCGAATCAGGCGATTGTTATTGCACGCTGTGGTCTCGATACACGATTAATTGCCGCAATCGGTCACGACAGTAACGGACAATGGCTACGTGAGAAAATAGCGCATGAGCCGGTTAAGCTATTTCCCACTCAATATTCCTCACCACACAGCGACTCCTCAATTATTCTTAACAGCAGCGATGGCGATAACGCCATTATTACTACCACCGCTGCGGCAGATGCATTAACCGTCGAACAGATGCTGCCTTATTTAGCCGATGCAAAGAAAGGCGATATAATGCTGCAACAGGGCAACTTCTCGGTTGAGAAAACCCGTGTTCTTTTTATCTGGGCAAAAGCCAACGGCATGAAAACGGTCTTTAATCCTTCGCCGGTTAATGCTGACTTCGCCCAACTCTGGCCGCTGGTGGATATCGCGGTGGTTAACCAGCTGGAAGCTGAGCGGCTGCAACCGGCTGGCGTCAGCACCTTAGTGATCACCCAAGGCGCACAAGGCGCGTGGTTGATCACCGAAACCGAGCGCCACTTCTGTCCGGCAGCGCCGGTAAACGCGGTGGACAGCACTGGCGCGGGCGATACCTTCCTCGCCGTGCTGCTCGCCTCCTCGCTGTTACGCGAAGTGGAGCCCGATGCGCTTGCCCTGCAGCATGCCAGCCAGGCCGCCGCTATTACCGTGAGTCGTACCGGCACCGTTAACGCTTTCCCCACACAACAGGAACTCGCTGCGCTGCTGGCTACGCGCAGCGAGTGATCGGTTACTTAAACAGCGAACGGTAACTGTCGACGTTCGCTTTGGTGACCACGGTGGCCGGCACCAGAATAGTTTTGTTCACCGTTTTGCCTTCGGAGAGCGCGTTGAGTGCTTTCAGCGCCTCTTCACCCATCTTTTTCGGATCCTGCTGCAACACGGCGGTGACGTAGCCGCCATCGATCCCGCTGATGGCTTTGGCCGTCAGATCCCAGCCAAATACTTTGATATCTTTCTGACGGCCCTGGTTTTCCACCGCCGCAATCGCACCCAGCAATGCCGGTTCGCCGGTGGCGTAAATTGCGGTTAAATCAGGATTGCCAGTGATCAGATTTTCTGCGGCCGTCATGGCGTTGTCCTGAATATTCTGGCCATCTACCACATCGGCAACGGTGATTTTGCTGTTGGTTTTGATGGTCTCTTCGAAGCCTTTCTGACGCTGGTTCTGAATCGCCGAGTTCAATGCACCAACAATGCCGAGACGCGCTTTGCCGCCCATCTCTTTCGCTACGTAATCGACGAAATATTTACCGAGGATTTTGCCGCCTTCGAGATTATCTACGCCAACCTGCGCTGCTTGTGGACCGGCCGGTAATACAGCATCAATGGCGATGACCGGAATGTTAGCCGCTGCGGCTTCTTTAATGGCGGGCATAATGCCGTTGACGTCAATGGCATCAACCAAAATACCTTTCACACCTTGCTGAATATAGTTTTCAATTGCATCGTTCTGCGCCACTGGATTATCGGTGGCGTTAAAGATAACCAGATCTTTTCCGCTGGCTTTTGCGGCTTCCTGTGCGCCCTGATTCATCAGATTAAAGAACAGCGCCTGCTGATTAATTTGCACCAACGCATACGTCGGCGCAGCCTGCGCCAGCGAGAAAAATGAACCCGCAGTAATTAAGGTGGAAGCCAAAACCAATGAACGCAGTTTTCCGGTGAAAGATAACATCATGGTGTTCCTCGTCGGGAATAAATAATAATCAGCGTTTCCCAGCGTTAAGCACTGAGATTATTTTTGGCGGGCAAATATCGATGACGTGATATACACACTGCATAAGTGCAGTGTTTTTATAGCGACCTGCTTAAGTTTGTTTCGGTAACCCATCCGCTAGGAATACCCGGTGAAATAACTTAAGTCGGCTTGGGAAGTGATTCCCGGTAATGCGGTAAACTGTGCATACAATTCGCTGAGTAAATATTTTTGTCAAGTGTTTATTTGGTTGGCGATGTGTAATGATTAACGCGTAAGGTCGCCATTCATGGCGACCTTGTAACCACCACACGATGATCCCGATGTAATAATGGCGAGGAACATGAATTCAAAACGCGTGTTGTTATCCGACGTGGCACAATTAGCCGGGCTCTCTAAAGCCACGGTCTCTCGCTATATGAATCACAGTATCGTGTTGCCGCAGGAGACAATTGACCGCATCGAAGCGGCGATTCGCCAGCTCGATTATCGCGGCAACAGCCTGGCGCGACGCCTGAGCAAAGGCGGCAGCGAAACCCTGGGTTTGGTGCTGCCCGATATCACCAACTCCTTCTTTGCCGAACTGGCTGATGCCGCAGAAGAGGCGGCGTCGGCGCGCGGTTACAGTTTGGTGCTGTGCATCACCCGCAACAATCCCGACAAAGAAGCGCAGTTCATTCGCTGGCTGGATACGCGTCAGGTTGATGGCCTGCTGTTCACCACCAACCGACCGGATAACGGTTTGTTGCGTAAAGAGATTCAGCGCCATCAGCATATTGTGTTGCTTGATGAAGATATTCCCGGCAGCAGCGTGCCGAAAGTGTTTGCCGACAACGTGCAGGGGGGACGCATCGCCACCGAACAGCTGATCGCCGCCGGACATCGCCACATCGCCTTTATCGGTGGCCCGGAACAGTTGATGAGCGTGCGCGAACGTTATCTCGGCTTCTGCACCGCCATGAAGCAGGCCGGTTTATCGGTACCTGCAGAATGGGTGATGTACGGCAACTACGAGCGCGAGTTCGGTCAGCAGGCTTTGCAGCGGCTGTTCAGCCAGTCGCCGCGCCCTTCCGCAGTGTTTGCGGCCAGCGATTATCTGGTGCTGGGATTGCTGGACGGTTTACGCGCCAGCGGCTTGCAGGCACCGGATGCCCTTTCGCTGGTCGGCTTTGATGATGCCAACTACACCGACCTGACGCAGCCGCGCATCTCCACCATCCGCCAACCCGCGCGCGAACTGGGTTATACCGCCGTGGACATCATGCTGCGCCTGCTGAATAACGACGTGAATATCCCGCTGGAAACACGCTTACCCGTTGAATGGGTGGGACGCGATTCGATTCAAATCCGCCTACCCTGATCCACCGTGGCGCAAAATTGCACAGCTTTGGCGCAAAAGTTGATCAATCACGTGAAGTTCAGTACTTCGAGGTAAACCGGTTTACTGAACAATAAAATTTTAACCTGCTGAATCTTCTCGCGTTTGATGCAGGCCAAACTGACTAAATTCTAACCTGGCACAGAAGCTGCAATGTTCCCAGCGGCAAACAAATATCGTTGTAACCCATTGCTCTGGAAGTGCGGCCAGTGTTTTAACTGACAGGTAAACCGGTTTACTAGAGGGTAAATCGTGTCAGTTAAAGCATTGCTGCGCTAACAGGCCAAGTTCCCGGCAACCGATTGGGAGTGTTCAGATGCAGCAGCCTCATGCTACCCCAGCGCGGGTAGAGATGATTAACATCACCAAAACTTACGGTTCGATACGATCCCTACGCGGCGTCAATCTTCAACTGGCACCGGGCGAAGTGCTGGGCTTAGTCGGCGACAACGGCGCGGGTAAATCGACGCTGACCAAGGTGCTCTCCGGCGCGGTGGTGCCCACCAGCGGCACCATTCGCATTGACGGTGAACAGCAACACTTCACCAATCCGGCCGATTCGCGCCGCTGCCATATTGAAATGGTCTATCAGGATCTGTCGCTATGCGACACGGTGGATGTCGCCGGCAATCTGTTTATGGGACGCGAGCCGATGAAAAGCGTGCTCGGCATTCCCTTTCTCGATCAGGCAAAAATGCACGCCGAAGCGCGCGAGATGCTGAAAGGTTTGGGCATTTCGATTCCGGATACGCGCTTGCTGGTGCGCAATTTGTCAGGCGGACAACGCCAGGCTATTGCCATTGCGCGCGCCGCCGCCTTCGAACCGAAAGTGCTGATCATGGATGAACCGACCGCTGCCTTAGCGGTGGCAGAAGTGGAAGCGGTGCTGGAGTTAATTCGCCGCGTCTCGGCGCGCGGCGTCAGCGTTATCCTCATCACCCATCGCCTGCAGGATCTGTTCCTGGTGTGCGATCGCATCATGGTGATGTACGAAGGCACCAACGTGGCGGACCGGCGCGTGGCGGATACCAGCTTAAGCGATATCGTTAATTTGATCGTGGGTGAGAAATTTACCGCTCACTCAGCGGCTGCACACTGAGGTAACGGGATGAGCATCATGAATTTAAGCAGTTCGCGCATGATCCAGCATTCGCTACCGCATCGCCTGTTGCACAACCATTCGGGCGTGGTAAGCATTGCGCTGTTTTTCATCTTTTGCTGCGTGGTGTTTTCGCTGATCACCAGCAATTTTCTCTCCAGCACCAACTGGCTGAACATCATTCGCCAAAGCGCCCCGCTGCTGATCGTCGCCACCGCGATGACGCTAGTGATCACCACCGGCGGCATTGATTTATCGGTGGGTTCAACGCTGGCGCTGGTCGGCGCGCTTTCGGCTATCGCGCTGAATAACTGGGGATTGCCGTGGCCGGTGGTGTTAATTGGCGGACTGCTGCTGGGCGGATTGGTTGGCGCCATCAACGGCTTCTTTATCGCCTTTGAGGGGATTCCGGCGTTTATCGTCACCCTGGCTACCTTGGCCGTGGTACGTGGGATCGCTCTGCTGGTCACTCAGGGTTATTCGATTCCGGTGCCGGCCGACAGTCTGTTTACCTTTATGGGCCGCGCATGGGTGCTGGGCATTCCGATGCCGGCGCTGATTGGCATTGTGGTGCTGTTCGCCGGGCATATTGTGCTCAACCACATGCGCTTTGGTCGCTACGTGACGGCGATTGGTTCTAATGCCGAAGGCGCGCGTCGCAGCGGCATCAATACTAAATCGGTCACCATGAAGGTCTACATTATCAGCGGCATGGCGGCGGCGCTGGCCGGGATGATTATCACCGCGCGTCTCGGCAGCGGCTCATCCAATCAGGGCGAAGGCTTTGAGTTGCAGGTGATCGCCGCCGTGGTGCTCGGCAGCACCAGCCTGTTTGGCGGCTTCGGCACCATTATCGGTACGCTGCTGGGCGCGCTGTCGATTGCGATTATCCAGAACGGGCTGATCCTGTCGCACATCTCGCCGTTCTATACGCAAATCGCAACCGGCACCATCATTCTGCTCGCCATCTGGCTCAACACCCGCATTCTCAATCCCACTCGCGCACCGGCAAAAGGATAGCTCATGAAAGGATCGATTTTTCGCCATGCGGATCCGTTACCGCTCGGCGTGAGCAGCGGACATGTGATGACGGTTTTGGGGCCGCTGCCGCTGGCCGAGATGGGCGTTACCTTGATGCATGAACACATTCTGTTGGATGCATCCGGCAAGTGGGTGCCGCCCTGCTGTTGCAGCGATCGTCATATCGCTGAGATGCCGGTGAAAATGGAGAATCTCGGTGAACTCAACATGAACCCGCTGATGAGCCGCGATAACTGCCAGCTGTTTGACGTCGATATGGCGATTGACGAGCTGATGAAGTATCGCGCGCTGGGCGGCGAAACCATCGTCGATCCTACCAACATCGGCATTGGCCGCGATCCCAAAGGGCTGCAACGCATCGCGCGCTTAACCGGACTCAACATCGTGATGGGCACCGGCTTGTATCTGGAGCCGTCGCATCCGGAATGGGTGAAGAGCATCAGCGTTGAGCAACTCACCGAGAAGCTGATTTTTGACCTTGGCGGCGCAGCGGAGAAACCCGAGGTGATCGCCGGATTGATCGGCGAGATCGGCATCTCCAGCCGCTTTACCGCCGATGAAGAGAAATCGCTGCGTGCCGCCGGACGCGCCAGTGCGGCAACCGGCGTGCCGATTCAGGTGCATCTGCCGGGTTGGGAACGTTTGGGTCACAAAGTGCTGGATATTCTGCAGCAGGAAGGCGCCGATCTGCGTCACACCGTGCTGTGCCATATGAATCCCAGCTTTGCCGATAAGACCTATCAGCGTGAACTGGCCGACCGTGGCGTATTCCTGGAATACGACATGATCGGCATGAGCTATTACTACGCTGATGAATCCGCGCAATCGCCTTCTGATGAAGAGAACGCGCGCGCCATCTGCGAGCTGATTGATGACGGCTACATTCAGCAGATTTTGCTGTCGCAGGATGTGTTCCTGAAAACCATGCTGACGCGCTTTGGCGGCCACGGTTATGGCTACATCCTCAAACATTTTGTCCCGCGACTGAAACGTCACGGCGTTAGCGGCGAACAACTCGAAACCTTAATGATTGCTAATCCGCAGCGCGTATTTGGCGGGTAAAAGGGAAAATATCATGCAGAAACAAGTCTTGCTGGTGGGCGAATCCTGGACCAGCACCTCGAACCACATCAAAGGCTTTGACCAGTTCTCCACCGCCACCTGGCACAGCGGTGCCAGCGATTTTATCGCGGCGCTGAAGGATAGCGATTACGCCATTACCCATATGCCCGCGCATGCTGCCGCCACCGATTTCCCGCTGACGCTCGAAGGGCTGCAAAAGTGGGATGTGATAATTCTTTCGGATATTGGTGCCAATACGCTGCTGCTGCATCCCGATACCTGGCTGAAAAGCCGTCGTACCGCCAATCGCCTGGCATTGATCCACGATTACGTCGCCGCTGGCGGCAGCCTGATGATGATCGGCGGCTACTTCAGTTTTCAGGGCATCAACGGCGGCGCGCGATTCCGCAATACGCTGGTGGAAAAGGTGTTGCCGGTGCGCTGCCTCGCCTGGGATGACCGCATTGAAACGCCGGAAGGTTCTACGCTGGAGATGACGCAATCACATGCGCTGTTCGATAACATCTCCGGCGAATGGCCGTGGATGCTGGGCTACAACGAGGTGGAGATGCAGCCCGAAGGCACGCTGCTGGCGACCGTCGCCGGAACAGCGCATCCTTTATTAGCGGTGCGGGAATATCAGCAAGGCCGTTCGTTGGTGTGGACCAGCGATATGTCGGCGCACTGGCTGCCGGAAGAGTTTACCCAATGGCCCGGCTATCGCCAGCTGTGGATTAACTGCTTCGACTGGCTGACGGAGCGCGCCTGATGCAGCCCGCTTCACTGGCACTTGCTCAGCAACTGCTCGGCTTCGACACCATTAATCCACCGGGCAACGAAGCTGCCTGCATGGCGTTTTTTGCCGCGTGGCTCAGCGATCAGGGTTTTGAGGTGCAGCTATCGTCGTTTGGCGAAGGTCGCAGCAATCTGGTGGCGCAGATGCGCGGCTCCGCTGCGGGCAAACCGCTGGCGTTTACCGGACATCTCGACACCGTGCCGCTCGGCAATCAGCCGTGGCAGCACGATCCTTTTGGTTCGGAAATTGCGGACGATCGGCTTTATGGGCGCGGTTCGAGTGACATGAAAGCGGCCATCGCCGCTTTTGCCCACGCCTGCATCAAGCAGCAACCGGCGATTCGCGCCGGGCGCGGCGTGGTGTTGCTGATTACCGGCGGTGAAGAGACCGGCTGCGATGGCGCGCAGGCGCTGATTGCGGCCGGAACGTTGCCAGAGATTGGCGCATTGATCGTTGGTGAACCCACCGCCAACTATCCGGTAATTGGTCACAAAGGCGCGCTGTGGCTGCGCTGCGAGACGCGTGGCAAAACCGCGCACGGTGCGATGCCGGAATTAGGCATTAACGCCATCTATCTTGCCGCCGATGCGTTAGGCAAAATCCGCCACTTCTCGCCGGGCGCGCCGCATCCTTTAATGAAGCAACCGACGCTGAACGTTGGCCGCATTCAGGGCGGCCTGAATATTAACTCGGTGCCGGATCGCACGGCGTTTGATGTTGATATCCGCAGCGCGCCAAACCTGCAACACGCCGCTATTCGCCAGCGGTTAGGCGAATTAATGGGCGAAGCAGTGCACATCACCACTTTGGTCGATCTGCCTGCGGTGTTGAGTTCCGAAGAGAATCTGTGGATTCAGTCGATCTACCGTCATTGTCAGGCGTTTTTCGAGCAGCCGTTGCAAGCGCGCGTGGTGCCCTACTTTACCGATGCATCGTTGCTGTTGCCCGCGCTGGGTGATCCGCCGTGCATTATTTTAGGTCCGGGCGAACCGAAGATGGCGCATCAAACCGATGAGTATTGTCTGGTGAGTAAGCTGGGGGAAGCCGAGCAGTTGTATGGGCAGATTATTGCGGAGTGGATGAAGGGTTAATATCGGTCGCCATGAATGGCGACCGCCGAGAATTGCTGGGTACACAGTCCTGCGCACCCAGCATCTTTATCAGAAACGATAGCTCGCCGAGACGGAGAAATTACGTGGATCGCCGTACACGATGCCGCCGTTGCTGACGTTGGTGTCGTACTCTTTGTCGAACAGGTTGTTAATGTTCGCCTGCAGTGAGACGTTTTTGGTGACGTCGTAGCGTGCGAACAAATCGACCACTGAGTAGCTGCCCTGACGTGCGCGCCAGGTGCCTTCGCCATCTGGACCGCCAATGTCGCCGTAGGTTTTCGACTGCCAGGTCACGCCACCACCCAAGGTCAACTGGTCCAGCATCGGCAAGCGATAGCTGGTGAAGAGGTTGAATGAGGTGCGTGGCAGCTGAGAATTGTAGTTCTCGCCTTCGCGATCTTCCGCCACATAACTGGTACCGCCGAAGGTCATCTGCCAGTTATCGGTTACAGCACCGTTGACTTCAAACTCCACGCCACGGCTCACTACGCCACTTTTACCCACATAAATGGCATTGCCCGTTTCCGGGTTGGTTTGTCCGGTCGCTTCGCCAACATTATCCAGTTCAGTGCGGAATACGGAGATCGAGGTAGTCAGGCGGCTGTTAAACCAGTCTGATTTCACGCCCGCTTCGTAGTTTTTGCCAATCACCGGCGCCAGGAATCCGCCCGAGGCATCCTGATAATCCTGTGGCTGGAATACCGAGGTGTAGCTGGCATACGCCGACCAGTTGTCGTAGAAGTCCCAAATCACACCACCGTACGGCGTGATGTTGTTCTTCTCCATCTCTTCGCTCAGCGTCTGACGATTCCAGTTGGTATAACGCGCGCCCAGAATCACATGCAGCGGATCGGCCAGCGAGATGCGTGTTGCCAGATAAGCAGATTTCTGACGCACCAGCTGTGTATCTGAAGCCGGTTCGCGCGGATCCCAGTTAGATTCCGGGAAATCGCCGTTGTAGTTATTGAAGTTACCCAGCTCTGCTGATGAGATGTTCTCCCACGAGCTGAAGTACTTGTTGTCCTGACGACTGTAGTTAACGCCAATCATCAGCTCATGCTGACGTCCCAACAATTCGTATGGGCCGCTGGCGAAGGCATCCACCGCATCCACTTTACGTTTACCGGTGTTATAGCCGGTGCCGCCGATAACCGGATAGCCGGCGTAAGAGGAAGAGCCCGCGCCGGTGGTTTTATCAAAGAAGCCATCGATATACAGCTGTTTGCTGTCGAGGAACATTTCGTTATGCGTGCCGTTAAGCGTGATGTTCCAGCCGTTATCGAAGTTTTGCTGCAGGTTAACAAAGACCTTTTTGTTTTCTTTGTTGTTGTAAGCCCAGTCTGGCGCGGTGTTGTAACCACGACGCGCTTTGATCTGAGAACCGTCGGTATACCAGCGCGGGGAACCGCTCCACATTGGCGAATCGGTGTTTACCTGGGTAAATTCGTAACCAACCGACAATTTGGTGGAGTCGGTCAGATCAGCGTCAACCACGCCATAAACGAACTTTTTGTCTGCGCCGTAGCGTTCGATAAAGCTGTTTTTGTCTTCATAGCCCGCAACTAGCCGACCACGCACGTTCCCTTCAGGCGACAGTGGTGCAGAGAGATCGGCAACGTAACGCTGCTTGTTCCAGCTGCCGTAGCTGGCGGAAACATCACCGGTGAACTCTTTGCTATCGGCGTGCTTGCGTACCATGTTGATGGAGGCGGAGGGATTGCCCGGGCCAGTCAGCAAGCCGGTGGCACCGCGCACCACTTCGACGCGCTCATACAGCGCCATGTCGCTCTGCGCATCGCCAAGGTTCCAGCGTGAGGCGAAGGCAGTTGGAATACCGTCGACCATATAGTTGTCGATCAGGAAACCGCGCGAATAGTAGTTGGTGCGATCCATATCGGAAGAGACACCGTGGATACCGGTGGTGTTCTTCAGCACATCGTTCAGCGATTGCAGCTGTTGGTCTTGCATACGCTGCTTGCTGACGATTGAAACCGATTGCGGAATATCGCGCGCGGTGAGCGCCATTTTGGTACCGGCACGCGTCACCGGTACGCTGTAATCCTGTGCCGCCTGCTGTTGCTGATCGGCGTTGGCGCTGGCATCCACGTTCAGCGTCTGTTCGGTGTTGGTGGTCTCTGCTGCCTGCGCGATACCCGACGCAACCATCACAGCCAGTAAAGAGAGACGTAACGCACGCTGAGGCGCACTGCCGGGTTTCCTGACGCGCAAATCACTGAAAGACATACGATTCCTCAATCAACTTATCGTTATTTTTTTCGGCACCGCTGCTGACGTCGGAAAGAGGAACGACAGTAAGGAAGCCGTTAAGAAAGCAAATGAGAAATATACGCATTAAGATTTCCAATGCAAGAAATTGTTACCAGTTTACTGACACTTTTATACTTGGTGAAAAGCCTTATTCTTCAACGAGTAATAGTTGACTTACGTTATTTTCAGGAAGGTTCATGGCGGGGCTTTCGGCAACTATGTGAAATTGAACAGATTCTTATGTGTACGGTAACCATTTATGGCGACCTTCACACGCACCGCATACACACGCATATTAAATCACCCACTATTATTCTCCTTACTCTCCCGCGTCACGTGAATAAGCCAAATAGCTCGACAAAGCGTCACGGAATATAAAGGAATCTCTGATCACCCGGATATTTTACAGACAATTCTGCCCACGTTTGATTATTTTAATTTGGCAAAAAATCTCGTAGAATGCTTCCCTTTACACCAGTCAAATAAGTAATAAGGATTAATACATGAGCGATGCACTTAAAGCATTGAACAATCTTCGTACGCTGCGTGTCGAGGCGCGTAATATTGACGTCGCAGCATTAGAAGAGATGCTGGAAAAATTCGCCGTGGTCGTCGCAGAGCGCCGTGAAGAAGCGGAAGCAGAAACTGCAGCTCAGCGCGAAAAAGAAGAAAAGCTGGCGCTGTATAAAGAGATGTTGTTGAAAGATGGCATTGATATTAGTGACCTGGCGCAATTAGCTACCCAGGAAAGCAAGCCTAAGTCGAAACGTGCTCCGCGCCCCGCGAAGTATAAGTTCATCGACGAACAGGGTAACGAGAAATTGTGGACCGGCCAGGGCCGTACGCCGTCACCGATTAAAGCCGCACTGGAAGCGGGCGGTTCAATGGATGATTTCCTGATTTAATCGGTGACTTGCTGTACAGCGCATGAACAGTAAAAACGCAGCGTAAATGCTGCGTTTTTTCGTTATTACTTCTGCGCGTTAATCTGTTTGATATACGCTTTTAAAACGTCGTAAACATAATCCTGGCAAGCGATACCGGATTGCGCATCATACTTGCCGTTAAGTCACATAATCCCCCGAAAATATCTGACGTCTTTTACTAATAAGCTTATTTCAGAACCGCACAGGCCTGCGCAATTCTGCGGCCCGCTTCACGCACCGTTTCAATGTCGGTGGCAATCGACAAACGGAAATAAGGTGATAATCCGTACGCGCTGCCCGCCACGCCAGAGACACCGCTTTCCAGCAGATAATTCATCACATCCTGCTCGCTTTCGATCTTCTGACCATCGGGACGCGTTTTACCTAATAAACCGGCGCAGCGACAGAAAATAAAGAACGCGCCATCAGGATTAAGCACGTCAATTTCCTGCACCGGCTTTAACAGCGCCATAATCGCATCGCGGCGATCCTGATAAGACTTGCGTTGCGGCGGCAGGAAGTCGAGTCCACCGTTATACGCCGCCACCGCCGCAGCCTGGCTGATCGCGCTGGCACCGGAGCTGTTTTGCGACTGCACCACCACCATCGCGTCGATCAACGCTTTAGGCCCGGCACCGAAACCGATGCGCCAGCCGGTCATGGCATAGGTTTTCGACACGCCGCCCACCAGCAGAATACGGTCGGCTAAATCCGGCGCAACGTGCAGCAGGCTAATATGTTCACGACCATCAAACAGAATATGCTCGTAGAGTTCATCCAGCATGATCAGCACATCAGGATGATCGCGCAGCACCGTCGCCAGCGCGGTCAGCTCATCTGCGCTGTACACCATGCCAGAAGGATTGCCGGGATTGTTCAGCACCAGCCAGCGGGTTTTAGCAGTGATCGCCTGCGCCAGCTGCTGCGGCTGCAACTTGTATTCCTGCTCCAGCGGACACGCCAGCAGCACCGCCTCACCGCCGTTAAAACGCACGCTATCCGGGAACGTCGGCCAATAAGGCACAGGCACAATCACCTCATCGCCTTCATTCAGCGTGGCGGCAAAGGCGTTGAAGATAATCTGCTTGGCACCGTTGGCGATGCAAATTTGCGCCAGCTCATAATCGAGCTGATTTTCATTTTTCAGCTTAGCAAGCACCGCTTTACGCAGCGGCGTGGTGCCATTGGTCGGCGTGTAGCGCGTCTCACCGGCTTCCATTGCCGCCACCGCCGCCTGGCGAATATGCGCGGGCGTATCAAAATCTGGCTCACCGGTGGTGAGATCGAGAATATCCACGCCCTGCTCTTTCAGCTGGCGCGTCAGTTGACGCGCCGCCGCATTGGCAGAGAGCGACACGGACTGCACACGCTTTGATAAGGTGACCATGTTGAGCTCCTGAATGGGTTAGACCACCGGCAAGCCGAGGTTTTCACGCAGCGTGGCGAACTCGTAATCGTCACGGAACAGGCCGCGACGGCGCAGTTCAGGGATCACCAGCTCAACAAACAGATCCAGCTGCTCGGACATGATCGCCGGCATAATATTGAAACCATCCGCGCCGCCCTCGTTCATCCACAGCTCGAAATCGTCAGCGATATCTTCGGCGGTACCGACAATCACGCGATGTCCGCGTGAACCAGCAGCCACCGCCGCCAGCTCGCGCAGCGTCAGATTTTCGCGTTTCGCCATATCGGTCATCAGTTTAACGCGGCTCTGGTTGCCCTCGCCAAGAGGCACTTCTGGCACCGGACCATCCAGCGGGAACTGGCTGAGATCCATGCTGAAACGCAGCGACAGCTGACGCAGACCGTTTTCGATGTCCACCAGCGTGTTGAGCTCTTTCCACAGTGCTTTGGCCTCTTCACGCGTGCGGCCCACAATCGGCATCACGCCCGGCATAATCACCACATGATCCGGATTACGACCAGCGGCAATGACCTGATCTTTCTGCGAACGGTAGAAAGTTTGTGCTTCTTCGAGGCTGGCAGCCGCGGTGAAGATCACTTCCGCGGTTTCCGCCGCCAGTTTCTGACCATCGGCGGAGGAACCGGCTTCGATGATCACTGGACGACCCTGCGGCGAACGGGTGATATTCAGCGGACCCTGCACCTGGAAGTGCTCGCCTTCATGGTTAATCGGCTGGATTTTTTCATCAACAAAGTACGCACCGGTCTCTTTGTTCGGCTGCACCGCGCCCTCTTCCCAACCGGCCCACAGCTTGTCAGCCACTTCGAGGAATTCGCGCGCACGCGCATAACGCTCGGCATGGTTTGGCATATCGTTGCGGCTAAAGTTACGCGCTACATCGGTAGAGAACGAGGTCACCACGTTCCATGCCGCGCGACCACGGCTGATGTGATCCAGCGAAGAGAAGCTGCGCGCCATGGTGAACGGATCGCTAAAGGTGGTAGACGCCGTTGCCGCCAGACCGATGCGTTTGGTATTCACCGCCAGCGCCGACAGCATGGTCAGCGGCTCAAGGCGCGCCATGGTCGAGGGCAGACGATACATGCTGGTGGCCAGCGCATCGCCTACGAAGAACAGATCGAATTTACCGGCTTCGGCTTTTTTGGCGATGGTGATCAGCCAGTCGATGTCAGTTGGATCGCCGAGCTTTTCCGTCAGACGCCAGCCGCTGACGTGTTGTCCTACTGGCTGCACGAAAAGGCCTAAACGGATGCGGCGTTGTTGTTTTGAGTTAGCCATTAATTTGTCCTGGTCAATAAAAAGTGGTGCGATTTAAAACGTGTTCTCGGTCGCCAGCAGCGCCTGTTCCAGCGCATCGGCAGAGATGCGGAATGGCAGACGTTCGGCGCTGGCCGCCGGGAATTTAATCTGTTCTGCGATGGTGCGAATCGTCGCCGCGCGGTCACCGGTTAACGGCGCTAAGGTCAGCGGCATGTCGTACGCACGCAGCAGCGTCAGCAGATCGGCATCCGGCACGCCGTCATGCTCAATCAGCGATTGCACCAGCAGGCTGTAACCCACTTTTTCACCGTGCAGCCATTGATGCAGTTCCGGCTGATGCGTCAGACGATTGTGAATGGCGTGAGCAAAACCTGGCGTCGGCAGCACATCGCGCACGCTGTTGGCTAATCCGGCCAACACGATATTGGCATCGATGATTTTCACCAGCTCCGGCGTGACCTGCTGTTGCTGGTTAGCGGCTACCGCCGCCGGGCCCAGCTCGCGATAAAGATCCAGCGCGCGTTTGGCGGTCATCACTTTGAGATCCAGCGCCAGATCGTTGGGATTGTTACGCTGATACGGATAGAACTCATAATATTTTGCCAGCGCATCAACGATGCCGGCCTTCAGGTAACGCACGTCGCTGCGCGCGATAATCTCGCTATCGACCAGTACCAAATCCGGCATTTTGCCCAGCGGCTGGCTGCGCACATGGCCGCCCTGCTCGTTGTAAACAATCGCCACCGGCGACCAGGCAGCGCAAGTCGCGGCAACCGTGGCGAAGTTGATCACCTTGAGATCGGGCAGCTGGCTACCCACCGCTTTTGCCGCATCCAGCACGCGCCCGCCGCCGATCGCAAACAGCAGTTCAGCGCCCTGCCGCTCGACATTGTGCTTCAGGGTTTCAATCGCGGCATCGGTGCATTCACCGGTCAGATACTCTATTTCCCAGCGAATATCATTGGCTTCAATGCTCTGGATTAATTCCGGATTAACGGCCTGCCAGGCGCGGGGGGAAGTAAAGACGCGAATATGGGAAGCGTAAGGTTTGATAAATTCACCGGCGCGCGCACGCAAACCGGATTCATGTGCATATGCACGCGGAGATTTGATCGCTAACACGGCGTCACCCTGATTAAGAATAAGGCTATAACGGATTAAATTAAGATAATTCAGAGGGTTAATACAGAATAGTTATAGCGCTATGTATTTTCTGCATACTACGGTAAATAACGATTTAAGCAATGCAAAAGGGGCGATTTCATTTTCACAAATTCGCATTAGCTTAGTTATTTTTCACATATAGCGGGGAATGGCTTTGCTGGTAATCTGAACCCTTATAACAGACGAGCACCTTGCGTAGCGGCGCAATTTATTGCGCGATGAATCGCGCCGCTATGGAAGGTGCCTGCTTTTTGATTCTCCGCCTGATGGCGGTTTTTTCCCCGGGGATGTCTATGTCACTTGAATTTCGTCAGGTTAGAGAAGACGAGGTGGAAACCTATCAGGCGCTGATGCATGCCGCGTATGCACCCACGCTGGCGCTCGGCATTAAATTTGATGCCGCCACCGCCGACCTTGCCAAGACACTGCGTCATCTGCAGAGCCACGGTGTTTATGCGCTGTATGCCGATGATGTGATGGTCTCATCCGTTACCGTACGCTATCCGTGGGGACCGCTGCCCGGCCCGTTTGGCCTGCCGCATATCGGCTGGTTTGGCGCGCATCCCGATTATCCCGGCCAGCAATTTGGTCGTCAGGTGCAGGATCGTCTCGAGCAGGAGATCTTGCTGGGCCAGTTACGCGCGCCTGCGGTGTCGCTCGGCACCGCCACCAACCATCCGTGGCTGATCGAGATGTACAAAAAGCGCGGTTTCCAGCTGATGCACACCACCGATCTTGGCAAAGGCCACATCACGCAATATATGAAGAAAGTACTGGATGAAAGCGCCCACGATGCGTGGTTAACACGCCAGGCGGCACAACAAGGAGTAAAAGCATGAGCCAATCTCTCGACATCTTAGGCGAACAGCTGATCGCTTTCCGCCATGAACTGCACCGTTTTCCCGAGCTCTCCAATCAAGAGTTTGAAACCACCGCACGAATTCGTCAGCAATTAGAGCAACACCAGATTCGCGTGCTGGATCTCCCGCTCAAAACCGGTTTAGTGGCGGAAATTGGGGCGGAAAGTGGCCCATTGATGGTGTTACGCTCCGATATTGACGCGCTGCCGATTGAAGAGCAATCAGATGTGAGCTTCCGATCTGAACGTCCCGGCGTGATGCACGCCTGCGGCCACGACTTTCACAGTTCGGCGGCGCTGGGGGCAGCGATTCTGCTCAAACAGCAGGAAGATACCCTGCCAGGTCGCGTGCGTATTCTGTTTCAGGCTGCTGAAGAGACCGGCCAGGGCGCGCCCGATGTGATCGCGACCGGCGCGCTGGATGACGCGGTGGCAATCTTCGGCATCCACAACGATCCGTCGCTGCCGCCAGGCGTGATTGGCAGCAAAGCCGGTCCGCTCACCGCAGCGGTCGATCGCTTTGATATCAGCATCACCGGCATGGGTAGCCACGCCGCCAAACCGCATCAGGGTAACGATCCGATTGTGATTGCCGCGCAAATTGTCTCGGCCGCACAAACGTTGATTAGCCGCAATGCCCCATCCGGCGATAACGCGGTGGTCTCGATTACCCAGATTCACAGCGGCAGCACCTGGAACGTGATTCCTGATAGCGCCTGGCTGGAAGGCACGGTGCGCTCCTTCTCGCAGGAAACGCGCGAACGTCTGGAGCAGCGCTTCCGTGAAATCGTGCAAGGTATCGGCGCCGCTTTCGCCGCCGAGGTGAAATTCAACTGGCACGCGGGTCCGCCATCCGTAGTGAATGATGCGCATTGGGCGGATTTTGCCTTGCAGCAGGCCAGCTCCAGCGGCTTTGAGGCGCGCGTGGTGGAAGCCAGCCCAATCGGCGAAGACTTCGCGTTCTATCAGCAACAGCTGCCGGGCGCGTTTATGATGATTGGCACCGGCGAGCCTTACGCGCTGCACCATCCGGCGTTTCGCATCAATGATGATGTGCTGCTGCCGACGTCGCGCTATCTCGCCAATCTGGCGGTCGCAGCGCTGAAGAGCGTGAGCTGATGAGCCTCACTGCCGCGCTGGCTGAGCGCATTGTTCACAGCCAACCGGACGCCGCCGCACGTAATGCGGCGCGCGAAGGGGTGCGTGATTTCCTCGCCGTCAGCTGGCCGGTACTGCAAGGTCAGGTGCCAGACAGCGGATTACCGGCGCTGCGCAGCGTATATGGCGACGGCAGCGCGCGAGCCAACGCCCTGCTGCTCGGATATGCCAGCCACGCGCTGGATTACGATGATTTCCATGCGGATTTTCGCGGGCATCCCAGCGTGGTGATTCTGCCTGCGCTCTTTGCCTGGCAGCAGTTGCAGCCCTCTGAGCTGGATCAGTTTCTTGATGCCTATGCGGTCGGCGTGGAGGTTGCCGGACGTTCAGGCCTCGCCGTCAGCCAGCAGCATTACGCCTTAGGTCATCACAATACCGCGACGCTTGGCACAGTCGCCGCTGCCGCCGCGCTGGCGCGTTTGCTGGCGTTGGATGTGGCTGCCACCGCAACGCTGCTCGGCATCGCCACCACGCAGGCCAGCGGCTTACGCGCGCAGTTTGGTTCGGCGGTAAAGCCGCTGCATGCCGGGTTTGCAGCTGAACGCGCGGTGAGCGCCGCACAGCTGACGCTGGCAGGCTTTGATAGCAAGCAGGACGGCGTGATTGACGCTTTCATCTCCGCCACCAGCAATGGCCAGGCGCAGCCGGAAAAACTGATTGAGCATTGGGCGCAGCCGTGGCGCATCGTCGCGCCTGGGTTGGAATTTAAACCCTTCCCCACCTGCGCCGGTACGCACAGCGCCGCCGAAGCCACGCGCATCTTGCGCAATCAATGGCTGGCGAGCGGTAAATCACTGGAAAGTTTGCTGGAAAACATCAGCGAAATTAGCGTGGCGTTTCCGCCGGGCGGTGATATTGCGGCATCGGTGCGCGTGCCAACCAATGGCATCGAAGCGCGTTTCAGTCTGGAATATGTGATCGCCGCGATGCTGATGTATGGCGATTTGCGTTTGCAGGATTTTGCCGAAGGCGAGTTGAATCAAGAGGTGATGCCGCTGGCAGCAAAGGTGCGTCGTATGCCAGATGAAGGTGCGCCACCGGATGCGATTAACCCGGCGCTGCGTTTTCATCTGGTGACGATTACGCTAGGCGATGGCTTGCAGTTGCAGCATCACCGCACACGTCAGCAATCGCTGGCCGATGCGGTGGATGTCGCAGGCAAGCTGCGCGCGGCACTGCAGCAGGAGTCCCCGCTACGTCAGCAACAACTGCTGAACAGCAGCGAGTTGGCTAACAGCGCGCATCTGGCGCAGTTAACCCAACTGCTCGCTTAAAGCGTTTCAACCGGCTCCAGCGCATCCTGAATGGCATCGGCCAGATTTGCAATCTCATTGGCAACCGCCTGCAAATCCCACGATGCCTTAGATCCGCTGGCAGAGGTTGAGGCGCTAACTGACTCTTTTGCCACCGCTAATGCCGCCGCAACCGCAACGGTGCGTTTATGCTGCTCAACCGTGACGCCAATCGGTGGCTGTGTGAAATAGTCGTTGACCATCGTATCTCTCCCTTAAGTGTTAAAAAAATAAATGAATCCTGGAGAGGTATTATGGGGGAATTACAGCAGAGTGCACTCTAAATAGTGAGCCGCCAGCGGCGGCTCGACTGATTTTCAGATTTTAGGTTGCTGATCTTCAGGGAATTCAGTATCGCGGGGTAAATCATCATCTTCGTCAGGTAATGTTTCATCATCACCTGGCAGTGGAATTACATCATCATCTGGACGTTCTGACATACGTACCTCCGTAAACCCGAATTGGGTTAATTAAAGTGTAGTAATGAAATAAATTAAACATCGCCCTTCTTTTCATTATGTGAGTTAAGCGTAAGAAATCGCGCAACAATAATATCTTCATTTCTTTGCACCGCTTCACTTAAATAAGCAAAACTCACGCTGGGCTTATTTTCTTTTCAGCTCAGCCATTTGCGCTAAGCCAAAGCGTGGTTATAATTTGAATTAGGTTCAACAGTCGATTTCCCTGGTTGCCTTAAATGGCGCCCCTATAACACGATTAACTTCTTTTATTTATTGCTATTTCCTGAATGTTATTCCGGGGGAACATCATGTCGCCATTTTCCAGCTTTTGGCAAGCCGGTTATGAGGGAGCGGATCATATCAATCCCTTCGGCGAGCGGCTTTCAATGAATGCGTTGACCGACCATTTATCGCAATACCATAACGATTACGCCGCGCTGCAGCAGTTTGGCATTACCTCCGCCCGCGAAAGTATTGGCTGGCGACTGGCGGAAATGGAACCGCAAACCACGCTCGAAAGTTTAAAAAAACGCATGAATTCGGCGCGCTCCTTTGGCGTGCAAATTAACTGGACCTTTTGCCATTACGGCTGGCCGGATGACTTAACCTTATTTTCCAGCGAATTTGTGCCGCGCTTCGCCGCTTTTTGTCAGCGCATGGCGGGCTTCCTCGCGGAATATTATGAAGACGCCCCCATTTATTCGCCGATGAATGAAATCTCGTTTATGGCGTGGGGAATTTCTGTCGGCCTGTTTGGTAATAATGCCCATACCGATCCCGATGAGATTAAACGTCAATTGATTCGCGCCACGCTGGCGGGTTGCGCCGCCATTCGCCTTGCAGATCCGCGTGCGCGTTTCCTGCACTGCGACCCGATTATTCACGTGGTGCCGGATGAAGACAGCGATGCGTGTCGGCAGCGCACCCGCGATATCAACGCTTCGCAATATCAGGCGTGGGACATGATCGCCGGTTTGCGCGAGCCGGAACTCGGCGGCAAACCGCACTATCTCGATGTGGTTGGCGCCAATTATTACCACGGCAATCAGTGGCTCACCGGGTCCGGCTGCCGGCTGGAGTGGCATCTGGGCGATGCGCGCCGCGTGCCGCTGCATCCGCTGCTGGCGCAGTTAACTAAGCGTTATCAGCGGCCCATTTTGCTGGCGGAAACCAGCCACGTCGGCAGCGGACGCGCCGCCTGGATCGCCCAAGTGACCGCCGATGTCGCGCAGGCACAGCTCAATGGCTGTGATATCCGCGGCATCTGTCTTTATCCGATTATCGATCGCCCACTTTGGGAAGATCTCGAACACTGGCCACGCAGCGGATTGTGGGATGTCGATCCCCACAAAAAGCGTCTACTGAACCCAGTTTATGCCGCGTCATTACAGCAATCACAACGATTATTAGCCCGTTTTCAGGGTCTTATCACCGCGGCCAGCAGGCCAGAGGAAAGCGTCATGAAACAATCCGTATTAGTGGTATTCAGTCATTTACGTTGGGGATTTGTCTTTCAACGTCCACAGCATCTATTGTCGCGCCTCGCCCAGTTCCACCGCATTGTGTTTATCGAAGAGCCGATTTATCAGCCCGGTGAAGCCGCGTTACGCCAATATCAGCCAGCACCCAATGTGACGGTGATCGAACCGCATACCGATGTGGCCGCGCCCGGCTTCCACGATAGCCAAATCGCCGTGCTGCAACCGCTGCTGGCTGAACTGCTTGCTGACGATGAAACGCCGCTGGTGTGGTTTTATACGCCGATGGCGCTGCCGCTGCTGGCCTGCTTTACACCGAGCGCGATTATCTATGACTGCATGGATGAGCTCTCCGCCTTTAATCAGGCGCCGCGTCAGCTTCAGCAGCGTGAATCGGCGCTGTTGAGCCGCGCCGATTTGGTGTTCACCGGCGGCACCAGCCTGTATGAAGCGAAGAAACATCGCCATCCGCAGGTTTTCTGCTGCCCAAGCAGCGTCGATGCGGGACATTTCGAACAGGCGCTGGACCGCACTAACAGTCATCCGCTGCAGGAAAACCTGCCAAAACCGCGCCTCGGCTATTACGGCGTAATTGATGAACGCCTCGATTTGACGCTGATTGCCGCGCTGGCCGATGCGCATCCCGACTGGCAGATCGTGATGGTCGGTCCGGTGGTGAAAATTGATGCCGCCAGCCTGCCCCAGCGCAGCAATCTGCACTGGTTCGGCCAGCAACCGTACGCCGCCTTGCCGCACTTTCTCGCCGGCTGGGATCTTTGCCTGATGCCGTTCGCGCTCAATGCTTCGACGCGCTTTATCAGTCCTACCAAAGTTCTGGAGTACATGGCAGCGCAGCTGCCGATTGTCAGCACCGCGATTGCCGATGTGGCGCGACACTATGCCGACGTGGTGAGCATCGCCGACTCGCATCAGAGCTTTGTTCAGGCCTGTGAAGCGGCGCTCAGCATGCCGGTGGAAACCCGCTATCAGCTAGCGAAAAACATGGCGACACGCGTTGCGGAAACCTCGTGGGATCGCACTGTCGATGAGATGCAGGCGCATATCGTGGCGCTGACCCAACGTCAGATTTCCCATCCCGAAATAGCCGCCGCCCCTCCGCCCGCGCTGGCGCACAATACCGTTGCGTGCTTGATTTTGGGGGCCGGGCCAACGGGGTTGAGCGCCGGTTATCACTACGGCGCGGGCGCAGTGGTGCTGGAGAAAAATGCCACCGTGGGCGGCTGGTGCCGTTCGGTCGAGGATCAGGGATTCACCTTCGATCACGCCGGCCACATTATGTTCTCCAACGATCCTTACGTGTTGCGCCTGTACGATATCCTGCTGGGCGACAATCAGCACTGGCAAACACGTGAAGCCTGGGTTTACAGCCATGATGTTTACACCCGCTATCCGTTCCAGTCGGCGCTGCATGGTTTGCCTGCCGAAGTGATTGGCGAGTGTGTGTTAGGCGCGATTGAAGCGCGCTATGCGTCGCCTCCCGCTTTACAGGCGGTGGCCACCGAGGCGCGGCGTGATTGCTGCGCCGATGGCGCCATCCCGGATGGTGAAAGCCTGGTTTGTCAGCCGGAGAGCGAAGATTTCGAAAGCTTTATTTTCCGTACCTGGGGCAAAGGCATCGCCCGCCATTTCGCCCTGCCGTATAACCAGAAACTGTGGAAAACACCGCTGGTGAATATGGAAACCTCATGGCTCGGCGGACGCGTGCCGCTGCCCGATTTGGAGCAGATCATCTCCGGTGCGCTGGCGCCGCTGGATAAGCCGGTCGGCCCCAATGCGCGCTTTGGCTATCCGCTGCGCGGCGGTTTTCAGGCGCTGATGGAAGGATTTCTACCACATCTGAACTGCACGCTGGAAATGGAAGCGGGCGTCAGCGAGATCCAGCCGCTGCAACGGCGCGTGCTGTTAAGTGACGGTCGACAATTCCATTATGACCAGATGATCAGCACCTTGCCGCTGCCAGAACTGGTGCGATTGATGGGCAGCTTTGCACCAGAAGCGGTGCAGAAAGCGGCGAAGCAACTGCGTCATATCTCGGTGCGCTGCGTCAATCTGGGCATTGGCCGCGCCAATATCAGCGACAAACACTGGATTTACTATCCCGGCAACACGCTGTTCCACCGCATCTTTTTACAGGGCAACGCCAGCCCGCACTGCAATCCAGAAGGCGGTTTTGGCCTGACCTGCGAAATGACCTATCGCGACGATCAGCCGCTTCCTTGCGAAGGCGATGCGTTGATTGAACGCTGCATTGCAGATTGTATTCGGGTCGGCATCATCAATGCCGATGATGAGATCGTTACCGCCAGCGAAGTGGATATGCCGTACGCTTATGTGGTGTACGACCATCAACGCACCGCCAACGTCACGCTGATTCGTAGCTGGCTGGCGACGCAAGGCATCCATCTTTCCGGGCGCTACAGCGAATGGGAATATTACAACTCGGACCACGCGTTCCTTGCCGGTAAACGTGCAGCGGAAACGGTGAAAGATTTGACCCATAACCGGAAAACCACTGCGTGAGATGAAAAAGCTAGTCAGTTAGGGTGAACGGGGCGGCATTCATGAATGGCGTCCCTACGATTGTCATCGTGATTTTCGTAGGGTGCGCATTCAGCTTTTTAACGCGGATCAATCAAATCCACTACCATCGACAGGATTTCATCCATGACGTGCGATTCAACTTTCGCGGCGAAACTTGCCTTCCGCGCGGTCAGGTCAAGAGAACAAAGTTGGTAGCACAACGCTACGCCAGTTACGCTGCCGGTATCCGTGCTGCTGCCATCCAGATACATCGCAACAGCCCTCGAGCGTGATGCGCCGCCACCGCTGGTTACCGGAATGCAAACCGCTGTCCCTAAAGCAGCGACGAGTTCCCGCCGTGAAATCACCAGATAATAATGCGGCCCTTTAAACTCCCTGCCTTCAACGGGATCACCGTTGACGTGCCAGATTTCACCTAACTGCGGAACTCTGCGCGATATCATCAGATAGCCTCCTTGCCCTGCGGTTTATCCTGCAAATCGTCGCTGACGGCATCATTAAACTGGCGAATCTCTTCCTGATCAATGCCAGCTAACAGTTGGTCCATCGTTTTCCTGCCGCGTGCGAGCCGGTTAACAGGTTTGATGTTGATTGACTCGTCAGTTGCAGTGACATCTAGCTCAATCCCCACATGCCAACCCGCTTTGGTCGCGATGTCACTGGGAATCGTTAGCACAACGGCTCCGCCTTGCTGACGCAGTTTGGTTAAAGCCATACATCCTCCAAAGTGTAACTTTGTCACACTGAGTCTATCACTCGGTGAGACAAAGTCACACTTTGATTTATTGAGATGCGTCTGCTTTTAGGCAGGCGGAATAAACGCCTGAACCGGCGTCACTTCGCCGCGATATTTCCGCACCTGCACCACGGTGATTTGTCCACTGCAACCTTGTGCCAATGAAGACGTGCCGATATCCAGCGTCAACACATTGGGATTACCGTGACGGCACAGCGGACGCAGCGCGGTAGGATCGACCGGATCATACCAGGCGCCGGTCGGCAACTGCACCACGCCGCGCATGATGGTTTCGGTGAGACGCGCACTGGCGAGCACGTGGCCGCGCGCGTTGTAGAGCTCGATAATATCGCCATCATTAATGTCTGACGCCGCCGCATCCGCCGGATGCAAACTGCACACTTCGCGGCCATGGCGTTTGCCGCTCAGGCTGTAATCACCAAAATCGAGCTGGCTGTGCAAACGCGTCGCCGGCTGATTGGCGATCAACCAAAACGGATGATCGGGATTCGGTTTTTGCTGCGGTTCACGCCACACCGGATGTCCCGGACAGTTTTCGTAGTTAAAGCTGGCGATGGTGGCAGAGAAAATTTCAATTTTCCCGCTCGGCGTCGGCAGCGGCGACGCTTCCGGGTCGGCGCGAAACGCGTTGATCATACGGCCGCCGTCTTTCAGCTGCGGCAACTCCAGCACGCCTTGTTGCCAAAACTTCTCGAAGTCGGGGATCTCAACCTGATGCGCCGCCAGCTTTTGCTGCAGCTGGGCGTAATGATGCTGCAACCAGCCGCGCGTATCGCGCCCTTCGGTGAAGGCCTCTTCGCGGCCTAAACGGCGCGCCAGCTCGGTGAAAATCGCGTAATCATCTTTGGCTTCACCGAACGGTTGCGCCACCGGTTGCATGGCAAACAAGTGGCGATCGGTGGGTGCGCCGCCAATGTCTTCGCGCTCCAGCGTCATGGTGGCGGGCAAAACGATATCGGCATGGCGCGCGCTGGCGGTCCAGGCGATCTCATGCACGATCAGCGTATCCAGCTGACAAAAAGCCTGACGCAAGCGCGCGAGATCCTGATGATGATGGAACGGATTGCCGCCGGCCCAATATGCCAGACGGATGTGCGGATAGGTTAAACGGCGGCCATTGTAATCAAACGGCTTGCCGGGATTGAGCAGCATATCGGAGATACGCGCCACCGGAATCAGACGATCGATACCGTTTTTACCCTGCGGTAGCGCCGGAAAACTCACCAGATTGTGATGCTTACCGTAATGGCCCAGCGCACCCAGCGCATAGGTGTAGCCGCCGCCCGGCAAGCCCGGCTGACCAAGTGCGGCCGCCAGCACCAATCCCAGCCACACCGGCTGTTCGCCGTTTTCGGCGCGCTGCAAGGCATGCGCCACCGTCACCAGCACGCGTTTGCCGTGCAGCTGGCGAGCAAAATCGCTGATGAACGCAGCACTCACGCCGCAAATTTCTGCTGCCCACGCCGCATCGCGCGGCGTGCCATCCTCTTCGCCACGAATGTAGGCCGCCATTTCTGGCCAGCCCACGGTGTAGCGCGCGAGGAAAGCCTCATCGGTCAGCTGTTCAGCGATCAATACCGATAACACGCCGAGGATGAAGGCCGCGTCAGTGCCCGGACGCAGCGCCAGCCATTCGCCCTGCGCTTCTTCAGGGAGATCGCTTTGCAGCGGGCTGACCGAGACAAAACGCGTGCCGCGCTCAGCCGCCTGCTGCATAAAGCCGCGCTCGGTGTGTTCGCTTAAACCGCCGCTGGCGACCTGCGAGTTTTTCAGCGCCAAACCGCCAAATGCCAACACGATGTCGCTGTGCTGGGCGATCTCTTCCCAACTGACGCCGCGACGGGCAATTTCATTCATGTCGCCGACGATATGCGGCAGCAACACCGACGCGGAGCCGGAACTGTAGCTGTTGACTGAACGCACGTAGCCGCCGAGCGTGGTGTTGAGGAAGCGATGCACCTGACTTTGTGCGTGATGGAAGCGGCCAGCGCTTGACCAGCCGTAAGAGCCGCCGAAGATGCCTTGCGGGCCGTACTTATCGCCGACGCGTTGCAGTTCGCGCGTGACCAGCGCGTAAGCCTCATCCCAGCTCACCGCCACATATTCATCATTGCCACGACGATCGTCCGCGCCCGGGCCGTTCTCCAGCCAGCCACGGCGCACCATCGGACGGGATACGCGCGCCGGATGGTTTAACGCAGTGTGGAAATTTTGCAGCAGCGGGCTGGGATCGGGATCGCCCTTGAACGGTTCGATGGTGAGCCGATCGCCCTGTTGCTGGGCATGAAAAGCGCCCCAATGGGCGCTGTGCATTACCGGTTTTTGCGTCATCACTGTTCCTGGCATCAAAAAAGAAAAACGGTGCCTAAAGCACCGTTGCAATAAAGTTTCTTACGCGCCCGTTTTCCGGGTCGTCGAGCACTTGCTGGGTTGGCCCCGCCGCCACGATTTTGCCGCTTTCCATAAACACAATGTTGTCAGCAACCTCGCGCGCAAAACCAATTTCATGCGTCACCACCACCATGGTGATGCCGGAGTGCGCCAGCTGTTTGATCACCTGCAGCACTTCGCCAACCAGTTCGGGATCGAGCGCTGAAGTGGGTTCATCAAACAGCATTACGCCGGGATCCATCGCCAGCGCGCGGGCAATCGCCACACGCTGCTGCTGTCCTCCGGAGAGATTCTGCGGCCACTCATCTTCGCGGCCAGACAAACCCACTTGCTTCAGCAGCGACAGCGCTTTGCTGGTCGCCTGCTGACGACTCTGCTTCTTGACGCGCATCGGCGCATCGACGATGTTTTGCAACACGGTACGGTGCGGGAACAGGTTGAATTGCTGGAACACCATGCCGATTTCGGCACGCTGACGTGCAACTTCACCGCTGCTCAACTCGTACAGCGCCTGGCCTTTCTGCTTATAGCCGATGATCTCGCCGCCGATGCGAATGGTGCCGCCATCCAGTTTTTCCAGGTGGTTTATGCAGCGCAGCAGCGTAGATTTCCCCGAACCCGACGGCCCAAGGATCACCGTGACTGAACCGGCCGGAATATCCAGATTCACTTCATCCAGAATGGTGACGCCAGAGAAGCGCTTAGTGACTTTACGTAAGGCGATCGCTTCACCCATTGCTGACGCTCCTTTCTGCTTTTGGCGCTGAGAAGCCCGGCAGCGATTTCAACAGGCTGCGTTTTTCCCGGCGCGAAACGCCACGGCCAAAATAGCGTTCCACATAGAACTGACCCACCGACAGCACCGAAGTCATCAGCAGATACCACAAGGTAGCCACCAGCAGCAGCGGAATCACTTCATAGGTGCGCTGGTAAATAATCTGCGCCGAGAACAGCACGTCCTGCAGCGAGATCACTGAGACCACCGCCGTGGTTTTCAGCTGACCAATGATTTCGTTGCCGGCGGGCGGCATGATGGCGCGCATCGCCTGCGGCAGCACGGTGTGACGGAAAATCTGCGAAGGGCGATAGCCGAGCGCACGCGCGGCTTCCAGCTGGCCGTTGCCGACGCTTTGGATACCCGCACGCACAATTTCGGCGGCATAGGCAGATTGGTGCATCACCAGCGCGATCACTGCCGCGCTGAATGGGCTCACCAGCGCGTTCGATTGCGTGCTCCAGACTTCGCCGAGGCCCGGAATCGATAGGGCGATGGTGGGATAAAGCGCCGCGATGTTGTACCACAGGAACAGTTGCACCAACATCGGTACACCACGGAAGAACCAGGTGTAGAACCAGCTCACGCCCACCAGCACCGGATTGGAGGAGAGGCGCATCAGCGCCAGCACCGTACCGAAGGCAAAACCCAGCACCACAGAGATCGCGGTAAGCTGCAGCGTCATTAATACGCCTTGCAGGATCGATTCGCCGGTAAAGTTCTCCGCAATCACGCTCCATTCGAAGCGTGGATTGTTAATCATCGAGTTCGCAATCGCCACCACGCACAACAACACGACCAGCGCACTCAGCCAGCGTCCGTAGTAACGTTTGCCGACGATTTTCAAGTCGCCGGTGTGGTCGTGAATGTCACTCATTGAAAGATTTCCTGATTGCGTTTGGCTTGTTTAACAGCACCAAAGCCGATGCCCCAGTTGTCGAGGATCTTGTTATAGCTGCCATCTTTGATCAGCGAGTTAAGCGCGGCCTGTACGGCGGGCTCCAGCGCGGAATCTTTCGGGAAAGCGACGGAGACTGGCGCATCGTGTACGGTGATTTCGCCGCTCATGGTCAGCGGTTTAATCACTTTCACCTGCCACAGCAAACCTTCATACGGGCCGAGGAACATTGGCACGCGACCGCTTACCACCGCCTGCACGCCAGCTGGACGATCCGGGAAGACGGAGACTTTGATTGGCTTTTTACCTGCCGCTTCACAGGCTTTGCTGGCGTCTTCAAGGCGCGTAACCTGGGTGGTGCCGGAACCGGCGCCCACTTCTTTACCACAGACATCGGCCAGTTCTTTGAATGGCGCGATGTTGGCATCTTTGCGCGAGATAATGCCGAGGCGGCTGGCATCGTAATAACCCACGAAGTCGATGATTTTGGCACGCGCTGGCGTGGCGTTGATATTGGAGAGCGCCACATCGTAACGACCGGTTTTCAGGCCTGGAATGATGTTGTCGAAACCACCGGTGTCGCGCCACTGAACCTGGATTCCCAAACGCTCGCCCACGGCATTCATGATATCGATTTCACGGCCGGCCAGCGTTTTGTTGTCTTCTTTATAGAAGGTGGTTGGCGGCGTGTTGGGGTTGGTTCCGGCAACAATGTAGCCACGTTTCACCACATCCGCAGGCAGCAGGCTTTTCAGCGCAGGATCGGCCTGCACGTGGATTGAGCTGTCAGTTGGGACGTTTTCATCGGCGGCGAACGCGGTGTGTGCACTCAGCGCGAGCGCAAGAAGAGTCATGCCTTTGGCGAATTTCACTGGAACCTTTCTCCTGATTTATAAAAAGTTTCCCCACAGGGAAAAGGCGTTGAGGTAGCGATGGTTTTGTCTCCTGACTCACCTCGCGCGAACGGCGTGCGGTGAGTGGAATTGTCATCCTCATATACCCTAAATAATTCCAGCTGCAACAAGGCGGCAAGTGTGTGAATCTCCGGGAGCTTACTTAAGTAAGTGACTGGGGTGAACACGCGGAGCCAACGCAGTTGCGGCTGAAATTATGACGGGTATTTACGTCCCGATTAGCATTCTCTGGAAGATAGATAACAATCACAAATGCGAAAAAAACATATCTATTGCCGAAATATGGCAATAGCCGCAAGCACGGTTGCAAGGCGGGATTTCCGCCCCAGATTTGGCACGTAAGACTCAGCAGAATTCAGAATATGCTAGTGAATCAATAGCCTGCTTATCCAGTATTTATCGACACATTTCTTCTTACTCATAACGGTTTCTTCTAAGCAAATGAGAAATTCCCCTCCTCGCAACTTACACCCCGCAACCGAACAACCTTTGTAAAGGTTTGTATTATCAGGCCTGTTGCCGGCTGGCTGAATAGACAATGAGAACCGTTATCATTATCATGCGCATTTACTTACAATTGTTAACGTTACAGGGAGAAAACTTAAGTGAATGTAACCATGCGTGGCAAAAAGCGTCCAATTGCGCTTTTTTTAGCGGGAATGCTAACGTCGCCTGCCTTTGCAGCTGAAACCACCGAAAAGCTGGCTGACGATGAATCAATGATCGTCACCGCCGAGCAGGAGCTGAAACAGCAACCGGGCGTGTCCACCATCACCGCTGAAGACATCAAAAAAAATCCCCCTGTTAACGATCTCTCCGACATCATTCGCAAAATGCCCGGCGTAAACCTTACCGGTAACGGCGCCAGCGGCAGCCGCGGCAATAACCGGCAAATCGATATCCGTGGCATGGGCCCGGAAAACACCCTGGTGATGATCGATGGCGTGCCGGTTTCCTCTCGTAACTCGGTGCGCTACAGCTGGCGCGGCGAGCGTGATTCACGCGGCGATACCAACTGGGTGCCAGCTGAAATGGTTGAGCGCATTGAAGTGATTCGAGGCCCGGCCGCTGCTCGATACGGTTCTGGCGCGGCGGGCGGCGTGGTGAACATCATTACCAAGCGTCCCACCAACGACTGGCACGGCTCGCTGTCGCTCTATACCAGCCAGCCGGAAAATAGCAAAGAAGGCGATACCCGACGCGCTAACTTCAATCTCAGCGGCCCGCTGGCCGGTGATGCGTTGACCATGCGCCTGTACGGCAACCTCAACCGCACCGATGCCGATGCGTTCGATATCAACACCGCAGAAAACGGTTCATACGCGGCGGGCCGTGAAGGCGTGCGCAACAAAGACATCAATACCGTGCTGTCGTGGAAAATCACGCCGCTGCAAATCATCGACTTCTCCTGGGGCTACAGCCGTCAGGGCAATATTTATGCCGGTGACACGCAGAACAGCAACAGCAACGCCAGCACCGACGGTTTAGTGGAGTCGCTGTACGGTGATGAAACTAACCGCATGTATCGCCAAAGCTACGGCATCGCGCACAACGGTATCTGGGATTGGGGAACCTCGAAGCTCAATTTCAACTACGAGAAAACCAATAACACCCGCCTGCAGGAAGGCACTGCCGGGCGTACTGAAGGAATGATCAACAGCGATACGTACGCCACCAGCCGCCTGGAAAGCTATCGCGCGGGCGGAGAGATCAACTTCCCGCTGCAGCTGCTGGTCGATCAAACCGTGACGCTGGGCGCGGAGTGGAACCGCGACGAGCTGAACGATCCAGCATCAATGCTTGCGGCCAGCGCGAGCGGCGTGAATTTGCCTGGCAGTTCTGGCGATCCATCGCAGCGCAGCAGTAAGAACAGCGCCACCATCAGTTCACTGTTCTTCGAAGACAACATTGCCGCTACCGATAGTACCGAAGTGATTCCTGGCCTGCGCTTTGATTATCACGATCAGTTTGGCGCCAACTGGAGCCCAAGCCTGAACCTCTCGCAAGGTCTGGGCGACTATTTCACCCTGAAGGCCGGTGTTGCACGGGTGTTTAAAGCGCCAAACCTGTATCAGTCAACGCCGGGTTATCTGCTCTCCACGCGTGGCAACGGCTGCCCGATTGGGCTCAGCCAATGTTATCTGCTGGGGAACAACGATCTTGATGCAGAAACCAGCGTCAACAAAGAGATTGGACTGGAGTTCAGCAACCAGGGCTACGTCGCGGGCATCACCTGGTTCCGCAATGACTACAAGAACAAGATTGTGTCGGGCACCGAGCCGGTTTATTCCAGCACTCGCCCGGTTTACAACGTGCTGCGCTGGGAAAACGGCGGCAAAGCGATTGTGGAAGGACTGGAAGGAAATCTGACTATTCCTTTGATCGCTGATACGCTGGAATGGCGCTCCAACGCCACCTACATGTTCCGCTCCGAGAGCAAGAAAACCGGCAATCCGCTGTCGGTGATCCCGGAATTCACCATCAACTCGCAGCTGGAGTGGCAGGCGACGCAGGATCTCAGCGCCAACATCAACTGGACGCAGTATGGCCGCCAGAAACCGCGTCAAAATGTTGAGACCAATATCGATACCTCGAGCATGACGACGCAGGAAATCAGCCCGTATTCGGTGTTTGGTTTGAACGTCAATTACGACATCAGCAAAAACCTGCGCGCCAATGCCGGTATCAATAACCTGTTTGATAAACGCATTTACCGCGAAAATTCGGGTGCTTCGACCTATAACGAACCGGGCCGCGCCTATTATGCCGGTGTGACGATGTCGTTTTGATTGAGCGGTTTTTAGTCGCCAGACATGGCGACCTGACGTTTAATTAAAAACTCACCCAACGCCTCTGCCAGCGCCTGCGGTTGCTCATCCGGAATGAAGTGACCGCAGTGCGCGATCTTAATTCCCGTCACATCCGCAGCGAATTCACGCAATGGTAAGGCCATATCCGGAATCGAACCCTGATCGGCGCTGATCGCCAGTAACGGCAACGCTAATTTGCCGCGTTTTTTCAGCAACGCACGGTTTTGCGCCGCCGAAACCGTCACTTCACGATAAGTCGCCATTCCGGCGCGTATCGCGCCCTTCTGCTGTAACAAACGGGTATATTCCGCCATGTCCTCATCGCCAAACACCATCGGACTGGCCGCTTTGCGTTTCAGGAACCATTCGAGATAGATCGCTTCGCGCCCTTCTATCAGCGCCTCTGGCAAATCCGGTAAGAGATGAAACGCGAAGTGCCAGGTTTTCCACGCTTTATCCGGCGTGGCGGGCAGCGATTCTGGCAACGTCACGCCAGGAATACCGGCATCAAGCAGCGCCAATTTCTTCACCTGATCGCTAAACAGCGTGGCATACGGCCAGGCAACCCACGCGCCGACGTCGTGCGCGGCGAGGTAATAGCTTTCATGACCCAATTGCTGCATCAAGCCCTGTACATTCTGCGCCAGCGATGTGGTGTCGTAGCCGCTGAGCGGTTTATCCGAGTCGCCCTGACCGGGTAAATCCGGCGCGATAATGAAATAGCGATCGCCCAGCAGCGCCATCACCTGGCGCCAGGCGAACCAGCTTTGTGGAAATCCCGCCAGCAGCAGCAACGTTTCTCCATTTGCATTGCCGCCGCTGACGTAGTGCAAACGCACGCCGTCTACCGTGGCGTAATGATGGGAAAATCCGTCTAACGCGTTGAATGGTTGCGTCCAGCCCTGTGCGTGTTTGATAACTGATGCTGACATTTTCGCTCTCCGCATATTTAGGAAATGATCTATTCCTAAATACTACCTGATGATTGCGCTGCCTGGGAATATTTCTGCAAAGCGGTAATCAGTCGCAGTTAATAGCGGCCCGACGGAGCGGGTTATTTGCTATTCTGTGCGCGACTCCTTCTTAACAATTGTGAAACTTATGCGAACATCGGATTTGTTGCGGCTGCTGCTTTTAGCCGGTATTTGGGGTGCCAGTTTTCTTTTTATGCGCATTGCGGTACCGGCGCTGGGCGCGGTGAACACCGCGTTTTTACGCGTGTTTTGCGGCATGTTGGGTTTACTGATCATCATGGCGATGATGCGCATTCCACGCCGCTTTGAGGGCAAATTAGGTTGGGCGATGCTGCTGGGCGTTATCAACTCAGCGATTCCGTTCCTGATGTATTGTCTGGCGGCGCGCGTGCTACCGGCGGGCTATTCCGCAATTCTTAACGCCACCACACCGTTGATGGGCGTAATCATTGGTGCGGCGTTTTTCGATGAAAAACTGACGATCACCAAAGTTCTCGGCATGATAGCCGGATTCAGCGGCATCATTGTCATCAGCACCACCGGCGAAGCGCATCTGAGCAGCACTTTAATCGGAGGGATTTTGGCTTGCCTGGTCGCCACCGCCTGTTATGGATTTGCCGGTTTCCTGACCAAGCGCTGGATTGGTGCACGCGGCGGACTGGATGCCACCAAAGTGGCTTTTGGCAGCCAATTGGGTGCATCGCTGTTTTTACTGCCAGTCTTTGCCTTTAGTGCACCGCAAACGCCCGCCAGCAGCTGGCAAATCCCGGAAGTATGGGCTTCTATTTTGGCGATTGGGTTTATCTGTACCGCGCTGGCCTACATTATTTATTTCCGCCTGCTGGCCGATATTGGCCCACTGCGCACGCTGACCGTCACCTTTATGATTCCGCCGTTTGGGATTTTATGGGGCTGGTTAGTGTTGGGCGAGCAGATCAATCAGGGCTTTATCGGCGGTTCGCTGCTGATTGTCTGCGCGGTGTGGCTGGTAACCAGCAACGGCTTAGGCAAACGCGCCGCTGTAAACAGCAGCGCCAGCAAATAGCGTTACTTTTTGCCGGATGGCTTCAGCGATCGATTGAGATCCTGAATACGCTTCATGGTTTTTACCGTACGCGATGAGGTCGCGGAAGCCACCGACAATATCAACATCTCCAGACACACCAACACCGTTCCGTGCAGCGGCATGCGACCATTCTCGCCACCGCGCGGCACGTTAATAATGACATCCGCCTGTTTAGCGAAAGCCGAATCAAGCGCATTAGTAAGCAAAATCACCGGCATGCCGAGACGCTTCGCCTCTTTCAGCGCGGTCATGCCTTCACGGTGCGCCGACTTCTGCGCCATCATAATCAGCACATCGCCGCGTTGCAGCCCAATCAGCTGTTCCGCCAGCGCAATCCCAGAGCGATTGAGCGTTACCGCCGGAATACCAATGCGCGTGAACAGACGCGCGCTGTAATCCGCCAAAATCCCGGAGGCATTAATGCCAAATAGCGCCACCTGACGCCCGTCAATCAAGTGCGTTACCGCTTTGGCGACGGCTTCACGATTGTGCGGTTCGGACAGCGCATCGCAGGCATGTTTATGGCCGCTCAACACAAAATCGATGCCGGAATTGATATCGCACGACAGTTCGCTGACGGTGGCGCTCATCTTCTCTTCAGAGTTCATCGCCGGTCCAAACCAGGCGTTTAACGTGGTTTTTAAATCGCGCAAACCGGCAAAACCTAATGCCTGCACCGCGCGCACCACCGTCGCATCCGAGGTGTTAGTGGCCCTGGCAATTTCCAGCGCCGTGGCATCCAACACCACCTCGCGATGGTCGTGGATGTAACGCGCCACCGCTTGCAGACCGGATGATAATGTCGGTGCGCGCAACCGATAGCGTTCACCCAGCACATCCACACGACTTTTAATGCTATTTCGACTCATCTGCTGATTGCTCTTTAAAGAGTGAGAGTTTTACTGAAGGTTTGTAGTGAATTACCCACTTACTACTTAGAATTAAGATGTAAGCCAATGAATTTATAATAATAAAAATGTAACGACTTCGTAATCATTTCCATTTACTACTACATTACAACATGGTTGAATGATTCTCAATTGCATTGCACCAGGTTAATAAAGAATGAATAACAACAAGCCGTCGGCTTTTAAATCTCAACGCCATCCCGCCATTCTGGCTGCGATTTACGGCGTCAGCATTTGGGGTTCTACCAGCAGTTTTGCCGCCGAGGAGAGCAACACGCTCACCGTTTCGGCGCAGGAAGATAACGCACAAGGTTACAATGTCACTAATAGCGCGATCGGCGGTAAAACCTCTACGCCGCGCATTAACCAGGCGCAGTCGGTCAGCGTGGTTACGCAGCAGCAGCTGGAGGATTATCAGGCGTCGAGTCTTGCCGACGCGATGCGTTTTGTCAGCGGCGTTACGGAAGGCAACACGCTGGCCGGCACCGAAGATGGCTTCGTGCGTCGCGGCTTTGGCAGCAACTCGGATGGTTCGATCTATCGCGATGGCGTGCGCAGCAGCCAGGGTTTGAACTTTGATGCCACCACTGAGCGCGTTGAAGTGTTGAAAGGCTCCGCATCGCTGCTGTACGGCATCCAGAATCCGGGTGGCGTAATCAATGTGATAAGCAAAAAGCCGCAGTATGAGTGGCACAGCAAAGTCAGCGGCCGAACCTCCAGTGAAGGCGGTGGCGCGGGCACGGTGGATGTCACCGGACCGCTTGGCAACGGCTTCGCCTTCCGCCTGATTGCGGAAAAACAGAATCAGGATTACTGGCGCAATTTCGGCAGCGAAAAGCACACGCTGATCGCGCCCTCGCTGCAGTGGTTTGGTGAGCAAGCCAGCTTCCTGATTAGCTATTCAGATTATCAGTACGACATTCCTTACGATCGCGGCACCGCATTCATCAACGGTAAGCCGCTGGATATGGGCTACAAAGATCGTCTGGATGACAAAGCTAACCATGCATGGGGTCACAACAAAACCCTCAACGCCCATTATGACTGGCAATTTAATGATGACTGGAGCACGCGCGTCACGCTCGGCTGGAACCAGCGTCAATACGATAATAATGAAGTGCGCGTCACGGCGGTCAATGCTAACACTGGCGTGGTGACGCGTCGTGCCGATGCCAATCGCGGTTTTAACCATAAAACCAAATACGTTTCGTGGGACGTGATCGGCTCACAGCAAGTGTTAGGGATGACGCACGATCTGGTGCTGGGCACCGATTACGAGATGATCCAAACCTATCGCGCGCATCAGTATCAGGGCAAAGCCAACACCGGTTTCAACTTCACCGATCCGCAGTACGATATTCTTTCGCCTGTTACCAACAGCAGCACCGTAAACAGCGCCAACGCCAATAACCTCAACCGCACGCACAGCCGTTCAATCTATGCCAAAGACAGCATCAGCCTGACGGAAAACTGGATTGCAGTGCTGGGCGGACGCTATCAGCATTACGAGCAACGCGCCTCGAAAGGTTTTGATCCGGTGGTGCAAACGCTGGACAGCGAAGGCAACAAATTCCTGCCGCAGGCCGGTTTGATCTACAAAGTGACGCCGGACGTTTCGCTCTACACCAGCGTGAGTAAATCCTTCACACCATCGACCGATGTTGATGATGATGGCAACGTCGGTAAACCGGAACAGGGCACCACATGGGAAGTCGGCAGCAAGTGGCAGATTTCACCGAAGCTGTTTGCCAGCGTCGCGCTGTATCGCATCAACGAGCGCGATATGTCGCTAAGCATTAACGGCACCACGCGCGCCATCAATAAAGCGCGCTCCAGCGGCGCGGAATTTGAGTTAAATGGCGAAGTGCTGCCGGGCTGGGATCTCAGCGCCAACTACAGCTACGACAAAGCCGAGATCGTGGATGACGGTGTTAACGCGGCTAATAACGGCAATCGCCTGCAGAATGCGCCGCGCCACGCAGGCGCGCTCTATCTGAGCCATAATCTGGCGATCTCCGGCATTCCGGGCGATTTCCGCGTAGGCGGCGGTGCGCGCTATGTGGGAACGCGCGCCGGCGATCCGGAAAACAGCTTTACCCTGCCCGATTATGTGGTGGCGGACAGCTTTGTCGCCTGGAACAATCAGCTGTTTGGCGAGAAAACCCAGCTGAAGCTCAATCTGAATAACCTGTTCAACAAACATTATTACACCTCCAGCGGCGGCAATCTGCGCGTGCGTGAAGGAGAAACCCGCAACCTGATGCTCGAGGCCAGCGTTGAATTCTGATTCGATATTTGTACGACGTGCGCCAGGCTTGTCCGGCCCGATGTTGGTGGTGCTGGCCTGTTTTCTGCTGGTGCTCAGCAGCGTGGCCTGGGCAAAAACCATCACCGATATCGACGGCAATCGCGTTGAGATCCCCGATCGTCCGCAGCGTATCGTGCTGGGTGAAAGCCGCATGCTCTATACGCTGGCGTTACTGGAGCCCGGCGATCCGTTTCAGCACATTGTGGCGTGGCCGCAGGATCTGAAGAAGTACGACAGCCAAACCTGGAACAGTTTTGCCCGTCACTTTCCCCAGATGCTGAAAATTCCGTCGCTGGGTGCCGGCGGGCCGAACGCAATTAATCCCGAGCAGATTCTGGCGCTGAAACCGGACGTGGTGATTTTGCCGAGTCTGGCACGCTACGATGATGCCGACCTGCGCCTGGTCACCATGCTGAAAGCGGCGCACATTCCGGTGGTGAAGATCGATCTGCGCGTGCATCTGCTGAAAAACACCCGCCGCAGCGTGGAGATATTTGGCGAAGTGCTGAATCAGCAGGCGCGGGCAGAAGCGTTTAATCGTTTCTACCAGCAGCATATGCAGGTGATTCATGATCGCTTAGCCAGCTATCAGGGCGCGAAACCGTCGGTGCTGCTGCAACTGCATCTTGGACGCCGTAACGAATGTTGCGTGACGGCGATCAACGGCAGCCTCGGCGAATTACTCAACGCAGCGGGCGGCGACAATATCGCCAACAAAACCCAGCACGGCGTGTTTGGTCGCCTGAGTGAAGAGAGCGTGATTGCCGCTCAGCCGCAGTACTATTTTGCTACCGGCTTTGGCGATAACGCCTCGCAGGGCTTACTGAAATTAGGGCCAGACGTGGCACCCGAAACCGTGCTCAGCAGTTTCAGACAGCTCACCGCGCAGCAAAACGGTTTACGCGAATTATCAGCATTGAAAAATGGTCACTCGGCGGTGATCTGGATGAATTTCTACCTCAGTCCGTGGCACATTGCGGCGACAGAATTTATGGCTAAAACACTCTATCCACAGCTGTTTGCGGACCTGGAACCCGAAAAGACCCTGCAGCAGATTTTTCGTGATTTCTTACCGATTCCTTATAGCGGCACTTATTTTATTAACATCCCGCCAGCGAGCAATAAATAATCACTTCCGCTCCGCTTGTGATTAATCCGAACCTCGCTAATCTTAAGTTGCAGCACGGGCATGGCGTTGAAGCCCTTATTTCCGCCATGCAACAACAACTCACGAGAGGATGTTTTATGGCTGAGCATAGAGGCGGTTCCGGTAATTTTGCTGACGATAAAAAGAAAGCATCAGAAGCCGGTAAAAAAGGCGGAGAAAAAAGCGGTGGTAGTTTCAAAGATGACCCCGCTAAAGCATCAGAAGCAGGTAAGAAAGGCGGCAAGAAGTAGCCAACCATGTTTTAAATAGCACATAGCACCTTGGAAATCCGCCAGGGCACGGACGCCCTAAGCATTATCCCCTTCTGCAGTCGCACCTCGATAAATATTGTTAATTACATCACGTTACTGCTGCACTTTTTAACCCCCCTTTCGTTTACCGTTTCGTCTTAATAAATCTGATTGCTCACTTTCTAACGTGACAAACATCACATTTATGCCAGGCTTAGTTTATTCACCTCATGCGACAAGGAGATATATATGACATCGCAAACCACAAATAAAACCCTTATTACTGAAACGTATCCGGTTCCGCCATTTAAAAAGCAGACGCAACCGATGCCGGGTTTGGCGAGCAAAATGGATCCCCGTCCCGATCATGGTGAAACCAGCTATCGTGGTACCGGTAAATTGACCGGTCGTAAAGCGCTGATCACCGGTGGTGACTCCGGTATTGGCCGCGCCGTGGCAATTGCTTATGCCCGCGAAGGTGCGGATGTCGCCATCAACTTCCTGCCGGAAGAAGAGGCTGATGCGGCAGAAGTGGTAAAACTGATTGAAGCCGAAGGCCGCAAAGCGGTGGCGATTCCGGGTGATATTCGTTCGGAAGAGTTCTGTCAGAAGCTGGTGGATCAGGCTGCTGAGCAGCTAGGCGGATTGGATATTCTGGTGAATAACGCCGGACGTCAGCAGTTTAATGAATCCATCCTGACACTCTCTACTGAAGATTTTGACGCCACCTTTAAGACCAACGTCTATGCGATGTTCTGGATCACCAAAGCGGCGCTGAAATATCTGCCAGCTGGATCGTCCATCATCAACACCTCGTCGGTGCAGGCGTATCAGCCAAGCGCGATCCTGCTGGATTATGCGCAGACCAAAGCGTCGATTGTCGCGTTTACCAAAGCGCTTGCGAAACAGCTGGGTGAAAAGCAGATTCGCGTCAACGCGGTTGCGCCTGGCCCGTACTGGACCGCGCTCCAGGTGAGCGGCGGACAACCGCAAGAGAAAGTGGAGAAGTTCGGTGAATCCGCACCGCTGGGTCGTCCGGGACAACCGGCTGAAATCGCCCCGCTGTACGTCACGTTTGCCGATGTGAAAAACAGCTTCACCTCCGGCCAGGTGTGGTGCTCTGATGGCGGCACCGGCACGCTGTAATCATCTTTGGGGTCGCCATTCGTGGCGATCCCGCTCTACCCGTTCAATCGTTCAGGAAACACGTCCCTCAGCCATCCGATAAACACCCGTAATCGCTGCGTAAGATGACGATTCTGCGGATAAACCACATGAAAAGGATAATTCCCCGGACGCCACGCCGCCAGAATCTCAACCAATTTCCCTGCCTGTAAATCTGCTGCCGCTGCATAGCGGAAGGTCTGAATAATCCCTAAACCCGCAACCGCTGCCGCCAAATGCGCGTTACTTTCATTGACGCCAATCCGATGCTCACTCTTAATCTCAAGCTGCTCTTCGCCCTGGGTAAAACGAAACGGAAACGCCCTGCCGCTCTGCGGTGACAAATAGCTCACCATGCGATGTCCATTTTTCAGCTCCTGCGGATAAGCCGGTACGCCATAGGTTTTCAGATAGCCCGGCGCGGCGCAGGTAATCATCTCCGCATCCCCCAAATGACGCGCCACCAGCGACGAATCGCTAAGCGGACCGCCGCGTATCACGCAATCGACGTTACCGCTGATCAAATCCACCGCGCGATCCGCAACGCCAAGATCGATACGAATGTCCGGATAGCGGGCAATGAAATCGGGCAGCGCCGGAATCAACACATCGCGCGCGGTTGAGCCGCCAATATCAATACGCAGATAGCCGCCAGGTTTGGCGCTTTCCGCATTAAACGAGTGATCGATATCTTCCAAATCGCGCACGATGCGCAGCGCTTTTTCATAGTAATCGCGCCCTTCTGGCGTCACCGTGACGCGCCGCGTGGTGCGTTGCAGCAAGCGAACGTCGAGATGCGCTTCCAGTTCCTGCACCAGTTTGCTCAGCGTGGCATTCGGCATATCAAGAGAATCCGCCGCACGCGTAAAGTTGCCCGCTTCGACGACGCGCGCAAAGGCCTTTATCGCCAATAACTGATCCATGCTGTTTTCCGCCGCCTTTAATTATCCACACACAGAAATAGTTATTTCGATTTTACACCATTTATCAGCAAACGCCGTGAAGATAGATTGCTTCTCATGCACTGCAACGCAGTCATCAAAACCTCATCACCCATTGGAGAAGCAAACATGAACGCACTCAACGGCAAAATCGCATTGGTAACTGGCGGCACAACTGGCATTGGTCTGGCATCCGCGCAGGAGTTGGCGACACAAGGCGCACGCGTGTTTATCACCGGTCGTCGTCAGGCGGAGCTTGATGCGGCAGTCGCCAGCATCGGTGCCAGCGCCAGCGGTATTCGCGCTGATGCTGCGGTGCTAAGCGACCTCGACAACGTTTACGCAGAAATCGCCAAACAAGCGGGCCGCCTCGATATCCTGTTCGCCAACGCCGGTGGCGGCGACATGCTGCCGCTTGGCGCCATCACCGAAGAGCATTTTGACCGTATCTTTGGCACCAACGTGCGCGGCGTGCTGTTTACCGTGCAGAAGGCGTTGCCACTACTGAGTGACAATGCCTCGGTGATCCTCACCTCGTCCACCACATCGGTTCAGGGTACTGCCGGATTCAGCGTATACAGCGCCAGTAAAGCCGCGGTGCGCAACTTTGCCCGCTCATGGGCGCTGGATGTGAAAGATCGCGGTATTCGCGTTAACGTTGTGAGTCCCGGCCCGGTGCGCACGCCAGGTTTGGGTGGTTTGGTGCCGGAAGATCAGCAGCAAGGATTGTTTGATGCGCTGGCGGCGCAGGTGCCGTTAGGTCGTCTTGGCGAACCTGACGAAATTGGCAAAGTGGTGGCGTTTTTAGCGTCCGATGCGTCCAGCTTTATTAACGCCGCTGAGCTGTTCGTCGATGGCGGTATGGCGCAGGTCTGAAAGCTATTGTGTAGGTCGCCATTTATGGCGACCACGCTCTCAAGCCGCACTGGGTTCCGCCTCCACATACAAATAACCAATCCCCAGCACCTGCCGCGACCGATCCAGCTGACCAAAATGCACATTGGTGCCTTTGCTTTTCAACGCATCACGCGGATCGAACGGATTAAAATCGATCTGTCGCACAATGGTCTGCAACCAACTGTCACCAAAGGTACAGCTGCGACCATATAACCAAATCTGATTAATATTCAGCGTGTTGAGAAAATTATATAAGCTCATACCAATCGCTTCGGCGGCGCGCTGTGCCCACGCTACAATCCAGGGTTCGCCCGCTTGCCACGCTTGCAATAACTGCGTGCTGCTGGGCTGCGGCGCTTCGGGATCGCGCTGATGAGCCGCCTGTTTTAAGGTGCTGAGTGAGGCCACCGTTTCCAGACAACCCTGACGGCCGCAACTGCAGCGCTGACCGTTCGGCTCAATGATGGTGTGGCCGATTTGGCCGCTGCCGTACAAATTGCCGCGAAAAATCTCACCGTTGATCACAAATGATGAGCCGATGCCGTAATCCACATTGATGACGCAGAATTCGCTGAGCGCATTGCGATTTAACCACTTCTCAGCCAGCGCCAGCATCACGCAGTCGTTATCCACACGCACTTCCACGCCGAGCTTCTCCTCCAGCAGAAATTTTAACTGCAACGGCGTTTTCCACGCGGCTTGCGGCATATGCTGTGACACACCGGTGACCGGATCGACCTGACCATGCACTGCCAGCGCCAGATTAATGCGTCGCTTCGGCCACTGTTTGCAGGTCTTCCGCCACACCGCCTCAATCTCACTGAGCAATGTTTCCGGCGTTTCCGCTTTGATAGCGACTTGCTCAAATTCTCCCTGCGCTACCAGCTGCGCATCGGCCAGTTGCCGTTCAATGCTGCTCGGTTTGACGCATAAACACAGCGTCCAGGCACCGTTGGATGGCAGTTCAAAACTGCCATTGCTGTTACCGCGAGCGCTCATCAGCGCCTCAGAGTGTTGCAGTTTTCCTTCATCCAGCAGCGCCTGCAAAATTTTGCTGGTGGCTGGAATGGTTAAGCCGCTGAGGTGTGCCAATTGAGATTTACTGAGTTGCTTATGCCGCCACATAAGCGACATAAACAGCGACTTATTATGTTTTCGCACCTGCAAATTGTTCAAACCCACCGGCTTCATTTTGTCTCCATTACACTCCATCCGCCCCGTTTACTAAACAGAGTTTACTGTCTTTTGTGATGGTTTCGCCATCCTCTTTACTACCGTTGCCTTAAAGTTCGTGCTCATCCCAATAACAAAAAAATATCCTCACCTCCCAAGAGACATTGAACATGACAACATCACCTGCAAACCATCCGTGGCTGATCCGCCTCGGTATTCCACCCGCGCTGGCCTGGGGCTACGTCGCTGTATTGCTGTTTATGATTGGCGATGGCGTAGAGTCGAACTATCTCGCGCCTTACCTGCATGAAAATGGTTTCTCACTCAATATCGCGGCGGCGGTGATCGCCTTCTACGGCGTCACCGTTACGCTCGGTTCGTGGCTGGCCGGTTCACTCTCCACACTCATTGGCCCGCGCAAAGTGATGCTGGCAGGCGGTGTGATCTGGATTGTGTTTGAAGTGCTGTTCCTCGCCATCGCCTTGCCTTCCCATAGCGTGGCCTTGCTGGCGTTAACCTACGGTTTGCGCGGCGTTGCCTACCCCATGTTTGCCTATGCGTTTCTGGTGTGGATTCAGGCCGCCGCACCCGCCGATATGCGCGGTTCAGCAACCGGTTGGTTCTGGCTGGCGTTTACCGGCGGCTTGCCCACGCTGGGATCGCTGGTGGCGATCTTCTCAATACAGTTGATTGGTGAATACGCGACTTTCTGGCTGTCGCTTGGGCTGGTCGCGTTGGGGTTGCTGGTCATGGTGATCGCGCTTAAAGAACGCAGCGGCTATCAGTCGTTGCTCGATGAGCAACACCGTCAGCAGAGCGTTGCGCGTACGCTAATGGGCGGCATCGATATTTTGTGGCGTGAACCGCGCATCGCCGCCGCTGCCGTAGTGCGCATCATCAACACCACGCCTTACTTCGGCTTCTTTATTTTCCTGCCGGGCTTTTTCACCGAGCAGATCGGATTTACGCAAACCGAATACCTCAGCCTGATCACCATCATGGGTTTAGTCGGCATGAGTTTTAATCCCATTGTCGGCAAGCTCAGCGATCGCATCGGCTGGCGCAAAGTGCTGACGGTATTTGGTGGACTCGGTTCCGGCATCTCAATGTTGCTGATGTATTTTGTGCCGCAATGGAGCCACGGCAGCTTTGTCCTCAGCGTCATCTGCGCGTGTTTATATGGCATCACCTTGTGCGGCTATGTTCCCGCTGCCGCGCTGTTCTCTTCCCTGTGCCAGCCAAAAGATAAAGGTAACGCGATGGCGATTTACTGCTTTGCTGCCGGGCTTTCCACTTTCTTTGGCCCCGCACTCTATGGCGCCTTCAACGCGCTGTTTGGCACCTCGGGCGTGGTGTGGGGTTACGCCGCTTTGTACTTGATCAGCGCCCTGGTTTCCTGGTGCTTCCTGCTCAGCCCGCTTGATCCCGGCGAGCAGCATAATCCCGAGGCGCAGCGCCTGCGCCGTTTAGATTCTGTCGCTTCAGAGTAAAGAGAGAACCATGAAAGAGTTTGATTACATTGTGGTGGGCGGCGGCAGCGCCGGTTGTATCGTCGCCGCCAAGTTAGTCACGGAAGGCAACGCGCGCGTGCTGATGCTGGAAGCCGGGCGCGATGAGTATCACCCGGTGCTAAAGATGCCCGCAGGTTACATGAAGTTTCTCGCCAGCGACAAATTCCTCACCATGCACCAGACCGAGCCGCAGCCACAGCTCAACGGACGCGGCGTGATTGTGCCGCAGGCGAAAGTGTTGGGCGGCGGTTCGACGGTCAATGCGATGGTGTATATGCGCGGCCATCGCCAGGATTACGCCGACTGGAACAGCGCACTCGGCAATCAGGGCATCGACTGGTCGTGGGATGCGCTGCTGCCGCACTTTACCGCCATCGAGGATAACGATCATCTCGGCGCGCCCCATCACGGCATCGGCGGGCCAATGAAAGTGTCGCATCTCGGCCACTTCAGCCCTCTGAGCCGCGCTTATGTGAAAACTCTGCAGGGATTGGGCATTCCTTACACGCCGGATTTCAATACAGGCAATCCGTTTGGCGTAGGCTTTATGCAGCACACCATTAACGGTCAGACGCGCCAGCGCTGCAGCGTGGTGGATGCCTTTATTACGCCGCTGCGCCATGACGCGCGCTTGACCATTGTCACCGGCGCGCAGGTAGAAGAGATCCTGTTTGAGGGCGCAAATGCCAGCGGCGTACGCTACACACAGGATGGCCATCCGCAACGTGCCAGCGCGCGTAAAGAGGTGATTCTGGCTGCCGGTGCCTATCAAACGCCGAAGCTGCTGATGCTCTCCGGCATCGGTCCACAAGCCCAGCTAAAACAGCATGGCATCACGCTGCGTCAGCATTTGCCGGGTGTCGGCAAGAATTTGCAGGATCACTATGAAGTGCCGGTGGTAGCCAGCACCAACGGTGCGTTTGGCTATTATGGTCAGGATCGTGGCTGGCCAATGGTCAAAGCTGGCTTGCAATATATGTTGTTCAAAACCGGTCCGGTCACCACCACCGGCGTGGAAACCTGCGCCTTCTTTGACCCGATCGATTTCGGCGCCACGCCAACGATTCAGATGTTTTGCGTGCCTACGGTGTATCTCGACCGCGACGTGATGGGCGCCGATCCCGGCCATGGCGTTACCGTCAATTCGCTGCTGCTGCGCCCCAAAGCGACCGGCGAGGTCACGCTGCGCGATAGCAGCGCCAGCAGCTTGCCGATTATCGATACGCAAATCTTTGGTCATCCCGACGATTTGGCGCGCACCATCGCCGGTTTCCGTTTTGCGCGTAAGGTCATCACCGCGACGCCCATCGGCGCGATGGTGCAGCAAGAGATCTTCCCCGGTGCAGAGATTACTTCAGATGAAAAGATTGCCGAACACTGCAAGCGCATGGTGAAAACCGGCTATCACCCGGTCGGCACTTGCCGCATGGGCCACGATAACGATCCGCTGGCGGTGTTACACGACGACCTGCGCGTGCGCGGCGTTAACCGCCTGCGCGTGGTCGATGCCTCAATGATGCCCAACATTATCAGCGGCAACACCAATGCCATTGTGATGGCAGTGGCCCATCGCGCCGCTGAACTGATGTTGCAGAGGCAGCAGAGCGAGAAAAAGGAGCACGCTTATGAGTGAAAAATTAACCCGCCTGCAGCGCGTACTTGCCTCCTGGCAACTCGATGGTGTGCTGCTTACCCGGCGCGATAACATCGCCTGGCTGACCGACGGTGCCAGTTTTTACGTGGTGGAACGCGCCGAAGTCGGCGTGGCCAGCTTGCTCATCACGCAGGACAAGGTTCTACTGCTCGCCCCTGAAAATGAGATGCCGCGTATCCTCGCCGAAGAATCGCTGCCGTTTGCCTGTGAAACGCTGAGCTATCCGTGGTTTCAATCGTTAAATACCCTGTTGCCTGAGGGCAAATTCGGCAGCGATACGCCGCAAAACGGCATGTCTGATATTCAACAAGCGATGGTCGCACTGCGACAGGGCCTGAACAGCAGCGAACAGCAGCGATTTAGAGCGTTGGGGCGCGAAGCCGCGCAGATTGTTGAAGGTGTGGCGCGCCAGCTACAAGCGGGCGTGACGGAATGGCAGGTGGAGGCCGAGATTGTCGCAGCCTGTCTGGCACGCGGTATTCGTCCGATGTGCACCTTAGTGGCGGCCGATGAGCGTATTAGCGCGTTCAAACACCCGGTGCCCACGCAGAAAAAGCTGCAACAACACATGCTGATCACGCTCGGCGCCGAGCGCCACGGGCTGCACGTGAGCCTGACGCGGTTAGTGCATATCGGCCAACCTGAACCCGCATTACGCCAGCACCTCAACTCGTTGTGCCAGATCCACGCCGATATTCTCTGTGCAACGCAGCCGGGCCAAAGCTGGTCAACGCTATTTCAGGCAATTAAAGATGCCTATCAGCGGCACGGACATGGCGATGCGTGGCGCGATCATCATCAGGGCGGCCCGGCGGGTTATGGTTGCCGCGACGTGATCCTAACGCCAGATACGCGCGGCGATATTCATTCTGATATTGCCGTGGCGTGGAATCCCACGCTCAGCGGCGTAAAAAGCGAAGATACCTTTTTGCTTACCGCTGAGGGCTGCGAAGCCTTAACGCGCAGTGGCGAATGGCCAATGATTACCGTGCAGCGCGGTGAGCGCACGTTGTACTTCCCAGACTGGCTGGCATTACCGGCATCTTCATAAGGAAGCGATATGTCATCACGATTACCCAATAAAAACGCGATTATCACCGGCGCTGGCAGCGGCATAGGCAGCGCGATCGCTACACTGTTTGCGAAACAAGGTGCTCGCGTGGCGCTGTTCGATCTTGACGGTGAAACCACCGAAGCGCTGGCGGCAGAGTTGCAGCAGCAAAGTGGTCAACACTGTATTGCCTATAGCGCAGATGTCACGCAACCCGAGGAGGTGCAGCGGGCGGTGAGCGAAGCGCAGCAAGCGCTGGGCCCGATTGATATTCTGATCAACTGCGCGGGCGTGAATGTGTTTCGCGATCCGCTGGCACTGGAAGATGACGACTGGCAGCGCTGTATGGAGGTCAATCTGAAAGGACCCTACAACCTGATCCGCAGCGTGCTGCCGGGCATGCTGGCGCGCCAGTACGGCAATATCGTTAACGTCGCGTCGGTACATGGGCACAAAATCATTCCCGGCGCGTTTCCCTATCCGGTTGCCAAGCACGGTTTGATTGGCCTGACGCGTTCGCTGGGCGTGGAGTACGCCAGCCAGGGAATTCGCATTAACAGCATTTCTCCGGGTTTGATCATGACGCCCGCCGCTGAAGCCTGGCTGGCAAGCTGTCCCGATCCGCAAGCCGAGCGTGAACGGCAGGCCGCTTTGCTACCGTGCAAACGTATTGGTGAACCGCAGGAAGTGGCATATACCGCGCTGTTTCTCGCCTCGGACGAAGCGCGCTTCATCAATGCCACCGATATCCTGGTTGATGGCGGACGCAGCCAGATTTATCACGAGTAATAAATGATATTTTTATCGGGTCGCCATTCATGGCGACCACGCTTAATCTAACTCTCAATCACCGGAATCTCATCCAGTTGGGTAAAGATCGCCATCCCCCGCTCCTTGCCAATCCGCACATCGTTATCAGCCCCCTGCGACGCGCCCGGAATGCGTAAAATAGCATCGCAACAGTGAATCAAACGATGCGCCACCGGATAGAGAAAAGATTCACTGATTTCATCGCCAATTGTCTGCGAACCGGCGGCGCTCGCCAGCGGCAACGCCAGCCACTCACCAATCACCGGCGTATGTCCGCGCTGGTAGACCTGCAGGGCAATCTGGTCTAATTTCTTAATGTTTTCATGAATTAACACTTGATTGCCGTTGGTGCCGCTGCGTACGGGCCCTGCTATAAGAATCAACATTGAATTTCTCCAAAGGTTCGATGGTGTGGGCAAGCGTTTTTTGCACGATTTGCCCGGCGATAGGTGACAAAACCTACGCTAACATGCATAATCGTGCAGATACAAGCAAAAACATGAATGAGAAAATAATGCTCTCCAGCCAACGTAAACAGCACATCCTCGCCATTCTGAGCGAAGAAAAACAGGTGATGTCGAGCGAGCTTAGCCAGCGCTTTGCGGTGTCGGAAGACTCAATTCGCCGCGATCTGCGTGAGCTAGCCGCCGAAGGATTACTGCAACGTGTACACGGCGGTGCGCTGCCGGTTTCTGCCGCTATCGCACCGTTTGAAACACGCAAAAGCGTGCAGATTAGCTCTAAACGCCTTATCGCGCAGAAAGCGGTCCAGCTAATCCAGCCCGGCCAGGTAGTGATTATCGATGGCGGCACTACCACCGCCGAGATGGTGAAATTGCTGCCGCCGGATCTGGCATTTACCGTGGTGACGCACAGCCCAAGCATTGCCGTGGCGCTGGTGGATTATCCGCAGGTTGACGTGATCATGATTGGCGGCCTGCTCTATCGCCATTCGGTGGTGGCGGTGGGTGCGGCGGTGCTGGAAGGCATTGCGCGGATTAGTGCCGATCTGTTCTTCATGGGCGTGACCGGCGTGCATAAAACGGCGGGATTAACCACTGGCAACTACGAAGAGGCCGGGGTGAAACGTGCGCTTTCCGCACGCGCGGCGGAAACGGTGGTGATGGTGTCGAATGAGAAGCTGAATTCCGCTTCGGCGTTTGCCATCGGCGAATTATCACTGGCCAGCACCTTGATCGTTGATGCTCAACCCGATGACGAAATGTGCCAACTGCTGCGGAAAAAGCACATAACTGTGCTGTAAACGGCTATTCTTCGCTGCTAAACAATTAAGGTCATCGTACGCTTTCCAATCAAAGCCTATCCCGTAGCGGCGCGATTTATCGCGCAATGAATTGCGCCGCTACGATCCCTGCAAGCATTTTGATAATCAGGAGCTTAATAAGATGTCTGAGAATCCCACCATCGCCCTTATTGGACCGGGCGCGATTGGCACCACCATCGCAGCGGCGCTGCATGAAGCTGGACGCACGCCCACGATTTGCGGGCGTACCGCACATCCGCAGCTGGAGTTGCGTCACGACAGCGGCAAAATTATTGTTCCCGGCCCGGTGCTCACCAATCCCGCCGAGATCGCGCAACCGTTCGATCTGGTGTTTGTGGCGGTGAAAACCACCCAGGTTGAGGATACCGCGCCATGGCTGGCGGCGCTATGTGATGAAAATACCGTGGTGTGCGCGCTGCAGAATGGCGTGGAGCAGAAAAGCCAACTCGCGCCCTATGTCAATGGCGCGACCGTGCTGCCATCGGTGGTGTGGTTCCCGGCCCAGCGCGAACCGGACGCCTCGGTGTGGCTGCGGGAAAAGCCGCGCCTGACACTACCGGAAACGTCGCACGCTGAGTTGGTGGTTGCGGCACTGCGCGACACGCGCTGCGCGGTCGATCTCTCCGCCGATTTCCTGACCATCGCCTGGCGCAAACTGCTGCAAAACGCGGTTGCCGGTTTAATGGTGCTGTCGAATCGTCGTGCGGGTATGTTCCAGCGCGACGACATCAGCGCGCTGGCGCTGGCCTATTTGCAGGAGTGCCTGACGGTAGCGCGCGCTGAAGGTGCCGCGTTAAAAGATGAGGTGCCGCAGGAGATTGTAGAACGCTTCCACCGCGCACCGACTGATTTAGGCACCTCGATCCTTGCCGACCGTCAGGCCGACCGTCCGCTGGAGTGGGATATCCGCAACGGCGTCGTGCAGCGTTATGGTCGGGCGCGCGGTATTCCCACACCAATCAGCGATGTGATTGTGCCGCTGCTGGCGGCCGGTAGTGAGGGGCCAGGCTGATCATCTACATTCACGGTCGCCATCCATGGCGACCTCCCTCAACCGTCCCATCTACCCGTGTTTTATCCTGCCAACTTGCGAGATGTTAAAATCTTTACTAGGGTTTGCGCTTCTTCTGCCTCTTATAGCTTTCTTTTCCATTTATGAAATTACGGCTGCGAAAGCTATAAGATCGCGCCATTTTCTCAACTGGGGAATTTATGAGCACAGGAACGGATACAACACACTCAGCCACAGCCAGTGGCTTAACCGTTGATGACATCACCGTTATCGACAACAAATTGCTGAAACGCGCGGTCGGTGCCGCCGCATTGGGTAATGCGATGGAGTGGTTTGACTTCGGCGTTTACAGCTATCTCGCCGTTATCATTGGCCAGGTCTTCTTCGCCGATGCCAGCGCTGCCGCGCAGCTGATCGCTTCGTTCGGTACCTTCGCCGCGGCGTTTTTGGTGCGTCCGATTGGCGGCATGGTGTTTGGCCCACTCGGCGACCGCATTGGACGTCAGAAGGTGCTGGCGTTGACCATGATCATGATGTCGATCGGTACGTTCTGTATCGGTCTGATTCCGAGCTATGCCAGCATTGGTATCGCTGCGCCGATTCTGCTGCTGCTGGCGCGCTTGCTGCAAGGGTTCTCCACCGGCGGTGAATATGGCGGTGCCGCGACCTTTATCGCGGAATACTCCACCGACAAACGTCGCGGCTTTATGGGTAGCTTCCTTGAGTTCGGTACGCTGGGTGGCTATCTGCTGGGCGCCAGCCTGGTGACAGCAATGATCGCTTTCTTACCGCATCAAACCATGATGGATTGGGGCTGGCGTGTGCCGTTCTTCCTCGCCGCGCCGTTGGGTCTGTTCGGTTTGTATATCCGCTTAAAGCTGGAAGAGACGCCCGCGTTTAAAGATCACATGGATAAGCGCGAAGAGATGGAGCACAACAAGCCGCGCCTGAGCGTGTGGCAGATGCTGCGCGATCAACGTAAACCGCTGCTGAAATGTATTGGTCTGGTACTGTTGTTCAACGTCTCCAATTATATGCTGACCGCCTATATGCCGAGCTATTTAACCGGCGTGCTGGGAATGAGTGAATTATCCGGCCTGATGTTGGTGATGGTGATTATGTTTATCATGATGCCGCTGACGTTAATGTGGGGTTATCTCACCGACCGCATTGGTCGCCGTCCGGTGATTGGTTTAGGCGCGTTAGGCTTAATCGTGCTGGCGATTCCGAGCTACATGTTGATTGGTTCCGGCAATATGCTACTGGTGTTTGCCGGACTGGCGATTCTGGGCTTATTGCATACTTGTTTCAGCGGCACCATGCCGGCAACGTTACCGGCGCTATTTGTCACCGATATTCGTTATAGCGCGCTGGCAATTGGTTTTAACTTATCGGTTTCGCTATTTGGTGGCACCACGCCGCTGATTACCGCCTGGCTGGTGGATACCACGCACAATAATCTGATGCCGGCGTATTACATGATCGGTGCCGGGATTATTGGTTTACTGACGGTTTTGACCTTGAGTGAAACGGCCCGCAAACCGCTCAAAGGTTCATCGCCTGCGGTGGCAACAGAAGCGGAAGCGCATCGTTTGATCGATAAATTGCGTAAACGTAAGGTTAAGCATAAACCGGCTTAGGTTCGAGTCGGCATTAACAAGGTCCGCAGTCCTGCGGGATTTAAAGCGATTTTGAATTAAGAATACGCACGACTGCTGCAGCGCGGATGTTGAGGCGACATCCCAATCCGCTGAACGAATGAGGGATTCCAGGGCGAGCCGCAGGGATGCGGCGAGAGGTGGCGCTGAGCAGGAGCGAATCGCCGCCGGTCCGTCAGGAATCGTGAATGAGTGAAGGCACCGCGCAGCGGCGGGTTGGGCTGGCGTAAGGCCCGGGAGTGCAGAGGGCGCGGCCAGGCGTCCTCTGCTCGGTCGCCGCACGAAGATACTGCAACTGCCTCAGCATAGGGCGAACGAAAGTCGCTCGGCGCTTAACTGAGCAGCATTACGCCATTCATGGCGACCTCATCTAACCGAAGCGTAAAAATCCCCCGCTAACTCGATAATTTCTTAAACCCGCCTGAAATCCTCTCGCGCGCGCCAGAAAACGCCAAAATATCGACTATGATTTGTTGTCCGACCTAACTTTCATCCCAAATTATTTATCGTTTTCAGCCAGTAGCGAATCGCTTGATGTCGTCCATTGCCCCTGCGTGGGCTAAACGAGGCAATTGAATGGAATTCAGATCATTTGAAAAATCCTGGGGCGCTGAGATTCTTGCTGATGACAGCGTCCGTTTTCGTGTTTGGGCACCAGGGCAGCAGCACATCACCTTAAGACTTGCCGATAACGACACCGCCATGCTCGACGCAGGCGACGGTTGGTTTGAGCTGCAAGTCAGCGGCGTGGCGCCCGGTGCAGAGTATAACTTTGTGCTGGACGATGGCACGGTGGTGCCGGATCCCGCCGCGCGTGCGCAAAAGGCTGATGTTAACGGCCCTTCACTGGTGGTCGATCCGCAAAGCTATCGCTGGCAGCACACCGAATGGCAAGGTCGTCCGTGGCATGAAACGGTGGTGTATGAAATGCACATCGGCACCTTCACGCCCGAAGGCACTTTCCAGGCGGCGATAGCTAAATTGCCGTGGCTGGCCAAATTAGGCATCACGCAGCTGGAAGTGCTGCCGGTGTCGCAGTTTGGTGGCAATCGCGGTTGGGGCTACGACGGCGTGCTGCTCTACGCTCCGCATGCGGCTTACGGATCGCCGGATGATTTCAAAGCCTTTATCGATGCCGCGCACGCGCACGGTTTGTCGGTGGTGCTGGATATCGTGCTCAACCACTTTGGTCCGGAAGGCAACTACCTGCCGCTGCTGGCACCAGCGTTTTTCCACCAGGAACGCATGACGCCATGGGGCGCGGGCATTGCATATGATGTCGATGCTGTGAGGCGCTACATTGTCGAAGCACCGCTCTACTGGCTGCAGGAATTTAATCTTGATGGCCTGCGTTTTGATGCCATTGACCAGATTGAAGACAGCTCCAGTAAGCATGCGCTGATTGAGATTGCCGAACGCATCCGTCAGGACATTCCCGAGCGCCCTATTCATCTCACCACCGAAGATTGCCGCAACGTTATCTTCCTGCATCCGCGCGACAAACAGGGCAACGCGCCGCTGTTTACCGGTGAGTGGAACGATGATTTCCACAACGCGGTGCACGTGTTTGCAACCGGTGAAACTCACGCCTATTACGAAGATTTCGCCGACGTGCCGGAGAAGCTGGTGGCGCGAGTGCTGACTGAAGGCTTTGCTTATCAGGGCGAACTTTCACCGCAGAGTGGGCAGCGGCGCGGCGTGCCGAGCGCCAGCCAGCCGCCGGTGGCGTTTGTTGATTTCATCCAGAACCATGATCAGGTGGGTAACCGCGCGCAGGGCGATCGTTTGCTCAGCCTGGCGGGCAGCGATCGCACCAAAGTGCTGCTGGCGACGCTGCTGCTGTCGCCGCATATTCCGCTGCTATTTATGGGCGAAGAGTATGGGGAAACGAATCCCTTCCTGTTCTTCACCGATTTCCACGGCGATCTGGCCAAAGCGGTGCGTGAAGGGCGCGCGAAGGAGTTCACCGGGCACGCCGGGCATGACGAAGAGGTGCCGGATCCCAACGCCGAGCAGACCTTTGCCCGCTCAAAACTTGACTGGGATAAGTTACAAACGCCTGAAGGCCAGAGCTGGCTGGCGCTCACGCGCGAGCTGCTGGCGCTGCGTCAGCAATATATCGTGCCGCTGCTGGCCGATGCGGGCGGCAACAGCGGCAAGGTGCTCGCCACCGCTGAAGGCTTTGTGGCCGTCAGCTGGCATTTCCCACAGGGCGAACTGTCGCTGGCGCTGAATATCGGCAAGCAGACGCAACCTTTACCCGCCACGCCAGGTCGCACGATTTTCGCCTGGCCGCAAGAAACTGAAGCATTATCACAAAACGCCATCGTGGTGCGTTTGGATCAGGGAGCAACAAAATGAGTATTCCAACCGCGACGTATCGTATTCAGTTTCGCAACGGCATGACGTTTGATCGCGCCGCAGCGCTGGTGCCCTATCTGCAACGCCTTGGCATCAGCCATCTTTACGCGTCGCCGATATTTAGCGCCACCGCCGAATCCACCCACGGTTACGACGTCATCGATGCCAATGAGATCGAACCGGCGATTGGCGGCCGCGACGGCTTTAATCGTCTGGTTGAGGCGTTGCAGGACGCGGAGATTGGCTTGATTCTCGACATCGTACCGAACCACATGGCGGCCTCGCTGGAGAATGCCTGGTGGCGTGATGTGATCGAGTATGGCGAGAGCAGCCGCTATGCCAATCATTTTGATATCGACTGGACGCGCCGCCTGACGCTGCCGTTTCTCGGCGACAGCTTCGAGAACGTGCTGGAAAACGGTGAGCTGAGCATTAAAGCGCATCCGCAAACTGGCCATCCCGCGTTGGCGTATTACGACAGCTTTTACCCGCTGACGCCCGCCAGCTGGCAGGATCGCGCCGACGAGGTGCTGGCGATGACTGAAGCCAAAGCGATTGCTGAACTGCATGAGCAGCAGCCGTGGCGTTTGATCAGCTGGCGCGATGCACGCAGCGAGCTCTCTTATCGCCGCTTCTTTGAGATCACCGGTCTGGTCGGCGTGCGCGTTGAAGATGAAGCAGTGTTTGCCGATTCCCACCGGCTGATTCTTGAACTGGTGCGCTCCGGTGCGGTCAGCGGCCTGCGCGTCGATCACGTTGATGGCCTTGCCGATCCACAAGGCTATTTGCGTCAGCTGCGCCAGGCCACCGGCCCGGATTGCTACATCACGGTGGAAAAGATCCTCGCCGAAGGAGAAAAGATCCCTGACGATTGGCCGATTTCCGGCACCACCGGCTACGAATTTATTGCCGCGCTGTCGCACGCGCTGGTGGATGATTCGCAGATCGACACGTTGCATCTCGCCTATGAAGCCACCACCGGACAACGCAACGACGTTGAAGGCGGACTGCGCGTGGCGCGTGAATTGATGGTTGACCGCAATTTCGCCGGTGAGTTTGCGCGTCTGCTTAAGCTGGCGACGCAGATTGCCGGTTCCGAACATCGCAACCTTGGCGAAGCGGAACTGCACGTCGCACTGCGCGAAATCCTCATCGCCTTCCCGGTGTATCGCACCTACGGCCAGCAGGACGGCATGCCGCTTGAGGGCGAAGAGCTGCTGCAACAGGTGCTGGAAACGGTGAAAAACAGCGCGTCGCCAACGGTGTTGAGTTTGCTGCAGGCGATGCTGCTGGGCGCGGTTTCTGAAGAGAGCGAAAAAGACGCGCACGAATTCCGCATGCGCTTCCAGCAGCTGACCGGACCGCTGATGGCGAAATCGGTGGAAGACACGCTGTTCTTCCGCAATCACGTCGCGTTAGCCATCAATGAAGTGGGCGCAGAACCGCTGCCGCACGCCTTCTCGCTGGCGCATTTCCACAGCGAGATGCAAACGCGGCTGCAACAGCAGCCCGATGGCATCTCTTCCACCTCAACCCACGACACCAAGCGTGGTGAAGATGCGCGTGCGCGGCTGTATACGCTAAGCGAAGCCCCCGCGCTGTGGGCGGAACACGTAGCGCGCTGGCGGCAGATTAATCAGGCGCAGGTGGTGGAACTGGACGATGGCGCCGCGCCGGAACCGGCAGTGGAATGGATGCTGTATCAGGCGTTAGCCGGCGTGTGGCCGACCACCTTGCAGCCGCAGGATGCCAGCCAACTCGAAGAGCGCTTTATTCCTTTTGTCGAAAAAGCGTTACGCGAAGCCAAACTGCGTACCGACTGGGCAGAAAGCAACGAAGCCTACGAAAAAGCGGTGCTGGATTACGCGCGTCATCTTCTTTCACCGGCCAATCAGTTGTTCCTCAGCGACTTCAGCCACGCGTTGCAACCGTTTATTCAGGCCGGATTAATCAATAGCCTGACGCAAACGGTAATTAAACTCACCGCGCCGGGCGTGCCGGATATCTATCAGGGTAGCGAAGCGCTGGATTTCAGCCTGGTCGATCCCGACAACCGCCGCACGCCGGACTTCGCGCTGCTGGAGCAGCAGCTTGAAGAGTCCGCTTCGCCTGACTTTAACGACGCGCAAAACTGGCTGAGCGGCAAACTAAAACAACAGGTGATTGCACGCCTTCTGCATCTGCGCCGCGATTATCCGCAACTGTTCCGCGTGGGCGATTATCAGCCGCTGGACGTCAGCGGTGAACATCAGGAGAAAGTCATCGCCTTTGCGCGTCAGGACAGTAACCACGCGCTGCTGGTCATTCTGCCGCGCCTGAGTTTTGACAACGCGCAGTGGACGCAAACCGAAGTGGTACTGCCCGAGTCACTCGCCCATCGTCACTATCGCAACTTATGGAGTGGCGAAACCGTGACGATTGGCGATTACATCGCGCTGGATGAGGCGGCCTCAAGTGCGCCGTTAGTGCTGCTGAGCAGCTGATGCATTACCCGATTAATCTGTGTGGAGAATAATGGATGACAAGTAAGCCTCTAGAAATTACAGCAGGTTCGGGACAAGTGCTTGGCGCTAACTATGATGGCCAGGGCGTGAACTTTGCGCTGTTTTCGGCCTGCGCTGAGCGAGTCGAACTGTGTTTGTACGATGAGAGCGGCGAAAACGAAATCGCCCGCTTCGATTTGCCGGAATACACCCATGAAGTGTGGCACGGTTACATTCCCGGCTTGCAGCCCGGCGCGCTCTATGGCTATCGCGTGCACGGCCCGTACGAGCCGGAAAATGGCCATCGCTTTAACCCTAACAAACTGTTGCTCGACCCTTACGCACGCGAACTGGCGGGCGAATTGCAGTGGGACGAGTCGCACTTCGCGTATGACCTGCTGCATGAAGATAAGGATTTGAGTTTCGATACCCGCGACAGCGCACCGTTTACGCCCAAATGTGTGGTCATCGATCCCAATGAATTTGACTGGCAGGATGCTAATCGACCGAATATTCCGTGGTCGAAAACGGTCATTTATGAAGCCCACGTTAAAGGTTTTAGCCAGCTTAATCCGGCGGTGCCCGAAGAGATGCGCGGCACTTACGACGGTCTAAGCAATCAGGCTTCGATCGATTACATCAAAAGCCTGGGCGTAACCACCGTGGAGCTGCTGCCGGTGCACGGTTTCCCGGACGATCAGCATCTGCTGGATCGCGGTCTGAAAAACTTCTGGGGCTACAACACACTGGCGTTCTTCGCCCCGGCCACGCGCTACTTTGGTCCGCGCGGGATTCAGGGCTTCCGCGATATGGTGCGCGCCTTCCACGATGCTGGCCTCGAAGTGATCCTCGACGTGGTTTACAACCACACCGCCGAAGGCAATGAACTCGGCCCCACGTTGTCGTTTAAAGGCATTGATAACTACTCTTATTACCGCACGCTGCCGGATCAGCATCGCTACTACATCAATGACACCGGCACCGGTAACACCGTGAATACGTCGCATCCGCGCGTGCTGCAGATGATTCTCGATTCGCTGCGTTATTGGGCCGAATCCATGCATGTTGATGGCTTCCGTTTCGATCTCGGCACCGTGCTGGGCCGTGAACCAGAAGGCTTTGACCAGCGTAGTGGCTTCTTCGATGCCATCATGCAGGATCCAGTGTTGTCCAAACTGAAATTGATCGGTGAGCCGTGGGATATCGGGCCGGGCGGTTATCAGGTTGGCGGCTTCCCGCCGGGCTGGGCGGAGTGGAACGATAAGTATCGCGATACGGTGCGTGAGTACTGGAAAGGTGACATGGTCACTAATGACTTCGCCGCGCGCCTGCTCGGTTCTGGCGATCTTTACGATCAGCGCGGTCGCCGTCCCTGGTCCAGCATTAACTTCCTTACCGCGCACGATGGCTTCACGCTCAACGATTTGGTTTCGTACAACGAGAAACACAACGAAGCCAACGGTGAAGATAATAATGACGGCCACAACGAGAACCGTTCGTACAATTACGGTGCGGAAGGCCCAACGGACGATGAAGGCATCAACGCGGTACGTGAGCGGCAGAAACGCAACTTCCTCGCCACGCTGCTTTTCTCGCACGGCACGCCGATGTTGCTGGCGGGTGATGAGTTTGGTCGCAGTCAACTCGGCAACAATAACGGCTACTGCCAGGACAGCGAAATTTCCTGGCTGCATTGGGAAAACCTGCCGCCTTCTGCTGATGCACTGCGCGACTTTACCCGGCATATTCTGGCGTTACGCGCTCAACAACCGTTGCTGCGGCGTGAAAGTTGGCGCGATGGTATGGAAATCAAATGGTTTAACGCCGGTGGCGGCTTCCAGCAGGATGATCAATGGGATGATGGCACCACGCTCGGGGTGTATCTCGGTCGCCCGGATTTAGAGCCGGAAGAAGGCATCTGGCATGACGTGTTGATGCTGTTTAATCCGTATCAAGGCAATGTGCCGTTCAGTATTCCACAGTTTGGTGAAGGCGGCTGGGTGCTGGAGCTTTCGACGTCTGACAGCGTTGAGAAAGGGTTAGTGATTACCAAAGAGAAGGATTTCGAACTGGAAGGCCGCAGTATGGCGCTGTTCCGCAGGCCGTAATTATATAAATTTGCACAATAAATTGCGCCGCTACGGCAGCATGCACGCATTCGTAGCGGCGCGATTCTTCACGCGATTTGTGTTGTCAGAAATTAACTTTCACGCCCACCATCGCGCTGGTATCGCTGTAACCCTTATCCCCCATCTGCTGACCCATATTGCCCCAAAGATTAACGGTTTTATTCAGCTTCGCATCGACACCCACTTTCACTTCACCGAGGTTACGCGCTCCGGCTTGCTGCACGCTGATGCCATTCATGCTGCTGCCAAAGGTTTCGGTGTTGTGCACCCAGTTGGCTTCGATAAACGGCTCGAAGGTGCGGTTTTTACCATCATCAATGGCATTGTGGCCTTTGATGTAAGCGCGAACACCCAGACGCGTTTGCAGGTTGTTGTCGCCTTCACCCACCACGCGCGTGCCGTTTTGCTCTTGATGATCCTTCGCTTTCACGCCCATCCAGGTCGTCTGCGCCTTCGGCTGCAGATAGACGCTGGAACGCTCGCTCATCTCCGCGACTTTGAAGCTGTAACCGGCTTCCACTGACGCGGTGATGCCTCTCGATTTGTAGCTCTCTTCCGCGATGCCATCACCTTTCACGCTGTTATCAAACCAGTTGTAGAGCATCCAGCTGTCTACATAAGCTCCGGTCTTGTCAGCGTTGTCCTGCAACCAGGTCGCGTAAACGCCCGTGCTGTAACCGTGCACCTGACCTTTTGCGGTGTAACCCGTCACGTTGGAGTGTGTGTTACTTTGCGCATTAGCGTAGCCGCCCATGACACCCAGATGGAAGCGGTCCGCACCATTACTGCTCCACTGGGCGATATCGCCGCCTAACTGCATCACATAATGGTTACCGGTGGATTTCAGCTGGCCGGAACTATCGCTGAAGCGCGTGTGTCCACCTGCGTTACGCAACCACAAGCTGGTGGCGTGTTTCTTACCGTCTGCGCCAATGTAGTGAGTCTCACCCAGACGATCATCCAGCGAGGTGGTAAATAAGGTATTCGCCGCAGCGAGGTTAGCCGCATAACTGCCCGCTTCCGGACGCGTAATCGGGAAGCCTTTAACCGGCTTGCCCACATCGCCCGCATTACCTGAGCCACTGCCTGGCGTGCCAGTATCATCGCCTGGCGTGCCGGAGCCGTTGTCAGGATCGCCAGGATTAACCGGATTGCTGCCTGGATTGCCCGGTGCCACGTTGTTGCTGTTGCTCTCCAGTACCCATTTATTGGCATCCTGCACCAGATGATAATCGTAAGCACCGGCCACAATACGGCCCTGCTGGGTGAACGTACCGTTTACGTTGCCATCGACGCGAATCAGCTCGATACCATCGATGGTTTGCGCGCCGGTGCCGCCGGCGTTCTGCACCACCACGTTGCTGTTACCGGCGTAATCACCGGTGATGTGCAGGTGATCGGTCTCTGAGTGGTCATCCATCAGATGGGTTTTGAAGTCGATGGTACCGTTGGTGCTGTTCAGGCTGCTCAAGGTCACCTGGCTGAAGCCGGTGCCGGGTGCGGTCATATTCAGCGTGGCGTTATTCAGCGTCAGATTATCCACCGCAGAGCTCGACGTAACATTCCACTGGCTGCCATTCGCCAGATTCAGATTTTCCAGTGAGCTGGTCGCACCGTTCCAGACGGAGTTGTTATCGAGGTTGATGATGTTAGTCGCGGTGTTGGCGCGATCGATGATGACATCACCGTTAAATACTGAGCCGTTATCACCGGTCAATGTCACATTGCTAACCGTGCCTGTGCTGCTAACGCCAGTGGATAACAGCGTCGCGCCGGATAATAAAGCACCAGAGGCGGTCACCTGTGCATTCGCCGTATCAGTGACTTTCATGGCGATGCCTTCACTGGCAGTGACGGCGCTGTTAATCAGTGACAAGTTATTAGTATTGTTAGCTGTAGATTTGAAAAGTAACGCTGCGCTATTCGTGCCTTGCATAACGATCTGGGAATTTTCCATCGCCACGTTATTGTCGCCACCATTTGATCTCATGGTAAGACCAGAGGAGATGTCCAACCCTTCCTGGCTTTGAATATTTATGCGCAAATTATTTGCAACAATATGACTGCCGTCGTATGCCTGCAGGCCGGAGCCTCTGACAGCGCTGTTAATTTCGACATTTTCCAACGTTGAGTTATTACCAACCAGTTGAATACCGAAGATATTGGTTCCCGTAGTATTAATTTGGACATTTTTGGCGTTCAGCGTTGTGCCTACACCATGAACAAACACACCCGCCGCATTAGTCGCCATTGACCCATCATTATTGATAATGACGTTATCGAGATTAATTGCGCCAGTTGCATAAGCATCAACTGTTGTTGCTCCACCGTTAATGGTGGCATTACGGATATTTAATGCCCCGCCATTGAATGCCTGAACCGTTATTGTACCTCCAGTGGTGGTAATGGTGCCGCCATCATAATTCACCACTGAATTGCCTCCATTGGCACGCAGACCGTAGTTATTAATGCGATCGGTAAAGATATTGGTGTTAGTCAGATTAACCGTACCGCCGTTTTGCGCATATACCGCTTCGGAGGATGAGCCCGCCGTGCTGATCTCGCTGTTATTAACATTAACTACGCTGGCGTTTCCTGCGGCCTTAACGCCATTAGTCATGTGGCCTTCTGCTTTGATGACGCTATTGTTAATTGTTATCTCGCCACCAGTGGCGTTGACCGCATGAGCACCATCGCCCGTGGTACTGATGCTGCTATCACTGATGGAAAGATGCCCAGCACCCGCTGCCGCAAACGCACCGAAGGAATTGGCTCCGCTGGTTTTAATGGTGCCGTTAGTCAGCGTGATATCACCATCGCTGGTTTGGACCCCGTATGAACCTTTGCCAGATGTAATGATATTGATACCGTCACCAGTGATAGAGCCGGCACCGCGCGCATAGAGTCCATGCGACGTGGCTGCAGAGGCTTTGATATCGATATCTTTTAAGGTCACCCCAGCGCCAGTATCTGCGAATGCACCGTGCCCATAGGTATTTGAAGTGGTGATGGTGCCAGTGGTGAAATCAACTGTCCCATTATTTGTGGCGCTTACGCCGCGCACATATTCGCCGGTTCCCGCACCTACAATATCCTGATTATTTACAATGACCGGATTGCCATTAGCAATGATGGTTCTGGCAGCGATTGCCGTTGTAGCATGCAGAGCCACTGTAATCGCCAGCGCCACACCGGTTAACGCCATGGCTTTGCTTGCGGACGGCGTTAACACCGAAGAGGAATGGGATTTAACCTTGCCCTTAGCCAGCTCCGAGGCCACCACATAACGCTGCGTTGCAGCATGCCAAATCACACGGAATATTTTATTCATGGGATTTTACTCTCTCTAAGTTCAGAAACTTTCACGATTTCCGAAATGATAGAGAGCGGGTCTGTAAGGCAATATCGGAGGGAGCGCGGAGTTTTGTAGTCCTTTACTTATCCGACGCAATACAGCACTGGTATCAGGCAAAAATGTTAAAAATTAGCGTGATAACCAGTTGAAGACTTAAACCCTGAATAAAAAAATTAACTAATTTCCTCAATCTGCCGATGGTTATTAATCTGCCCTCTTCCCTACGCGGCTTTTGCCGGGACGCTTTAAGATTAAGGATAATAAAATGAACATCTCTCAACGTCTGTTTGCCACCTTTTCCATACTGTTTGGCGCCATCATCCTGCAAGCGATACTCGCCATTTCCTTACTCTCTGGTTTTCAGGATCGCTTTGAATATGTACAGGCCAATGCGATTCCCTCGATCAAAGATCTGGGGAAACTGATTGATGGCAGTAACCAGTTGGCGTTAACGCTCTACAAACACAAAAGCCAGACCGACGACAGCAAAATGCCGGCTATTGAGGACGAGATCCAGAAACAGCTGGCGGATTTGAAGGCGCAGACCGATTACTACATGGCGCACGATATCTCCAGCGATGAAGATAAGCGCTTAACCGAAGTCGCTTATGCCAATATTCAGCACGTCACCGCCGCACTGGCGCCATTTATCACCGCCTCGCGTGCGCATCAAAATGATATCAGCCTCAAGCTGATTGATGGACAAACCGGTATCGGAGCCGCCATTCGCCAGCTGATTAGCGATTATCAAAAACAGCTGCAGCTGAATATCGCCATTGGCGATGAACTGCGCGCCACCAACCGCAGCACGTTCCACTCCGTGTTATGGACCACCATCACCGGCGTTATCGCCACCGTGCTGATTTTTGGCGTGCTGTCGCTGTTCACCGTATTGCGCATTCGTCGCAGCTTGTCTGCTGCGGGCAAAGTGATGATGACTGCCAGCGAGAACCTCGATTTAACGCTGAAAGCAGATGAGAGCCGTCGTGATGAAGTGGGCAACATGGCGCACTCGTTTAACGTCCTGATGGAACGCGTTGCAGGCGCGCTCTCTTCGGTGCGTCAGGCGTCACAATCAGTGAGCAGCGCATCGGTACAGATTTCCGCGGGCAATGAAGATCTCTCATCACGCACCGAGCAACAGGCGGCATCGCTGGAGCAAACCGCGGCCAGCATGACCGAGCTGAGTGAAACCGTGCGTCAAACCGCCGATAACACGCGCCAGGCCAGTCAGCTTGCCGCTAACGCCAGCGGATTGTCGGAGAAGAGCAGCACATCACTGACCACCATGCTTTCAACCATGGATAACATTCGTGGTAGCTCGCGCAAAGTGACGGAAATCGTCTCGATCATTGAAGGCATCGCCTTCCAGACTAACATTCTGGCGCTGAACGCCGCCGTTGAAGCCGCGCGTGCCGGTGAACACGGCAAAGGTTTCGCCGTAGTCGCCGGTGAAGTGCGCAACTTGTCGCAACGTTCAACCACCGCCGCGCGCGAAATCAAAACGCTAATCGAAGAGTCACATCGTCTGACCGAAGCCGGTGCTGCGCAGGCCAGCGACGTAGGCCGTAATATGAGCGTGATGAACGATGCCATTCATCAGGTAAGCCAACTGGTGGAAGAGATTGCCGCTGCCGCTGTCGAGCAGAGTCAGGGCATCGTGCAGGTGCAGCAAGCGGTGAATCAGATGGACGACGTTACGCAGCAGAATGCCGCGCTGGTGCAAGAAGCCTCTGCCGCTTCGCAATCGCTGCAGGAACAGGCCGGGAATTTGAATCAGCTGGTGGGTAAATTCAATGTCGCGGCGGCTGGCGAAGTTCAGCAAAAGCAGGCTGTGGTGCGTACGGCTTCATTCGTTAAACCCTCGCGCGTTGCGGTGGTGAATGATGCGGATTGGCAGAGTTTTTAAGCTGATTTAGCCGGTGCGCATACATGTGCACCCTACGAAAACGCTGGGTCGCCAATCATGGCGACCACGCAGCCTTTGCCAGGCAAACGCTGTCATAATCTCCCTAAACTCTCCAATAGTTAACCCGCTATTAGTGGTTCCACTCCTCTCTTTTGAACAAAAAATAGCGTTCATCACGTTGTAATCTGGCCGCCTGTAATTCAGGGAGGATGATTATGGATACGGTTGAGCAGCTTAATGGGACGTACTTCTATGCTGGACGTTCGAATCTAGCGAGCAGTGAACTCCTTTTTATGATTTTTTGTGAAAAGGTTGTCGAACAATATGGACTGGGTGTTGCTGATTTTTCAGCTGTTGCGGCTATCGTTTCAGGTAGAAATAACTTATCAACGAGAGGGAAGATTGGTGGTAATACTACGAAAGGGACTTCCTATGCCTCTAAGGCTTCACGAGCCGTATTCAAGAAAGCCAAATTCCCCTATGGGATTGAACTTCCAACATGGTTAGGGGGTTATACCCCATGGACTGCAAGGAAAATCTATGTAAGGAATATTGGCACTTTTGTGGGGCGAACCGTTCCACTACTCGGTGTCATTATACTCGCTGCTGATATATCCCAAATAGTTTACTATACAATCAGGGACTACAACTTTATTGTCTCAGAAGCAGATAAAATATGGTAAGTAATATCGAACAGCAAATATATGATTTCATTCGGCCGTATGCCGGAACCTATTTGTTCAACATTAGAAAAGTGATTCTTACCCATGAGACTGATCTCGATACCGATCTGAGTATTGATGAGTATGAGGTTGAGGAGTTAATGAAAGAGTATTTTACGAAATTTAACGTTGACCCCGCTGGTTTCGATATCAAAGTTTATTATCCGGATATCCCATTTTCCTGGAATCCTTTTAAGAAAACTACTCCAGTTCAGGTTCCCGACTTTACGATAGGAATGTTAATAGAGTCCGCTAAAGCAGGCTGTTGGTTATATAAATAATACAAGGAGAATTGACATGGCAGTTCCAGTTCATATGTGGATTAAAGATGATGGCGGTGCTGTAATTCGTGGTGGTTCTGATGTGATGAACCGAGAAGGGAGTATCGAGCTGAGGGGTATTCACCATAATCTCAGCATTCCCACGGATAACAGCTCCGGCAAGTTGACTGGAACCCGGCAACATGCTCCGTTTCAGTTCGAGAAAGAAATTGATTCTGCCTCCCCTTATCTTTACAAGGCAGTAGCCACAGGCCAGACGCTGAAAGCTGCGGAACTCAAATGGTACCGCATCAGTGATGCTGGTCAGGAAGAAGAGTACTTCAACATATTAATGGAAGACGTAAAGGTCATCTCGATATCGCCGATCATGCATGACACGCGTAATTGTCCAGGAACCGGGCATATGGAAAGCGTTGCGCTGCGTTACGCGAAGATCACGTGGAAATATGTTGATGGAAATATTCAATTCACCGACGCATGGAACGAAAGGCCAACGGCATAATTAATGCGGAAATCCTGCGTGAGGATTTCCGCTGAGAATTAATCACAATATCTTCACACCTTAAGCATTTTCACCGTGGCATCAATATCAATTTCATCCGCCGTGAAAATCAAAGTCGTTCCCTGAAAGGTGGTTACCGCCAGTTTTTTCAGTGAGCGCGTTTCATCCGGCTTAACGTCTGTTTTCGGCTTGATGCTATTCATCAGAATACCTACCGACAGCACGGTATTCTCTTTATCGATGCGCGTTTCAACCGGCACGTCTTCGCTGTAAACCACATAAGATTTGATCGAGGTGAGCTTCAGGCGCTCGCCGGCAATATAGATGTATTTGCTCTCAGGCGAGACCTTCACCGCATACGCTGACAAACCTTTATTATTGGTGGTGGGTTCAAAGGTCACCGCCGCGTCTTTCTTAATCAGCTCAGGGTTAGCGACCTTAATCACATGGAAATAGCGGTTATCGCCATTTTCATCTTTGATAAATCCAAAACCTTTATCCTGAAACCAGGTTGTGATCGTTCCGTTCATCGCCATTGCCGCCTACCTAATCGTTATCTACTCAGTTTTTTCAGCGCGCAGTGTAAAGCACATTGCCTGCGCAGACCACGTCTTTGCTTTAAGTCTGGACGATAAATTTCGCCTGAGCGAATAGACACATGCCCGGATTCGCCAGTTGCCGCAAAATTCGCTATTATCCGCATCCCTTCGCCAGCCGGGCAGCCTGATGTCTACGATTATCGATACCTTTATTGCCCCGCAATGTCTTGAAGAGATTGAGATTCTCTATCGGGACGATCATCTGCTGCTGATCAATAAACCTGCTGGTCTGCTCAGCCTGTCGGGGAAAAATCCGCTCAATCTCGATTCTGTGCATCATCGGTTAGTGAAGCTTTTCCCCGGCTGCACGCTGGTGCATCGTTTGGATTTCGGCACATCAGGGTTAATGGTGATTGCCCGCAATAAGGCGATCAATGCCGCACTTTGCCAGCAGTTCAGCCAGCGCAGCGTGACCAAGATTTACCGCGCACTGTTGTGCGGGCATCTGCATGATGACGAAGGTGTGATTGACGCGCCGATTGCCAAAGATCCGACGCTATTTCCATTGATGTCAATTTGCCCAATCAATGGTAAGCCAGCTCGCTCACGCTATCGGGTTATTGAGCGCACTCATCACCTATTGGAAGATAAGACGTTCATGCCATTAACGCGGGTGGAACTTACGCCAGAGACTGGACGCACCCACCAGCTGCGTATCCACTGCCAGCTGTTGGGCCATCCGATTTTGGGTTGCGACCTGTATGGCGGTCTTATGCTGGCGGGGACCGAACACATCCCGCGTCTGATGTTACACGCCAGCGAGTTTAAGTTTGTTCATCCGGTCAGCGGCGAGTGCCTAAACGCCCGGTGTGCCTGCCCGTTCTGACAGCGCAACCGGCATTGTGCTTACCACATTAAATCATCAGGCACTTTGAAATCAGCGTACGGATCGTCTTCATCCTGCGCTTCCTGACTCAATGCACTATTCAACACGATGCTGTTCGCATCACGCTGCGCAATTTTATCGGCGACGCTGGCAGGAATAATCGCGTATTGGCTCTCGCCTTTGCTATCGACGGCCAGGCGCGCAATCGCCAATCGGCCATTAATCAGTTGTGTCTGCGTTTGCTTATCAACGTCGATTTTTTTAATCAGATTATTGTCGGTGAAATTAAAACCAATATTGCCTTTAGAGATATCGATTTTGTTCATTTCGATCAGCTGCTTAACCTGCGCTTTGTACTCTTTCGATAACGCCGCTTGCTTTTGCTGTTCGCTCAACTGCTTATCACGCTCAAGCTGAGCCCTTTTGTTCTCTTCCACCGCTTCTCTGGCCTCACGAGCCTGAACGCGTGATTTCTTAGCGGTTCTCTGGACCTTGTCCATTTTTTTGCTGCTGACTAAACCTGCTTTCAGCAGCTGCTCTTGTAAGGTGAGTTTTGCCATTGTCGTGTCTTAACCGGTTAAAAATTTGTGGAAGAGTATACCTTTAATTGTAGAGCCTCTGCCAGGTTGAACAGGCTGGCTACAGTGAGCGCCGTTCATCCTCCCCACCACATCATGAAATTCCTTCATGTTCGATGAAATTAAATCACTTTTTTTCAACCAGTGACTCAGGCATAAAAGTACCATTGTTAATAACTTAAAATAATATCAAGCCTGCTGAATGAAAGTACCCTGCAAAAGCATTGGGAAATCCTGAAATCCAGCGACAGCAAGGCTTTTTATTGGTAACCGGGATAGCAGACTAAAATGAACAACGCCTTTACTTTTACGGTTAAGAGCCTTCGTTTCGACGAAAATTACAATCCTTCTGGCAATACACGCATCACCACCAATTTTGCCAATTTGGCGCGTGGTGAAAAGCGTCAGGAGAACCTGCGCAACGCCTTAGTGATGATTGATAACCGTTTCAATTCACTGGCGCATTGGGACAACCCTAAAAGCGATCGTTACGCGGTTGAGCTAGAGATTATTTCTGCTGAGCTGAATCTGGGTGCTGAGGGCAACAACAGCACCTTCCCGGTGATCGAAATATTGAAGACCAATATCGTTGATAAAAAAACCAACGAACGCATTGAAGGGATTGTTGGAAATAACTTCTCTTCTTACGTGCGTGATTATGATTTCAGCGTTTTGTTGTCTGAGCACAATAAGAACCATACTGAATTCCGCACGCCAGATAATTTTGGCGATCTGCATGGCAATATCTTCAAGCACTTCGTTAACTCAGAAGCTTACAAAGCGAATTTCAATAAAGCCCCGGTTATTTGCCTGAGTGTATCCAGTAAAAATACCTATTACCGCACCGGTAATGAACATCCGGTATTGGGCATTGAATATCAGCAGGATGAACTTTCTCTGACTGACGAATACTTCGGCAAAATGGGCCTGCGGGCACGCTATTTTATGCCGGCAAACAGTGCTGCGCCTCTGGCCTTCTATTTCCATGGCGATTTACTCAGTGATTACACCAATCTTGAGCTGATTAGCACCATCAGCACCATGGAGACGTTCCAGAAGATCTACCGCCCTGAGATTTACAATGCGAATTCTGCAGCTGGTAGACACTATCAGCCAAGCCTGAGTCATCAGGATTATTCTTTAACGCGAATTGTTTATGATCGAGAAGAACGTAGCCATCTGGCTATTGAACAAGGAAAGTTCACGGAAGAGCGCTTCATCAAGCCATATCAAACTCTTCTTGAGCAATGGTTTACTCCCGTTCTTTGATTACCGATAAAAATATAAGGTCACCTGCTATGAAAAAATTATTACCGACTTCCACTGCTGGTAGTTTACCGAAACCATCGTGGCTGGCTCAGCCGGAAACGTTGTGGTCACCGTGGAAATTGCAAGATCAGGAATTAACCGACGGCAAACAAGATGCGCTGCGTTTGTGCCTGGACGATCAACAGCAGGCAGGAATTGATATCGTCAGTGACGGCGAGCAAACCCGCCAGCACTTCGTCACCACCTTTATTGAACATCTCAACGGCGTAGATTTTGAGAAGCGCGAGATCGTTAAAATCCGCGATCGTTATGATGCCAGTGTGCCGACCGTTGTGGGTCCGGTGAGTCGTCAAAAATCAGTGTTTGTTGAAGATGCAAAGTTTTTACGTCAGCAAACGGATCGTCCCATTAAATGGGCGCTGCCGGGTCCAATGACCATGATCGACACGCTTTATGACAACCACTATAAAAGCCGCGAAAAACTGGCATGGGAATTCGCTAAAATTCTCAATGAAGAAGCGAAAGAGTTAGAAGCGGTGGGCGTCGATATTATTCAGTTTGATGAGCCGGCATTTAACGTCTTCTTCGACGAAGTGAATGATTGGGGTATCGCAACCTTAGAAAGAGCCATTGAAGGGCTGAAATGCGAAACCGCAGTGCATATTTGCTACGGCTATGGCATCAAAGCGAATACCGACTGGAAAAAGACGCTGGGCACAGAATGGCGTCAATATGAAGAGATATTCCCTAAACTGCAAAAGTCGAATATCGATATCATCTCACTGGAGTGTCAAAACTCGCATGTGCCGATGGAGTTGATGGAACTGATTCGCGGCAAAAAAGTGATGGTTGGTGCCATTGACGTGGCAAGCAATACCATTGAAACGCCAGAAGAAGTTGCTGCAACGCTGCGTAAAGCCCTGCAGTTTGTCGATGCTGATAAACTCTACCCGTGCACCAACTGCGGCATGATTCCCCTGCCACGCGGTGTGGCAAGAGGCAAGCTGGATGCATTGAGTGCAGGTGCAGAAATTGTTCGCAAAGAGCTGTTGAATAAATAACACCAGATAAAAGCTCAGTCCGGGATTATTACCCACCCGCAACCGGACTGAGCCGCTGAATTAAGGTTTGTTAATCTGCCCACCCGATTTTCTAAAATCAATCACCATCGTTTGCCCATCCTGAAAGGCGTCAAAATCGGGTCCCTGCGCCAGAACCTGACGCGGTTTGATTACTCTCATTTCATCCGTTGCTTTCACCGCTTTCAATCTCAAACCTACATGTTTGATCAGCGCCAGCCATATCCACGGTTCAGACTCACCCAACATTTTCATCCGAATATGATCGATGATGGGGAAGTTACGAATATTGGTTTGTACTTCCGGAGCATCATTCAACTGCCCAATAAAGGCGAGTGAATCAATCGCTTGGGCAGCGGGAGCAGAGAGCGTGATTTTGATCTGATTCATCACCTCCATTTGATAACGTTGATCGTTAACTACAGTGTTAAAAGTGACCAGCATCACCGTCAGATGATAAAACAGCAATATCGCACTCAATCCCGCCAGCCAGCTTGTTATTGCAGGTAATGAATAAACGGCTACATAGAAACAGAACAGGAAAGTAATGCTGCACGCGCCCAGCATACGCGGTGCAAATAACGGCGTGGCTAAGGCCAATGAAAGTCCGGGGATGGCGATGATGACGATCAATCCCGCACTGAACAGCAATAAGACCGCATTTAGCGTCAACTTCTGCTGCTGTTTTAAGTTTCGAACCATCAAAACAAGGCCTGAAAACATTATCAGCATAGGCAGCCCTATAAATACCATCATGCCGCGCGGATAGGCGCTGAGAAAAAGATCACTGAACGCCTTAATAGTGTTGATAAGTACTTGCAGAGAATCGGAATTCAGTGATAACAACTTGCTGTGTTTCATGCTGTACCAGTCGATCTTCACCGGCAATAAATAATTCATCGCGAGTTTATAAACCAGGATGGCAATGCCCAGCGCCACTATTTTCCCGCACAGCCACTTCCAGCTGGATTGATCATTTACCAGTCGAGAGACGACCAGCAAGGCTACGCAGGCAATATAGACATTGAGCCCTGGCTGATAGAGTGTCTGAATCAGCAATAATATCAGCGCCGTGTAAACGATCTCCTGAAAAGGCTTTGCGCGATTAACCATGCTTGCCAGCATGGCGCCTGCAAATGACAGAAGTATGGTGAGACTGTCATAGGTATAGAGCATTCCCTGCGTCAGAAAGGGATTAAGAATGACAAATAGCGGCGGGAGAAATGACCAGAAACCCGCAAGCGGAATTCTCAATCTTTCCGTGAAAAATACCGCAGCAATACTTAGCGCCAGCAATCCGAGCAGTAAATTAAGCGGAGAAATATCGCTGACCGTATCACCAAAAGAGATCAGGGATTGTAATAACCAGGTGCCCGGCCTCCCGTTACTTAGCCATGTTGACCTATCTCCATCTAATATCCGGTAAAGATCATCCCGATAATAAATTTTGTTGGTCCATAGAGGAATCGTGGCCAGCAATGCCACCATCATAGTCAAAGCAATACGTTGCATCCGGCTTACCGACGGAGAATCATTAACGGGCATCATTTTATGAGTGAATTTCCATCGAACGGGGTCGGGCGGCCTTTTATTTCCGCGTAGTTACAAACTAGTGTAGGCGGTTTTTTTAGAACGGATGCTCAGGAATGATAAACATCATTGGCAGCTGCGGGATGTGCAGATAACATGTCGCTTTATCTCTTTCAAACAGGCAACGTCGGCAATGGCTCTGATCCCTAAAAATTACTCGCGGCTGGAAAGCGGCTATCGAGAGAAAGCATTAAAAATCTATCCGTGGGTATGCGGCCGCTGCTCGCGTGAATTTGTTTATTCCAACCTGCGTGAATTAACCGTTCACCATATCGATCACGACCATACCAATAACCCGGAAGATGGCAGTAACTGGGAGTTGTTGTGCCTCTATTGTCACGATCACGAGCACTCGAAATACACCGAAGCGGATCAGTACGGCACGCGTGTTGTGGCGGGTGAAGATGCGCAGAAGGATGTTGGTGAAGCCACCTACAATCCTTTTGCCGATTTGAAGGCCATGCTGAATAAGAAAAAGTAAGGCTAGTTTCAGAAATAGCGATCGCCATAAATGGTGTAACGCTCGCCAGTTAAGACATGAAAATCCCTCATTACCGAGAGCACACATTGTAGCGGCGCAATTCATTGCGCGATAAATCGCGCCGCTACGGAAGGTGCGGTGATTTGATACGGCGGTTAACTGATCGACATTACGCCATTTATGGCGACCGCTTTACGCTTACTTATTGGTCTTTGTACTATTGCTGAACTGCTCGGTGAGATAGTTGCTGGTGTTATTCAGCACGCTGACCATCTTATCCAGATTGGTGAACTGCTTTTTATACCGCGCAATCGTGTCATCGATACGTTTGCTGGCGGTATTGTACTGATCGGTTAGCGTATTCAGTTTTTTACTGATGGAATCCGTCGCGCCCTGCAACACACCTTTACTGCTGAGAAATGCGGTGAATGTGGTGTTCAGCACCGTCGAAACACCGGTTTTTTTGCCATCACCGACAAACATGTCCCGAATCGCTTCTGGTTTCACTTGCAAGCTGGTGGTCAGTTTGGTGGCATCCAGCTTAAGTTGGCCGTTAGTGGGATCGGTAGTAATGCCCGCCTGAGATAGCGTTTTATAAACCCCTGAACCCGAGCTGTTGGCCAGAATACTTTTCAGTTGCACCTGAATATTACGCAGTGTGCCATCACCGAGTAGCGCTCCATTCTTCCCGTCCGGATCTTTACCCGCATCCACTGGCGTGTATTTAGTCAAACTCGCCATCGTATCCTGCAGCGAGTTATAGGCATTCACCCAATCGGTAATGGCGGTTTTCGCCTTGTTGGTATCGCTGCTCACCGTCAGCGTTTGGTTGCCGCTGGTTTCATCGTTAAGCTTCAGCGTGATGCCTTCCACCGCGTCGGTGATAACGTTGCTGCTGCTCTCAATCGCCACATTGTTTACGGTCAGCTTGGCATTCTGCGCCTCGACGCTTTGCGCCATTCCGCTGCTGGCCGCATCTGATGCATCAAAGCCGATAAAATCCTGCAAGGTATCATCGCCGGTCACGCTCAGCGATTTCACCGCATTGGCGGTGCCGGATGCCGATGATGTCAGCGACAAACGGTATTCCGTGGCGGAGACCTTGATCAGGCTTGCAGTAACGCCAACGTCGGATTTGTTGATGGTGTCACGAATCGCCGAAAGCGAAGTCTGATCTTTGGTTAGCGTAATGCTTTTCTCTTTACCTTCCGCGTTAACAAATTTCAGGGTTCTGGACGCGGCATCGCTACCTATCGCCGCTTTGATATCGGTTTTTGTCTCGCTGGTTAGCGTCTGGGATTGCGCCAGCTTCTGCACGCTGATGGTGTATTTTCCCGCCAGCGCATTGCCGTTGGAATCGGCGCTAAACGCACTGGAACTGGATGCTGTGGTCGTCGAAGTATAAAGCGCGGCATCGTTTAATTTATTGTTTGCCGTCTGGAAGGTCTGAATCGCGGTTTTAAGGGTGCCGTAGGCGGACAACTTCGCGGTCGCAGCGGATTGTTGTTTGGAAATCGGTGCCAGCGATTGTTTTTCTGCCGCGGTCAGTTTGTCGAGAATGGTGCTTAAGCCCAGTCCTGAACCGACGCCTAATGTTGAAATCCCAGTCATGTACGCAACTCCTGTTAATTTAACGTTACGGTACTATCGGCAGCCTTAACGCAAACTTTATAGAAATCTGATCATTTCCTTACGTTATCCTTACATTCATTAAATTGCGCCATCAACGCATCTGATTCATTGCGCTGGAAATATGATGCGTTTCACATTTAACTGTCGCTCTGCTTGTCGGGAAAGCAGAGCCGATTATGATCTGGCGAGATTGTTACTGCGTTCAGCGCAGGCAAAACCTGACACGCCGTCCTCCCGGTGGGTCAGGTTTTTTATTTTCAGGGCAGATAAAAAATGAAAATCGCGAAAATCCTCAACAATAATGTCGCGGTGGTGCTGGGCGACAACGGCAAAGAACAGGTGGTGATGGGACGCGGTTTGGCGTTTCAGAAGCGCGTTGGCGACGAACTGGATGCACAGCAGATCGAAAAAGTGTTTGCGCTGCAAAGCGACACCTTAACGGGCCGGCTCAGCGAACTGCTGTCGGATATCCCGCTCGAGGTGATCACCACCAGCGAACTGATTATTGCCAATGCGCGTCAGCAACTGGGCCAGCCGCTGCATGAAAGCCTCTCCATCGCACTGTGCGATCACTGCCATTTTGCGATTGAGCGCCACCAGCAAGGTATCCCGATTCGCAACGTGTTGAAGTGGGAGATCAAAACGCTCTATCCGAAAGAGTTTTCCCTCGGTATCGAAGCGCTGGCGCTGATTCACAAACGGCTTGGCGTGAAGTTACCTGAAGATGAAGCCGGATTTATCGCCCTGCATCTGGTGAATGCGCAGCTCGGCAATGATTTCGCCGATGTTTCTCACATCACGCAATTTATGCAGGAAATCCTGCATATCGTGAAGTATCGCCTGCAGCTGGATTACCGCACAGAGAGCCTGAGCTACAACCGTTTCGTCAACCATCTGAAGTTCTTTGCACAGCGCATGTTGGGCAAACGCGGCGTGTGGAGCGAGGATGAATCTTTACATGATGTGGTGCGCGACAAATATCCACTCGCCTATCAATGTGCAGTGAAGATTGACCAGCATATTCAGCAGAAATACCTGTATCAGCTCTCCAGCGAGGAACGCATGTTCCTCACTATTCACATTGAGCGGGTACGCAAAGAGACGCTGGCGTTGCAGGATGATGCGAATGAGGCATAACCAAATTTGTATCGCGCACGTTGCGTAGCAGCGCGATTTATCGCGCATTTCAATGGCGGCACCGTGCCCATCCCGACATTGCGCAATAAATTGCGCCGCTACGATATGTGCGGCGCTTAATTATTCACTGGCTATTTCAACGCTGCACCATGGCTACGAATCACGTCCTGATACCAGAAGAAACTCTTCTTACGTGAACGCGCCAGCGTGCCGTTGCCCGCATCATCGCGATCCACGTAGATAAAGCCGTAACGCTTGGAGAACTCGGCTTTTGACGCGCTGACCAAATCAATCGGCCCCCAGCAGGTATAACCCAATACCTCGACGCCATCTTCAATCGCTTCACGCACCTGCACCAGATGATCGTTGAGATACTGGATACGGTAATCGTCGTTAATTTGCCCGTCCGCTTCCACCACATCTTTGGCACCAAGCCCGTTTTCTACGATGAACAATGGCTTCTGATAGCGGTCATAGAGGATGTTAAGCAGAATGCGCAACCCTTCAGGATCGATCTGCCAGCCCCAATCGGAACTCGGCAGGTGCGGGTTCGGCACCATCGAGAGAATGTTGCCGCGCGCTTTCTGGTTCTCCTCTTCGTTAGTGGTGACGCAGCCGGTCATGTAGTAGCTGAAGGAGATGTAATCGACGGTGTTTTGCAGGTCGCGCTTATCGGCATCGGTGATCTCGATGCTGATGTTACGATCGGCGAAGAAGCGCTTCATATAGGCCGGATACGCGCCGCGCACCTGTACATCGCCAAAGAACAGCCATTCGCGGTTCTGTTGCAAGGTTTCCAGCACGTCCGCCGGACGGCAGCTCAGCGGATAGAGCAGCGCGCCCAGCAGCATGTTACCGATTTTGCCGTCCTTAACGATTTCATGGCAGGCTTTCACCGCGCGCCCGCTCGCCACCAGCTGATGATGAATCGCCTGATAGATTGCCTGCTGATCGCTCTCTTCCGCCAGACCTACGCCAGTGAACGGCGCGTGCAACGACATGTTGATCTCATTAAAGGTCAGCCACAGCTTCACCTTGTGCTGGAAGCGGGTGAACACCGCGCGCGCATAGCGTTCAAAGCAATCAATGGTGATGCGATTGCCCCAGCCACCGTACTTTTTGATCAAGCCGTACGGCATTTCGTAATGTGACAGTGTCACCAGCGGCGTGATGTTGTATTTCGCCATCTCATCGAACAGGCGATCGTAATAGGCTAATCCCGCTTCGTTAGGTTCCGCTTCATCGCCTTGCGGGAAGATGCGCGTCCAGGCAATCGAGGTACGCAGCACGGTAAAGCCCATTTCGGCGAACAGTTTGATGTCCTCCGGGAAGCGGTTATAGAAATCGATGGCGGTATCCTTGATGCCAAAATCGTCATCGCTGCGCTCGACGCGTGCACCAAATATGCCCTTGGGTTGCAGGTCGGAGGTCGATAAACCTTTGCCGCCTTCCTGATACGCGCCTTCAACCTGGTTTGCGGCAACGGCGCCGCCCCATAAAAATCCGTCCGGGAAACGTTTAGTCATCTGTTTGCTCCTCTATTATTTCAGCACGGCCAACAACGGAGCGCCTTCGCTCACGGCCGTGCGGCTCAGGGTTAACACATCCACAAAGTCATCGCTATTGCTCACCAGCACCGGCGTAGTGAGGTCAAAGCCTGCGGCTTTAATCGCATCGAGATCGAACTCCAGCAGCAAATCGCCCACCTTGACCGGCTGATCGTTCACTACTTTCGGAGAGAAATAGTGTCCATCGAGCTTCACGGTATCGAGGCCAACGTGGATCAACACTTCTGCACCCTGCGCCGATGTCAGGCCAATCGCATGGCCGGTGCGAAACATTGACGACACCACGCCATCGATCGGCGATACCACGCGGCCCCGCTGCGGGATAATCGCCGCGCCTTTACCGAGCAATCCGCTGGCAAAAGTTTCATCTTTAACCTGATCGAGCGGAATGACATCGCCCACCATCGGACTGACCACGCTTTCGCGGCGCGTCAGGCTGGTGGGCGGAGCAACCGCTGCCGGCGGCGCAACCGCTTCGGTTGCGAGCTCGGTCAGACCGAACAGATAGGTGCTGACGCAAGCGAAGATCAGCGCCACCGCCGCACCGGCAAATGCCGCCAGCACGCTGGCATCAATGCCGCTGTTTGGTACCACCTGAATAAAGGTGAACACACTCGGGAAACCAAAGGAGTAAATGGTGGTGTGCCAGAAGCCAAGGATCGCCGCGCCCAAGGCGCCACCGATGCAGCCGAAGATAAACGGACGACGACGCGGTAGCGTCACGCCATATACCGCCGGCTCGGTGATGCCGAAGATGCTGGCGGTAAAGGCTGATCCCGCCATCGCTTTCAGTTTCGCTTCGCGGGTGCGCAGGAAAATACCAAGCGTGGCGCCCGCCTGGCCCAGCACCGCAGGCATCAGCAAGGGCAGCAGCGTGTCGTGACCAAAGTTGGCGAGGTTGTTCAGCATGATCGGCACTAAACCCCAGTGCAGACCGAAAATCACGCACACTTGCCAAATCGCGCCCATCACCGCACCCGCAATCATTGGGCTCAGGCTGTAAATCCACAAATAACCTTCGGCCAACATGCGGCTCAGCCAGGTCGCCGCCGGACCAATCGCCAGAAACGTCAGCGGCACGGTGATCAGCAGGCAGCACAACGGCGTAGTGAAGTTACGCACCGCGCTAGGAGAACGCGGATGCACCCAGCGTTCAATCAGGCTGGAAACCCAGGCCGCGAAAATAATCGGAATCACCGACGAGCTGTAGTTCAGCACTTCGAGCGGGATGCCGATGAAGGTCAGCGCATTGCCCTGCTGCTGCTGTTGCAGCACTTCGAGAATCATTGGATGCACCAGCGCAGCGGCAATCGCCATGCTGACAAAAGGATTACCGCCAAATTTTTTACCGGCGCTGTAGCCGAGCAAAATCGGCAGGAAGTAGAACAAACCGTCGCTGGCGACAAACAGCACTTTGTAGCTGCCGCTGTCGGCACTCATCACGCCGAGCACCAACGCCAACGCCAGCAACCCTTTGATGATGCCGGTGGCGATCATCACGCCGATAAAGGGGGTGAAGATGCCGGAAACCAGATCGATAAAGCGTGCAAATAAGCCTTGCGGTGCAGCGTTATCTGCGGCCTCGCTCTGATTATCCAGCCCGTGACGTGACGTGAGTTCGCGATACACTTCCGCTACCTGATTGCCAATCACCACCTGATATTGGCCGCCGCTCTCCACCACCATGATCACGCCAGGATTGTCTTTTAACGCCGCAGTTTGCGCTTTTTGACTGTTTTTTAGTTTGAAGCGTAAGCGCGTGGCGCAGTGCATCACGCTGATGATGTTCTCTTTGCCGCCAACACCGGCAAAGATGTCATCCGCCAGTTCCTGATATTGCATCACTCTTTCTCCTGAACAATGCCCTAAACTCATGCCCTGAATTTCGCGCAAAAAAAAACCTGAGACGCGCCCTCTTCAACTGAAAAAGGGCGCGTCTCAGGTTTTGCCTGCCGAACAGTAACAATCCTTAACGGGCGCTATCATGCTAACAGCGCGGAAAAAGTGGCAAGCAGTTTTAGCGAACGATGCGGAAAACTGTGAAGCTGCTCACCGATCAGATCCGTTTCAGTGCCGCTAAAGCCAGCACGCTGAGCAGCGCACCGATCACCATCAGCAGCAGATAACTCATCCACTGCAGCAGCCAAATCCCCAACACACCGCCGGCCAAAAACGCCAGCAGGGTGTAAAAATGCAGCTTAAGCCGCTCAATGTAGAGCGGCGCATCTTTGGGGGATTCTTTGCGGCGCAGCACATCAAACAGCATCGCCAGCTCAATGCCGATATCGGTCGCGGTGCCAGAAACGTGCGTGGTGCGCACGCGGGCGTTGGAGATGCGCGTCACAACGGCGTTTTGCAATCCCATCAAAAAACTCAGGCTCAGCACCAGCAACACGCCAGAGCCGCTAAAGCGAAACCAGCTTTCAATCACGCCGAGCAGCAGCAAAGCGATGCCTTCAATCAGGATGTTGATGGCGTAGATGCCGCGAATCTGGCGCCGTCTGCCGGAGTTGATTATCAGCGTTGAGACAGAAGATCCGGCGATAAACAGCAGCACGATGAGCAGAAAAAACAGGCCGACGTGCAGATTAGCTTTGGCCAGATGGTCGGAAAGTGAGGAGACATTGCCGGTCATGTTCGCCGAGAAGAAGCCGACCGTTTCAAACGCTGCGGTGTTAAGTGCGCCCGCAACGGCGGCCAGCGTGCAGGCCAGGCGAATGTCGGTATTGAAGGTGCGCGTGTTCTCGGCGGTGATTAGCATGGGAAATCCTGGCCCGGTGAAAGATGCGTATCTTCCTCCCGTGACCAGGAATTCTCAAGCGCCGCTACGCGGTTTGCTGATCCTGCTCCTGCTCGCTGAACCGCTCGCGCATCTCATTTTCGATCTGCTCGAGCGATTTGCCTTTGGTCTCCGGCAGCATAGTGATTACGAAGATCAGCGAGCCGACGTTGATGGCTGCAAAGATAAAGAACGCGCCATTGCCGGTGGCGGAGAGCAGCGGCGGGAAGGCAAACGCCACCGCCGCGTTACAGATCCACTGGAACGAAACGGCAGCGCCGGTCAGCACGCCACGCACTTTCATCGGGAACAGCTCCGACATCAGCAACCAGTAAACCGGCGAAATGCACATCTGCATAAAGAACAGGAACACCAGGATCGCTGCCAGCGCGAAGATGCTTTGCGTCATGTCCTGTGGCATCAACAGCAGCACGCAGCCCAGTGCCAGCTGCATGGCGATCACTACCGACAAACCGGTCATCAGCATGGTACGACGACCAAAACGTCCCACTGCTTTGATGCCCACCATGGTCGCCAGAACCGAAACAATCCCGTTACCGATGGTCGCCGCAATCGAGGCGTTGGTGCCCATGCCGGTGGTTTTCAGAATCACGGGCGTGTAGTACATAAAGGCATTCACGCCAGTGAACTGGATAACAATGCCGAGCCCCGCGCCCACCAATAACAAGCGAAGAATCCATTTCTCTTGCAGCAGTTCACGCGCTGACGGCCCCTGACGCGCCGCTTTAGCGTGCTGGCGCATCTCCGTCATCTCCTTTTTCACTTCGCGTGGCGTTTCACGCAGTTTGTGCAGGATACGGCTCGCTTCTTTGATGCGCCCTTCTGCCACCATCCAGTGTGGCGACGCTGGCACAAAGAAGGTGCCGATAAACAGCAACGCGCCAGGAATCATCGCCATCGCCAGCATATAACGCCACAGATGCGGATCGTTAAGCGTGAAACTCATCACCGCGCTGACCACATAAGCCAGCAGCTGACCGGAAACAATCATCAGCTCGTTGCGGCTCACCAGCGGCGCACGCCGTTTTGGCCCGGCAATTTCGGCAATAAACACCGGTACGGTTGAGGAACCGCCACCCACCGCAATTCCCAGCAGAAAACGCATCGCCACCATTACGTGCAGGTTTGGTGCTAAGGCGGTCCCAATCGCGCCCAGCACAAAAATCAGCGCCAGAGAACGCAGCGTAATGCGTCGGCCAAAGCGATCGGAGAAATAACCACTGAGGAAAGCACCCAGCGCGGCACCGAAGATCAGGGATGAAGTGACTAAACCTTCGGTGAACGGTGTGAGGTCGAGACCGCCCTGATCAGGTGGCAAGGTCATAAACGGCAAGGCACCCGAGATAATCCCCGTGTCATAACCAAAAGCCAGCGCACCCATTGTCGCTACGAGTACCACAAAGAAGATGCGCTGTTTAACGGTGAGATTACTTAGCGCTGAATCGTCGTCACTGTTTTGCTGCGATATGTCCATTCCTGTTCCCTGCATATTGAACGCGCCTTATAGCGCAAAGGTTGAAACCCAAAAGGCAGAAGTATAGTCAGGAATTGTAAAATGTGACGAAGGTCACTATTAATTCGACAAATTTCATCGTGCTTAATGATCATTTTCAATGATCGGCGTTTACGGCCTGGCTTTAACACAACGGCGAACTAAAATTGCAGCGTGACTAGCTAGTCCTCAAATCTAACGGAACATTGATAAGAGGTCTTCCTATGAACAAACAGAGCTACAGAGGCGGCGCAGGGAATTTTGCTAACGATCCAGAACGTGCGAAAGAAGCTGGCAAGGCGGGAGGCAAAGCCAGTGGAGGCAACTTCAGAAACGATCCTGAACGCGCCGTTGAAGCGGGACGGAAAGGAGGCAAAATAAGTCGTCGTCCTCCAACGAAGTCTGAGTAAGGCGCCTTAGGATTTTGTCCGCCATGGATTGGCTTCACCCCCTTTTTGCATATCCTAGCCTAAAACGGTAACCTATATACATATCACATACGATTCATATATAGGTTGCACCATGGGCATCGTAAAAATCTCTGACTTAATGCATGAGAATCTGCGCATCGCCAGCACGGCGATGAGCCGTTCCATCAATGCGCAGGCAGAACACTGGATGAAGATTGGCATGCTGGCCGAGATTTATCCGTCACTCAATCATCAGGAATTGACGCGCTTGCTGATGCGCGTTGAACGCGACAGCGGCGCGGATTTAGCGCAACTGCTCGACCATCCTTTATTCACCTCGCAGGGAATCGCGTAATGAGCATCAAACTGCACACCGCTGAAGAGATCGAACTGGCGCGTGCCGCTGGACACGCCGCCGCTAAAGTGCTGGAGATCATCACACCGTACGTTAAACCGGGCGTCACCACCGATGAACTGGACGCGATTTGTCATGATTACGTGGTAAACGAGCTAAAAGTGGTGCCAGCAAATATTGGCTATCACGGTTACAGCAAAACGACCTGTACGTCAGTGAATCACGTGGTGTGCCACGGCATTCCAGGTGAGAAAAAGCTCAAGGATGGCGACATCGTCAACATAGACGTCGGCATCATTAAAGATGGCTGGTACGGCGACACCAGCCGCATGTATTACGTTGGCCAGCCGTCGGTGCGCGCCAAACGTTTGGTGGATATCACCTACGAATCGATGGTGGCAGGTATCAAAGTGGTAAAACCGGGCGCGACCTTAGGCGATATCGGGGCGGCCATTCAGCAGGTAGCGGAAAAAGCCGGTTTCTCGGTGGTGCGAGAATATTGTGGTCACGGCGTTGGCGAGGTGTATCACGGCGATCCGCAGATTCTGCATTATGGCACGCCAGGCACGGGATTGGCGCTTCAGGCGGGCATGATTTTCACTATCGAACCGATGATCAACGCGGGTAAAGCCGGCACCAGCGTACTGTCCGATGGTTGGACGGTGGTCACCAAAGACCGCTCGCTGTCAGCGCAGTGGGAACACACCATCGCCGTGACCGAAACCGGCTTTGATTTGTTGACGCCGTGGCCAGAAGGTACCGGCGAATATCCGGCAATTTAAAAAAAGATCCAGAACGCATATGCCGTTCTGGATCACACTCGCATTAAGCGGTTTGACGCAGCGTAAACACGCTTACGCTATTCACCATATTCGCCGCCTGCTCGCTCAGCATCGCCGACGCCGCCAGCGATTGTTCCACCAGCGACGCATTCTGCTGCGTGGTGATATCAATCTGGCTAATCGCGGTGTTGATTTGGCTGATGCCGTCGGCCTGCTCGCTGCTGGCCTGATTGATCTGCACCAGCAACTCTTTCATCTCAGCCACGTTCGACATCATGCCGTTCATCAATTTATTGGCATCCGTCACCATATCGCGCCCATCGGCAATACGCGTGGACGACTCCTCAATCAAATTACGGATCTCATGCGATGAGGTGGCGGTTTTCTGCGCCAGCGCGCGGACTTCCTGCGCCACCACGGCAAAACCGCGACCATGTTCACCCGCGCGTGCGGCTTCTACCGCAGCATTGAGCGCCAGAATGTTGGTCTGGAAAGCAATTGAATCGATCAGGTTGATGATCTCTGCCATGCGGCTGGCAGAATCATTGATTTCGGCCATTTTGCTGGCGACGTTGTCCATCATGCTGGCATTGCGTCCTACTGTGGTTTCCGCTTTGGCGGAGAGATCGGCAGCAACGTGGGTATTATTACGCGTGTTGCTAATGGTGGCACTGAATTCCTCCACCGAGGCCGCCGTTTGCTCTACCGAGCTGGCCTGCTCTTCCGTACGCGCCGCGAGATCGTTGGTGCCCGACATGATTTCGCTGGCGCCGCCGGAAATCTGTTCTGCGCTAATGCGAATATGGCTGACAATATCCGACATCTTTTCCTGCATCTGCTGGATGGCGTTAATTAACTGCCCCATTTCATCCTTTCGCTGTTCATGAAAATCAGAACTGAGATCGCCATCCGCCACTCGACCAAGAAAGGCGATCACTTTTTTCAATGGCACGGTAATCGAGCGGATAATAATCCAGCCAATAAATGCTGAAAGTAAAATAGCCACCACAAAAATAATCAGCATGGAAATTTTCGTTTTGCCGTATGACGCCATAAATTTATTATAGGAGCCATCCATTTGCTGCTCTTGCAGGGTAATAAACCCCTCAACTTCATCGATATAATTTCTTTGCGCTAAGGCAAGCGTAGAAAAATAGAAATTCACTGCTTTTGTCACATCACTATTCACTAAATCGAAGAATACATTTCGCTCTTTAAGGAACTCTGCTCGCCTCACTTCCACGCGCTTGAGAAATGCGATTGATTCATCATCGGAAGCCAGCTTATTTAACTGCTTATAGGTTTCGGTAATTTTCTTCGAGGCATCCTGAAGATTGCTCTGAATCGTTGTCCGGCGTTGCGCATCAATCGGGCTCAGCAGCAGCGCCTGCTGCTGCACCGTTACGTTGATCTCATCAATTAATCGGTTGCCCAATGCAATAGTCGGGTAATCGTCTTTCATCATGCCATTAACGCCGGTTTCCGCTAAGAATAGCGAATTTAATCCGAGTAACGCCACTAAAAGTAGCATCGCGATATTGAGCATAGAGGATATTGTAAGTTTGGTTCGCAACTTTACATTACGTGAAAATCTTTGAACTACGTCCATTTAGAAACCTCAATGATTTTGATTGAAAAGTAGTGAAGACAATAATGTTGTTTTAAAAAAAAGAAGAGGCTACGGGCGTTAATCGGCAGCATCTCTGCTGTTATCGTCAGCAATTTCATTAACATTAGAGACGATGATTAATAGGGTCACATTTCAAATATCAGACGCGGAGTGTTATTTTGCTGAAATCGATTTCATTGATCAGTTACATTTACTGATAGGAAATAACATAAAATTCTAAGCCTGGTTTTTTTACTTAATTTAGAATAAAGGTTCTCGCCAGGCTAACAAATAGCAAAGAATGATTCTGATTTTATTAGTTGCAGCAATTTGACTAAGAGAAAACAGTTAGTTTCTCTGTAGCGTTTAACCTGCAAGCCAAATTGAGCGGTCAGCAGAGCAAGGCTGCCGACCGCTTATAGTTATCCGTCAGACTGCGGCTACCGCGCTATGCAAAATGGCCTCATTCGCCACGTCCGGCAACTGATGAAGAAGCCAATCTGCCATCTGGATTTCATGTTGCAGGATCAGCTGGAAAGTCTTAATGCCTTTGCTGTCCGCCGCCTGTTGCGCTGCGGCCAGTAATGCGGTGTAGGTTGCCACTTTATAGTTACAGAACACGTAGCTGCTCACCGCAATGCGCACGCCCTCTTCATTGCGCAACATATCGCTCGCGGCTTGCCCAACGATCGACAATCGTCCTAACGCGTCTTTCAGCGCTGACCAGTTACTGTCGTAGCGTTTCAAAACGTCTTTCACCCACTGCTGCTGTTCAGCGGTTTGTTGTGCATATTGCTTCATACGTGCCTGTAACAGCGGGAACTCCTCCAGCCGCACCGTAGCTGCCTGCAGCAAAGGCTCTGCATGTTTTTCCATCGCATGCGCATCGCGCAACCAATCCAGATATACAAATTCCTTGGTCATCAATTTGCTCCGGTAGTGAGAAGAACATCGACAGTTAGCTGCCTGATGGGTATGACATCAGCTCATTTAGGCTAATTGAGCAAAATAAGCGAAGCGTTAATTTAGACTAAACAAGAAGATTAATTAAACGTAGCAAGCAAGCGTCAAGCTGCAAGTAATGTGCGCAAGAATTGCGATTGAGGTTATAAGTAAATGCGCTTACCGCTTCGCTTATTATCTGGCTAGAGAAGCTTTCTTTTTAATGTTAAAAATCTTAAGCACGTAACTAATGGTAGTTACATTTAGAGAGAAGTGAAAATTTAACTGGAAGTAACATAAGCAAGCCTCTTAGAATTAAGACTTACGAGAAACCCAGGCTTGAAACTGGAAAAAATGGCACTACATTTATTTTGCATCATGTTGGTATTTAAAAAAGAGGAGAACCAATGACGGACGCTAAGAAGCTACCCGATGAGGAAGAAAAAAAGCCGCAACGTCGTGGTGGTGCAGGCAACTTCGCAGAGAACAAGGAACGCGCGGCTGAAGCCGGGCGCAAAGGCGGTCAGGCTAGCAGCGGTAACTTCAAAAACGACCCGGAGCGCGCCATTGAAGCAGGAAGAAAAGGAGGGAAAATCAGCCGACGCAAATAACATTCTTCCCAAAAGAATAAACATCTAACATCGTTTTACTTCTGCACAACACTCTCCTGATACTGTATTTACGCTTCGCTTAAATACAGATTTATCCATGTCAGGAGGGTTATTTCCAGCTAAAAATCCGTATAATCGATTATTTCTTGATCAACTTCAATTTATTTACCGCTTCGCTTATCCAGGCTTTACCCTTCGCTTATTAACCACAAAATTACATTTGCAAGCTAATAATAAATGCCTGACTCAAAATTATATATGTACATGTTACTTAAACTGGTACAACTTTTAGAGAAGAATTCTGACAGATGACTCAGAATAATCGGAGGTGGATTAGCGTAGTTGTCGCTCGCTGGTAATTAAATTAACCGCCATTTGCACTGAGGGAGTGACAACAACAATGACCTGCATTACGTATGCTCGCCCTTCATGGCAACCAGGTTTGCATCAATGCCCGCTAAGATGTCAGCTCTTGGTCGATTGCTCGTCAGATCTCAGAAATTTCACATTTAGTCTTATCAATTATGATTTTGTTGTAGAAGCATCCAGGATTGCAGCACATTCACCTGCTTGAAAAGGATATTTTAATGAAAACTCTCTTTACCTCAGCCAGCGCCATCCTGATTGCGACCAGCCTGTCAGCGGGAGCAGCACAACCGGCAGCACCAAAAAATCCGCTCAGCGTACATGTTTTGAACCTGCAAACAGGCTCGCCGACAGCGGGTATTGAGGTTGAACTCGATCAGAAACAGGATAATAACTGGGTGAAATTAGCCAGCGGCAAAACCGACAGCAACGGCAGGATTAGCGCGCTATTCCCGGAAGATAAAACCGCCAGCGCAGGCAGCTATCGCGTGGTGTTTAAAACCGGTGACTATTACAAAATGAACAACCAGAAAACCTTCTTCCCGGAAATTCCGGTCGAGTTCAATATGGAAAGCAACGGCGAGCACTACCATATTCCGCTGCTATTGAGCCCGTTTGGTTATTCGACTTATCGCGGGAATTAAATTTAAAACGGTCGCCTTAAATGGCGACCCACGGAATCTATTGTGTTATCCCTCTGTCACTAAATGACTTGCGCCAGTTGGTCGGCGTAGTGTTGAGCCGCTGTCTGAAGTGATGACGTAGTGTTTCTGGCGATCCAAATCCCGCCTGTTCAGCAACCTGATCAATGCTCAGCTTGCCGCTCTCCAGCAGTGCGCAAGCTTTTTCCAGCCGCACGCTCAACATCCATTCTCCCGGCGTGGTGCCGGTAGCGTCATGGAAACGGCGTAAAAAGGTGCGGCGGCTCATGCCAGCTTGCCTGGCGAGTTGATCAATAACCAATGGCGTATTGAGGTGATTACGCAAATCATCGAGTAACGGCGAAAGATTTTTTGCCGCACGCTGCGGCACCGGCTGCTGAACCAACTGTGCCTGATTGCCTTCGCGCAGCGGCGGCGTCACCATGCGACGCGCGGTGCGGTTTGCCACTTCAATACCATAATCGCGGCGAATCAGATGCAGACACAAATCCACACCCGCTGCGCCACCCGCTGACGTAATGATGCTGCCCTCATCAACATAAATCATACCGTGCTCAACCTGCACCTGCGGGAAGCGTTGCGCCAGAATCTCGGTGCTGTTCCAGTGCGCGGTCGCGCGCTTACCATCCAGCAATCCGGCAGCGCCCAACACGAAACTGCCTGCACAGATCGAAACAATACGCGTGCCGTTGCGATGGGCTTTTTGTAACGCGGCGATAAGCTGATCCGATGCCGGTTCATGTACGCTGCGCCAGCCGGGAATTACGATGGTGCCCGCTTCTTCCAGCAGCTCAAGTCCGCCGTCGACCACTAGCCGCACGCCACCTTGCGCGCCGAATACGCCCTCTTCCACCGACGCCACGCTCAAATCATACAAAGGCTGGCCGAACACTTCGTCGGCGCGCCCGAAAGCCTCAACAGCGATGCCGAACTCAAAGGTACACAGACATTCATACGCCAGCAAAACCAGTCGGCGGTTGAACGGTGCAGGTGAACGGCCATGAAGCGTAGCAATCATTTGCATTTAAGGTCACCGGAGAAATTGGCACGATCTTGACGATATATGGCATGCAGGCAGATTTCCACTCGCACGCCAATCTTTCATGCTGGCACGCTCTTAACGAATCGCAGGGATTGAGTATGAAGAACATGTTGGCGCTGATGGCGGTTTGTCTGGCCGCATTGATGTCGGGACTGGAGATATCCAGCGTACCGGTGATTTTACCAGTGCTGGAAAGGGAGATGCACGCCAGCTTCCGCGAACTGCAGTGGATCATGAACGCCTATACGCTGGCCTGCACCGCAGTGTTAATGGCCACCGGCACGCTGGCCGACACTTATGGACGCAAGCGCATCTTCATCATCAGCATCATCGCCTTCGGCGTGACATCGGTGATGTGCGGACTGGCGGGCAATGCGCTGTGGCTGATTGTCGGACGTTTGCTGCAAGGATTAAGCGGTGGCGCGATGTTAACCTGCCTGATTGCGATTCTGTCGTTCCAGTTTCCGCAGGGCAAAGCGCGTAGCCGTGCGTTCGCCGCGTGGGGCATTACCTTTGGCTTTGGGCTGGGATTCGGACCCATCATCGGCGGCATGCTAGTTGCCTGGTTTAGCTGGCAATGGGTGTTTCTGGTACACGGATTTATCGCGTTGCTGACGCTGATCCTCGCGCTGAAAAATGTGGTGGAATCGCGCGATGCTGAAGCCCAAAAGCTCGATCTCAGCGGCCTGATTACCTTATCGCTCAGCGTGGTCGGCGCCACTTATCTCATTACGCAGGGCTGCAGCCTCGGCTGGAACAGCGTCGCGGCACAACTGATTTTGCTGGTTACACTACTGAGCGCGCTGCTGTTTGTATGGAATGAGAAGCGCCATCCACATCCGATGTTTGATTTCTCCGTGTTCCGTATCCGCGCCTTTTCCGGGGCATTAATGGGCTCGATTGGCATGAACTTCAGCTTCTGGCCGCTGATGATTTATTTGCCGGTCTATTATCAAAGCGGCCTTGGCTACAGCAGCATGGCAACCGGTTTGGCGCTGCTGGCTTACACTTTACCAACCTTACTGATGCCGCCGCTGGGCGAGAAACTGGTGGTGCGCTTTGGCGCGGCGCGCATGATTCCGCTGGGATTATGCACCATCGGCGCGGGCTTTATGTTGATGAAGTTCGCCGTGGCGCAGCAGATGAGTTTACTGCCAGGCGCGCTGCTCGCTGGAATGGCGCTCGGACTGACCAACACGCCAGTGACCAACACCACAACCGGATCGGTACCGGGTAATCGCGTTGGCATGGCGTCGGGGATTGATATCAGCGCGCGCTTGATTACGCTTGCCATCAATATCGCGCTGATGGGCAGTTTGCTGGTGGCGGGCATTGCGGCGAGTTTGCAACGCATTATGCCGGGACAAAGTGATGTGCATACGCTGGCCGAGCGCATCGCCGGCGGCGGCGAGATTTCATTGAACCACGATATTGCCGCGCAGGTGCTCACCGACGGTTTTTCCGACGTGCTGTTGTATGGCGCGGCGGGCGTTTGGGGATTGGCGCTGGCGAGTTTTCTGCTGTTTAACGTTCGTCGCAAGGCGCAGCAACAATGCACGCCTTAGTTACGGATGCACCCTTTTGCTGCTGACTAGCGCGCCTTCGGCGGTGTAATTCAGCAACGCTCTTTGATTATCTTCCCGCGCCAGCAGGCACCAATCCAGTTGGGTAATTCGGATTAGCAACACGCCAAAATTATCCTCGGCGTTAGCGACATCATTGGATTGGTGGTCAATGTCACTTCCCGGCGCAGCGCCAGCATAGGTTTGCTGCGTCCGGCGCGATAATCGTTGCCACGCCGCTTCAGCTACTGCGCTGTGCGCGGCGTGCAGCTCGACCTTTCCCTGCAACCGCAGCTGCGTTTTTGCGCTGTATCCCAGAACCGTAACGTCTGGATTAACCGCCAGCGCCTGCCATTTCGGGCTACGCATATCGGTGTGCAACTCCAGCATGCGTTTGACGCGGTCAACCGCGCGCAGCACCAGCGTCCTTGCCTGCGGCTTGCCCTGTCGATCAACCGACGCGAGCGTTAAGAAGTGAAAACCGGCATCGGGATCGCTTGCGCCGGTTTCCAGTTGTTGCCAGCAATCGCTATCAATCTCGCGTAATGACATCTGTTGTTCCTGTTGGCTGGATAAAAGGTTACTGGTGACGTTCCACCAGCGCCAGAATCAGCGCCTGAAGTTCTGCTAATCCTTGCTGCTGGCTGATGTCACCGCACACCACCGCATGGGAAATCGCATCGGCGGCGCGTACCAAAAGATCGTAGACCACCGGTTTACTGACGCCAGCCGCTTCCGCCACGCGTCCTAACGTTAGCGCATCGCTGCCCTGCGCGCGCACCAGATTCCACGCCACGCCAATCAGTTGCTGACGACGTGCCTGATGCGTCATGCGCTGGCGAGTGGGTTGATTCATGCCGGCTCGTAACAGGTAAAAAAGCCCGCCGTCAACTAAACCGGCGGGCTTGTGAGGGTAACCGTTTTATCAAAACACCCAGCGTACGCCCGCGTTGTAATTCCAGCCTTGCACGCCGTTGCCGTCGATCTCTTTGCGGTAATTGGCTTCGGCATACAGCGAGACATTGTTGGTGAAAGCCGCATTGCCGCCGATGCCGGCATCCCACATCTGGCCGAACTTGCCGCTGTTGAAGCTATCGCTAACCTCGCTGTTACTGGCACCAACATCCGCTTTCGCCGTGCCGCCCCAACCGCGATAGTAGTTAGTGCGCAGATACGGCGTATATTGCCCGCTGCCGCTATCGTTCCAGGTCCGTGCCAGACGTGCGCCGACGCGGCCAATGGTTTGGTCATAATCGTCGTAAGAGACTTGGGTTTGATCGTCGTCGGTGAAGTCATCCATCTTCAAATGCAGATGCAGCAGTTGCGCTTGCGGCTCAAGACGAATACCGTTCGCCAACTGGAACGGATAACCACTCTCCAGGGATGCGGTCCAGCCTTTGCCTTTCAGCTTCGCCACCTCTTTTTGTCGGGCGATATCGGTGTCGCCACGATACCAATCGAGTGAAAGCGCGCCATCCAGATAGAAACCACTTTCTCGCTGCCAGGTGCCGTAAATCGCCAGGCTGTCGCTGTCGAAATCGGTTGAGCTATAACCATCCGCTGCATTCGGTCGGATGCGCGCATTGCCGCGCGTGTAAGCCAGGCCGCCGCGTAGACTATCTTGCTCGCCGTCCAACCGCAGTAGGTTGCCGCCAAACTGCACCGCGCTGTAATCGAGGTCAAAGTCGTAACCGTAATGCGCCGTATCAAGGTTAGTTTTGTACTTCTGGTTGGAGCCGGAATAACGGATGAACATTTCCGCTGATCCGTCTGGATTCTGCCGCAATTCGCCCAGGCGTTGATGTAAATCACCAATGGTTGCCAGGGTGTAATACGCCAATCCGACCGGCGCCGAAATGTAGGAAGGAAGCTGTGGAATGACCGCCGGGCGCACCGCGCCGCTGCCTGCTGTCTGCGGCTGGCAAAGGGAACCATCTTTACAAACGTAGTTATTGGCCAGACGATAATCCCAGGTTGTATTGCCATTCTCGGGGGCAAAGCTATAAAGCCCGTATTGCCACGGCCCTGCCGCGACATAACCCCGTTGCAGCGCGAAGCTATTGGCGCTGGCGCTACCAGCAACCTGCACCAGAGAAACGCCTTCATTGGCGGAGATCACGCCATCTCGATTGCTATCCGCCAGCGTGGCAGCACTCAGCGCATCGTTGATAAAGGTAGTGCCGGTCACGTTGCCGTTAACGCGTAAAGTGTCGCTTTGCGCGCCCTGCGTCCGCAACGCCAGCTTGCCGCCCGCCGACGCCAAATCACCGTTGATGGTCAACGTGTTGCCCGCCGCGCCGCTGCCGTTGGTGAGATCCAACGTACCGGCGTTATTCACCACCAACGAATCGTCAGTCTCGCCCGACAAAACCGGATTGACCTGATCGCCGACAAACAGCGTTGAGCCGCTATCCACGTTGATGGTGCTGTGTGCCAGTTTGAGATTATCGGTAAGGGTAAATTGCGTGTTGTAGAAGTTGATGGTGCTCCAGCCTGCGCCGAGGTTAACGCCGCGCGCCAGATCATCGTTGCTGAACGAACCCCCGCGCGCGTTAATCTCACTAAAGTTCAGCGTGCTGCCGCTGCCGCCTGCGGTAGTGATGTGACGCGTGTTTGCCAGACTGACGTTGGCGATCGAAGCCACATTGTTAACACCGGTTCCCATCGTCACGCTGCCGTCAATGGTTCCGCCGGTGAGTTCGACCACGTCGGTGCCGTTGCCGGTGTTCACATCGCCCACCACGTTGCCATCGACCAGCGCGATCTGGTCATTGGTGGCGCCACCAGCAACCACTACCGTTTCCGGGTAAGGCGCGGTGACGTTGCCTTCATTGATAAATACGGAGTTGCCGCCACGCAGATCGATAATTGGCGAAACCAGGCTGAGCGAAACGATGGTGCCGCGGTTGATCACCTCGCTGGCGGTGCTGGTGACAATCGCCGAGCCGCCATCGGAACTGTTAACGATGATGTTACCGTTGGCGATCACCCGCCCGGTGGTGTTGGCGCGCACGCCGGTTGCCGGACCATAGACAAAGAAGCTGTAACCTTGTGGGATGATCAAATCGTTGCTGGTGGTAGAACCATCTTCTTTGCTAAACACATAACCCGTCGCGCCTGCACCACTCACCGTACCCAGCATATAACCGTTGGGATCGAATGAGGTCTCGGAGCGAATTAACGTGCCGCCATCGGTGTTCATCCCGACATCTTGCAGCGAAATATTGCTGGTTTCCGCGCGGTTGTTGAGCACAGTGCCGCCGCCAGAATTGTAGAGTCCGATGTTGCTGGCGGTTAACGATGCTGCGCCTTTATCCAGTAAGATGGTGTCTGCGCCAGCATTGGCGTTGATGGTGCTGTAGTAAAAATTCGGCCCGGCGGTATCACCATTAATCGTTAGGCCGCCGTTATTGCCAACGCGCACCGCAGCAATGCCGCCCGCACTCAATCCGCTGTGATCGGTCCAATAAACGGTATTGCCTTCGGCGGTATCCAGCGCGATACCCGAGACTATGTTGGTGCTGGATCCATCAAAGATATTTCCGCCGCCGCGAATACGCACGCCGATGCTGTTTGGCCCGCTGAGATTTATGGTGCCACGCGGCGTTGACTGATAGATCACACCATCGCGGATATCAAAGGCAGTGGCGTTGGTTCCGTTGCCGGTGATCGGCGCCACGTTGGCGAAGAATCCACCTTGCCCGGTGCCCGCAATGGTATTGTTGCCGTTCAGCTCAATCGGGTTGGTGATGGTCACGTCTGCACCCTCCGAGCTCTGAACCGCAATCGCCCCTTCGCCGTTAACGTGATAGCTGTCGGTGCCGTACAAGGTGGTGCCGTAAAGTCGTGAACCGTCACCTGAAGCGACAATGCCGCGTGTGTTGGCACCGCTCAACGTCACGTCGGCAGCCACCACCGGATTAAAGATCACGCCATCACTCAGGCGATACAGCGCCGAACCTGGCGTGGAGACATCATAACTGCCGCCGTTGCTATCAATGTGTGCATAGTTGGTGGCTTGATAACCGGTTTGATTCGGCGCGAAAAAATGCAGTGAACTGGCATCGCTGATGGTTAATCTGGCGTCATCGCGCACATCAACACCTACCGCATTTTCGCCGTACAAATTGATTCTGCCGTTCTGGGCAAAATTGGCCTGGCTGCCCGAAACGGCAACGCCCGTCGCGCCCTTGCCTTTAACATTGATGGTGCCGTTATTCGCACCGCTGGCATCCTCGAGACGGATGCCGGTGCTGTTAATCGCGGTATTGATCACGCCATTATTGGTGAAGCGGCTGCCACCGTTGGCATACACGCCGGTGCCATCCGCACCAACGGTCGAGGCATCGACGCCGTTGCCATCGGCATTATTGAAAAAGCCGCTGTTTATGACGCCGTTGTTGATGCCGGTGCTACCGTTCAACAGTTCCAGTGCGTTGCTGCCAACGCTGGCCAGTTTGCCGTCAATCACCGCCGTCGCGCCGTTGCTGGCGCGCATCGCCGCGCTGCTGGCATTTACCACTTCCAGTATGCCGCTGCTACCAATGGTTGCCCTGGCATTGGGGCCATCAGCGCTTAACACAATGCGTTCGCCAATCGGCTGCGTCACTTCGTCGTAGTATTCATCGGCATCGATCACATAGGCGATGACATCGCTGCGCAAGGAGAGCGCTTTATTAAACTCGCTGCTGTAGCTATCGGCGGCCAGATTGCCGTTTTGCAATTGCTCAATCAGCCAATTGTTGTAACTCTGCAAGCTGCTGACGTTGGAAACGTTGAATGAAGTGGTGGCATTGTCCAGCGTGGTGACGCTAAACGCGCCGCGCCAGGAGACCACATTGTCGAACCATTGCCCCAGTTGATAGGTGTAAGGCGTGTAGGAGCCAAAAAAGGAGATGCGATTGGCGGAGTTCCAGTTCATGGTGCCGCTGCCGCTGGCAGTAAACAATTCGCTCTGTTTCGCCGCCATCGACCAGCCGTTGGTGCTGGCGGTGGTTGCGGCGCCCTTTTGCCCGATATCAACATTGATGGTGCCATTGCTGACCTGCGCAACGCGCGCGTTGATATACTGCCCATTATTAACGTTATAAAAATTCGGCAAGGTATTGGTTTCAATGGCACTAATCGCGGCGGAGTTATATACCTGAACGCTATTACTGCCGCTGCCATTGGCGTCTGGCACGTTAATCACATAATTCTGCGCGCCCAGATCGACGCGACCTGAATCTTGCCAGGAATACGAAATAATTCTGCCACTGCTGAGCAATTGTCCGATGGATATGGTGCCACCGCCGTCCTGACCGGGCGCAAACCGCTGATTGCCACTTAAAGTTTGAGTCGAGCCATTGCAAATACAAAACACGCCGGCGCGGTTGTCATTTAATTCTGGCGTAAAAGGCTTAAGCGTCGCCGCCCAAACTGGCGAGGCTGGATTAAACACACCGTAAGCGGCAATAAGGCTAATAAACAGCGGATGCAATCGAAACATCATCGTTCACTCCAGAGAAGCGTGCAACGCTGCCGCGATGCGTAAAGACATCGCCAGCAATGGGTTTGGCTATTATTAATTTGTGTAATTGAACGTAAAGAAATTCTGCGACGCGGCAATAACATCACTTTACGCGAGACAGTTCCAGCGCGACTTAAGCCAAATAGCGATGATTAGATAACTTTAAGAAAAGGCCGGGGATTGAATGCAATTATTCGTGGGACTGAAATAGCGGAAAGGATGTTGATCGTGTTAACAACAATATAAAAATAAGAAGCCACCATTAAGTGGCTTCTTACGATTTATTAAAATGGTCCCCAGTTGATCGCCACACCAATTAATAAGGTGACAACACAAATGGCAAACCAAATCGCCACTACCGGCGCAACGAATTTAATCCATTTGCTGAAAGAGATATTGGCGGTGGCCAAGGCTGCCATTAACACGCCAGAAGTTGGGCTGATGGAGTTGACGATACCTTCACCCAGCAACACCGTTTGCACCGTCACCTGACGGGTTAAACCGAGGTTATCGCCGAGCGGCGAGAAGATCGGGATCAGCAAAGCGGATTCACCGGAACCAGATGAAATACCGAAATGCATCAACGCCGCGCTAATGAACATGCCCACCGCCGCAATGGCGGGATGAACCGGTGCCAGTAAATCAGACAGGAAGCCAACAATCGGATCAAGAATATTGCCCTGTTGCAACACCACGGAAATCGCGCCAGCCATACCCACAATGAAGCCGCCTTTTACCAATTGCGAGCAACCCGTAAGGAAGGTGTTGGCAATGGCAGAACCCGACATGCGACCCATCATGCCGACCATAATCGACAGAATAATAAACATCGCCGACATTTCATTGGTGGCCCAATGCAATTGCACCGTGCCAATCATAAATACAATCAGCGTTGCGGCGCAGGTGAGCAGAATCAGTTTATGCCGACCAGTAATCGCCAGTGATTCGTCATTCTGCGCAGTTTGTTCTATTCGCACTTCACCATTATTTCGCGCGCGTTTCACCGAGATAATCAAATAGGTCATCACCGTTAACACGAACAATAAACAGGTGATGCCGCGCAACAACATGCCGGAAAACAGCGGTAACTGCGCCAGATGTTGGGTTAATCCGGTGGTGGCTGGACCTAATACCGCAACGTTAAAACCCGCCGCACAGGTTAAATACACCAGCGCCATACCAATCATTGGCGATAAACCCAACGATCGCGCCACTAATAAACCAATCGGCACAAACGCCACTACCGAGTTTTGCACCACGCCAGTGGTGCCGAGAATGGCGAATATCACACCAAAAATGATGATAATGCGCGTATCGCTTATTTTGGTACTGCGCGACAGTGAATTAAGCGCCGTGGCAATAGCACCGGTCGATTCGATCACCGCTAATAACCCGCCGGTAAACAGAATCAGGAAAATGATCGGCGCGGCTTTGATCACCCCTTGCACAATCGCCATGAAGATTTCGCCGGGATAAACGCCCGAACGCGCAACTTCATGCAAGCTTCCCTTGATGGCAAAAGTAATGCCATTGCGGGTTTCATGATCAAACTTGCCCGCCGGAATAATCCAGGTTGCCACCGCCGCCAGCACCAAAATAATAAACAGCAGCAGATAAGGACTTTGCTCGGTTTTCGCTGCTGGCGGTTGGCGCAGCGTATTTTTCTCAGCATTAACCTGAGACATGCGCATCACCTCCGAGGATCAAGCCCGCCACCAGCGCCGCGCGCGGAGCAATATCGGCAATAATGATATGTTCATGACGTGCATGAATACCTGCGCCGGTTGCGCCCAAACCATCCAACGTTGGAATGCCCAACGCAGCAGTGAAATTGCCGTCGCTGCCGCCGCCAACCGCTTTGCCTTCCACCTCGAAACCAAGCTGTAAGGCAACCTGCTGCGCACGTTCCATCAGCAGTAACGATTCCGGTGTTTGACGCATTGGCGGACGTGATTGTGCGCCGCTAATATCCAGCGTGATGCCGGCTAAATGTGGCGTGATCTGGCTGATTTCGGCGTGGATGCGCTCGGCTTCTGCTTCGCTGGTAACGCGTGTATCAATGCCTAACACCGCTTTATCCGCCACCACATTGATGCGGTTGCCGCCACGCGCGATTCCCACGTTGACGGTGGTGCCGCGCTCCGGCGCGTTTAAGCTGTGCAAGAACATGATCTGATGCGCCATTTCTTGTACCGCGCTGATGCCCTCTTCGGGATTATTCCCGGCGTGCGCCGCTAATCCGTTGAGGGTGATTTCATATTGTCCGGTACCTTTGCGCGCTGTTTTCAGTGCGCCCGAGCCCGCCACCGCAGGTTCAACCACCAGCACTTGCGCCGATCCCAGGGCGTGCTGCGATAACCAGGCGCTGGAGCTTGGGCTACCGACTTCTTCATCGCTGCCGCAGAGAAACACGATGCGTTTGCCCGCCAGTAAATCGTGCTGTTGCAACGCGCGTACTGCCCAGATGGCTTGCACCAGACCGGCCTTCATATCCAGCACGCCAGGTCCGTAAAGCTTGCCGTCTTCTTCACGCATTACCAACTCGCCTTCATCCCAAACGGTATCGAAATGCCCGAGTAACACGGTTTGCTCGTCACCGCTTCCCAGCGTGAATTTCAGGTGATTGCCGTAATGCGGTTGCTCATCAATCTCTGCTACCACGCCCAAACGTTTGGCAAACAGCGCTTGTAAGACTTCGCCACAACGATCCACGGCGGCTTTGTTCATTGATGGTGATTCCGCTGCGACCAATTCCTTGATATCCAGAAGAATTTCATCAGCATGTTGTTGCAGGTAATTTTTTATAGTTTTCATTTGTACTGCCCTCGCATAGTGAATCTTCGAGTATGGAGATAAAAATGCGCTTAAAAAATGGAGATAAAAGGCTATTATTGTTGACCTCAGATCAACGGATAAGAAAAACCTATGGCGATGCTGCTCTATCCAGAAAAATCCATAAGGTATCTCTATGAGGTGGGCAATTACGGTGGTATTCGTCGCGCGGCGGAAGCCCTGGATGTTGATCCCGCCGCCATCAGCCGTCAGTTATCGCAACTGGCGCGGGAGATGCAATTGCCGCTGCTGGAGCGACGTGGCCGCAATGTGGTGCTGACCGAAGCCGGCAAGTTATTGGCTGAAGATTACGCGCACACCCATCAACGGCGCAGCCAGTTGGATCGCCAGTTAAAAGATCTGCGCCATAAACGCGGCGGCTCAATCAAATTGCGCGTCGGTCAGGGCATGGTGGATGAAGTCGTCAGGCATGTTTTGCAGCCGTTTTCGCAAACTTATCCCGACGTGTTTATCGATATCCTGTCGGGCGATATGCAAACCACCGTGTCGTTGATTGCCAAAGGCGACGTTGATATGGCGGTAGGATTTGGCCCGATTGGCCCTCCCGGCCTGAAGTGTTTGAGTTTTCACCGCGGACCCATCTGCGCGGTGGTGCACAGCCAACACCCTATCGCGGAATTCCCGCAAATTGAAGTGGCCGAACTGGTCAATTGTTCATTGATTGGTATGGACAAAAATTTTGGCATTCAAAGTTATATGAATGCCATGTTCAGTCAGGAAGGATTTATATTCAGCCCGGCTTATAGCTGTAATCTGTTTTCCAGCGCCATCGCCTTAAGCCAGGCCGGCATGGGCATCGCGTTTATGACCGCCAAAGTGGTTAAAGACGACCTCGTCGCTAAGAACTTAGTCGCCGTGCCGATTCACCATCGCATCGCCCGCGAAAGCCAATGCCACTTATTACGCAGCGCCGATCACCGCTTCACGCCCGCCGCGCAGCATTTATGGCAATTGCTGGTGACGTTTTTTGAAGGTACGGCGGGAGCGGTTTAATCGCTGCTTATTTGATTACAAATCTAATCAATTTTGAACTCTTAAGGATAACGCTTACCGCTCATAAACACCTCAGAGCCATCTTAAATGACTCTGAGGTGTCTGTTAAACCCGTGGCGATTTACTACTTTATGAAGGTCCTCTTTACCCGAACAGACACGGTGAAGTACGGGATCCATATCAATGCTGATATTAAACTGCGGAAGATAGGAACCAATTCATCATACCCAATTTTGACGCCAGGAATTAGCACATAGAGCGTGTAGGTATTAATCGACAATGTTATAATTATAGCGATCAAAAATGAAATATATAAATTAGGGAGCAACTTCTTTCTTTTTAAGAATTGTGATAGTGTGAACGCCGCAAATAAAAACATCACTACATAAATTGTAAGAGAAGAAATAAAAAACACCTTAGCATTTATATCTATAGATCGATAATTCTCTATAATTGCCTTAAAAGCCTCATTTATATTCAACAGGTACGAGATAGCTGAAATTATCAATCCTACAAAAGGTATGTAAAGGAGGCCGCCAATTTTTCTAAATTGTATTTCTTCACATCCTGTGCAAAACTCCCTGTCCTGCGGTATTTCTTCTCCACACTTAATGCAACCCCATTCCATGATTAAACCTTTAAATATTATTAAATGACAGTGAAATTTGATGAATATTTTTAATCGACTTGATCTTTATAGCTAATTCATTAGACTTTGTTGCCACCTTGCATTTTGCAACAAGTATCTTTTTTAGCGTATTTATAAAAACACCAAGCACAATCGGTTGTCATTTTTAAGTTATGACATATACACATAATACCATAATTAATATCAGGATTTTCTTAAAACACTTATAAAATACCATCTTCCTGATTATTTATTTTTAGAAACCAGAAAAAACCTCCCTAACACAAATATCCGGTAATTATAATCGTTGACTCGGCATCAGTTGTTCAAAGGGTCATGGTTGACACGTTTAGTGATTAGAAAAATGGTTATTAAGAATCACGATTTTAGCTGTACTGATTAGCAGCTTTCTGGGAAAGATATGAACACTTCAGCAAGATTGTTACATTATAACATACTTTATGCCCAGCAACGATTGAACTGTTACCCAAATCCACCCTCTCACTAAAGGTTGTCAATTTTCAGGCAAGTGATTGAGTTGTTTATTATAAGAACGGGGAACACATGTTTATAAAGGGTTGGGTTAAACAGTTTTATCTACCGGCGTTTATTTCGCTCTATATTGGCGTACTGCTTAACATTCCGATTTTTATCCGCCGCTATACGCAACTGCAGTTTGATAATACCCTTTCATTAGTGACTGAGGTCATCGCTGCGTTTTGTTTGGTGATGCTGTTAACGTTGTTAACCTCATTAACCGGAAAATATCTGTCGCGCGTATTGATGACCATGCTGGTGATTTTCTCCAGCGCGGCAAGTTATTACATGATTTTCTTCAATATTGATATTGGTTATGGAATCATCGCCGCCGTTTTAGCCACCGATTCACTGGATCTTTCTAAGGAATCGGTGGGTTGGCACTTTGTGCTGTGGATGGTAATTATCAACGTCATTCCACTGTGGCTAATCTGGCGCGGAATGCGCAGTAAACCCGTTTCAAATATCAGCAAAAAGCGTTATTGGTCTTATAAAACTATCGCCATTGTGATTGCCGCATTGGGTTGCTGGTTACCGTTGAATTTAATGGGCAAGGTGCAGGATGAACAGGACAAGAAAAATAACCGCATGATGGCCAGCTACGGCGGCATTGTGGCCGGCACTTATTCACCGTCTAACTGGTTATCAGGCGTTGGCTTGTTGGCATACAGTTCATTCAGTCAGGCTGAAGACAACCGTAATCTATACGATCCCGCTGAACACTTTAAATACGTCCCACCGAAAAATGCGGATAACTTGTATATCGTATTTGTGATTGGTGAAAGTGCCCGCCGCGATCATATGGGTTTATACGGTTACGATCGCGACAACACACCTTATCTCGATCAGGAGAAAAACCTCGTTCACTTGCAGGGTTATTCCTGTGATACCTCAACCAAGCTCTCGCTGCGCTGTATGTTTGTCAGAGAAGGCGGAGCCTCAGAAGCTCCGCAGCGCACCCTGAAAGAGATGAATGTCTTTACTGTGATGAAGAAGCAAGGTTTCTCGGAAGATCTCTATTCCATGCAGAGCGAAGCCTGGTTCTATAACAAAGTCATGGCCGACAGTTATTCAATGCGCGAATCTATTCAGGCGGAGAAGCGTAATGTCGGTAAGCCGGTGGATGATATGGCGTTAATTAATGAACTGCAGGACTCCATTCAGCGCCATCCGCAGGGTAAACATATTGTAATTCTTCACACCAAAGGTTCACATTATATGTATACCGAACGCTATCCACGCGCGTTTGCACGTTATAAGCCGGAATGTCAGGGTATTGATGATGCCTGTAGCACGCAGGAGATGATCAACTCCTACGATAATAGTCTTTTGTATACCGATTATTTTCTTAAGCAGACGTTCGATAGCCTGAAAGATAAAAATGCCATCGTGTTTTATGCCTCCGATCACGGAGAATCGATTTCCGACAATCTGCATTTCCACGGCACGCCACGCGATCATGCGCCGATGGCGCAGCGCACGGTGCCAATTATGGTTTGGGCATCCGATAAGTTTTTAAGTGACAGTAATAACAAAGCGTCATTTGCCAAACTGCAGCAACTGCAGAACAACAAAACGCCGGTATTCCATGAGAAGTTATTCGACTCGATATTAGGCTGCGCTGGCTTTACCTCACCAGATGGCGGAATTAATTCGCTCAGGAACTGGTGCGCGCATTAAAGCACAATCCAGGCGGCAGTTTTAGGTCCATTAAACATGGATGTTCAACTGCTGCTGACCTTATTTGAGTACTATCACCGCATAGCGACAAGGTTGTTCCGAGTCATTCCTGAAAATACAGTCGGCGGGATCACCCAGTTCAAGACAATCACCCGTCTGCATTTCAAAGATTTTTTCGCCTTCATGAAAACTCAGTTCGCCCTCTAAAATCCAGATAAGCTGACGGCGCGACAGATAGGAAATTACCGGCATCGGCACGCTAACGCCGGGCGGCAATTCTATACTGACAAGATCGAGCGGTATTTGCCCCGGCGACACATGTCGTCGGATATATCCCGTCTCAGGATCCTGCCAAATCGGTTGCTGATGCTGTTTCAGTAATGTGCCAGTCTGCACTTCGCTCAACGCGATCAATTGCGACATGCTCATATCAAACGAACCCGCCAAACGTGCCAGCAACGTCGCCGTAGGACTGCTTTCGCCACGTTCAATTTTATGGATCATCGCCCGTGAAACGCCAGACTGCTCAGCCAATTCGGTCAGTGACCAACTGCGCTTTTCCCTTTCAGCTTTCACTTTTTTGCCAATTCGCGCGTTTAAATCATCTTCTTTAGTGGATTTTTCGTCTGACATAGTAGATATATAAGATAGTGTACGGAGGGTCTACTTTAGTGGCATACAAGCGAGGTGTCTATGGTGAACATACGTTCGGCAGTTGAAAAAGATGCACCAGTAATCACGGATATTTATAACGATGCAGTGCTGAACAGCACAGCCATCTGGAACGATAAAACGGTAGATATTGCAAACCGAATCAAATGGCTCTTGGATCGGCAATCAGCTGGATTCCCGGTTCTGGTCGCCGTAAATGAAGAGGATATCGCGCTCGGTTACGCTTCCTATGGTGACTGGCGTCCCTGGGATGGATACCGTTATACGGTCGAACATTCGGTCTATGTCCATAATGCCGCTCAGGGGAAAGGTATTGGATTAGCCTTAATGCGGTCACTTATCACGTACGCAACCACGCAGGGAAAACACGTGATGGTGGCGGGTATTGAATCTGAAAACACACCTTCAATCGCGTTACATCGTAAGTTAGGATTTACCGACGCCGGACAGATTCATCAGGTAGGAACGAAATTTCACCGCTGGCTGGATCTGACATTCATGCAATTACGGCTGGATAACAGGGACAATCCTTAATTGACGATGACGTGCTAAATGGAGGAACTATGACGCCAGAAATCAAAACGCAACGATTAATCCTGAAACCTCTGGAAAGCGGTGATGGGCAGGCGATGCAAATCGCCTTTCCGCGCTGGGAGATCGTGCGTTATCTCAATGCTGCCGTGCCCTGGCCTTATCCTGAAGGTGCCGCACAGAATTACGTTGATAACGTGGTGTTGCCCGCCGTTAAGGAAGGTCGAGGCTGGTGCTGGAGTATCAGACGTCAGGAGAAGCCTGAGGAATTAATCGGTCTGATCGAACTGCGCGATGCAGAAAATGATAACCGCGGATTCTGGTTAATACCTGAGTGGCAGCAATGTGGCTATATGAGTGAAGCGTGCAACGCCGTGAATGATTTCTGGTTTAAAACGCTGGGTCGCGAAGTATTACGTGTGCCAAAAGCGGCGGTGAATACAGGCTCAGTGAAGATCTCACGTAAATCCGGCATGCGTCTGATAGAAACCGGCAAAAAAGAGTATGTCGCGGGTGTTCTCGATTATGAATTGTGGGAAATAACCCGCGATGAGTGGTGCGCCAGAGAAATAAACTTATGAAACCATGATTTCCTCTATATCCAGGTGGGCATTAATGCGCGCACTATATTGTTTTGGCGCGGTTTTTCGCAAGGTTGCCATTTATGGCGTAATGCTTGTCAGTTAAGACATGAAAAACCCTAATTACCGAAAGCACGCATTGTAGCGGCGCAATTTATTGCGCGATAAATCGCGCCACTACGGAAGGTGCGGCGATTTGATTCAGCGCTTAACTGATCGGTATTACGTCATTAGAGTTGACCGATTAACACGTATTTCACCGCTGCTCCGTTACACATACCCCATCATCCGCAGCATCGACTGCGCCTGATTCATCGCTTCCGCGCGGTGCGTTACGCCCAATTTTTGGTACAGATTGCGGATATGCGTTTTGATGGTGGTAGCAGCGACATCCAGCTCGCCAGCAATTTGGTCGTTGCTGTATCCCGAATAGATCAGCCCCAAAACCTGCCATTCACGTTGGGTTAGCGGGCTGGTGCGGATCAGCTCCGGCACATCGGGATGATTAATCAGGCGGCTAACAAAGCCTTCGTCAAAATGGGCAAACTTATGGCGATGATATTTATTAATCTCGCTGAGAATGCGTCTGGCACGATGATTATCGAGTTCATCCAGCGTGTTGAGCTGAATCAGCTGACGCAGCTGCTGCGCCATCGCTTCACCTTCAATCACAAAATGGCTGACGAAACCGGTGCTGCGCGCCAGTTTCAGCGCTTCGGTCAGCGCCTGCTGCGCTTCTGCTTTGCGCTGAGTTTGCCAGTAAATCTGATTTAGCAGCAGCAGATTGCGATTCATATCGCTCATCAGATTCAGCGCGCGCGCATTGTCATTCAGCTCATCGAGCACCACTTCGGCCTGGCTCATATTTCCCAGCAAGATCTGCGCGCGCGCGACATTGCGCCACTGGCCTTGCAGGAAATGATTGTTGGCAAATTCCGGTTTCACCGTCTGGCGCATCCAGCTACTGGCGCTTTGGCTGTCGCCGGTCATCTGCCAAAAAATCACTCTCACCTTATCGGCATTGGCGATCCAGTCGCTGTGCAGCGATCCGTTGTTAAGCAGATTCTCCAACCGACTCAGGTGGCTGCGCGCATTATCGAGATTGCCGCGCGCCAGCGAACACTGCACCAGCAAACCGAGGCACTGAATCTGCTGCTGCGGCTGATAGCCTTTCAGCACTTTTATCCCTTCGCGCGCCGCCTGTTCTGCTTCGTCAAGCCGGCCCCACGCCCACAACAGTTGAGCGCGAATTCGCAGCAGGAATTCATGCATCGGGAACTGTGTCAGATGCTGCTCTTTCACCAGCACAAATGCCCGCTCCTGTATCTCATATGCGGACTGTAAAAACCCCTGCGCAAAGAGAATCTCACTCTGCTGAATCAGACTCCACAACGCGTAATTCCACGCTTCCTCACGGCGCGCCATCTGCTCGGTCTGGCGCATCAGCTTCAGCGAACTGCTCAGCTCGCCTTTGCAGTGCATCACTTCGCCCAATACCGACGTCGCTACGATGCAGCTGTATTGACGGCTTTCCGGCAGCGCACCGAGCGCCAGCAACGCCAGCCGCTCGGCTTCTTCGGCGTTACCGTCATTTATCGAAACCTGTGCCAGCAGCGCGTTGAATTCGCCGCGCAGCACATCATCAATCTGTTCGCTGCAGGAGTGCTCAAAACGCGTGAGCAAACTGCTCACCTCGGAAAACCGGTGCTGGCTTTGCATCAGCCACGCCTGTAACAGCACTAACTTTGGATTTTCCAGCAGAATCTCCCATGGCAGTGCCTTGAGAGAATCTTCCAGCAGCGTGAGTTCGCTCTGATTAAACAGCGTCCAGGCGTATTGCAGCAGCACATCGCGCAGCATCAACGCATCACCGGCGGCCAGCGCATGATGGATCGCTTCGCCAGGGAAACCCAGCCGCATCCAGCTTTCAGCCGCCGCGCGATGCAGCGCAGGCAGTTCCGCCGCCAGTTCCCACTGACAGCGCTGACGCAAAAAACTGCCAAACAGCGGATGATAGCTAAACCACTCGCCCGAGTTATCCATGCGCTGCAAAAACAGGCCCTGACGTTCAATCTCTTCCAGCCGCATCTGCCCTTGTTCTTCGCCGGTTACGCAGGCGATCAGCGTATCGTTCATAGATCGCAGCAGCGCGCTTTTCAGTAAGAAATGTCGTGTGGCGCTATCCACGTTATTCAGCACCTCCTCAACCAGATAATCCGCCAGATGGCTGGCGTTAATGCCGGAAAGGCGGCGCGCGGAATCCTGAGCGGAGCTCGCGCCCTGACGCGTCGAGAGCGCGATCAGCTGCAGCGCCGTCGCCCAACCCGCCACGTCATCGCACAGACGCCCGCTCTCTTCCGATTCCAGCGGCGTTGTCAGGCGGCAATCAAAAAACTGTTTGGCTTCGTGATGGTTAAACGCCAGCTGCTGGCTACCTAACTCAATCAGCTGTTCGCGCACGCGCAGGTTGGCAATGCCGAGCTGCGGCAGATTGCGCGACAGCAAAATCAGCGTCACATTTTCCGGCTGGTTACGTAAAAAGAAGCGCATTGCGTCGTGAATCGCAGGATTAGTGATGTGATGGTAATCATCGATGATCAGCCAAATCGGTTGCTGCCACGCCGCCAGCTCACTGAACAGTTGAGCGAACAGCGCATTTAAGTTGATGTACTGCCGTTTCTGCGCCAGCGCTTCGCTGGAGGCGCAGCCGCCCTGCGTTGCCTGCTGCAGAGCCGCGATGAGGTAATCGACGAAGCGTTCTGGCTGATTGTCGCCCTCATCCAGTGAATACCAGCCCAGATTGGCTTTCCCCGCCGCCCATTGGGAGATCAGCGTGGTTTTGCCATATCCCGCCGGACTGGTCACCAACACCAAACGGTAATTGCCCGCTGCGCCGAGTTTTTGCATCAGGCGCTCGCGCGCAACCGTGTTCTCAAGGCGGACCGGTCGGCTAAGTTTGGAGGGTATTAACATCGGTAAACGCTTCTCCCTAAACGTGGCGCATCATTATTTTACGCTTCGTAATTAATAGTCACATACGTTCAGATATTCGTTTACCTAATGCAAGCTAACCCATTAAGCAGTCTTAACAAAAGCGACGGTTATCACATTCCTGTCACACTTTAAGATTTCCCTCAGCCTCTCCTCCCCGCTCATCCTCCCCGCTGAATTTGGTGCAGGAGGAGGAGCGCGTCATGGCTGACGCGCAGAATGAAGCACATTCACCTCCGCCCTGACAGGACTGATTATGAAATTTGATCGCACCCGTTTTAAACACGCGCTAACCCGACAATGGCAACGTTTTGGTCTGCACGATGCGCAAGAGATGACGCCAAACCAGTGGTGGCAGGCGCTGAGTGGCGCACTGGCCGACATGCTGGCGGAGATGCCTGCGCCACCAGCGGCCACGCCGCAGCGTCACGTTAACTACATCTCGATGGAGTTTTTGATTGGCCGACTGACCGGCAACAATCTGCTCAACCTTGGCTGGTATGACGAGGTGAACGAGGCGCTGGCCGAGTGGAATATCACGCTGAGCGACGTGGAAGCGTGTGAAACCGATCCGGCGCTGGGCAACGGCGGTTTGGGCCGGCTCGCCGCCTGTTTTCTCGATTCGATGGCAACCGTGGGACAACCCGCCACCGGCTACGGACTCAGTTATCAGTACGGTCTGTTCCGCCAGCACTTTGTTGATGGTGCGCAACAGGAGATGCCGGATGACTGGCAGCGCGACAGCTATCCGTGGTTTAACCATAACGCGGCGTTAACTGTGCCGGTGCATCTCGGCGGCAAAGTCAGCACCCATAATGGCGTTGCGCGCTGGGAGCCGGCGGTGCAAATTCTCGGCGAAGCCTGGGATCTGCCGGTGGTCGGTTATCAGAATGGCGTCACTCAGCCGCTGCGCTTGTGGCAGGCGAAACATGCGCAGCCGTTTAATCTGCAGCGCTTCAATAACGGGGATTTTCTGCGCGCCGAGCAGCCGGGCATTGAAGCTGAAAAACTCACTAAAGTGCTCTACCCCAACGACAATCACGACAACGGCAAAAAGCTGCGCCTGATGCAGCAGTATTTCCAGTGCGCTTGCTCGCTGGCGGATATTCTGCGCCGTCATCAGCGCGCCGGCCGTAGCATTGCCAGCTTGCCGGATCATGAAGTGATTCAGCTCAACGATACCCATCCCACGCTGGCGATCCCCGAGCTGATGCGCCTGCTGTTGGATGAACACGCGCTGAGCTGGGACGAGGCGTGGCACATTACCCAGCGCACCTTTGCGTACACCAATCACACCTTGATGCCTGAAGCGCTGGAGTGCTGGGATGTGCGCATGGTGCGCGCCCTGCTGCCGCGCCACATGCAGATCGTTACCCAACTCAATGCTCAGTTGAAGAAGCAGGTGGAAGCGCGCTGGCCGGGCGACGAAGCGACCTGGGCGAAACTGGCGCTGGTACACAATAACCAGCTGCGTATGGCTAATCTCTGCGTCACCAGCGGCTTTGCGGTGAACGGTGTGGCGGCGCTGCACTCGCAGCTGGTGGTGAAAGATCTGTTCCCGGAATATCACGCGCTGTGGCCGGAGAAATTCCATAACGTCACCAACGGCATCACGCCGCGCCGCTGGATTAATCAGTGCAATCCGGCGCTGGCGGCGTTGATCAGCCAAACCCTCGATCAGCCGTGGCTCACCGATCTCGATCAGCTGAAAACGTTAGAAACTTACGCCGATCACGCCGCATTCCAGGCGCAGTATCGCGCCATCAAGCAGCAGAACAAGGTTGCGCTGACGCAATGGATCGCAGAACGCACCGGCATCCAGGTGAATCCTGAGGCGATGTTTGATGTACAGATCAAGCGCCTGCACGAGTACAAGCGTCAGCATCTGGCGTTGCTGCACATTATCGCGCTGTGGCAAACGCTGGTGAGCGATCCGCAGGCCAACCTGACGCCGCGCGTGGTGCTGTTTGGTGCCAAGGCCGCGCCGGGTTACGTGCTGGCCAAAAACATCATCTATGCAATCAACAAAGTGGCGGCCACCATCAACAACGATCCGCGCATTGGCGATCGCCTGAAAGTGGTGTTTGTGCCTGATTACAACGTTACGGTTGCCGAGCGGCTGATTCCGGCGGCGGATCTCTCCGAGCAGATTTCTACCGCTGGCAAAGAGGCATCCGGCACCGGCAACATGAAGCTGGCGCTGAACGGCGCCTTAACCATCGGCACGCTGGATGGCGCCAATGTGGAGATCGCTGAGCAGGTTGGGCGCGACAATATCTTTATCTTTGGTCATACCGTTGATCAGGTCAGCGCGTTGCAAGCAGAAGGTTACTCGCCTGACGCGTGGCGCAAAAAAGATGCGCAGCTGGATCGGGCATTGAAAGCGTTAGAAGACGGCACCTTTAGCGACGGCGACGTCACCGCGTTCGAGCCGCTGCTGCACAGCCTGAGCGCCAAAGGCGGCGATCCTTATTTGGTGCTGGCCGATTTTCGTCACTATCTCAACGCGCAGGCACAGGCAGAAACCTTGTGGGCCGATCAGCATGGCTGGACGCGCGCCGCGATTCTCAACACCGCGCGCTGCGGCATGTTCAGCGCCGATCGCGCCATCCGCGACTATCAGCAACGCATCTGGCAGGCCGCGCGATGAACAGCACTATCACGCCAACCGCCGAAATCGCCAGCGAATACATCGACGCCCACGGCCAGCTGCAATCGGTTTCTGCCGTTACCCGCCAGCGTTTGCTGGCGGCGATGCATCCCACGCAACCGCACGCTTCGCCGCTGCCGCAGGTATTGATCGTGCAGGAAGAACACGCGGAGATTGTGCTGCCTGCGCCCGGCATAACAGGCGAATGGCAGCTGATCGCGGAACAGGGCGAACGCTGGCAAGGGCGCGCTATCGCCAACCAACCGATCGCTTTGCCTGGACTGCCTTTGGGTTATCACCAGCTCAGCTTTAGCGCCCAGCAACAGGCATTTCACTGTCGGATTATTGTCGCGCCCGTGCGATGTTACGAGCCGCCAGCCATCCAGCAAGGGCAATCGCTGTGGGGCGCCTGCATTCAACTTTATACGTTGCGGTCGGCGTCCAACTGGGGAATCGGTGACTTTAGCGACTTAAAGCAGATGCTGGTTGAGGTTGCGCAGCGCGGCGGTGCCTGTATTGGGCTGAACCCGCTGCATGCGCTGTTTCCGGCAACGCCGGAAAGCGCCAGCCCTTACAGCCCTTCGTCGCGGCGCTGGCTCAACATGCTGTATATCGATGTCGCCGCCGTTGAGGATTTTACGCTGAGTGAAGAAGCGCAACGCTGGTGGCAGGCGACCAGCACGCAGCAGGCGTTACAGGCGGCGCGGGACGCTGAGTGGGTCGATTACTCAGCGGTTACTCACCTCAAGCTGGAGGCGCTGCGTCTCGCCTGGCAGCAGTTCAGGCAGCGCGGTGCGGATGATGACCTGGTTGTCGCCTTTGAATGTTTTATGCAGCAAGGCGGTGAAAGTCTGCTGCATCAGGGCGTGTTTGATGCGCTGCACGCTGCGCAGATCGCCGAAGATCCTCAGCGCTACGACTGGACAACCTGGCCTGCGGCGTTGCAGTCGCCCAACAGCGCGGCGGTACGCGCATTCCGCATCGAACACACCTATGAAGTGCGCTTTTATCTGTGGCTGCAATGGCTGGCCGCGCGCCAGTTTGCTGATTGCTGGGCGGTGTGCCAGCAGCAGGCGATGCCGATTGGCTTATACCGCGATTTGGCCGTGGGCGTGGCGCAGGGCGGCGCGGAAACCTGGAGCGATCGCGAGCTTTACTGCTTACAGGCCAGCGTCGGCGCCCCGCCGGATATTCTCGGTCCGCTGGGACAGAACTGGGGATTGCCGCCGATGGATCCGCAGATTATGCAGGCGCGCGCCTACCAGCCATGGATTGATCTGCTGCGCGCCAACATGCACGACTGCGGCGCGCTGCGCATCGATCACGTGATGGCGCTGCTGCGACTGTGGTGGATCCCACAGGGCGAAAGCGCGGCTGAAGGCGCGTATGTGCATTATCCCATCGACGATCTGCTGGCGATTCTGGCGCTGGAGAGCCAGCGTCATCACTGCATGGTGATTGGTGAGGATTTGGGTACGGTGCCGGAGAAGATCATCGGCAAGCTCTACCACGCGGGCGTTTACTCCTACAAAGTGCTCTATTTTGAGCAGACGTCCAAAGTGGCGTTTCGCGCGCCCGCCCGCTGGCCGCGTCAGGCGATGGCGGTCGCTACTACCCACGATATGCCGACCCTGCGCGGCTGGTGGCAAAGCGACGATTTACGGCTGGGCAGCGAGTTGGGGCTTTATCCTGACAAGCAGATTCTTGCCGGTCTGAGTAAGTCACGCTTAGCCGCGCGCCGCGCGCTGTTTAAGAGCCTGCAACGCAGCAATTGCTTGCCCGAACAGGCCGAACCGCAGGTAATGGATCGCGCGTTAAGTGCGGCGATGCAGCGTTATCTGGCCGACAGCAATAGCGCGCTGCTGGGCCTGCAACCTGAAGAGTGGCTGGATATGGCTTCCCCGGTGAATATTCCCGGCACCACCAGCCAATATCCCAACTGGCGCCGCAAACTCAGCGCTTCGCTGGAGGCGATGTTTAACGACCCGCAGATCAATGCGTTGTTGGCGGATATCGATCAACGCCGGCGGAAAGTGAAATAATTCACAGCGGTCGCCATGGAAGGCGATCTTAAAAACGCACACATCCGTAGCGGCGCGATTCATCGCGTTGTTTTGACTTTCGTGCTCCGACACAGCATTGCGCAATAAATTGCGCCGCTACGAACTTTGGCTCCCAATAAAAAAGGTGCGCCGAAGCGCACCAGATGGGACAAATCAGCACTGCCGGGGCGGATTACCCCTTGCCTTTAACACTGCTGATAAACACCTGTCTGGCCGACGTGGAGCCTAAACGCTCGGCCTCGTCCAGCAGCTTCAACGCCTTATCGATATTGCCCTTCTCAACCGCCTCGCGGATGTTCTGATTAAAGTAACCTTCGGTATCCGTCATGATCGGTTTAGGTTTTGCATCCGAAATCGGGGCAGCACGATAAGTCGCCGGCGCAACCGGCTGCGTATTGCCCACCGTTACCGGCGCAGGACTCGATGATCCAAACAGCGGTCCAACCAAAATGGATGAACCTGAACTGGTTTTCACTTTCAGTTTCAGGGTGCCATCGCGGCTGTGCTGCGCAATCGGATCGGGAATATCCGGCACCGCATTGCCGGTACCGCGGGCGTAGGCTTTCGCCGGATCCAATAGCGTGGTGGTTTCGGTCAAATCCTTCTCGGTGGTGAATACCAGCAGATAGATCTTTTGCTGACCCAGCGCAGGCGTCAGTTTCATCACGCCTTCCAGCCTATCAGCCGCCATCACGCCCGGCTGCTGATAGGTGAAAAAGCGCGCCGGGAACCAGGCCGCCGGACGCATGTTCTCATCCAGCACCAGCACATTCGGTGCGAACACCTGATTTTGTTTCACTTCACTGCTCAGCGTAATGGTGAGTTCACCGATATTGGCTGGCAAGCTGTAGGCCGCCACCGAACCCGTCACGCCCGCTGCATTCAGATTGCTGTGGCTCTCGCTCAGCGTAGTGACCTGCGTGCGGGAGGTATCGACCGGCAGCCAGCTCAGCGTTTGCAGGCTGGCGGCAGGGAATGTGGGCGCGGCAGAGAGATCCTGTGGCACCAGATTGACATCCGCGAGCGCCGGTAAACTTTGACCGGCCAGCAGCGCGGCGCTCAGGCAGAGCGCAAAAACCGTTTTTTTCATTCTCATTGTATAACCTCAAAAAACTGTCAGGCGGCGGCGCGAACCAGGCAATGGCGCGCCGCGCCGAAAAGAGATCGTCTCAGTTAAGCCACATGCGGGAGCATTACCACCAAATCTCCATCTGCGCCCCGAATGTCACCTCATCGTCGTTGCCACGGCTGTTGGTCAGAATGCCGTTGCCGCTGCTGTCGTTAGAAGCAAAGGAGGTCAAATCACCTGAGCTGTCTTTGCTGTAGCCCCATTTCTCATCCCACTTGGCGTAGGTCGCGAACAGACGCAGCGCCGGACGCGACCAGATGCTGTCGCCCGCCTGCCACTGTTGCGCCAGCGTCACTTTGTACTGGCCGTTGCGCTCGTTAACCTGCTGCGACTTCACGTTGTCGTAGCCCACTTCAAGCAGCGTGCTCATGATTGGCGTCCATTTGTACATGGGGCGCACGCCCACGGTGTACCACTCGGTACCACGGTTGTTATCGAGATCGGTGTTCTGGTACATGGCGACATACATCAGATCCCAGCGATCGGCGAGGCTAATTGCACCGTGATCGAGTACGCGATACATGCTGCCGCTGTTGTTGATGTTGGTGCCCTGCGGCAGCCCTTTACCCTGTGAAGTCAACGCATCAGTGGCGTACTGCAGCACGAATTTGTTGTAGCCCTTCAGCATGCTCTGCGTGTGTTCGGCGGTGAACATCCAGCCATCTTTGGAGGCGTTATCTTCCAGGCGATAACCGTCACGCGCGTTGGCGCGGCCATAATCGACGCCCAGCTCCAGCACGCCGTTCGGGTTGGTTTCAAGACCTGCGAGGCGCACATCAAACACGTCGTTGGCGGTGCTGGTGGCGTAATCACGAATCTGATCGCTGGAGAAGGTGTAAGAACCGCCCGCTTCGGAGGAGCGCGTGGCGGCGAAAGAGAGTTTGCCAAAGCCGAGATCGACATCTTCCAGACCGGCACCGGGACCGGAAATATCCCAGTAGTAGAAGTCGATCATATGCACGTCATGACGCTGGTAGAAACGCTTACCGGCCCAGATGGTGGAACCCGGCAGCGATTCGATCAGGTTTTTGCCCTTGACGTTGGCCTCGCGGAACGCGGGCGAGGTCGCTTCCCAGTCATTCTGCTGAGAAACCGAATAGGCGACGTTGGTATCGAAATAGAAGCTCTTATCGCCCTCTTTCCACACTTCCTGGCCCAGCTTCAGTTCAGCGTAGGTTTCACATTCGTTGCCCAGACGGTATTTACTTTGAGTGCCGGTGGCCTGAAAACATTGCTGTTCCCCGCCGCTGCCGGTCCAGCCGATGCCGGAACGGGCATAGCCGGTAAAATCGACTGCCATCGACGGGGCAGCGAGCGTGCCTGCCGCGATAGCAACCGCGATAGGGAGTTTGCGCAGAGTTAACATTTTCTATCTCCTGAGGTCATTGCTTTTATTGTTTTGCAGGGCTAAACACCGGGTTCCTGATGTAGCCGGCGACAGGCGCTGCCATCTTCACGGAAAAGATGGCAACGCTCTGGCGGCAGGCCGATGCCCATCAGGGCGCCCTCTTCTACCAGCACGACGTCCTCCTGGCGATAAACCAGGCTTTGACGAATGGCGGGAATCTGGATGTGAATTTGCGTTTCGTGTCCCAACTGCTCCACCACCGTCACCTCGCCTTCGAGGGTGACGTCAGCGATATCGCTGGAGAGCAGATGTTCGGGACGAATGCCTAACGACATGTTGCTGCCCACCTGCACACCGGCGCTGTCGACCGGCAGCCACACCAACTGGGTATTGGGTAAACGCACCTGAACCTGATCGATGGCGGTGGCGGTGACTTTTACCGGTAGGAAATTCATGCGCGGTGAGCCGATAAAACCGGCGACGAAACGATTGGCGGGATAGTGATACAGCTCGAGCGGCTTGCCGACCTGGGCAACGTGGCCGCCATCCAGCACCACGATCTTATCGGCCAGCGTCATCGCTTCGGTCTGATCGTGGGTGACGTAAATCATGGTGCGCTTCAAACGCTTATGCAGGCGTGAGATCTCGATGCGCATCTGCACGCGCAGCGCCGCGTCAAGGTTGGAGAGCGGCTCATCAAGTAAAAACACGCGCGGTTCCGCCACCAGCGTACGGCCAATCGCCACGCGCTGACGCTGACCACCCGACAACGCTTTCGGACGGCGATCCAGCAGATGCGCCAGCTGCAGCACTTCCGCCACCTGATTGACCCGCTGCTGAATCTCCGCTTTGCGCGTGCCGGCCAGCTTCAGGCCGAACGACATGTTCTCAGCCACCGAAAGGTGGGGATACAACGCGTAGGACTGAAACACCATGCCGATGCCGCGCTCGGCGGGCGGCACCTCATTCATGCGTTTGTCGCCAATAAACAGATCGCCGCTGGTGATGGTTTCCAGACCGGCAATCATGCGCAGCAGCGTCGATTTGCCGCAGCCTGAAGGTCCGACAAAAACCACGAACTCGCCTTCAGCGATCTCAAGGCTGATGTTTTTCGACACCTCGGTTTCGCCCCACACCTTGGAGACACTGCGCAACGTAACGCTCGACATGATGCTTTCCTCTCAGCTTGCTATTCCTTGTCCGCAAGTCGGCGGACAGACCCCGGCGACCACTATGGGCAAGGAGATAACCGCCGACATCCTCCACCGCACGGCGGCAGCGTGGGGGAGGAGACGGGAGGAGGAGATCGCGCAGACGCGTCTGATAAAACGCGGCAGGCAACCATTTTTGTGAGCTATGACGCAGAGCAGAGCGACGATTGTGTGCGCCAGCCCGTGATAACCGGGTGGTTTTGCAACGCAGATCACATCAGTTGTCGGGCAGGCGTAGAGCCGGGGAGGATGAGAAGCGGCGGCAGATACTCACAATGTGGCAGGTAAAACGATTTCCGTTTCCGCTAACAGGATGGAGTTATGACAATGAAAACCGGTGCACGCATTCTTGCCCTTTCCGCCCTGACGGCCGTGCTGTTTTCAGCTTCTGCCGTTGCAAAGATTGAAGAGGGAAAGCTGGTCATCTGGATCAACGGCGACAAGGGCTACAACGGCCTGGCTGAAGTGGGTAAAAAGTTTGAGCAGGAGACCGGCATCAAAGTGACGGTTGAGCATCCGGACAAAATGGAAGAGAAGTATCCGCAGGTGGCCGCCACCGGCGACGGCCCGGACATCATCTTCTGGGCGCACGATCGCTTTGGCGGCTATGCGCAGTCAGGCTTGTTAGCGGAGATCTCGCCGGATGCGCGCTTCCAGGAGAAAATCTTCCCCTTCACCTGGGACGCGGTGCGCTTCAACGGCAAGCTGATCGGTTATCCGATTTCGGTTGAATCCTTGTCCCTGATCTACAACAAAGATCTGCTGCCTGAGCCGCCAAAAAGCTGGGAAGAGATTGCCGCCATTGATAAAAAAATGCGCGCGCAGGGCAAGAGCGCCATGATGTTTAACCTGCAGGAGCCGTACTTCACCTGGCCGCTGTTGGCGGCGGGCGGCGCTTATGCCTTTAAACTCAACGATGGCCGCTACGACGTAAAAGATACCGGCGTGGATAACGCGGGGGCCAAAGCGGGCATGAGCTTCCTTGTTGATCAGGTGAAGGCCAAAACGCTGAATGCCGATACTGATTACTCCATCGCTGAAGCCGCCTTTAACAAGGGGCAAACCGCCATGACCATTAACGGGCCGTGGGCGTGGAGCAACATCGATAAGAGCAAAATCAACTACGGCGTCACGCTGCTGCCCACGCTGCATGGCAAAAATTCGAAAACTTTCGTCGGCGTGCTGAGTGCCGGCATCAATGCCGCCAGCCCGAATAAAGAGCTGGCCAAAGAGTTCCTGGAAAATTACCTGCTGACCGACGCCGGTCTTGATGCGGTCAACAAAGACAAACCGCTCGGCGCGGTGGCGCTGAAATCGTTCCAGCAGACGCTGGAAAAAGATGAGCGTATTGCCGCCACCATGACCAACGCGCGCAACGGCGACATCATGCCGAACATTCCGCAAATGGCTGCCTTCTGGTACGCGATGCGCACCGCCACGTTGAATGCGTTGAGCGGACGTCAAAGCGTTGATGCGGCGCTGAAAGATGCGCAGGCACGACTCAACAAGTAATCCTCTCTACCAGAGCCGGCGCAATCCGGCTCGTTACTGGCTGTTAAGGAAAACCGCATCATGTCAGGAAAACCGAAAACAGCACGGTTCAGCGCCGTGCTGAAGGCTCTTTTTCTCGGTATCTGCTGTCTGCTGGTCGGCTATCTGCTCGTGCTGATGTATGCAAAAGGTGAATATCTGTTTGCGCTGGTGACGCTGATTATCAGCGCCGTCGGCATCTGGATTTATGCCAATCGTCGCGCTTACGCCTGGCGCTATGTCTATCCCGGACTCGCCGGTATGGCGCTGTTCGTGCTGTTTCCCCTCGCCTGTACCGTGGCGATTGCCTTTACCAACTACAGCAGCACCAACCAATTGACGCTGGAACGTGCACAACAGGTGTTGCTGAGCCGTCAATATCAGGATGGTTCGGCGCTGAACTTCTCGCTGATCCCGGCGGGCGATCGCTGGCAGCTGGTGCTGACCGAAGCCGCCAACGGGCAAACCTTCGTTTCGCCGACGTTTGCCTTTGGCGGATCGCAAAAACTGAAACTCACCAGCGCCCCGCCACCGCCGGGCGAACGCGCCACGTTGCGCATCGTCACCACCAATCGTCAGGCGCTGAACCAGATTCAGGCCGAACTGCCGGATGGTCGTCTGGTTGTGATGAGCTCACTGCGTCAGTTCTCCGGTACGCGGCCATTGTATGTGCTGCAAGCCAACGGCGACCTGAAAAATCAGCAAAGCGGCGCGCTTTATCAGGTCAATCGTGAAAGCGGTTTCTATCAGAACAGCAGCGGCGAAGCGCTGAGTCCGGGCTTTACGGTGAATACCGGCTGGAAGAATTTCATTCGCGTGTTTACCGATGAAGGGATTCAAAAACCGTTTCTGGCGATCTTTGGCTGGACGCTGCTGTTTTCGTTTGTGACGGTAATTCTCACCGTGGCGGTCGGCATGGTGCTGGCTTGCTTAGTGCAGTGGGAAGCACTGAAAGGCAAAGCGGTGTATCGCGTGATGCTGATTTTGCCCTACGCCGTGCCCGCGTTTATCTCGATATTGATCTTCAAAGGCTTGTTTAACCAGAGCTTCGGTGAAATCAACGTGATGCTGAAAGCGCTGTTTGGCTTCCAGCCCGCGTGGTTCAGCGATCCGACGCTGGCGCGCACCATGCTGGTGATTGTGAATACCTGGCTGGGCTATCCCTACATGATGATTCTCTGCATGGGGCTGCTGAAAGCGATTCCGGACGATCTTTATGAAGCTTCGGCGATGGACGGCGCCGGGCCGCTGCAGAACTTCTTTCTGATTACCCTGCCGCTGCTGTTGAAGCCGCTGATGCCGCTAATGATTGCCAGCTTCGCCTTTAACTTTAATAACTTTGTGCTGGTGCAGCTGCTAACCAACGGCGGACCGGATCGTATCGGCACTACCACGCCAGCGGGTTACACCGATTTGCTGGTCAATTACACCTGGCGCATTGCGTTTGAAGGTGGCGGCGGACAGGACTTTGGTCTGGCGGCGGCGATTGCCACGCTGATCTTCCTGCTGGTAGGCGCGCTGGCGGTGATCAATCTTAAAGCCGTGCGGATGAAATTCGATTAAGGAGACGTTATGGCTATGGTGCAACCCAAATCGCAAAAGCTGCGTCTGTTGATGACGCATCTGCTGTTGCTGACGTTTATTGCGGGAATTCTGTTTCCGCTGCTGATGGTGTTCGCTATCTCACTGCGCGCCGGTAACTTCGCCACCGGCTCGCTGATCCCGGAGCAGATTTCCTGGGAACACTGGCAGCTGGCGTTAGGTTTCAGCGTGGAGCACGCCGATGGCCGCGTGACGCCGCCGCCCTTCCCGGTGCTGCTGTGGTTGTGGAACTCGGTGAAAATCGCCGCCATCAGCGCGATTGGCATTGTGGCGCTTTCTACCACCTGCGCGTATGCCTTTGCGCGCATGCGTTTTGCCGGGCGCGCCACGCTGCTTAAAGGCATGCTGATTTTCCAGATGTTCCCAGCGGTGCTGTCGCTGGTGGCGCTCTATGCGCTGTTTGATCGCCTGGGACAATATCTGCCATTTATCGGCCTGAATACGCATGGCGGCGTGATCTTTGCCTATCTCGGCGGCATCGCCCTGCACGTCTGGACCATTAAAGGCTATTTCGAAACCATCGACGGTTCGCTGGAAGAAGCCGCCGCGCTGGATGGCGCCACGCCGTGGCAGGCGTTCCGGCTGGTGCTGTTGCCGCTCTCGGTGCCGATTCTGGCGGTGGTGTTTATTCTGGCATTTATCGCTGCGGTTACTGAAGTGCCGGTCGCGTCGCTGCTGCTGCGCGATGTGAATAGCTACACACTGGCGGTCGGCATGCAGCAATATCTCAACCCGCAAAACTATCTGTGGGGCGACTTTGCCGCGGCGGCGGTGCTCTCTGCAATTCCGATTACGCTGGTGTTCCTGCTGGCCCAGCGCTGGCTGGTCAGCGGCCTGACGGCTGGTGGCGTGAAAGGCTAACCCGTTTATTATCCTCCTTCCTCAATGTTCACTGCAGTTGAGGGTTTTGGCGGCCTTAGGGCCGCTTTTTTTATGGGTGTGGGGTTATTACAGATCCTTTTGTCACCCGATATAGACTGAATCAATGCGGTTGCGTCAAATTTGGTTAGGGTTTCCGAGTAGTAGAGGCCGCGATCATCTTCTCAAACAATAGGTGTAACGGGTTGAAAAATGAATGTTGCGCTCATGCGACGCTGTGTTTGGAATTTATCAAAAGCGTCAATCGGGCTGACATTTTCCAGATTGCTAAAGTTGAGCCGTTCAAATAAATAACGTTCAATACGTGAGGATAGGATGTATTCATCATTTAAGTGCCCGGTCTGTTTACTGATTCGCTGAGTAAAGCCGCTAATGATAACGGTATTAAATGGCAGCGCGCAAAAAGCCATACCAGCCAGCCGCAATACGATACCGTGCACATGCAAAGCATAACGTTCTCGCATCGCCTTTTGTGACAACTCTTTTTCAATAATCTCTGTTCCACGGGCATTCACCCGTACTGATGAAGTAGGCAGCATTTCATATTCTGGCAAATCTACTTCAATGAGAATTTCAGATGTGGAGGCATTCACCTGAAACGACACCAGCGTCTCGCGTGGCCAGTCTGCAGCTTGAATGACTTTGGACAGAAGTGATTCGAAATAGCTGTTATCGGTGGCGAATTGCGATTCAATATTTGCCAACTTGCTTGCAATCTTCTTTTCATGTTCAGCCGCATCGAATTTCCAGTTAGCGTATAGCTCCGCCCAGCGCTGACGCATCGCCTGATATCGCTTCAGAGAAAGTTCGTTTTCCTGTTCGCACTCTTTTACTTCTCGTTGCCATTGCTCAATATTACGTGTTTGCCGATCCTGGCGAGCAGAAGCTGATTCAAATATTCGTCCAATAAGACCACGACCTTGATTGTCTTCAGGTTGTTCAGGTGCAATAAGAGGAACGGGCTTTTCGGGACGGACAGGTGCAGGCACATTGTAGGGCTGCAACATCAACTGCCGATAATGCGCTTCGAGCTCGGAGTAGGAATGCCCCGTACGAGGATCAGGTGTAAGTAGATAGATATTCACAATATCGTCTACAGCCTGATTAAGCGCTTCCACCTCTTGCTCAAGCTCTTGCCGTAAATAGGGATCCTCTTGTCGAGAAGCATTGCGTTTTCTGCTCGCTGCACTTGCTCGATCTAAACGAGTTCGATAGCTCAATCCCGTCCCTGGAAGTCCCAGATTGGCATAAGTACCGCGTTTGCCGAACGAAACGGATGCCCCTCGCGGCCCAACACTCATACTCGCACCCGAGGAGCTCAGGTTCATCCTTACACCGGGAATAATGCTTATCGATTTTCGAAATCTAAACCCCATGTTATTAACCATTCCTTTTGATTATTGAGTAAGGGTAAAAAATTGCCATTTTTCCCGGCTTAAGATGGCGATAAGATAGCCATCAATGTTGTTTAGCCAACCGTAAATATATCGTTATTCGAGTGCGGCTGAATGAAATTATACAGAACTTTATTGCCCAAGCATTTTTGAATACAGGTCGTAATTTTCCTCATCAAAGCAGACCAAATTGACTTGCTCGAGATTGGCGTTCTCACGCAAACACTGATCAATCACGGCTAGTGCGATTTCAGCCGCCAGCACTTTCGGAAATCTGTATATACCAGTGCTAATATTAGGAAACGAAACGGTTTGAATGCCGTATTCTTTTACCAGTTTAAAACAGCTCAGATAGGCATTTTTCAACAGCGTTTCTTCGTCATGTTGCCCGTCATGCCAGTGTGGACCAACGGTGTGAATGACATATTTTGCTGGCAAATCACCCGCCGTGGTGATCACTGCATTTCCGACTTTGCAGCCACCTTGTCGATTCCTGATTTGCTGACACTCAGCCAAAATCGCCGGCCCGCCCGCACGATGGATGGCGCCATCAACTCCGCCGCCGCCCAGCAAGGAGGTGTTGGCGGCGTTTACAATGGCTTCCACTGGGACTTTGGTTATATCGTCTTTAAGCAATATTATTTTGTTCATGTATTTCTGATCCTCAGCGTCAGCAATCTTAGCCAGAAGCTAAGCAATCATCCTCTCATTCCATCCATCCTTAAACACAATATTTCCGTCCACGTATTTCCATGTGATCGTTTCATATCGTAGCTCAATATTTTCCAGATGCGTGCTGGTCTGGCCGTTTGGCAGCAGAGCCGGTGAAATGCTGGAGATTTTGACGTTATCCAGGTGGATATTAAAATACTCAACCTCAATACCCGCTTCGTTAATTCGGTACATCTTGATGGTTGCTGACTTCAGCGTTCTGGCCTGACACAATGCACGAAACAGCACCGGCGTTGTTCTATCAAACTCCTTTTGAACGGATATCGGTGCATGAATGCGTGTGGCTGTCAGCTTTCCAGTGTGCGGATCCACCGGGATGGTAATATTGTGCATGACCGAATTGAGCTCTATCGAACCGAGTCTGGTCGGCATCATGCACGAACCCACAATTGGCGATCCGCTTTCATCTTCTAACCAGATATGTGCTGGAATTGACATATTTAATCCTTTAAATTAACGAAACTTATAAATAAAGAATGTCAGAGCGCACAAATAAAACACCCCTACGCTCAACATTCCACTATCTGGATAATAAATTACCTTTAACACTCCAAATATTAAAGTAGTAATTACCGGGCCATAAATACATAGCAAAAACTTTCCTTCAGTAATTAACCACCGTTTTAAAAATCTCTTCATGTTTTCCCCATCAATTTCATTAAAACTGCAGCGATCTCATAATCTGATAGCCATTCGTTTTTAAGTGCGCCTGCACGTATTAATGAAGTTTCAACAAGGAAATACATCATTTCGAGCTCACGAACATATAATGCGTGATAATAAGGCGGATGCATTAACTGCAGGCGCTTCGCGCTGTCTGCTGCATTCTGAACTACACCATATATTCCCAAGCCACCAGCCACAACCCCAACGACTTGTCCAATGTTCCTTCCAATAGGTAGCGTAATGTTAAGTCCCGCTACGACCGCAAGAGTTGCGCCCAGACTAAACGAAGATGAAGTGAGTGTACTTGCAGCGATATGGATGTTAGCCCGCATAAGATGCATTTTTATTACTTCAAGCTGCCGGAAGTTTCTGTTTTGCAGTTGATAATCTAAGTATGTTTTTAGCAGTGAGAAAACAATATTTCGCTCTTTTACTAACTGCGCTACCCCCATCAGGAATCGATTATCCTCAAGCGCCTGTTTTTTACAAACATCATAATACTCATCAGTAAAGCACGATGTATAAAATGAAAGCCGCGTCGCCCCTTTATTAATCTTACTGACCTGATCGGAAACTGCATCAATAACGCCGGAAACGGCGTTGTCGAGCTTTTCTGCCAGAATCCTTTGCGCCTGAAGCTGCTTTATGACCGCATCACTGTGATACATGTATATCCCTGAAATTTCCTCCGTTAACCACGAAAACTATAGGGTAATGGTATAACTCAGGGAAGCTGAAATTTAGCCAGACGTGATCCTTATTCATAAAATAAGGATGTATAAATTCTCACTTAATTGTGTGTTTTACTCATTTCAGTAAAGAAAATACTGAGAGGCGATAGCGTGTGAAATATCTATTATTTAATCCGTGATTGCGTAGAGATGTATATCATTCGTCTTAAGCTTATTAATGCGGAACGGTCGCCATGAATTAATGGCAACCGTACGGTTCAATTCATCACTAATCCGCCATCAACGTACAACGTTTGCCCGGTGACAAATTCGCTCCAGTCGGAGGCCAGAAACAGCACCGGGCCGGTGACATCTTCCGGTCGCGCGATGCGCCGCAGCGGGGTTTGCGCGGTGAGGAAATCGCGCACCGCTTCGCGCGTTGCCTGGCTGGCATCGGTGGGATACACCAGGCCGGGCGCCACGCAGTTTACACGGATCCCTAGCGGGCCCAGCTCCGTCGCCAGCGTGCGGCTAAAGCCGGTCAATGCCGCTTTCGCGGTGATGTAATCGTGGTAAGGCACTGAAGGACGCGCCACCAGATCGCTGGTGAGATTAACGATACTGCCGCGCACGCGCGCACGCATTGAAGGCAGCGCCGCCTGGCAAACGTTATAGGCGGCTTTTACCGCGCCATCGAACTGTGACTGATAGCCCGACCACGACGTTTCCCAGAAACGTGAACGATTTTCAGTGTCGAAAACGTAGGGTGCGAAAGCGTTGTTGATCACGGCATCGAGGCGACCGGTGGCGTTGACGATCTGCTCCATCATCGCGTTGACCTGATGCTCACAGGTGACATCTGCGGCAATAGCCAGCGCATCGCCGCCCAATGCGCGGCACTCCTCAACCACGCCCGCAGCAGCAGCTTCATTGCGCAGATAGTTCACCACCACAAACGCGCCTTCTGCGGCGAAGGCTTTAGCGATCGCCGCACCAATGCCGCGACTTGCGCCGGTCACCAGAACTGTTTGATTGGAGAATTTCATTTTGGCTCCAGGTTGATATGGTCACGCAAAATCTGCAGCGGCGCGATTTATCGCGCACAGCTGATTGATGCGCTATAAATTAGCCGCTACGGTATGTGCGATCTGTTATCGCGTCACTCCGCATACGGTGCGTAACGCTCGGCGGCCGCTTCTGCGCCCTGCTCGATCTCCGTGATGGTCACCAGATCGAGCAAACTAAAGCGTCCATCGTGATGCCAGCCCGCTTCCGGCGAGGTCATATTGCCGAACGCCGCGATGCGCGTAACGCCCACTTGCCCGAGCAGAGCCGAAATGCCGAACAACGCCTGCGGCGCGGCCGCCACGCCTGCGGTTTGCAGAAAATGCCGCTGCTGCGCCACCAAATCGACCACCTCCTCCAGCGCATCCACGCACACCACTTTCAACGTACGGCCCAATGCCGCCGGCGATAAAGGCTCCGCATGATCAACGCTCACCACCGCCCAATTGTCTGCCGCCTCGCCGTAAAGCCTACGATCGCCGCCCAGCGCCCGAATCTCCTCGCCATTACGCCACGCGGCAATGCTGTTGATCTCTTCGCTCGCCAGCGGACGGCGCGGATGTTTGTGCGCCAGCGCGGCGAGTTCATGGGCGATGTAGCTGGCGAACTCATCCGGCGACACCTTGCCGCCGCGCTCGACAAACAGCATTTGCGGCGAGTAACAACCGGCCTGGTCGTAACGCATCACGTCGTAAGCCACGCGACGCGCCAGCTCCGCGCCTTGCCGTACATTCAGCGCCGAACGCGCCACCATTCCGAAGCTGATTTTATGGCCGTGCGGCAGAAAGCGCGTGGTAACTGGCAAACGCTGTTGGATCGCCGCCAGCGTTGAATTTCCGCCATAAGCCACCAGCGCATCGGGCTGACGCAGCCACGTTAGTTCGGTTTGCGCATCGCCGCCTTTCCACCACACCACCGCGATACATTCGCCCAGTTTAGGATCGATCTCCGCCAGCAACTGCGCGAACCAGCTTGCCATCAGCGGCTCATTACCTGGCAGTTTACCGATGGTTCCCGCCTTAACCAGCAGACCGCAAATCAAACTCCACAGCGGCAAGCCCGGCACGTTGCCCGCCCAGATATGCATTAACAATTGCGGGCCAAATGCGCGCGCAAAGCCGCCTTTGGGGCGCGGCTGAAAATCGTCGAGCATCTGCGCATCGGCGAAATCCTCCGCTAGAAAGCGCTTTAACTGCGGTTGACGAAAGGTTTTCAGATAGCCGGTAAGGCCAGGCCGCACCATCTCGGCATCGTAACCGGTGACGATGGGCAGCAGCTTTTCGGCCTTGATGCGCACTGGATGATGACGATCGAGCAGTCGCGCCACCGCTTCATCAATGATGCCCATGATCTGCGCCACGCTCAGCTGCTGGAGATAAGCGCGGGCGTTGGTGCGGATGCGCGCTGCGAGCGCCTTTATCTGCGCGTCATCAAGTTGCGGAACGCAAACCTCGAGGCTTTCGCCACGATGATTGAAACTCAGCGTGTGCCAATGCACTTCGTCAGCGGAGAGGCCCGGCAGATGTCCGGCAATTTCTTTCACGACTGTGCCTGCGCGCTGGCGAGAAACGCTTCCATGGTCAGCGAACAGCCTTTGGCATCAGCGCCGGTCGCACGTCCCAGCAGATTGAATCCGCCGGGCACCCTCACGCCCGCATCTTCCGTTAACAACGCAGACACCGAGTTGAAATGTGCCAGATCGTGATGCACTAGCACGCCAACCTCGCCGTCCGGCACATCATCACCGGTAAGCGGATTGACCACAAGCGTGCGGATCCAGTGCGGCCCGGATTTCACCGGCGGGCAGCGCTCATTGCCCGCGTCATAAAACTGCGTGCTGATTTCCGTCATGCCGTACATGTTGATGCAGTGGGAACGCGGAATGCCGAAGGCATGAGAGAGCGAAGCGTAGAATTCTTCCGCGCCCATCTCGCGCGACTGGCCTTTGAAACCGCCGGTATCGAGAATGCGACTGCCTGCCGGCAGCGCGAAGCGGCGTTTTTGGCGCTGCATGTCATCCAGCAGAGGCACAAAGCTGTAACTGGCGCCCAGCAACGCGTAGGGTTCGCCACCCGCTTCGGCCTGTTCCAGCGCACTGAACAGACGACTGGTTTCGAGGCCATGTTCGCCCACCATCACTTCACTGTCCGGCGTGCCACACTCCTTCATCGCCAAATCAAGATAGGTCGCCAGCGAGGAGTTCGGCATCGCCACGGTATTCGGGAACAAAATGCCCATGCGGATGCGATCGCGGCCCGCCATAAAGCGACGGCGGAAATTGAGCAGCATCGATTTTTTCCACACCTCCAGCGTCGAATGGTAACTGCGCCCTTTTACCGTGCCGGTGGTGCCGCTGGTCATGAAGATCTCGGCTATTTGTTCGGTGGGACGGCAGCTGAGCGTCAGATCTTTGAAGGCATTAATCGGGATGGCGGGAATGTTGCGCCAGTTTTTCACCGTCAGCGGCGTGCGTCCGCGCTGAGTGGCGAAGCGGCGATAAGGGGAATTGTGTGTGAACTGATAAGCGAAGATTTCGAGGGCCAGCTGGTTGAAGTCGTCGTCTGAGCTATCTTCGCGCTGCAGGAATGTCAGCAGAGCCTGGATGATGTGTGTTTCGTTCATGTGCGTCGCCACCTTTGCGATTGCGCAGAGACTCTCAGGCAACGCCTGAAGAGCGCGAACTGTCCGCTACAAAGCACAAAGAGGGAATCAGGGCGCGATATCGCCCTGCGGTTCCGCATCCCTACGCCGGTATTAGCCGGATCAGGTTCGGAGGGTCACTACGTTGCCCGCGCATACACGCCAGCCGGTAGAATCTCAGCCCCTTAACAGAGCACCCCTTGGAACAAGCCGCAGTCTAGGATGGGGCGCGATGATGTGTCAACCATGTTAAATACGCGTGAAAATTTGAGCTGCCCGGCATAAATCACGTCATGTCTTATACTCAGAGCATGAGTATTTGCGGAGGTGAAGTATGGCTGGCGGTTGGTCAGAAGACGGTGCGGTGCACAAACAAATTGATGCCACGGTAGATGATGCGGTGGCCCGCGCTCGTGAAAATCTCGGGCACGGTGAAAGTGCTGAATTTTGCGACGAGTGCGGCGAACCGATCCCGGAAGCGCGTCGCGCAGCATTGGCTGGCGTGCGTTACTGCGTGAATTGCCAGAGCAAGATCGATAAAAAACAGGCGGCGATCAGCGGTTATAACCGCCGCGGAAGTAAGGATAGTCAGTTGCGGTAGTTATTTAAATTAATGATTCACTAACACCGGAATGCGCACCTGAATACACAGGCAATTCATTGCTACGTGGTATTGCAGGTGAATGCTTAATCAATCAGTTCAACGTCTGCGTCATGCTAAATCCGATTAGCTCTCAAATTAATAACCGCACATACCGTAGCGTCGCGATGTATCGCGTAATGCTTGTCAGTTAAGCAAGCATTTTGCTTTTAATCTGGTGCGGGCGCTGCCACATCTGCTGCGGCAAATGAGCCCTTTTTAGCAGCACTCACTGAAGCTTCCGAGCAGGCCGGGGACGCTTTTGGACCGGCAATCCGCAGCGCTGAACGAAGCGAGGATGCCAGGAGAGCCCGCAGGACGCGGGCGAAAGGCGGAGCCGGGACAAGGAAGTCCCGTCTCCGCCGGTCCGTCAGGCAAACGAGCGAAGTGAAGGTACCGCTCTCGCGGCGCGAGGACCGCCGGACCAAAAGTGGCCCCCGGCCTGCGCACTCGTCGTTGGCTTAACTTACAAGCATTACGCGATGTATCGCGCGTTTCCATAGCGGCAGCACGCAGACGCATAAGCGCTTAAACCTGCATTACGCGGCCTCAACCGGCTGGCAAATCTCCAGAATGGCCAGCAGATAGATGCGCACCATGTCGAGGAATTCACTGATTTCAACGCGCTCATCCGGCATGGTGTTGTATTTGCCGCCTGGCCCACAGACGATCCCTTCCATGCCCGCATGCTGATAGAGATGTGCCGCATCGGTGCCGAAGAACGCCGGAGGCGTGATCACGCCGGTGGGCTGTTCGGTGCCGCGCACGGTTTTCCAGCCGCGATTCACCGCTTTGACGATGGCGGACTCCGGTGACACTTCGAACGGTAACATGGTGGGTTTATCACGAATGCCATCATCATAAAGCTCGGCTTTCAGGCCCGGATAGCGTTGGCATAAGGCATTCAGCAGCGCCTGCAGATCAGCGAGCACACCTTCCACCGTTTGTCCTGGCGCGAAACGTGCCGAGCCTTTTAAGCGCACAAAGTCAGCCACCTGCGGCGGTCGCCACTCTTCCAGATCGCGGCCTAACGCGCCATGCACGGTACCGATATGCCCACGATTAATCTTGCGATGCTCAGCGGTTTTCGCGCCGCTAAAGGTTATGCCGTTAATCTGCGGGATCAGCTCGACGGCGGCGCTGATCGCATCCACCGCTTCTTCCCGTTTTGACAGATGCCGCGTATCGCCAGTGAGCTCAATAGTAAACATCAGCGAACCGGCGTGCATGGTCAGCGCTTGCAGATCGGTGGGTTCGGCATTGATGAAGTAGTCGGCGCGCACACCTTGCTCAATCGCCGCCAGCGTACCAATGCCGCCCTGCAACTCACCCACCACATAGGTCAAAATCACATCGCCTTTCAGCTTTACACCGGCATCAATCAGTGTTTTCAACGCGCAAAAATAGGCGGCATCGCCCGCTTTCATGTTCGAAACGCCAATACCGTAGATAAACTGTTCGTCGATTTTTCCTTCCCAGGGATCGACGGTCCAGCCTTCGGTGACTGGATTGGTATCCAGATGTCCGTTGAACAGCAGGCTTTTGCCGCCGCCGCTGCCTGCCAATCGTCCGATGGCATTCAGCCTGTCGCCGGGCACGTTCTGCAGTTCGGTTTCCAGGCCCAGCTGCGCCATCTGCGCGGCCATGTATTTCGCCAATTCACGCTCGCCATCGGTGGCGCTGTAGCTTTTGTGCTGCACCATTTTTGCCAGGAATGAGAGGCAAAAATCGCGATCGATATGATGAATCAACTGTTCAGGCTTCATGTTTCTCTCGTCATGCAACGGACTTGGATAAGTCGGGAATATGCACCGCATCAAGCAGTGCACGGGTATAAGGATGTTGCGCCAGCGCCGTCATGTTGTCGCCGGGCAGCACTTCCACCACGTCACCGCGATACATCACGGCGACACGATGGGCGATTTGGCGAATCAGGTTGAGATCGTGGGTAATAAACAGATACGCGGTGCCGTAGCGGCGGCGCAGTTCCAGCAGCAGCTCGATAATGGTGGCCTGCACCGAGACGTCGAGCGCGGCGGTGATCTCGTCACAAATCACCAAATCCGGCGGATTGGCAAAGGCACGGGCGATTGCGACGCGCTGCTTCTGCCCGCCGGACAGGGCATGCGGATAACGCTGCGCAAACTCCGCCGGCAAACGCACTTCCTGCAGCAGGCGCGCGACCGCCTGCGCCTCGCTTTCACCTGCGGGTAAACCATACAACCGCAGTGGCCGTGCGATGATTTCGCCAATGGTCATGCGCGGATTCAGCGAGGCATCAGGATGCTGGAAAATCATCTGCACGCGGCGGCGATACTCTTTATCCATTTGCGCCCGGCCATGCAGCGCGTAGCCACAAAAGTCGAGCTCGCCGCTGAACGGCACCAGGCCGGTAATGGCTTTACCGAGCGAGGATTTGCCGGAACCCGATTCACCAACCACGCCGAGAATTTCTCCCTGATGCACGGTGAGCGCAACCGCATTGGCGGCGCGCGTGGTATTGCCTTCACGCTTCAGTAGACGATCAAGAAAACCTTGTTTGCCGTAATCGATGGTCAGCTGCTTCAGGCCGAGTAACGGTTGGTTGCCGGGCGCGTCCTGCACCAGCCGGTGCTGCGGATTGGGTACCGCCTCAATCAGCTTGCGCGTATAGGCGTTTTGCGGCGCGTTAAACAGGCTGCGCGTGTCGGCCTGTTCGACAATGCGTCCCTGTTCCAGCACACAGACGCGATTAGCCACTTTGGCCACCAACGCCAGATCGTGCGAGATGTAGAGCGACGCAACGCCGGTCTCTTCGCGCAAACGCTCGTACAGATCGAGGATTTGCGCCGAGCTGATCACATCCAGCGCGGTGGTTGGCTCATCAAAAATCATGCAGTCCGGCTGGCAGGCAAACGCGGTGGCGATCAGGATGCGCTGCTTCTCGCCACCCGACACCTGATGCGGATAGCGGCGCATCATGCGCGCCGGATTTTTAAGTTCAACGTCGTGCAGCAGCGATTCGCCCATCTCCTGCGCTTCACGCGCCGATAAACCACGATGCCGGCGTAACACTTCGGTGACCTGCTCACCCAATGTCAGCGTGGGATTGAGCGAGGCGCTGGGATCCTGAAAAATCATGCCGAGTTTGGCACCGCGCAGCGCTGTCAGTTTGGCCACGGGTAAAGTCAGCAGGCTCTCGCCGTTGAGACGAATATCGCCCTGCAACTCGCGCGCATTGCCCGCCAGCCAGCGCATGATCGCCCAGCCGAGCGTGGTTTTGCCGGAACCCGATTCGCCCACCAGCCCCAACACTTCGCCGGGCATCACCTGCAGGTTGATGTCACGCAGTACCGGTAGCGCATGTCCTTTGGCTAACGCGTAATCGAGGCTGTAATTTTCCACCGACAGCACCGGTGTAAGCTTGTCACTCATCAGTGGCTCCTTGGGTTGAGCACATCACGCAGCCCGTCACCCAGTAAATTAAACCCAATGGCGACCAATGCGATGGCGAGGCCCGGAATCATCATCATCCACGGCGCATTAAAGAAGTAAGCGCGCGCTTCAGAGACCATCAATCCCCATTCTGGCTCTGGCGGCTGCGCGCCCAAACCCAGAAAACTCAGGGTGGCAAACAGCATGATGGCGAAGGCGACGCGAATGGTGGCTTCCACGATGATCGGCGCCAGAATATTCGGCAGCATTTCTCGCAGAATGATGTAGTGCCCGGCTTCGCCGCGCGCGATGGCGGCGTTGATGTAATCCTGCTGGCGGGCCGCCAATGCCACGCTGCGCGAGATGCGCACCATGCCCGGCACAAAGGCGATAGTGATCGCCAGCACCGCGTTCATGCTGCTCTGCCCAAGCGTGCTGACAATCAGCAACGCAAACAGCAGGCTGGGAATCGCCATCACCGCATCCATGGTGCGCATCATGAACTCATCAAATTTGCCGCCCAGATAGGCGCTGGCGGTACCGAGCACCGAACCGATTACCATCGCCAGCGCGATCGCCAGCAGCGACAGTAGAATGGTTGAGCGTGCGCCCACCATTACGCGGCTGAAGATATCGCGGCCCATCTGATCGGTACCAAACCAGTGTTCCGCGCTGGGCGGCTTATAGCGCGTCAGGATAGAAATTGATTCGGGATCAAAAGGCGCGACGTGGGCACCGCCCACCACCATCAGCAGCGCCAGCAAGATAATCAGCACGCCAGCGGCACCCTGCGGTGAACGCAGCAAACGTTTCAACATATCAGGCATAGGAGATCCGCTTATCGAGAGTGACATAGGCCAAATCAGCCAGGAAGTTCACCACTGAATAGGTCGCGGCGAGAATCATCACGCCAGCCTGAATGGTGGGCAGATCGCGCGCCTGCACGGCGACAATCAGTTCGCGGCCAATGCCGGGAATGGCGAAGATCTCCTCCACCACCACAATGCCGCCCAGCAGATAACCAACATCCAGCGCCACAATAGTGATGGTCGGCAACAAGCCGTTACGCAGCGCATGTCGCCAGAGAATGCGGCGACGCGATAAGCCTTTCAGCCACGCGGCGCGGATGTAATCGGTATGCAACACATCAACCATTTCTGAGCGCACCATGCGCGAGACGTGCGCCACCAGAATCAGCGCCACGGTCACCGAAGGTAGAATCAGGTGCTGGATCCCGCTGACGACGTTCTCACTGAGCGGCACATAGCCGGTGGCGGGCAAAATCTGCCAGACATCAGCAAACAGCAGCAGCACCAGCGTGGCGGTGACGAACTCCGGGAAGGAGATGCCGATATAGGAGATGACACTCACCAGCACATCGGCGGTTTTGCCACGGCGCACCGCCGCCCAGATGCCGAGGGGTATGGCGATAATCAGCATCAGGATTAAGGCGCACACCGCCAGCAGCAGCGAGCGTGATAATGCCGTCAGCAGCGTCGGCGCCACTTCAAGGCCATTGCGCATCGATACGCCAAAGTTGCCTTGCAGCGCCTGCGTCAGCCAATGCCAATATTGCAGCCACGCTGGGGCATCCAGCCCCAGACGTTCACGCACCGCCGCTAGCGCTTCCGGCGTGGCGTTTTGTCCCAGCAAGGTGACAGCCGCATCGGCCGGTAACAGTTGCGTGATGCCAAAAACCAGCAGCGACACCACTAACAAGGTGTAAACCATCAGCAGAAGGCGTTTGAGCAGATAACTTGCTGTCACGTTCGCTCCTTACGCTGCGCGCTTCGGCGCTTTGTCGGTTAACCAGATATGGTCAAGACGGAATACCGCACCGCGCGGATGCAGATGATATCCGCCGACATAATCACGGCTGGCGGCGAGCAGATCGAAGAAGGTCGGGATCACCGATGGCACTTCGTCATGCATCAGCTGCTGCGCTTTGCCATACAGCGTGGTGCGCTGTGCTTCATCACGGGTTTCACGCGCCGCACTTACCGCTTTATCAAACTCCGCGTTGTTCCAGCGCGTTTCATTCCAGGATGCGGTTGAGGTGTAGAGCAGCGAGAACACCGCGTCTGGCGTCGGCTGCATGTTGTAGAAGCCAACGTAGAAGTTGCCCTTCTTCCACACCTGATCGAGATAGGTGCTGTGCGCCATGGTCTGCACGTTGATGCGGAAACCGCCCTGTTTCGCCATCTCGCGCAGGGCGATGCCCAGCTGCGTGCGGGTGGCCGGTTTGTCGGAGGCGATAAGTGTTAAATCGATCCCGTTGGGATAACCGGCCTCCGCCAGCAGCGCTTTGGCTTTGCTGTAATCCACCGCTTTTTTCGCCAGGTTGGCGAAGAACGGATACGCGCCGTTAATCGGCGTGTCGTTGCCCGGTGAACCCAGGCCATCCGCCACGAAATCCACCGACGCCTGACGATCAACGCACAGTGCCAGCGCCTGACGTACCCGCACATCGTTAAACGGTTTTTGGTCGCAGCCCATGTTCACATTGAGGAACTGACCGGAGGCCACACGCAGCGGCAGCACGCCGGAAGATTTGGACAGGCGCGCGAACTCGCTCGACTGCGCGCTCAGCATCAGATCGGTGTCACCGGAGATCAGCGCGGAACTCTCCGCGATGCCATCGGGATAGACCATCACTTCCACGCCATCCAGATAGGGACGCGCCGGATCGTAGTAATGCGGATTGCGCTTCACCACAATTTTGCGTTCTGGATCGTAGGAGACCAGCTGGAAAGGACCGGCGCCGAACGAGGCTTTGCTCAGCTTGTCATACTGGCCTTGCGCGATACTGGCGGGGATGATTTTCGCATCCGGATAAGCCAGCATCACCGGCAAATCGGCGTAAGGCGCATCAGTTTCAATCAAAACCGTGTTGGTATCTGGCGCGCTGACGGCGTTAATCGGCCCAATGTTATGCAGTGCTGGCGAGGCATTTTTCGGATCGAGCAGCGCCTGCAGGCTGGCGACCACATCGGCGGAAGTCAGCGCGGAACCGTCGCTGAACTTCAGGTTCGGGCGCAGGGTAAACGTCCACTGTTTAAGATCGGCGCTGGCCTGCCAGGATTGCGCCAAATCGGCTTCGGCTTTCATCTCCTGCGTCAGACGCGTTAAGCCGCTGTACAGCAGTTCCGCTACCAGATATTCCGGGTTGACGCGCACCTGATGTGGATTTAACACGCCGACGGCTTGATCAACGCTGATGCGCAGCACACCGCCTTTACGCGCCGTGCCGCCCGGCGTGGCGCTCGCCACCTGCGCGGCATGGGCCGAGAACGACCAGGGCAGCATCGCTGCGCCCGTCAGAGCGGTAGAACTGGCGATAAACTGTCTGCGGTTTAACCCTTTCATTGCGCACATCTTCTCTTCCTCGTGATTAGTTAATTACCCTGGATTGGCTGAAAATCATCGGCGAGATACGCCAGAATGGACTGCGAAAGTGCGATCACATCTGCCAGCGTGGTGTACTCATCGGCGGCATGAATGCGGTTGTCAGGACGGGCGAGGCCGCCGAGTAAAATCTCCTGAATCCCGGCTTGCTGGACCCAGCCCATATCGGAACTGGTGGACGATCCCCAGGGTTTGAATTCGCTGGGTTGGAAGCCAAAACCCTGACTCAGCGCCGCCTGCCAGCGCGGCCAGTGCGGACCGTCCGGATTAGCGACCGGCGCCAGATGGCCAATCATTTGCAGCGTGACGTCGAGCGCGGGGCTGTCGCGCATCGCACTTTCCACACAGTGCGTCAGCTCCTGCCACACCGCGTCAAAGCGCTCTTCCGGCGCGTAGCGGCGGTTAATCAGCAGCTCAAACCGTTCAGGAATGGTTGATCCTTTGCTGCCGCCCTGCGCAGCGGCCAGCGTTAACAGTGACGTCAGCGGTTTGCCGTGATAGTGCGGCGGAGAAGGCATCGCCGAGGTGCGTTGTTCCACCTCGAGCTTCAGCTGATAAAGCGCGTTCATCATTGGCAGCGCCGCTTCAATAGCATTAACGCCGTTAACCGGATCGCCGGAGTGCGCCGAACGTCCGGTGATAATCACTTTGAGATCGATGCTGCCAAAGCAACCGGCCCAGATACGCGGCACCGCGCCGCCGTTGAAACTGAGCAGGTGACCGGAGAAAAGCTGTTGTTCCGCCAGATAACGAATGCCGGGATACAAGCCGCCCTCTTCATCGCTACACAGCAGAAAAACCGGATTAAAACGCAGCGGGATGGCCGCCGCCTGTGCCGCGCGCACTGCCGCCATCGCGGCAACGATGGTGCCTTTCATGTCTGCCGCGCCACGCCCAAACAGCTTGCCATCTGCTGCGGTCAGCGTGAGCGCTGGAAAACGCCAGCCATCGCCGGCGGGCACGGTATCGGTGTGGAAATAGAGATTGCAGTTTTCAGCGGCACCAGCATCAAGTGATGCCAGCAAATTGACGCGTTCACCGTACGCGCTGCCGTCCGGTGCCTGCCATAAATGTTCCGGCACGGAGAAGCGCGCAAAGTGAAAATCCAGCGGTGCTAACAAGTGCGTCATCAGGTCAGCAAATGCGCCATAACCGTTGCCTGGCGGGAAGCAGGTATCCACCTCCAGCATCTGTTTAAGGTCATCCGTCATTTGCGCGCCGTCATGAGCAATCATCGCTAATGCGTTGTTAAAGCGTGGATTTTGCATCATAGGATTATCGTCTGTTGTATTTCTATATAGTTTATAGATAATGCAATTCAACGACTGAGGTCAATCGGTAATCGGAAACATGCAAAAAAACTATGACGCGAACCACGCTCAACCGTTCGCCAGACTCAGCGAAGGTGAAGGTGCGCCGCTGTACGAAGTGGTCAAGCGCCATATCAGCGAATCGATCCTGCAAGGTGAACTGCCCGCAGGCACGATTTTGCCGAGTGAAAATAGCCTGGCGGCGAAGTTTGGTGTGTCGGTGGGCACAGTGCGCAAAGCGCTGGCGGCGCTGACCACGGAAGGCATGCTGATGCGACGCCGCAAAACCGGCACCGTGGTAACCGGCTGGGCGCCGCTGCACAATCTCAGCCACTTTTTCCAGTATTTTCGCCTGCATGATAAAACCGGCGGATTGCTGCAATCCGATACCCGATTACTGGATTATCAACTGAGTCTTGCCAGCGCCGACGAAGCAGAGAAACTGCAAATTGGTCAGGGCGATGAAGTGATCCGGCTGAAGCGTTTGCGTCGCGTGAAGGGCATCGCCGCGATGCATGAAACGCTGGTGCTGCCCTCGGCGCGACTGGCCGATTTCCCAGCAGCCGATCAGTTACCGCCGCTGCTTTATCGCTATTTGTTTGAGCGCTACGACCTGCGCGTCGCCGCCGTGCGTGAACAAATTACCGCTACGCTGGCGAATGAAGAGGATGCGGCGCTGCTGGAGCTGAGTTTGCCGCACGCCGTGATGGTGATTGATGAAGTGTCGTTTGATCAAAGTGCCCTGCCGGTAATTTTGGCGCACCACCGTTTTAGTACTGAACACTTTATGTATGCGAATGAGATCCGCTAAGCGCGCGGCATGAACCGCCATCTGAGTAGGGTTAAACAGCGCAGATGCGCCGGGTTTCTGGCTGTTTCGGGAAAATGTTCTAAGCTATTTAGGTAGTTAAAACTTATTCCACTGAAAGGAACTCATCACGATGAAAAAAACAGTACTGACAACGGCATTTCTTGGAACTTTTATGGCAATGACATTGACCGCTTGCTCTTCAAATCAGGCGATTAAGACCACCGACGGACGCACGATTGTGACGTCTGGTAAGCCGCAAATCGACAGTGACACGGGCCTTGTTTCTTACAAGGATGCGCAAACCGGTAAAACTGAGCAGATCAATCGCGACAAGATTACCAACATGAGCGAACTGGATAATTAATATCCTTTTAACAGCCTGGAGAGATTAATGAAAAAATCAATTTTGCTTTCTATTACTGCGCTTATTGCCCTGTCCGCTTTAACCGGATGTACGCGTACCTCGTACGCCATCCACACCAATGATGGACGCACCATCGTCACCGATGGCAAACCACAGGATGCTGAAACCGGCCTGCTGGGTTACGTCGATGCCAATGGCGTGAAGCAGCAAATCAATAAAAGTGACGTGAAAGAGATCTCTGAAGTTCCGCATTAATAATCTTTCTCACTCAAGCCGCCCGCTGTAGTGGATTTCCTTACAGCGGTGCGGGCTTAAACACCATTAAATCTTAAAAAGTATAGGTCACCGCCGCTGTTGCGGTCAGCTGATTCTGCCTGAACACGATGGGACTGTCCGCCGCGTGATCGTCCAGCCACGTGTAGCCCGCACTTAACGCGCCGCCCCAATGCTGGGTAAACTGATGACTCCATGTCAGGTCGGTTTCTACCCCATAAAATCCCGCTGCCGGTGAGTAAGTCGCATAGCCACTTTTCACGCTTTGACGCGCACTAACGCCGTACCAGGTTTGCATGTAACGCGCATCCCCAAACAACGCGGACGTCTGCAAGGAAAGGCTATCCTGCTGGCTTTGCAGCGGAATTAATGTTACCGAGGTGCGATAATTCACGCCCTGACTGTCTGTCAGCGGCAGCACGGCTTTCGCTTCGAGGACCAGCCACGGCGAGACCGCCCAACCGGCCGCAATAGCGGTGTTGAGTGTGGCATTGATCGTGCCCATGCCACGCAGCTTGTCAGAACCGTCGCGCCAGTCGGAATCCTTGTCTGCCCTGCCCAGGCCATATCCCAGCGAATGCTCCAGATACAGGCCGCTGTCGTTTTGCAGATCGTAGCCGACCCCCTTTTGCGAATCGACGAAAAAGGCGCCTTTTCTCGCCTGCAACATCGGCACCGCTTGCCAGCGTTGCTTATCTGCGCCGCTGTATGTCGGCGTGGTCTGCGCGCCCACACCAATCATCACGCCATCCTGCGCTGCGCTGTCATCAGCGCGGCTGCTGGTACTGATACTGACCAGTAACAAACAGCCACTGTACAGCGCCTTTTTTCTCGTTATCATCGTGTCACCTCAGTTACCCATCTGTTTTTAGCCCCTTGCCCGGGCGTTGCGTCACGGATTGGAGTATCCCGAAGCATTGTCAATAACGTGCCAGGGATTTATGAAGAAACTGTCAAGGTGAGCCATGAACAACAGACGAGTATTGGTTATTGAGGATGATGCAGACGCGGCAGACGTGCTGGAAGCCTATCTGCTACGTGAAGGATACGCCGTGGAGATTGCCGGCGATGGGCATAGCGGACTTGAGCGCGTTGAGAAGTGGAAACCCGATCTCATTCTGCTCGACATCATGTTGCCCGGCATGAACGGCACCGAGGTGCTGGCTGCCGTGCGACGCCGCGCGGACACGCCGGTGATTATGATTACCGCGATGACCGACACGCCCGACAGAATCGGCGCGCTGCGCTTAGGCGCGGATGACTACGTCGTGAAACCCTATCATCCGGGCGAAGTGGTGGCGCGCGTGCAGGCGGTGCTGCGCCGCAGCCGGGCGGCCGTTGCGGAGGATGAAGTGCTGCGCTGGCAGGCGCTTGAGGTCAATACCGCCGCGATGACTGCAATGGTCGCGCAGCCAGAGCAACAGCCAACACGCGTTGAACTCACGCCAACCGAATTTTCCCTGCTGGTGACCCTGATGCGAGCGCCGGTGCGCGCACTCAGCCGTCACTATCTGATCGAAACCTGCATGCCTGAAAGCGAGGCGCTGGAAAGGGTGATCGACACACACGTTTACAACCTGCGTAAGAAGCTCGAAAACGCCGGTTTATCCGAGATATTACTCAACGTGCGCGGCGTGGGTTACAGGTTCAGACAGCCATGAAAAAGTCACCTCCTCAAACGCTGTGGCGCTGGATCTGCGTGCGTATTTTGACGCTGGCCATCGTCACGGTGATTGCCGTCGCCGGCATTATGTTCCTGCGCTTTGCGCTGCAAAACCTGTGGATCATCCACCATATGCCGCCGGCGATGCGCCAGGAATTTCTGACACTGCGTGCGCATCCGCAAACCAATCTGCCACGCTTCCACGAGATCGTTGATGAACGCTGGGGCGTGCGCTACTCCGATCCTTCGGTGGGTGCCGCTGACTGGCTGATGGTGATCATCCTGATTTTCATCATTACGCCGTTTGTTGCCTTCACCGTTCTGCGCAACGCCCGCCCGCTGGCGTTGCAGTTTAGCCACCTGAAAAAAACCGCTGATCGGGTATCCGAAGGGCAGTTTGGTTCCGCCGCCACCATTGTAAAAAGCGCGCCGGCGGAGCTGTTGCACTTCGCGCACGACTTTAATCGCATGAGCCAGCAGCTGGCGCTCTACGATCGTGAACTGCGCGCCTCGCACGTGGCGCTGGCACACGAACTCCGTTCGCCGCTGACGGCCGCCATTGGCCGGTTACAAGGTCTGCTGGATGGCGTGTTTCAGCCCGAACCGCAGCAGATGGAGATGATCATGAAACAGCTGCGCCACATGAGCCGACTGATCGATGAGCTCCACCTGCTGTCGCTGGCCGACGCCGGGCAACTCAAGTTGGATCTGCATGAGATCAACCCCGGAGAACTGGCGCGGGAGCGCGTGGCCTGGGTGCGACCGCAAGCCGAAGCCAGCGGCATGATCATCAGCGTGGCAGCAGACAGCACGCTCACCTGCCGCGCCGATCCCTTCCGCCTGGGTCAGGTGTTTAGCGTGTTAATTGAAAATGCGTTGCGCTATGGCAAGCCTGCGGGACAGTTGCAAATTATTGCCCGCGCAGTGCCGGGAGGTTGCAGCATCGAATTCAGGGATGATGGCCCCGGCGTGGCGCCTGAATTTCTGCCCGAGATGTTTGAACGTTTTACGCGCGGTGAATCCTCGCGCGCGCGCCACTCAGGCGGTAGCGGGCTTGGCCTGTCGATCGCTCGCGCCATCTGCGCGGCGCACGGCGGCAGGATCAGCGCCAAACTACCCAAAGAGGGCGGCCTCAGCCTGGCGATTTTCCTGCCGGACGTCAGTCCGGCACCGTTTTAAGCGCTCTTGACAGGATCTTGACTCGCCGTACAACGAATCTCGACAGTTAGCCGTTTTAATGGCGCCAAATCCTTGTACGGAGTGGCGCCATGACTGACTCTTTCACCGGCCTGGTCAAACAGGCCGCCGACCATCTTATCGATGCACAACGCCTGATAACGTTGCTGCCATTGTTGCCCTGCATGGTGGCCATCGCCTTGTCGCTGACTGCCTGCGGGCCACGCGATCCCTTACCACCCGCGCCTCCCCGACCGGTAAAATTCATCACCGTGAAGCCCGCCCTGCAAGGGCAACAGGTGCAGATGACCGGCGATATTCATGCCCAAGACGAAACATCATTGGGTTTCAGGCTGGATGGGCGGATTCTGACGCGCCCTGCCGAAGTGGGCGATCGTGTTGACGCCGGTCAGGTGCTGGCAACGTTAGAGAGCAGCACTACCGCCAATGCGTTACGCAGCGCGATGGCGGACACCGACAGCGCGCGGGCAGCTGAACGCGTTGCGGCGCTGAATCTACATCGTATGAAACAGTTGATGCCTTCCGGTGCGATTGCACGGGCGCAGCTCGACAGCGCGCAATCCGATTGGCAATCCGCTGCGGCGCACCTGCAAAGCAGCGAAGCCGCACTCAACAGCGCGCAGGAAAATCTACGCTGGACGCAGCTGACGGCTCCTTTTAGCGGCGTGATCACCGCCGTCAGCGCCTCTGCCGGACAGGTCGTGAGCACCGGTCAAACGGTGATGTCACTGGCAAGCGGTGCGCGGCGGGATGTGGTTCTGGATGTGCCTTTCCCGGCAGCATTTTCCTCGCTCCCCAGCTATGCCTTTCGCGTAACTCTGCTCTCTTCACCGGCGATCGCCGCGCAGGCGCATCTGCGCGATATCAGCCCGCAGGCCGACCCGCAAACGCGGACCTGGCGGGTTCGATTAACGCTAGACGATCCACCGCCAGCGATGCTGTTGGGCGCCAGCGTCAGCGTGGCACTACCGGAGAGCGATCCCCGCACCTTTATCCTTCCTGCATCCGTGCTGACGCGCCTGGCGGACAAACCGGCGGTGTTTGTGCTGGATGCGCAGCGCGGCAAGGTCACACGCCGCACGGTGGTGATTTCCCGCTTCACCGCCAGCGAAGTCTATATCGCCAGTGGTCTCACGGCAGGCGAAAGCGTGGTCACGGCAGGCGTCAGCACACTGCGCGATGGCGAAGCGGTTGCGCGGGGAGATGAGCAGCCATGAGTGAACCTTCCGCTCGCGATAAATTCAACCTTTCCGCCTGGGCGCTGGCTCATCAACAGCTGATGGCTTTTCTGATGCTGATGATCCTTAGCGCTGGCGTGCTCAGCTATCAGGCGCTGCCGCGCAACGAAGATCCCGCCTTTACCATCAAAACCGCCGTGGTCTCCGCGCAATGGCCCGGTGCCGATCTCGACGATACGGTGCAACTGCTGACTGAACCGCTGGAGAAAAAGCTGCAGGAAGTGCCCTATCTGGATTACGTGCAGAGCGAAACGCATCCCGGAAAAACCGTTATCTTTGTCAATCTGCGCGACAGCACGCCACCCGGCAAAGTGCAGGACATCTGGTATCAGGTACGCAAGAAAATGCAGGATGTCAGCTCCGCGCTGCCTGCGGGCGTTGCGGCACCGGCGGTCAATGATGATTTTGACGATACTTTTGGCACGATTTACGGTTTTACTGCTGAAGGATTCAGCACGCGTGAACTGCGCGATCGCGTTGAGTCGATTCGCGATCGGCTGATGAGCGTACCGGATGTCGGCAAAATTGCGTTGCTCGGCGTGCAGGAGCAGCAGATTGTGGCGAGCTTCTCTCCGCGCACGCTCGCGGGAATGGGCCTGAGCCTGCAACAGGTCACCGATGCCTTGCAGGCGCAGAATGCCTTGTCACCCGCAGGCGTCATTCGCACCGACAGCGATAACATCGCGCTGCGCGTCAGCGGTGCCTTCAACTCGGAACAAAGCCTGCGCGCCGTGACGCTGCACATCAACGATCGCTACATTCCCCTGACCGATATCGTCACGCTGACGCGTGTGGCGGCGGAACCGCCAACGCCGCTCTATCGCGTCAACGGTAAGCCAGCGATTGGGCTGGCGATCTCCATGGCGCCGACCGGCAATATGCTGGATTTTGGCCACGCGTTAACGGACAAAATGTCGCGGATTGCCAGCCAACTGCCGCACGGAATTGAGGTAACGAAAGTGGCGGATCAGTCGCGGGTGGTCAACGACGCGGTCAGCGGATTTGTGCGGGTGCTCGGTGAAGCCATCTTTATCGTGCTGGCCGTCTCTTTCGTCTCGCTCGGGCTGCGTGCCGGTTTAGTTGTGGCGGCGGCGATTCCTCTGGTGCTGGCGATGACCTTTACCGGCATGATGCTGGCGGGCATTGGGCTGCAACGCATTTCACTTGGCGCGCTGATCATCGCGCTGGGGTTGTTGGTGGATGACGCGATTATCGCCGTGGAGACCATGGTCGCCCGACTCGAAGCCGGTGATTCCCGCTGGCGCGCCGCTACCGTAGCCTTTGAAACCACCGCATTTCCGATGCTCACCGGCACGCTGGTGATGATTGCCGGTTTCATTCCCGTCGGCTTCGCCGCGTCCGGCGCGGGGGAGTATTGCTACTCGCTGTTTGTGGTGGTGCTGATTTCGCTGCTCAGTTCCTGGGTCGTTGCGGTGCTGTTCTCTCCGCTGACCGGCAGCTGGATCCTGTCATCAAGGCCAGGTAAACCGCACGCTGAGCCCGGTTGGTTGCTGCGCCTCTATCGCCGTCTGGTTTCACAGGTGTTACGCCATCGGGGCTTGACGCTCGGCCTGGCGGGCGCATCGCTGCTGCTCGCCATCTGGGGCATGAGCCACCTGCAGGGCGAGTTTTTCCCGGCATCCGATCGCCCGGAGCTGCTGGTCAGCCTCACGCTGCCGGCGAACGCCTCGCAGGCGCGCACCTTAAGCGTGGTAGAACAGCTCGAAGCGAAACTCAGCGGCAACACCAATATCGACCATTTCTCCTCCTATAGCGGCAGCGGCGCCGTGCGTTTTTATCTGCCGATGGACGTGCTGAACGATGATGAAAACATCGCCCAGCTGGTGGTGGTAGCCAAAAATCTGGCGGCGAGGGAGCGGTTGAAAGCTGAACTCGATCGCCTGCTGGCACGCGATTTCAGCGATGTGGTGACGCGCGTATCGCCGCTGGAACTGGGTCCGCCGATTGGCTGGCCGATCCGCTATCGCATCAGCGGGCCGCACTACGAGCGGGTGAAACAGTATGCGGAAAAGCTGGCCAGCATCCTCGGGCAATCCCGCGCGACGCGCAGCGTAAACCTGACAGCGGGCGAGCCGGAACGCGTCATCACCTTTGCGGTGAACCAAACCGTAGCCCGCGCGGCTGGCGTCTCTTCACAGGATATCGCGCAGCTGCTGAACCGCGTGTGGTCCGGTCAAAGCGTGACTACCGTGAGAGATCATAACCGGCTGGTTGATGTGCTGTTGCGCGCCAACGATGCTGACCGGCTGGATTTAACCAGCCTTGCTGCGTTGAAACTGACCACCGCGTCAGGCGCGAAGATTGCCATCGGCCAGGTTGCGACACTGCAGTGGGGATTGCAGGATCCGGTGATGTGGCGTCGCCAGGGTTTTCCCTATGTGGTGGTACAAACTGATGTAGCGGCGGGCATGCAAGCGGAGACCACATCCGCGCAGCTCAGCGCAGATGTCCAGCAGCTGCGTGCCGGATTAGCGCCGGGTTACACCCTTGATGAAGAGGGCACGGTTGCCGAATCGGATAAAGGTAACGGCTCAGTGTTTGCCGTTTTGCCGGTGACGTTGTTTGTCATGCTGATACTGCTGATGGTGCAGCTGCAACGCGTATCGCGCATGTTGCTGGCATTGGCGATGGCGCCTTTTGGACTGCCTGGCATTGTTCTGGCAATGCTGCCCAGCGGCACGCCGATGGGATTTGTCGCCCTGCTCGGTATGATTGCGCTGGCTGGCATGATCATCCGCAACGCGGTGATCCTGATCATGGAAGCCGATAGCAATCTGCGTGCTGGCATGTCGCGCAATGATGCAGTAAGCCAAGCGGCTGAGCATCGTGCCCGCCCGATTCTTCTCACCGCCTGCGCCGCGATTTTAGGCATGATTCCCATCTCACATCAGGTGTTTTGGGGGCCGATGGCCTACGCCATCATTGGTGGATTGCTGGTGGGAACGCTGATGACGCTGACGGTGTTGCCCGCTGCGCTCAGTCTGGTGATGCAGCGTGAATCAGCGTCTTCCGCTGAATGAAAAAGGGTTGGCTGGCGTTGCGCCAGCCAACTTACGTTAACGTGCCAGGCGCCAGCCGCGTGTCAGGCGCTTCTCTATCTCCACCAGCACAAAGATCCCGGCGCTCACCGCCAGCGAAATTAGCCAGTATTTGAACGGCAATGGCGCGGTGCCAAACAGCGTATTCATCAAGGGAACATAGATAATCATCGCCTGCAGCGCGATAAGCACCACGGTGACCAGCCAGATGCCACGGTTTTTCAGCAAACCGGCATCCAGCGAGAATCCGTTGCTGTTACGGCAGTTCAGCATGTAAACCCACTGCGCGGTGACCAGCATCTGCAGCAGCACGGTGCGGATGAACTCCGGCGTATAGCCGCGCGGCTGGAGCCAGGCTTCCAGCACAAAGGCGCTAATCGAAATCAGCAGGCCGACGAAGATGACGCGCCAGATGGCGTAAGCGTCCATCACCGGGCTGCGTGCGTTACGCGGCGGGCGGCGCATGATGTTGCGCTCTGCCGGTTCAAATGCCAGACCAAACGACAGCGTTGCCGAGGTCGCCATGTTCATCCACAGAATCTGCACCGGTGTTAGCGGCAGCAGGTTGCCCATCAGAATCGCAATGATGATCAGCAATCCCTGCGCGAGGTTGGTCGGCATGATAAACAGAATGGTTTTCTTCAGGTTATCGTAGACGCGTCGGCCCTCTTTCACTGCCGCCGCGATGGTGGCGAAGTTGTCGTCGGCGAGGATCATATCCGCCGCCTCTTTGGTCACTTCGGTGCCTTTGATACCCATCGCGATACCAACGTTGGCCTGCTTCAGCGCGGGCGCATCATTGACGCCATCACCGGTCATGCCGACGATCTCACCGCTGCTCTCCAGCGCTTTCACCAGACGCAGCTTATGCTCAGGGCTGGTACGGGCAAAAATGTCGTATTTACGCGCAGCCACGCCCAACTCGGCATCATCCATGTGCTCCAGCTGGTAACCGGTGATGGCAGAATCGCTGTTACCAATGCCCAGCATCTGGCCAATCGCCATCGCGGTTTCCGGGTGATCGCCAGTGATCATCTTCACGCGAATCCCTGCCTGCTGGCAGTCGCGAATCGCGGTGATGGCCTCCGGACGTGGCGGATCCATCATGCACGCCAGGCCCAGCATCTTCATGCCGTTGCGTAAATCCTCATGCTCGATGTGGTGCTGCGCTTCCGGCAGCCAACGCCACGCGGCGGCGACGGTGCGCAACCCTTCGCTGGCGTAGGTGGTGATCGCCGCTTCCCAATATTCGCGATCAACCACTTCCGCATCGGTAGCACCCTGCTGCTGCTGACACAGCGACAGCAACACATCGGGCGCGCCGGTCATTAGCAGGCACGGTTTGCCATCAATCAGGCAGCTCACCGCCATGTATTTGTAGGCCGAGTCAAACGGCAGCTTGCTCAGGATCTGCACCTTGTCATTGTGAATGCCCGCCTTGGCGACCAGCACTTTCAGCGCCCCTTCCGTTGGGCCACCGACAATGCCCCAGTTGCCGTTGGCATCCTGACGCAGCTGGCTTTCGTTACAGATATCCACCACCTGCAGGAAGCCCTGCATCAGCGCATCGCTCTGCTGGCCCGCTTCAAGGGTGAATTCGCCTTTGGGTTCATAGCTGTTGCCGCTGATGCGCCACTGGCTGTTCGCCAGCACCACCGCTTTCACCGTCATCTCGTTCATGGTCAGCGTGCCGGTTTTATCCGAGCAGATCACCGTCATGGCACCGAGCGTTTCGACCGTCGGCAGCTTGCGAATGATGGCGTGATTGCGTGCCATCGACTGCACGCCAAGCGACAGAATGATCGAAATAATCGCCGGTAAACCTTCCGGCACCGCCGCTACCGCGAGGCTGATCACCGACAGCAGCAGCTCCGTCACCGCGATGTCGCGCAGCAGATAACCAAACACAAACAGCGCCGCCATCATCAACATGATGATGCCGAAGATGGCTTTTCCGAGTTTGTCGATCTGCACCAGCAGCGGGGTTTTCGCCTCTTCAATCGCGGAGATCATCGCATTGATGTGGCCCAGCTCGGTGTCGCCGCCGGTGGCGATCACCACGCCCAGCGCGGTACCTGAACTGACGGTGGTGCCGGAATAGGCCAGATTCAGGCGATCGCCGAGCCCTTTTTCACCTTCAAGTGCCACGGTGTTCTTTGATACCACCGTGGATTCGCCGGTCAGAATCGCCTCTTCGACACGCAAGTTATGTACCTCGAACAGCCGCAAATCCGCCGGGATCTTATCGCCAGGACGCAGCATTACCACATCGCCGACCACCAGATGCTGTGTAGCGACGGTGATCTGCTGGCCATCGCGCAGCACCATGGCATCGCTCGACATCATGTTCTGGATGCTTTTCAGCGACTTTTCGGCGTTGCTTTCCTGAATGAAGCCGATCAGGGCGTTGATCACCGCCACGCCGAGAATCACAAAGGTATCCACCCAATGGCCCATCACCGCGGTGATCACCGCCGCAGCCAGCAGGATGTAGATCAGTACATCTTTGAAATGCGCCAGAAAACGCATCAGCAGTGACTTATCCGCCTTTTGCGGCAGCACGTTCGGCCCGTTGGCATCCAGTCGTTGCTGGGCGTCGGTGCTGCTCAACCCCGCGGGTGAGCTGTTGATGGCTTTAAATACGGCGGCGTTATCCTGCTGATAATAGGGACGCGCGGATGCTTCCGGACGTTTTGGCTGAATAGGAATAACGGTCATAATTAACCCCGTGACATTGAATTGAAAATAAAAAAGCGTGCGAAAATAAAAACCACATTTTAATTATATTTTCCCAAAGCATACTGACCGTGGTCATGTTTTTACCGATTCAGAAGTGTGATGCTAATAGTGATAGCACTGATTGCGTAATGTTATTATTTAAAAGCAAATAGAAAGGCACATGACACATATTAATTTTAGTTTCATCTCGAAATGTATTAATCATAGGGGGAATTATTATGAATAAATTACACAACCTGACAATACCGATGATCATTTCCTTTATTATCATTGCGGTATCATCAGCTACCGCCATCGGCTTACTCTCTTATCATGTGGTTTCGCGCATGGTGGCATAATTGATTTCGCCAGACATCGCTAAATTAAACCAACCTTAAACGCACATAATTGTTTCCACCTAATGACCCTTATTTTGCGGAGGGTCATTATTCCCTCTTTCAGGCAATGGCATATTTTCGCCCTTTCTTTCTTATTGAGGCAGGGGCATGAATAATTGGCCAGTGCTGGGCGCACTTGTAATTTGTTTGGTTTTGATCGGTTGTGACAATAAAAGCGGTGATGAACTCAGCGCACCGCGCGTAATTAAAGCGCTAACACTGACGGAAAATACCACAGAGAAAGTCAGGGTATTTCCAGCGCGTATTTCGGCGGGCGATTACACCGAACTGGCGCTTAAGCGTACCGGGCGGCTGGCGCAGTTGCAGGTGCGTGAAGGCAGCCATGTGAAGGCTGGCGAGGTGATTGGCCGACTGATCGATACCGATGCGCAGCTGCGCGTCAACGATCAGCAGAACAGATTCCAGCTGGCGGATCGTCAGTATCAGCGCTTCAGTGCGCTGGCCACGCGCAGTGCGGTTTCGCAGGCAGATATGGATGTGCAAAAGGCGAACCGCGACTCCGCCGCCGTGGCGCTCAACATCGCCAAACAGGAGCTGGATTATCACACCTTGCGCGCACCGTTTGACGGCATCGTCACCAGCGTGGCCTCACAAAATCATCAGGTGGTCACCGCCGGACAAACGGTGGCGGTGATCAGCCGCAATGATGTGCTGGATGTGATTTTTAGCGTGCCGGAAAACCTGTTCACCAGCCTTGACGTGCAAAACGTGAGTTATCAGCCAGAGATCAGCCTGAATGCGCTGCCGGGCCGCACGTTTCGCGCGGCATATAAAGAGCATCGCGCAGCAGCTGATGCCGCCACGCTAACCTGGCAAGTGGTGCTGACGATGCCGCGTCCGACGGATTTACCGCAGGTCAGCGGACTGAGCGGCACGGTGAAAGTGCAGATGCATAACCTGCCCACTTCCGACGGCACGCCGCTGCTGCGCGTGCCGGCCAATGCGGTATTTAACCCGGATCACAGCCTGCCGAATCAGCCTTACGTGTGGCTGATCAGCGGTGACGGTGATGTGGTTAACGTTCAGCAGCAGCCGGTGGTGGTGGGAAAACTCAATGCGCAGGGCATCGAAATTCTCTCCGGCCTGCGAGTGGGCGATCGCATTGTGGTCGCGGGCGTCAGCGATCTGCGTGATGGTCAGGCGGTGCGCCTGTGGGCACGCGAGCGAGGTCTGTGATGCGCCTGCTGGAACCGTTTCTCAAATACCCGATTCGCAGTTGGCTGGTGATCCTGCTGCTGGGCGTGGGCGGCATTTTTGCGCTGCTCAACATTGGCCGTCTGGAAGATCCGCTTTTCACCATTAAATCGGCGGTGATTGTGACGCACTATCCCGGCGCGTCGGCCCAGCAGGTGGAAGAGGAAGTCACGCTGCCGCTGGAGAACGCCTTGCAGCGCTTGCCGTCGCTCGACAACGTCAGTTCGATCTCCAGCAACGGTTTGTCGCAGATCACCGTTACGATTCATAGCCACTATCGCGCCGACGACTTGCCACAGGTGTGGGATGAATTGCGTCGCCGCGTTGACGATGCCACGCGCCAGTTTCCACCCGGCGTCAGCGCGCCGCTGGTGAATGACGACTTTGGTGATGTCTACGGCTACTTCTTTACCCTTTCCGGCGAGAACTTCACCAACAGCGAGCTGCGCACCTACGCCGATCAATTGCGGCGTGAGCTGAATCTGGTGCCCGGCGTGGCGAAAGTGGCGATTGCCGGTATTGAGCAGGAGCAGGTGAATATCACGCTCTCCAGCCAGAAGATGGCGGTGCTGGGCGTGACGCCACAGCGCGTGGCCGCTTTGCTCAACAGCGTCAATGCCGTCTCCGATGCGGGCCAGATTCGCCTCGGCAATGAAGCGATTCGTTTCCATCCGACCGGCGAGTTTCACTCACTGGATGAGATCGGTGCGCTGCCAATCTCTGCGCCCGGCAGCAGCCAGCAAGTGTTGCTGCGCGATATCGCCTCGCTCAGCTATGGCGTTACCGATCGGCCGGGCAATCTCTATCACGCTAACGGCAACGCCGCGCTGGCGATGGGCGTCTCCTTTGCGCCTGGCGTCAACGTGATTGATGTCGGCGATGCGTTAAGCGCCAAAATTCAGCAGCATCAGCAGGCCAAACCGCTCGGCATCGATCTGAACGTGTTTTATAACCAGGCGCAGGAAGTGAAGCAGTCGGTGGATGGTTTCATCAATAACTTTCTGATGGCGCTGGCGATTGTGGTGGGCACGCTGCTGCTGTTTATGGGCGTCCGCAGCGGTATGGTGATCGCCGCCTCGCTGGCGCTTAATGTGCTGGGTACGCTGCTGATCATGTATCTGTTTAAGCTTGAGCTACAGCGCGTGTCGCTGGGTGCGCTGATTATCTCTCTCAGCATGCTGGTGGATAACGCCATCGTGGTGGTGGAAGGCATCAAGGTTGATCGCCAGCGTGGCAAGCCGTTGCAACAGGCGATGATGCAGATGGTGAAACGCAGCGCGCTGCCGCTGCTCGGCGCCACGGTGATCGCCATCATCGCCTTCGCGCCAATTGGTTTATCGCAGGATTCCACCGGCGAATACTGTAAATCGCTGTTCCAGGTGCTGCTGATTTCTCTGCTGCTCAGCTGGATTACCGCGCTGACGCTGACGCCGGTGTTCGTGCAGTGGATGGATGGTCGCCAGGCGATCAGCAAAGAGACCACGCAGCCGTATCAAGGCGTGGTGTTTCGCCTGTATCGCCGCGTACTCACCACGCTGCTGCGCTTCCGCATCACTACTTTAGTGCTGATGGCCGCGTGCCTGGCCGCCTCGGTCTATGGCTTCGGCTACGTGAAGCAGAACTTCTTCCCCGCCTCCAATACGCCGATTTTCTTCACCGATCTGTGGCTGCCGTATGGCACCGACATCCATTACACCGCACAAACCGCGCGCGAGGTTGAAGGCTGGATTAACCAGCAGCCGGGCGTCAGCAGTACCGTGACCACCATTGGTCAGGGCGCGATGCGCTTTACGCTGACCTACGATGCAACGCGTCAGTACAGTAATTACGCGCAGATTATGGTGCGCGTGCAGGACGCCAGGCAGCTGGAAATGCTGGCGCAGCACACCGAGCAGCACATCGGCGAGCACTTCCCACAGGTGACGGAGCGCATCAAACGCATCAATTTCGGCAGTGCCAGCGACAGTGCCATTGCGCTGCGGATTACCGGCCCCGATCCCATTACGCTACGGCAGATTGCCAGCCAGATTGACGACATTTTCCTCGCCGAGGGCAGCGCGTTTCCGCCGCGTCATGACTGGCAGGCGCGCAGTAAAGTGATTCGTCCGCAGTATTCGCCGCTGCGCGGTCAGGAGCTGGGCGTGGACAAGCGCGATATCGACCGCGCGCTGCGTATCAACTTCAGCGGTGATAGCGTCGGCTTGCTGCGCGAAGGCTCGCGGCTGATGCCGATCATGCTGCAGACTTCCGAGCTGGAGCGGCAGAATATCGACCATCTTGGCAATATTCAGGTGTGGAGTCAGACGCAGCAGCGCTATGTGCCGCTGGCCAATCTGGTGAACGATTTCCAGCTGGAATGGGAAGATCCGCTGATTATGCGTCGTGACCGCATGCGCGTCTTGACGGTGCAGACCGATCCCGATCCCGCCAGCGGCCGCACCGCCGCAGAGATTGTGGCGCGCGTGCAGCCAGCCATCGATCAGCTGAAGTTGCCCGCCGGCTATCATCTGGAATGGGGCGGTGAGTTGGAGAGTTCACGCGATGCCCAAAGCGGCCTGCTTGGCTCGCTGCCGTTAGGTTTCCTCGCGATGTTTGTGATTACCGTGCTGATGTTTAACTCGCTGCGCGATGCGCTGGCGATCTGGATTACCGTGCCGCTGGCGCTGATTGGCGTCACCTGCGGCTTCCTGCTCACCGGCATTCCATTTGGCTTTATGGCGTTGATTGGTTTGCTGAGTTTGTCGGGCATGTTGATTCGTAACGGAATTGTGTTGGTTGAGGAAACGCACCAGCTGGCGCGGCATCAGCCGTTACAGCAAGCCATTCTCGATGCCGCAACGTCGCGTCTGCGCCCGATTCTGCTCACCGCCTTCACCACCGTGCTCGGCCTGCTACCGCTGCTGCGCGATGTGTTTTTCCAGAGCATGGCGGTGGTGATCATTTTCGGTTTGGGATTCGCCACGGTGCTAACGCTGCTGGTGTTGCCGGTGCTGTATCGGAGTTTTTATCTCTATAAAAAGGATTAAGCGTTTAACACCGCACACTCCGTAGCGGCGCGATTTATCGCGCTTATCATTGGCGGCACCCTGCCCATCCAGATAATGCGCAATAAATTGCGCCGCTACGAGATATCATCAACACGTTGCCCCGCGCTCGCTAATAATATTTTTTTCAACATAAACGTCAGTGGAATCGCAAGAATTGCGCCGATGATACCCAACAAGGATTGCCAGATAAGAAACGCCAGCAGCTGTGTCGTAAGTGCCATATTCAATCGTTTGCCCAATAACAACGGCTCAATGACTGAACTCAGAATTAAATTCAACGCCACGAAGAACAGTGCGACCACCAATGCAGTTTGAATATCGTACAGCATATAACTTTGCAGCACTGGCGGAATGGCCGCCATAAATGAACCCAGCACCGGAATATAGTTGAAGACAAACATCAACACACCCCAGAAAAAGGCGAACTTCAGGCCAAGAAGATGAGCACCCGCCCAGACAATAATGCCGCCGACAATACTGGTCAGGGTTTTAACCTGAGCATAAACGATAACGCTTTGCACGCCCTCTTCAAGCGCCACGTAATAGCGCTGATATTTCCCTTCGGCCTGTTTACGTAGCAAGATTTTTAAATTTCTCATTTCATACAGCATGAAAAACAGCATCAGAAATACCATCAGCCACCAGGAAAGAATGCTGGGTATTTGCGTGAGAAAACCCGTGACAAAACGCACCACCGCACCCGCATCAATAAACGCCAGCATGTCGTTAGGCGTTAAAACCAGGCCCAAATGACTAAACGTCTGCGTCACCGGCTCGAAGCGTTCGGCCAGTAGCTGCGGTGCCTGACGGCTGAGCTGGATTAAATCGGGGGTTAATACGGTGAGTTTGATGATGGTGAACACAATCACCAGTAACAGCAGCACAATCACCAGCAGCGATGACAGCAGACGCGGCACGCGTTTTCTTTCGAGCCGACTGATTAACGGATCGAGCATAATCGCCAGAAACAGTGACAGCATTACCTGATTAATTAATGCCGATGCCAGATAGATACCGGTAAGAATTATGGTCAACGTGGCGAGAATTATCAGTACGCGCAAAAGCCTTGACCATAAAGGAAACTCGTTCAGTCCCATTATTAAGATCCTTCATCCTATACAAAATGTATTATAGAGAAAAACCTGTGCGCTGGGCCTTGTTTGAGGTCAAGTGACGAAAAACATTCAGGCCGTAAGAGAAACGGCCTGAATGTCACGCGCTATTAATTGATTCTGAATCTCCGCGTTAATGGCTTTTCGATTTCGACAATTAAAAACATCACGAAGCCAATGATCAAGGTAATAATCCAGTAACGTAACGGTAGCGCGGTGGTACCAAACAGCAGCTGCATAAAGGGCGCGTAGATAATCAGCAATTGCAGAACTAACAGCACGCCGCTGACGATCCAGATGCCTTTATTCATCAGCAAACCTTTGCTCAATGAGAAGCCGTCGGAAACACGACAGTTCAGCATATAAAACCACTGCGCCGTTACCAGTGTTTGTAATAAAACGGTACGAATAAATTCCGGTGAATAGCCGCGCGGTTGCAGCCAGGCTTCCAGTACAAAAGCGCTGATGGCGATCATCGAACCGACAAAAATCACGCGCCAGATGGCGAAACCATCCATCACATGCAGTTTGGGATCGCGCGGCGGACGACGCATGATATTTTGCTCACCCGCTTCAAACGCCAGGCCGAAGGAGAGCGTGGCGGAAGTCGCCATGTTCATCCACAGAATCAGCACCGGGGTCAGCGGAATGAGATTACCGGCCAGCAGGGCAATGATGATCAGTAAGCCCTGCGCGAGGTTGGTCGGCATGATGAACAAAATGGTCTTTTTCAGGTTGTCATAGACACGGCGCCCTTCCCGCACCGCGCTGGCGATGGTGGCGAAGTTATCGTCCGTCAGTACCATATCGGCGGCTTCTTTAGTTACTTCGGTGCCTTTAATCCCCATGGCGATACCGACATCCGCCTGCTTCAGCGCGGGCGCATCGTTAACGCCATCGCCGGTCATCCCGACCACCTCTTTTTTGCTTTGCAGCGCCTGCACCAGACGGAATTTATCTTCCGGGCTGGTACGGGCAAAGATGTCGTACGCCTGCGCCGCCTCACTCAATTGCTGGTCATCCATCACTTCCAGCTCGCGACCGGTGATGGCGGTGCTGGCGTTACCGATTCCCAACATCTGTCCAATACTCATCGCAGTTTGCGGATGGTCGCCGGTGATCATTTTCACGCGAATGCCAGCTTGCAGGCAGTCGCCAATCGCGGTTATGGCTTCCGGTCGCGGTGGATCCATCATCCCGGCGATGCCGAGCAAAATCATGCCCTGATGCAAATCCTGATGCGTCAGCTCAGTTTGTCCTGGCGTGGCCGGTTTCCAGGCCGCCGCCACCATGCGTAATCCTTCGCGCGCATACTCCTCAATTTTGGCTTCCCACCACGGCAGATCGATCGGCTGCAATCCGGCTTCTGTTTGCTGCTGCTGACAATGTCTGAACAGTACGTCCGGCGCGCCGGTCAGCAGCACGCACTCTTCATCGCCAATCAGATAGTGCGTCGACATGTATTTGTATTGCGAATCAAAGGGGATTTTATTGCGCAGTTCGGTGGTGACTGAAGGCAGATGTCCTTTGGCGGCCAGCACTTTAAGTGCGCCTTCCGTTGGGCCACCGGTGATTTTCCACAACCCGTTTTCGTCTTTAATCAGCTGGCTGTCGTTACACAGATCGATGGTGCGCAGATAGCGCTCGAGGATCGAGCCTTGCGCCACTTTCACCGGCACAGCGTCATCGGCTTTATGGATGGCGCCCACCGGTTCATAGCTCACGCCATCAACGCGGTAAATCTGATCGGCGGTGATAATCGCTTTCACCGTCATTTCATTCATGGTCAGCGTGCCGGTTTTATCTGAGCAGATCACTGTCATCGCGCCCAGCGTTTCCACGGTAGGCAGCTTGCGGATGATCGCCTGCTGCTTCGCCATGGTTTGTACGCCAAGCGACAGAATGATCGAGATAATCGCCGGTAATCCTTCGGGAACCGATGCCACCGCAAGGCTAATCAGAGACAACATCAGCTCTGAAACCGGCATATCGCGGAACAGCAAACTAAAGACAAACAGCGCGGCCATCATCGCCAGGATGATCAGGAAAATGGCTTTACCGAGTTTATCCATCTGCACCAGCAGCGGCGTGCGGTGCTTTTCGATATCGGACATCATCTGGTTGATGTGCCCAAGTTCCGTGGCGCCACCGGTAGCGACCACCAGCCCTTTGCCGCCGCCCGAACTGACGGTGGTGCCGGAGAACAGCAGATTGGTACGATCGCCCAGCGGCAACTCGCCGATGAGCGCGTCCGTGCCCTTCTCAACCACGGTGGATTCGCCCGTCAGAATCGCTTCTTCGACACGCAGGTTATGCGCCTCAATGACGCGCAGATCCGCCGGGATGCGGTCGCCGGCGCGGATCACCACCACATCACCTGGCACCAACGCGGTGGTGGGCAGCGTCTCGTGATTACCCGCACGGATCACCACCGTTTCGCTGGAGAGCATATTGCGGATACTTTGCAGGGATTTTTCCGCATTGCTCTCCTGAATGTGGCCAATCAGGGCATTCACCACCGCCACGCCGAGAATCACCAGCGTATCAACCCAGTGTCCCATGACGGCAGTTAGCAGCGCAGCGGCAAGCAAAACGTAGATCAGCACATCGTTGAAGTGAGCGAGAAAACGCAGCCAAACCGGCTTGCCGGGTTTCTGTGGCAGGGCATTTTCCCCGTACTGTGTTAGGCGCGCCGCCGCTTCAGCACTACTGATTCCCTCGGTGGAACTTTGCGTACTGGCCAGCGTTTCATCGACAGAAAGTTGATAATAGGTACTTTCCGGTTTAGCAGTATTCATCGCTTTCTCCTCAAATCCTGTTTCGGAAATCAAGGCGGTGATATCCCGTATTTAACAAGTCGCCATTGAACGAAAAGATCAGACCTGACTTATCCGGTGGAAGAAGCGGTCCGTTTCAGATTGAAAAATATGTCGTTAATGGCTGCTCAGCGGCAATGTAGCAGCCCTATTTTCTATACGAAATTGAAAGTTTTTTGTAAAATGAACGCTATAAACGTAGCACAGGGATATTCAACGCATTCATTTCTCAATAAAAGTCGCGAGGCGGAAACCATTTATCTCACCAGACTTATCCGATCGCGGATAATAATAAAAATATAGTGTGATAATTCATAAGGCTGGGTAATTCAAAGCCAATATTCAGGTTACTTTAATCTGATATTTTATATCGATATTGCGGATTAAATATCCATGAAAATCAGTTTTATTAGATTTAAATCTGGTTAATTTCATCAAAAATATTACAAGCTATCAGGCTTTACTTTTTTTGACATCTGCGTCTATGCTCATCGATAACAAAAACATCATGTTAATACTTCTCACCTTTCAAGACGATGGCGCAGTTTTTCTGTGGTCATGGTTAATGGAGGCAACGATGTATGGTTATAGCCTGCTCCGTCTGAGTCTTTATGTTGTCATTGCGATCGTTACCTGCTCCGCCGTAGGACTATTCACCTACGCGGTTGTCTCTATGCTTGGTAATTAAATTATCCACTCACATTATTGCCAACAATGGATTCGTTGTTGCTGAGGATAAAACAGTGACTCGTTATATTACGCTGACTGCCATTGTTATATTTTTAACAACGGGTTGCGATCAAAAAACACAAGAAGTTACGCCACCGCCACGCATGGTGAAAGTCGTTGAAGTTGTGGCGTCCGGCGAATCTCAACAACGTATCTTCCCGGCGCGCATTGAATCCGGCGACTCCACCGATTTGTCGTTCAAACGTGCAGGACAGATTGAATCGCTGGATATTCGCCAGGGCAACCGCATCGAGCAGGGCCAGCTCATCGCCAGGCTTACGGCGCGGGAAGCACAGCAGCGCGTTAATGAGCGCCAGACCGCCGCCACCCTCGCCCAGCGGCAATTTGCCCGCTTCCAGACGCTCTCCGGCCGCCAGGCGATTTCGCAGGCAGACATGGACGTGCAGCGCGCCAACCGCGATGCGGCCAATGCCGCGCTACAAATTGCCCGTGAAGAGTTAAGCCAGATGACGCTAACCGCGCCGTTCAGCGGCGTGGCCGCCGTGGTTAACGTGCGCAATCATCAGGTAGTTGCCGCCGGACAAACCATTGCCACCTTGACTCGCAACGATCTGCTCGACGTGGTGTTCAGCGTACCGGAAAACCTGTTTACCGCGCTGGATATGCGCAACCTGACCTATCGCCCGGTGGTGCGCATCAACTCGCTGCCGGATCGCGAATTCCAGGCCGAGTACAAAGAGCACACCGGCAGCAGTAACAGCAACTCGCTGACGTGGCAGATCATTTTAACCATGCCGCGCCCGGCCGATTTCCCGGCGGTGGGCGGCGTCAGTGGCACGGTAACCATTAACCTCGCCAATCTGCCCGCCAACGTGAACCGTGAATCGTTGGTGGTGCCGGTGGAAGCGGTGTTCAATCCCGATAACAGCCAGCGCAATGAACCGCATGTTTGGGTGGTGCAAGGCAGCGGCGATCAGTTGACGTTAGAGGATCGCAAAGTCAGCGTGGGCGAAGTGACCGATCGCGGCGTGGTGATTTCCGCCGGGCTGCACGCCGGTGAACGCGTGGTCGCTGCTGGCGTCAACGAGCTGCATGCTCAGCAACCGGTACGCATCTGGACGCGTGAGCGGGGGCTGTAATGGATATCTCCCGGCAGTTTATCGATAATCCGGTCCGCGTCTGGCTGGCGATTCTGTTACTGGGCGTCGGCGGCATTTTTGCTCTGCTCAATATTGGCCGTCTTGAGGATCCAGCCTTTACCATTAAGACCGCGGTGGTTGTCACCCACTATCCCGGCGCGTCCGCGCAGCAGGTGGAAGAGGAAGTCACCTTGCCACTGGAAAATGCGCTGCAGCAGTTGCCCTATCTGGACAATGTCAGCTCCATCTCTTCCAACGGCCTGTCGCAGATTACCGTCAACATTGACTCGCGTTACCACTCCAACGCGTTGCCGCAAATCTGGGATGAACTGCGGCGCAGAGTCGGCGACGCGGCGCGTTTCTTTCCTCCTGGCGTGGCCGCGCCGTTCGTTAACGATGATTTTGGCGATGTGTTTGGTTTCTTCTTCGCTATTTCTGGCGACAACTTCAGCAACCCGGAACTGGTGCAATACGCGGAGCAGCTACGGCGTGAACTGGTGCTGGTGCCGGGCGTGGGCAAGGTGGCGCTGGGCGGCGTGATCCCACAGCAAATTAATATCGATGTCTCCTTAACGATGATGGCCGCGCGCGGCATTACGCTGCCGCAGCTCGCCAGCGTGCTAAGTCGACTCAACGTGGTCTCCAATGCGGGCGACATCAAAGCCGGCACGGAATCGATCCGTCTGCATCCAACCGGCGAGTTTCAGAACATCGAAGAGTTGGGCGACTTGCTGGTCAGCCCGCCGGGCGATCACGCCACCACCCGATTGCGCGATATCGCCTCGCTGTCGCGTGGGCTGAGTGAATCGCCCTCCAGCATTTACCACGCCAGCGGACGTCCGGCGGTCACCATGGGAATTTCGTTTATTCCCGGTGTGAATGTGATTGATGTCGGGCGCGCGCTGGAGGCCAAACTGCAGCAGATGTCGGCAGAAAAACCGGCGGGCATTCAGATCAATGTGTTTTACGATCAGGCCGCCGAAGTGGCGCACTCGGTGAATGGCTTTATTACCAACTTCCTGATGGCGCTGGCGATTGTCGTCGGCGTGCTGCTGATCTTTATGGGGGTGCGCAGCGGCATTATCATCGCGTTGTCGCTGGCGCTCAATGTGCTGGGCACGCTGCTGATCATGTATCTGTGCGGCATTGAGTTGCAGCGCATTTCGCTGGGCGCACTGATTATCGCGCTGAGCATGCTGGTGGATAATGCGATTGTGATTGTCGAAGGCGTGCTGATCGCGCGTCAGCAAAACTCGCCGCTGATGACCACCATCAACTTTGTGATTCGCCGCACCGCCTTCCCGCTGCTGGGCGCGACGATTATCGCCATTCTGGCGTTTGCGCCGATTGGTCTTTCGCAGGATTCCACCGGCGAGTACTGCAAATCGCTGTTCCAGGTATTGCTGATTTCCCTGCTGCTGAGCTGGTTCTCGGCGCTCACCATCACGCCGGTGCTGATCAAATGGTGGCTGTTTAAAACACAGGAACCTACTAAAGCTGCGGCTGAAGTTTCACCTTATGACGGCGGTTTTTATCGCCTTTATCAGCGCATGTTGCAGGTGTTGCTCAGGCAAAAAACCCTCACGCTTTCGCTGATGGCGGTGCTGCTGGCGCTGGCGATTTGGGGCTTTGGATCGGTGCGACAAAACTTCTTCCCTTCAGCCAATACGCCGATCTTCTTCGTCGATCTCTGGCTGCCGTACGGCACCGATATCAACGCCACCGAGCAGATGGCCAGCGACATTGAAAAATCGATTACCGGGCAGCAAGGCGTGGTGTCTACCGTCACCACCATTGGCCAGGGCAGCATGCGCTTTATCCTCACTTACAACGGGCAGCGTCAGTACAGCAACTATGCGCAAATCATGGTGCGCATGGACGATCAGCGTAATATCGGCGCGCTGTCACACCGTATTGATGCCTACATCGCTCGCCAGTATCCGCAGGTCAATGCCAGCACCAAACGGGTGATGTTTGGTCCTTCGGGCGGTAGCGCAATTGAGGTGCGTATCAAAGGTCCCGATCCCGACAGAATGCGCCTGATCGCCAGCCAGGTCGGCGACATCCTGACCGCCGATCCCGCCACCGACAGCGTGCGCAACGACTGGCAAAACCGCAGCAAAGTAATTCGCCCGCAGTTTAACCTGGCGCTGGGTCGCGAGCTTGGCGTCGATAAGCAGGAGGTGGATAACGCGCTGGAGATGAATTTCACCGGCAGCCGCGTTGGGCTGTATCGTGAAGGCGCTGACCTGCTGCCAGTTATCGTGCGGCCACCGGCCAGCGAGCGGCAGGACGCCAATCATCTCAATAACGTGCTGGTGTGGAGCCAAAGCCAGCAGCAGTACATCCCGCTCAGCAATGTGGTGAGCGGTTTTACGCTGCAATGGGAAGATCCGCTGATTCTGCGCCGCGATCGCAGCCGCGTACTCACCGTGCAGACCGACCCGAATCCGCTCAGCAATGATACCTCCGGCGATATTGTGGCGCGCGTGAAGCCGCAGATTGAGCAAATCTCGCTGCCGCACGGCTACAGCATTGAGTGGGGTGGCGATGCGGAGAGTTCCAGTGAAGCGCAGCAAGGCGTGTTTACCTCGCTGCCGCTGGGTTATCTGGTGATGTTCGTGATCACCGTGCTGATGTTTAGCTCGCTGAAAAACGCCGTCGCTATCTGGCTGACGGTGCCACTGGCGCTGATTGGCGTGACGCCGGGCTTTTTGATCACCGGAATTCCGTTTGGCTTCATGGCGTTAATCGGCCTGCTGAGTCTTAGCGGTATGTTGATTCGCAATGGCATCGTGCTGGTCGAAGAGATTGAACAGCAGAAACTTGTAAAGCCGCAGGCTGACGCGATCATCTACGCCGCCACCTCGCGTCTGCGCCCTATTCTGCTGACCGCCTTCACCACCGTGCTCGGGCTGGCGCCGCTATTGCGCGATGTGTTCTTCCAGAGCATGGCGGTGGTGATTATGTTTGGTCTGGGTTTTGCCACGGTGCTAACGCTGCTGGTGCTGCCGGTGATTTACGCCTGTTTCCATCGCCAAACGGTGGCTAGCGCATCATGAATGTGACCGGCCTCAACGTGATTAAAACGCTGGGATGTATGACGGCGGTGACATTTTTCACCGTGTACAACACCTGGGATCGCTACGATTACGATTATCACTGGATTCTGGCGTTTCTGACCTTTATCTCCACCATCGCGACGCCGCTGTTTTTTGTCGTCGCCGGGATAATGGATGCCCGTTCCGAGCAGGATGTTAACTGGCAGATAGGCAAGATTCGCAATTTGGTGATCGTGTTTCTGTTCTGGATGACGGTCTATTACCTGTGGGAACCCTATCAGCGCGGCTACCTGATCCAGCCGTGGTTCATCTTCTCGTTCATTATCATCTACAGCTTTCACCCGCTGATGATCTGGCTTAGCCTGCATCGACGCGCGTTCATTGCGCTGGTGTTTGCGCTGCTGGCGTTCTCATATGGCTACGATTTGCTGGCGGTGCTGCATCCGGACGACCCGCTGTTCCGGCTTGAACCGCAGTATCGGCTCTGGACCTGGCTGCTGTTTTACTTAACCGGCCAGCTGTTGTGCGATCCGCTAATTAATGACTGGATGGAGCGCAAAAAAGTGGCGCGCGGTGCGGTGATCGCCCTGCCCTTTATCTATCTGTTTACCTGGTTTTATGAGCAGCACTTCTTCTTCGCGCTATTCAAAGCCGATCGCAACGCCTTTATTCTCACCGGCTCGCAGATTTATCTGCTGGTGGTGGTGCTGGTGATTGCCGCCAGTCAGGTGCGCTTTCGCCGCAATGTGGCGGTTAAAGAGACCATTCTGGCGACCATCAGCAAAACTATGACCGGCGTCTATATTCTTCACTACTCGGTTTTCCATCTGCTCACCGCGCTGATTCCCATCACCTCGCTGGCGACTAAGCTGACGCTGATTGCCGTGACCTTTGCCGCTTCGGTGCTGCTCTCCAGAGTGATCCTCGCCAGCGGCTGGCTGAAAAAAGTCATAACCCTTTGATGCAGGCCGGCAGATTGCTCTGACTGCTGCAGTCAATGCGCCCCTTGATTTGCAACATCATGTAATCGAAAAACGGATTGGAGGTGTTGCGCATCAGCGTATCCAGCCCAACGATCAGGCTGGCGGTTTCACCGCGCAGCGAGATGGTGCCAAAGCTAATGCCATAACGATTCTTTTCCGTTGGCTCGCGGCCATACAGCGAGTCGCTGAGTGGGAACGGCACGGCAATGTGCGACAACGAATAGGTATCCTGCGGCCAGGCTTCATGCATCGAACGCACGATCTCTTGCGTTTGATCTGCCGCTGTAATGCGCGCCACGGTTTGATAGGTGGTCGGTGACGCGTTGGTGATGACCGTTGAGGCATAGCGGCGCGGCGCAGGCGGCAACAAATTATTGACCGCTGAGTAGAGCGCGGGCCTGAACAGCGCGCGCAAGTTCGCCGCCTGGTTGACGTCGAACATCACCAGTTCACTGCCGTTATCCGGCAGATAGCGATAGAACGCATTGACCACCGCGCGGGTGCTGACGGTGGAATCCAGCACTGACTGGAAGGTCAGCACCGGAGGAAACGCCGGCATGCTGCCGCCGCGAATCACATGCAGCAGCTGATCCTGCATCGCCAGCGTCAGCAACCACGATTGCCGCGCCGCGCGCACCGGGAACGAGTTGTACTTGAAGGGATTGTATTCCGGAATGATGCTCAGCCACGCCGCTTTGGCGAAGCCGGGAATGATAGCGGGCCAGCCGGCTAAGCCGGCAAATCGCGCATAGGCGGTGACGCCAATCATCGGTGACAGCAATACCAGCTGTTGCGGCTTGCGCAGCGCGTTATTTTGCAATGTATCGAGGCTGTATTTCACCGCCAGCGCGCCGCCGTTCGAGTATCCAACCAGATGCAAAGGTACGTTGCTGCCCGCCAGGCGTGTCGCTTCGCGCACCGCTAAGCGGGTTGCCGCCATCCACATTTGCCAGTCAACTTTGGTGAGCGAACCGGGCGCCGTGCCGTGTCCCGGCAGTCGCGGCACTACCGCCACAAAACCCTTCTGCTGATACGCCTGCGCCAGATAGCGCATGCTGTACGGCGAATCGGTTAATCCATGCAGCAGCACCACCGCACCTTTCGCTTTTCCTTCTGGCTCAAGGATATATGAGCGATTCCAGTCGGTGTCGAATCGCGCCGGATAAACCGGGCTTTGCGCGTTAAAGCGGTTGAGCGCCGTTTTCTCATCGCCACTAAGCTGGTCGGTCACGTTGAGCTTCATGTCGTGGAAAATCGCTGCTTCACGCGTCAGATAATCCGCGAAGCTGGCGCGATCGATCTCATCCACCGACATTTCATCCGCCGACCACGTATGCCAGCGATGCAGCGGCGGTCCCTGTTCGGATTGATAACCACGGATCACCAGGAACATCACCAGCAAAGCCAGCAAGCCTAACGCTACGCGCTTGAGCACTTTGCTGATGCGATCTTTATGCAACGCGTTGACGGAATCAGAAGGCATAGCGAACCCAGGCAAACAGCACGTTACCGTTATTGTAAGTGCCGGGAATATAGGTGAACTGCACGTTGAAACGTTTATAACCAGCGGAGAACAGCGGCAGCACGATAGGCAGCGGCACGTAATTGGCGAAGTCATCGCGCGCGGTGATACCGGCGGTTAGCCCAAGTCCGAGACGAAAATCGCGCGATTGATCCAGATACCAGCCTTTCTCCCAGCCATAACCAATGATCGGCTGCCATTCGTTATGGGAATCTTTAAACGCCATCGCGTAGAGCGCGCTCCAGTTACCGTCTTCATTGATGCGCGAGACGCCCAACCCGCCGCCCCACGGCGTTTCATTGTAGTTATCGGTTTTATCTTTATCGTATGCAAAACGAGCATGCCAGCTGATGAAAGGCAGATAGAGATCGTAATACTGCGGTTCCTGCCAGGTTTGTGAAACGTCCTGCTTGAGCCATTCCCAGCCATCGCTGATCGTGTTGGCCGCCGAGGCGGGACAGACAAACAGGGACAGAGTAAGCAACCAGGCCGCCTGAAGAGTACGCATCATGTATGCCTCTGAAATTCACCGCCGCGAAAAGGAGTGGAAAAGCTGATGTGCTCACAAAGCAGATCAAGCCACTTAACCGGTGAGATTATAGTTGCTTGTTATTGCTATAAGTAGCATCACCACGCAGATAACAAACCACCTTGTGATAATCGGCGCGGCAAAGCGCAGCCAAAGATGAAGCGTGACCGGCCGTTCAGCCATCCAGGTCTTTAAATGGTTAAAATAAATAAACATATTCGTTGCTAAATTATTATCGCTATGTCTTAATGCGTCATCGGTTTGGAACACAGACCTTATGAAAGCAGTTTTAGTAAAGCAGTCCTCAGTTCAAGTGTTATCCCTAGATATCCTTCTTCGAGAGCCTCCTCCTAAGTGCCCAATAAGTAAATCTTTCACTTCAGGCCAATTTTCGCCGCTACAAGTGGCTCATCAATTAAGGAATTATCTATGTCTAACAAAATGACTGGTTTAGTAAAATGGTTTAACTCTGATAAAGGTTTTGGCTTTATCACTCCTAACGATGGCAGCAAGGATGTTTTCGTCCATTTCTCTGCAATCCAGAGCGACAACTACAAAACTCTTGATGAAGGTCAGCAAGTTTCCTTCACCATTGAAAATGGCGCCAAAGGCCCAGCAGCGGGCAACGTTACTCCGCTGTAAGCCGCGCTCATTATCAGCAGCGCTTACAATAGCGATGAAGACAATAGTCTGAGCAGATAAGAACCGCTGATAATAAAAAAACCCGCCTCGTGCGGGTTTTTTATTGCCTGAAATTTGGTGTGACTAAGGTTTGCGTAGTGAATAAACTGCTCGCCAGCGGAATTTACGTAGTAGCAGCGCCTTCCAGTCGTTAAAGCTGCAATGCAGGTAATGTACGTCTGTGGTTGTGCGACTTTACTCGGATCGAATGTGGCATTAGCCAGTATCTTGCGCACAGCTCAAGCCCAACTCTGCATAGAAGATTACGGTTTTGAATCTAAGAAAAAATGAGGTAGGTTTTTTTTTGCCTTATCCACAAGCGAAGAGCTGTAAAAACAACGATGTTAGAATTGCTTGTTTATAAAAATCTTTTTAAGCGTAGCTTTGATGGTTATATTTACTACGATTTGATTATGTGCGTAGCCAGGAAGTTACCGCTAATCCAGGTATCTAACGTAAACCAAGGGAATGAAATTAATGAGAGCAGTCGAGTTATTGCAGTACATTCTGAAGCCAGGCACTGGACGAGAATTCCATACAATCATGGTTGAAATAAGTGCTCCTCTCCATCGTGGAGCGGATATCGACATCATTGCATTTGGCAACTCGATTCATGATGAGGATTTTTACTTTCTGATTCGGGCATTTGATGATATTGAACATATGAAAGCGTCTCAGGAAAAATTTTATATGAGTGATAAATGGCCCTCGAGAAGCAATCATCGAACGAATTCAAACCAGCGTAAAATCGGTATTGATGCTACCGACTATGGCAATTGAGGCGCTTAGAAGTAATTAAAAACAAGGTGATAAAAGGGACATTACATGCATTGTTGATATAAATTACCTTATCGCTTTGGATGATGAAGCGTGAAAACTATAAGATGTCACCAGATATTAGTTATGAGATACCTCGCATCACTCATGCCGGACAGCGTTAAACGCTGTCCACTTTGGCCAGAAGCCGAGGCTGTCTGTATTAAGGCATCATCAGTGCCATCACTTTTCGGAAAACAATAAAACTACTCAATGGTGGCTTAAGTGCGGATGACGCATTTAGAGGTATTCGATAATTTCAAATCCTTCGTCAACTGTAGGTTCTGAGAAATAACTCGTAATGGTATTGAACTGTTGATCTGTAGCTGCAAAGTCGTGCGTACCTTCTGCGTTACGGGCGTGTAACCGGGCTCTGCAGACTTCATCAGATACGTTCAAATAATGCAGACGATTATCAGCACCTGACTCCTTAATAATACTCATCATCCATTCACGCTGTGTCCGTGTGTTTGCCGGAAAGTCCAGAACAACGGATAAACCCGCTTTAAGTAGTGCCACCAGGTGGGGCTTCATAGCCCTTCTGAGCTTTGAAGAACAATGAATATAATCCGCCAATGATTGCATTTCATTTTCATAGATCGCAGCCAGCCAGTTGTCCTCACTAACAATTACGGAGCCAGGTAAAGTACCTAATTTTGCAGATAATGTGGATTTGCCTGATGCAATTTTTCCGCATAAAAGATGCAGGGTTGGTTTTGCTGAAGTTGCCACTGTGTCGAAGTCCATATTTACCTCAATGGTTTGTTCGTTAAGGCCCATTTTACTGGCGGGAAATGGCGAACGTAATCCCACCTAAAAATTGGAAGTGATGATAATGAGTGGGTGAGATTGTACTGAGCCGGTTGCTGCATTTTTCCAGGCTAACAGGCGACAACATAAAAATCAGCTTTTTTTTAAATTTTTACTTTTAAACGTCCGCTGCTCGCTCAAAGCTGCCCATTAACGCCTCTCTGCTTAAATAACAAGCGTACAGAGAGAAGTTTTCCTTTTGCTAATCGGATCCCCTAAACTCCATCGTGTAGATCGCAACATATGGGCATTGACCTTAAATGAATTTACCATCAGAAAATTAGACTCGTAACTTAAAGCCATTGCCACAATCTCCATCAGTGTCTGTTATGAGAGCCTTTCATTTAGTTCACGCTGACGCGCCAGACAGCTTCACCGGACGTAGAAAGTGGACACCGGTTAATAAGAAGGAAATAGGATGCTTTTGCCCGGTTTGAATTTCACACAAACGCTACATCACCCGTCATTTCGACTATGAGCCGTCCGCTATTTGTTTCTCTGGATGGACCCAAAGGCGTTGGTAAAACCACGCTGTTGGAAGCCATCACGAAACTACTTCGGTCAGATAACATTAAGGTAATCCGGCTTTGCGAGAAAAAAAGCGATCCCTTCAGGAGAGAAACAATGGCTCTGGTGAACAGGCTGGCCAGAAATCCCTCCATGGATTTAGAGTGGGAAGTTTGTGCGCGCTTTGCTGATAGCCGTGCATGGATTTCCCAACATGTGCTGACTAAACAGCCACCGGACAGCATCATTTTGATGGATCGCTGGTACCCGTCCGATGCCGCGTTTCGCAGGATGGTTCCATTTGCAGAGATTTTACAGCTAAACATTGATCGAAATGTGCAAGCGCCGGACCTGCATGTCGGGGTTGTTACTGCGCCTGAAATTTCATGGGCAAGGGCTGCAGCCAGAACGCGCGGGTTAAGTAGTACGGTGATGCATAAACTGGAAGATCATGTAGCTTGTACTCAGTCGTTCAGGCGAGCCGTTGCAGAACACGGCTGGGTTTTATGTCGTAATGAAGGGATGATCGAACACGCAGCCATGCAGGTTGTCAATGAGATCTACAAACTGCTGAATGCCCTTTAGGCATCAGTTCTGAGACCCTTTTTCTGCCGCATTCGGTTAAACCTATTAGTGGAAACACATCACTCTGACTGCACACTGAACACATCCGTCTATGGTTATCAGTTGCTACTCGGGCAACCTATACATCGGGGCAGTCCCTGAAAGTTCTACAGACGCACGTCTTGTGGATACGCTATGGCTGGGTGGGGCTCCAGATATAACAGCGCGGTGCATAATATGCAGCTGGTGTCCGCCAACTTCCGCGTAATAAGCTGGCTTTCCGTAAATGTAACGAAACCAATATCGTTACCTGCAAAGGGTTTTATTGCATCCTTGCGCTTTCATATTTATACAGCTGTTCATGGATTACTTTAGAATTAAATATATCAGCCCTTTTTGTAGTGCCTTCCCATTATTTCACCGAGTTAATATCCATCATTGAGAAGCGCTTAACACCTTTAACATTAAACCTCTTTCATGCAAAATTGTACATAATATCACCCTGCATTAGCACCTAATAACGGCAGTGAATAGTCACTCAGAAAATATATAAATCTAAGATTTCATGACTTTTAGGAATTAACCTTTAGCTAAATCCGTCATAGCGCCTACAGTTTAAGTCGAGGTTGTCATAAACGTGAAAATGGAGGATGGTTAATGTCTTTTCAACACGACGGGAAAGGCTACGTCATTATTGGCGAAGCGGCACTGAGTATTGCCTTGGGACAGAGAGTTGTCAGCGTACAATCGCTGATTGACGAACTGGAACATATGGCAAATGCAGGCGGCAGCAAGGCAAGGTTGTCTGATATTTCTGAAGCCACAAAATGGCTGAAGAGTTTCGAAGAGCCCGATCGCGCTGTCCATAACGTGCCATACCTGCAAACGCTTGCAGGCTTGAACGACGAAACGAACTGACGCCTAAGGACGTAGTCCGGCTCTGGCCGGAAGACGACGACGAAGATGACCTCAACGGTCGCGTTTAACGTGTACCGGCTGGAGAAAATGTCAGGGACGACACTCTCCCCTTCCTTAATTAATCCCCACCTGTCATTTGGCAATATTCATTTCCCATTCCCAAATTACGTATCAAAATCTTCATTAATTGAGGCAAGTTTTGTCTTGAAAACGATTTCATTATTTTCCCTCGAAATTTGAGACTTTTCTTTATCATCAAGCAATGCGTTTACATCTGGCATAATTTAAGATAATTATCAGCAAGTTGAGCAGCAACGTTAACATGCAAAATTTGATAAACCGTAATCTCTAAACAATCTTAAAGACCTTAAGGAAGTTTGTTACTACACTATTCCTACGGTAATCGAAAATATTGGAGGAAACGCAGTGTTATTTCATGACGAAGAACAAGGCCATATCATTATTGGCGAGGCAGTGATTAATCTTGCTGTGAGTCAGAAGGAAATCAACATTCACTCCCTCATCATTGAGTTGGGCACCATGGCCGAAGGCGATGCCAGCGACAATAGACTTGCTCAGATAGCCGACGCCAGACGCTGGCTAAAAGCCTTTGTCGAAACCTCCCCACGAAACCGCGAAGAGCTACGTTGGCTTTCAGCATCCAGACATTTACGCGCTATCAACAATGATCGTTAATGGGTGACTAACGTTGATTCAGGTTAAGGATGCGCCTCAGGGCGCTCCGCATTATGTCGATAAGTAAGTGAGTTAAACAGACTTCATTCCCTGAACCTTTCAATACCCCCTCCTCCAGTTAATCGCCTCCTCTCTCTTTGTACAAATTTACCCTTATCTTCAACAACCAGAACCCGACAGCCGATCTCACAACCAAACATAACTACCTGAATAAAAAGGATAAGCATCTTTTGCTTGAAAAGAAAATCTGTACAGATAAATTAATCCTGTACAAGTTTTAAAAGATTGTCTAACTTTATGTTCAGACAGAATCGACTATCCCAACTTTTACGAGGTTCGCATGCGTCAGAGTGTTTCTAAATTTCCCGATACAGCCAGCGATATTGCACATTATTTTAGCAAAGCAAGCGCGCCAACTCAGCAAGAAACGCTAGGTCAAATTGTTGTCGAAATCCTTCGGGCAGGCAAGAACCTTAATCGTAAGGCTATCTGCACTAAACTGTTAAGACGTCTCGAAGTCGCAGCCACTCAAGAAGAAGAACGCCACTATCAGACACTAATCGGCATGCTCTTTGATCGCTAAGTTTTATCTGTTGGCGAGATAAGCCAGTCACGATCCCGTCGAAGGGATTCAGGCTTTAAACCGCTCATTAATGGATTTTTATCCATGAAAGGCGTGCCATAACAGAAATATGCGCTAAATTTAGTTTTGAATGACTTTTAACTGGGTAAATAGCCCTGAAAGCAAGGGTTTGTTTAGCCAACACCCAACGCAATAGCGTAAACATCTTTCAAACGTTGCCGCAGAAATATCTGATCACAAGGAGAGAAAATGCAACAAAGCGCACAGCAAACGTCCCGCGAAATAGACATTACTGACTATCTCCAAAACGCAGGTGACAACCTTTCTGCGGAGAAGACACTGATTGACTCCGCCATCCAGACGCTTGAGAGTCAGGGTAAGAGTGTCTCCAATAGCGCCATTATTTTGTACTTCATCTCGGAAATTGAAAATACCACGGACCCGTTGCAACTTGACGCGTTACTCAACGCGTTGAAAATGGTGGTGGGCTTTACTCCGGGTGAAGAAGAACGTTGGGCATTTTTTTACTGGTGAGTAAAGTCTCAGGGAAATGAGGATCAGTATTTTTAATATGGATGTAGCGGTCAGAAAAGCGGGGAATTGACACAACTCTCCCCGCTGATAGGCAAATAGAATAGATTGGTTTTATTAATCATCATCATTAGGCGTACGGCCTACAACGATTTCAAGGCAGTTGCGCAGCACATCGAGTTGCTCAATATCTGTCGCACTCTCCAGCTCCGCTATCAGACTCATAATGATGGCCTTGTTCGTCACTCTTCCTCTCTCTGCGATCAATGACTTTACGATGATACCAATGACTTCTTTTTCCTCTGCATACTGGTCACCGGTGCTGTGTAAATAACTCTGCAGGTCTGACTCGATAGTATTCTGCTGCATAAAATATCCTTACTGAGTTGCGCATTTTTGTCTCTCTTCCACGCACTTAAGCCCTTAGCCGGCGTTAATGTCGGGTTGAGTCGTCATTACCGAATTTGTCTATATCAAAATTTGCCATGTGCTCCCGGTCTCCAACTTTAGGGGATTCACTCTCGGCAATTTCTTTCTTAACATCCTGCGTAGCGAGAAGTATTACGCGCGCACGTTCTTCATCCTTTTCAGCCTTCAGCATGCATTCAAGCTTCGAGAGGAGCGCACGTCGCGAGATGCCGGCTTTTTCGCGCAGCAATGCTATTACCGCCTCGCCGATGAGAAGGTCACTCAACTTTTGTTCATGGTGATTTTTCATATCACTCTCTGTTCAACATTTAGTGTTGAGAAGAGAGAGAGATGCGGCTGAAAAACGCTGCAATATCATTTACTGAATGGCATTTTCCCAGGTTCTGTTGCAAGGAAACCTCACGTGTTCATAATTTAATCAGATCGTCATGCAGTAAACTTATACAATGATCGCAATGTTGTACAGCTTTATTGGCGTGAATTGATGAATATTTAATATGAGATAGGGCAAGTAAAACAGGATTGGACTTTTATGGCAGGAAAAAATGACCTCTGAAAGTGGAAATCTCTAACGCTTTCAGAGGCGATGCAAAGCATCATTCGTTACGTGCGGAGAGTACCGCTGGGTCAATTTATAGGAGATTAAAAAAAATGCACGGGTTATATTTTTTTATTTTAGCTCCTATTACAGTCATTTAAATTGCATCTTTATCAAAATGAAACCGCTTCGGTTATTTATGAAATCAATCATCAAGAATATTGATAATTTTTATTTGGCCATTCCAAATAAATGCCACTTATTAATCGATTTCTCATTTTTGAAAGAGCACGTTGATAAGTAACGCTCGGGTTTTACTGACGAGGATAAACGAAGCCAGGCAGTGATTTCAGGACTGTCTACCAGACCATTGCTGTGATGATTGAAGTGATAAAGGCCTCGTGCCCGAGCCTTTTCATTTTTATTTGTGGACCTGAGTTGCAGGCGTTAAATACTGCTACTACTCTTTTATCGCTTCATACTTGGTACGAAGGTTACACACAGCACGCACAGCGTGCGAGAGTCTTTGCATATTGTTCATACTTCCTTCCCCGCTCCAGGCGGGGATTTTTTTCAGCATTAGCCTACCTGACACGGAACCAGATGGCATACATCGCCGGTAAAAACACCAGCGTCATAATGGTGCCGCCCAGCGTCCCGCCAATCAGCGTGTAAGCCAGCGTGCCCCAGAACACGGAGTGCGTCAGTGGAATAAATGCCAGAATCGCCGCTAGCGCTGTCAGCAGAACCGGCCGGGCGCGCTGCACCGTTGCCTCAACGATAGCCTTGAAAGGATCGTGGCCTTCCCGCTCATTTTGATGGATTTGTCCGATCAGGATCAGCGTATTACGCATCAGAATCCCTGACAGCGCGATCAGCCCAACCAGTGCATTGATGCCAAAGGGCTGCTGGAATAGCAGCAGCATGGGCACAACGCCAACCAGCCCGAGGGGCGCGGTCAGAAAAACCATCACCATCGCTGCCATGGAACGCACCTGCAGGATGATGATCAGCAGCGTCAGGGCAATCATAATTGGGAACAGCGGCAGCATCGCTTTGGTCGCTTTACCCGACTCCTCAATCGAGCCCGCCTGTTCAATACGGTACCCCGGCGGCAGTGACGCGATTAATGGCTGAAGTTCCCGGCTCAACGCACTTGAGACATCCGGTGGCTGCAATCCGTCAGCAATATCGCCGCGCACCGTTATGGTTGGCGTTCTGTCGCGGCGGCGCAGCAGCGGATCTTCCATGCGGATGTCGATTTCACCGAGTTGCGAGAGTGGAATGCGCTGCCCATCGGCTCCGGCTAGCGTCAGAGCGTCAAGGCGCGCGGGATCGAGGCGCACCTCTCCGGCTGCACGACCAACCACTTCCACAGATCGGATATCTTCACGAATCGCCGTGATCGATGCCCCGCTTAGCAGGAACTGCAGTTGACGAGCCGCTCCGGCAGCCGTTAGCCCCATCGCCTGCAGCCGATCCTGATCCAGCCTGAAATGCATTACCGGTACACGTGAACCCCAGTCGGTGTTGACGGTGCGCATCATCGGGCTGGCCTGCATCAGTACTTTCACTTTCGCGGCCAGCTGGCGCAGTACGTCTGGATCGGGACCCATCACCCGGTAAGCGACCGGATAAGGCGAATAGGGACCGAAAACCAGCTGTGTTACGCGCACCTGCGCTTCAGGCGCGAGCCCATCTGCTGCCGCTTCTCGCAGACGCTGCTTCAGCGCATCGCGATCGTGCTCGCCGTTGGTCAGCACCACGATTTTGGCAAAAGAGGGATCCGGCAATTCCGGGGCCATCGCCAGATAAAAACGCGGCGCGCCCTGCCCGATATACGCGGTTACCGTGCGGGTTTCTTTTTGCTTTTTCAGCCAGTGCTCAATTCGCGCCGTGGTCTGGCTGGTCTGCTCTATTGAGGTGCCGTAAGGCATTTGCACTTCAACCAGCACCTCAGGACGATCGGAGGTTGGGAAGAACTGTTTTTTCACCAGCCCCATGCCAATGATCGCCAGCACAAAGCAGCCAATCACCGCGCCTGCCACCCACCACTTATGCGCGATGACTTTGGTTAGCAGCCGTCTAAAGCGATTGTAGTGGCGGGTGTTATAGATTGCCGCGTGGCCACCGACTACCGGCTTGATGTCGGGCAGCATCTTCACGCCCAGATAAGGGGTAAACAATACTGCCACCACCCACGAGGCAATCAGGGCAATCCCCACTATCCAGAACATATTGCTGGTGTATTCACCGGCGGTGGACTGCGCAAAGCCGTTGGGCATGAAGCCGATCGCGGTTACCAGCGTGCCGGCCAGCATCGGCGCGGCTGTATGGCTCCAGGCGTAGGCCGATGCTTTGATGCGGTCATAGCCCTCTTCCATTTTCACCACCATCATCTCTATCGCAATGATGGCGTCATCAACCAGTAAACCCAGTGCGAGGATAAGTGAACCCAGCGTGATGCGGTCAAAGTTTTTTCCCGTGGCGGCCATCACCACAAATACCACGGCAAGCGTCAGCGGAACCGCGGCAGCAACCACGATGCCAACGCGCCAGCCCATGCTGACAAAGCACACCACCATCACCACCAGCAGAGCCACGAAGAACTTCACCATGAACTCATCGACAGCCGAACTGATGTTAACCGCCTGGTCGGAAACGTTGGTGAGCGTCATGCCCAGCGGCATGTCACTATTTATATTTCGGACCTCTTGTTCCAGCGCTTTACCCAGCTCAAGACCGTTCCAGCCTTCCCTCATTACCACGCTCAACATCAGTGCAGGTTCACCCTCATTACGGATGAGAAAATCGGGCGGATCGACATAGCCACGTTCGACCTTGGCCACGTCGACAAGCCGTAGCGTGTGATTACCGGAGACGACCGGCGTGTTGCGGATTTTTTCGAGCGTATCCAGCGCACCGTCAAGGCGGATAAACACCTCGGGCCCGCGCGTTTGTATCGAACCGGCGGGTGACAGGGCATTTTGCCCGTTCAGGGCGTTAAATATCTGTTCCGGTGTAATGCCCAGCGTAGCGAGGCGATCGCTGGAAAAGGAGACATAAATACGTTCTGCCTGCTCGCCGGTAATGGTAACTTTTTTTACGCCCGCAACGTGTAGCAGCTGCTGGCGGAGTTTTTCGGCATCACGAGACAGAAATCGCTGCGGTTCACCCTTTGCTTTCAGTGCATAGAGGGCAAAAACCACATCCGAGAATTCATCGTTAACCATCGGCCCGATCACACCTGCCGGCAGGTTGCGCGCCTCATCGCTGAGCTTTTTGCGTGCCTGGTAAAACTGCTCCTGCACTTCAGAAGGTGGCGTGCTGTCCTGTAGGGAAAGCATGGTGTATGCCATTCCGGGACGAGTATAGGTCTCGGTGCGGTCATACCACTTCAGCTCCTGCAGCCGCTTCTCCAGCGGCTCAGCCACCTGATCCTGCATCTCCTGCGCGGTGGCGCCAGGCCAGGCGGTGATCACCGTCAACTGCTTGACGGTAAACGGGGGATCTTCCGCTCTTCCCAGCCCCAGAAAAGCCACTATGCCGGCAACCGTAACGAGAATGATCAGGAACAGCGTGACCGATCGTTCACGCACCGCCAGCGCCGAGAGGTTAAAGCGATTGCGGCTCATGGCTCGGCTCCTTGCGCCCCAGGCATTACGATGCGGACGGCTTCACCTTCATGCAGCAGGTGTGCGCCCAGCGCGGCCACCTGTTCCCCGCTCTGAAGCGGACCCGACACGCGCGCACTGTCGTCGCTGATACCGAGCAGCGTCACGGCCCGCCAGGTGACTTTGGCGGGTTTGCCTTCCACCAGCCAGACGCCAGCACCGCGTCCCGCATCCCACACTGCACTGAGCGGTACTGACCAGGATTCTTGCGTCGCCGCAGATTCCGGGATACGCAGGGTTACGGTTGAACCCAGCGGAGCACCGGCTGCGGCACCGCTCAGCACATAGCGTGCTTCGTAGGTGCGGGTTGCTGCATCCGCCGAGTCTGACAACTCGCGCAGCCTGGCATCATTCTCGATCCCACTGCCATACAGGATGGCTGTGGCCGGCGATCCCACCTGCGGGCGCAATGTCTCCGGCAGACTGACCATCGCCTCACGCTGACCAGCGCGGGCGAGGCGCACAACCGTTTGACCGGCGCTAACCACCTGGCCTGGGTCGGCCAACGTATCCACCACCACGCCATCGGCATCAGCACTCAGTACGGCATATTCCGAGGCGTTGAGCGCCACGCGTGCCTGCGCCTGCGCGGCGCTCAGATCGGCACGCGCGGCATCTGCCGCTGCACGAATTTGACTGTAAGAGGATGCAGAGACCGCGCCAGAACCCACCAATCCACGATAGCGTTTCTCATCATCGCCGGTCTGGCGCGCGCGTGCCTGGGCGGCGTTTACCGCACCCTCCGCAGCGCGGACCTGCAGCGCGAGATCAGCGGGATCGAGCCTCATCAGCAGCTGGCCGCGTTTGACGCTTTGCCCCTTATCAACCAGACGCTCAAGCACCTTGCCCGACACGCGAAAACCCAGGTCGCTCTGAAAACGTGCGGCCACAATGCCGGTAAAAACGCGAGATTGACCCGCCGCAGGCTCGACGGTCGCCGTCCTGATGAGTGGCGGCCGGGAGCGCGGATCGTCAGCGGCTGATAGAGGTTCGCCGCAACCAGTCAGAATGACCGGCAGCAGGCAGATGACGGACAACAAAGGGAGATGCCGGAGCATGGGTTACCTTACTCAAGGGAAGTATGAGGACGCCATTCTCTGACTAGTGACCAATTATGTCAATGGTCACAAACTACGGAGCGAGACTTCTAAGTACTAATGCAGCCAATTGGTTTGCATCTTCTCCGGCCGTATCAAGTGAGGATTGCAATTGAAGTGGATCGGCAAGAGGTCTGAGTACCAGATAGACGGCGGCGGCCGTTTCATCCAGCGGCGTTTTACGCTCAAATTCCCCGGCAGTGCGTCCTGCGCGCAGGATGGCGAGCACGATTTCACGCAGGGAATCCTCATATTGCACAGCAGCAGGCCAGTGCTCACGCGAGGAAGCGGCGGCGATGTCATACAGCCGACGTTCGCGGAAGAACAGCTCGCAGCCTGCCACAGCAAGCGTCTGAAACAGCTGCTTTATTTTTTCCGTGGCGGAAGGTGACTTCTCCAGCGCAGCGTTCAGCCTTTCCGTGATATCCGTAAGGCAATTGGCGCAGATGACTTCACCGATTTCCTGCTTAGAACCGAAAAACTTGTAAATGTAGGCTTTTGAGAAGCCGATTGATCGCGCGAGATCGGATACGGTGGTTTTCTCAAAGCCGTAGTGGCTAAAGTATTCCATGGCGGCAGCCACAATCTGATCGCGGATGGTGTGGTCGGAAGGCCCACGCGTGGCGGCGGTAGTTTTTTTCTCTGTCATATTTCAACTTTGCTCGGTGAGCTGATGTAAACGATGAGTGACCAGTGGATATTTTGGTCACAATTTCTCATCGCTTCAAGGCCTGATTGCTATCATCACAATCTCAGCGGAATCTCTGAAAAACCGCTTTCGGTAATGTCGTGCGCCCTGCCCGACATAACGCTGGCGTAAATTGGCCGGGCTGCGGGAATTATCATCTACGCTTCTTAAGTGAAATTTAACTTTTACCCGGAGAACGTAGTGCCAACTTTGAATTCCAGTCCTCAATCCGATCTGAAACGTTCATTCATAGCCACCCTTCCACTGGGAATCGGTATGATGGCGGCAATTGATGAAGTGGTATTTCATCAGATTCTGGCCTGGCATCACTTCTTTGACTGGGGCACACCCGCGTTTAGCCTGCTTTCAGATGGATTATTGCACGCAGGCGAGCTGATTCTTTTCGTGCTTGGTTTTTTCATGTTTGCGGACCTGCGAAGCCGTGGAAAACTCAACCGCACGGCAGCATGGGCAGGATTCATTGTGGGGTTGGGTGCGTTTCAACTGTTTGATGGAATTGTTGATCACAAGCTGCTCAGGCTGCATCAGATCCGCTATGTTGATAACGTGCTGCTTTATGACCTCATCTGGAATCTGTCTGCTGTGCTGTTATTGGTGGCAGGCTTGCTGATTTATCGTCACGCGCGGTCTGCTCTATCCGCTAAAACGGAAGTTTGATCCGTGGATCCCATGATGCATCCTGCGGCGATGCCCCATTCAGTCGCGCTATTTACTCTTCTGATCATAGCTCCGGCTGTCATCCTCTTTTTTTATTTGATCGCCGCTGTCCGTTTACGGCGGGTTGCCCACTGGAGCGCCTGGCGCATGGCCAGCTTCACCGCCGGCATCGTCACGATCGTGGCATCCATGCTGCCGCCTTTGGCTAACTGGGCGCATCATGACTTACGCGGTCATATGTTGCAGCATCTGTTACTTGGTATGTTTGGACCTCTCGGATTGGTATTTGGGGCGCCCGGCTCACTGATATTACGCACTCTATCCGCACGGTGGGCGCGCGCTATGATGACTATTCTCCGCACCCGCCCGATACGCTTTTTAATCCATCCATTTACCGCTGCTTCGCTGGATATTGGCGGGATGTATCTTCTTTATCTCACTCCGTTATATGCGTTGAGCATGGCCATTCCTGCCCTGTTTATTTTCCTGCATCTGCATTTTGTCCTCTCCGGCTACCTGTTTACCTGGTCTGTTGCCGGGCCCGATCCCGCGCCTCACCGTCCATCGAGAACTGTGCGTCTGGCGGCAATTTTTTTTGCTACGACCGCTCACGCTATTCTTGCGAAGTTGATGTACGGCTTCGGATACCCACGTGGAACCTTAGCCAGCGCTGAAGAAATTCAGCAGGCTGCGCAGTGGATGTATTACGGCGGAGATATTGCCGAGTTTTGCATTATCGTCGGCTTTTTTGCCGCGTGGTTCCGGCAACGCAGCACGCTGCCAGAAATGCTGGCGGGGAAATAATGACCATTTCATGGCAAAATTATTTGCCAACATAAGAAGTAATAACATTTGTAGGTAAGACGTGGTTACCGTAATCAATAATGTGGCTATCATTGCCCCTTTGAACACCCGCTGGCTCCAAAGGACTGTCTGCTGCTATGCCTGTAAACTTTGACCTTAACGATCTTTATGCCTTCCGTGCGCTGGTTGAATACAGTAATTTTCGGCTTGCCGCTGAGTCCATCTGCCTTTCACAGTCAGCATTGAGTCGTAGGATAGAAAAGCTAGAATCCGCGTTAGGGATTAAGTTGTTCGACAGAACGACCCGGCGTGTCACGTTGACACTATATGGACGGACCTTTGCTGAACGCTCAGATCAGCTGCTGGCGAATGTTGAACTGGTATTAGCGGATATTAATAAGGTGAGTCAGGATCGTGTAGGGCTGGTCACCGTTGCCACTGTGCCCTCGGCAGCCTACTATTTTATGCCCGATGTTATCCGCCGTTTCCAGACACGCTATCCACGAGTGCGTGTGAAAATCATTGATAGTAGCGCTGGAAACGTCATTGAAGCAGTGGCCAGTGGTCAGGCAGACTTCGGCATCTGTTTTGCCAGGGATCTGCAAACCACTATCGAATTTATACCCTTGACGAGCGATGTCTACGTGGCGGCCTGCAGGCGGGATCATCCATTAGCCAATAAAAAAAACCTGACCTGGCGAGAGTTTTATCAGCAGGATTACATTGAGCTGGATAAGACCTCCGGTAACCGCCATCTACTTGATAAGATGCTGGATCACATCGTTCCTGAGCGCCCCAGTATCTGCGAAACCCGTCATGTGACCACCATGCTAGGTATGGTTGAAGCGGGTATCGGCATGGCTGCCGTACCCGCTATGTCGATGCCGATGTCAGAGCATTCAGTACTCACACACCTTTCACTCACTGAGCCGGTGGTAAAGCGTACGGTTGGCCTGATCAGGCGCAGTGGCCGTATGCAATCCTACATTGCAGCTGAGTTAGAGAAGTTGATCACTGAACAGTATCGTGTTGTTTAACCGGCAGTTCAGCCGTCACCGATCGCAATCCGGTAGCGCGCACAGTATCTTGCGCCTCAGCCGAAGAGAGGAAGTTGAGTAACGCTTTGCCCTCCTGCCCGTTTGTTGCTTTGGCGGTCACCGCACCGGCAAAACGGGTAACGTATTGCACATCTTCAGGCAGTTCACCCACAAAGGTGACGCCCGGTACGGGTAGCAATTCACTCACTTGCTGGAAACCGACGGCATAATTGCCTTTAGCCACTTCGGATGCCACCGGAATGCGCTCTATCCTATGCGCTTTTGTTTTTACCTGGTCTTCTATACCCAGCTTTTTAAACAGTTGGCTGCTGACATAGCGGCCGCTGGCACTGTCAGAATAAGCAATAGATTTGGCCTGCAAAAGGGCATTACGCAGATCTGTATCCGTTTTAATATTTAGTTTAGGCTCACCTTCTTTAACGACCATACCAATTGAAGAGTCGGCTAGCTCAACGCGCGAACCCGGCTGAAGCCAGTTATCCTTCTCCAGGTTTTTCAGCGCATCACCGACCATAATCACCACATCCGCCTTCTCCCCGCGCGCCAGGCGCGCAGGAATCGCCTGAGGCGTTCTCCCCATCGAGGGGCCAGAGATCAAAATGATCTTGTCGCCGCTTTTTGCTTCAAATTGTGGGGCCAGTTTTTCCAGCGCCGCTTTAAATCCGCCCGAAATCATAACGGTGACATCTTTGGCCGCCGCTGAAAAACTAACGGAACTCACTAACAGCGTAATGAGAAGTGAACGATGTATTTTTTGCATGATGTTATTCCTGAACTAACCAGCGGTTTGAAGTGATAACGCGCTGCGACGGTATAAATAGAGGGTGGCCAGTAATGCACAAATCGCAGCAAAGCTCATCCAGTAGCCGGGTGAAGCTTTATCGCCGGTGTACTCAATCAGTGCAGTTGAAATGACTGGCGTAAATCCACCGAAAATAGCCGTAGCCAGACTGTAGGCCAGAGAGAAGCCTGCAACTCGCACTTCTACCGGCATAATCTCTGTTAATGCCGGGATCATGGCGCCGTTATACAGACCGTAAAGGAAGGAGAGCCACAACAGCACTGTCAGCATCATGGAAAAGCTGGGTGCTTCAGCAAGCAGGTTAAGTGCCGGATAAGCAGTCATCAGCGCTAACATCGCCATGGTCACCAATACAGGCTTACGGCCATAGCGGTCTGACAGGGCTCCCCCAACCGGTAGCCAAAAGAAGTTTGATACCGCAACCAGCAGAGTCACCAGCAGGCTGTCAGAAGCGCTCAGCATCAGCACCTTTTTACCAAAGGTAGGGGCATATACGGTGATCAGATAAAACGCGGTGGTGGTCATGGCGACCATCAACATTCCGGCGATAACCACCTGCCAGTTTGCTAACAGCGTTTTAAACACGTCACGCATCGCCAGGTGGTTGCGGCGAGCAGTGAACGCTTCGGTCTCTTCCAGTTTACGGCGCAGAACAAAAATGAACGGAACAATCAGGCAGCCGAACAGGAAAGGCAAACGCCATCCCCACTCGCGAAGGGTGCTTTCTTCCATGGCCGCATTCAGTGCGAAGCCCATGGCCGCTGCCACCATAATGGCCACTTGCTGGCTGCCAGATTGCCAACTGGTGTAAAAACCTTTACGGCCGGGCGTGGCAATTTCTGCCAGATAGACGGATACGCCGCCTAACTCTGCGCCCGCTGAGAAGCCTTGCAATAAGCGACCACATAGCACTAAAAAGGGTGCCCAGAGCCCAATCGTTTGATAAGACGGAATGAGAACAATCAGGAATGTCCCCGCCGCCATGATCGACAAGGTAACAATGAGCCCTTTACGTCTGCCAACTTTATCAATATACGCGCCCAGCACAATCGCGCCGACCGGACGCATTAAAAACCCTGCGCCAAAGACCGCAAAGGTCATCATCAGCGAAGCAAATTCACTGCTGGCCGGAAAGAAAGTATGGGCGATATAAGTGGCATAAAACCCGAAAAGGAAAAAATCGAATTGTTCCAGAAAGTTGCCAGAAGTCACCCGCAGTATCGCACTGCATCGGGTTCGGGCCGTCATGGGTAGGTTAGAGGAATGCATGTTTATCTCCAGTTTGTCATTAGCGCTTTTACAGCGCCTGCTTCTGCAGACTGGATGAGCAAAACAAACTATATAAGCGCAATAAACTCATGGGTTGATGCGTTTGATGCATTAATCTGCGTTAACAAATTCATTAACAAGCTGCAACGGGCCTTTAACAGCCCCTTACTTCTTAGCGTTACTTTTTGAGGGCTAAAAACGTCATACGTATTTTGTGACAAGGCTCATATCTGGTGAGGATGAAAATGACGGCGGTCGGGAAACGTCGTTTTCGGAATCTTAAAATCGCCAGGAATGCGCTGCTGTTCACATTCCGTGCAAATAAAATTTCTGGCACCGCCTTCTTCGCTGCAAGAAAGATACGACGCGGTCAAATATTTCTCTTTTGTTGCTTTATTGGAAATAAATTGTTAATAGAAACACCCCATCACCTCTGAAATTCGGGATGCCGGGAAAGGAAGGAGTGTTTATTTACTTTTTATTAACATAAGTAAGCTTTAAATTTAACAAAAATGGGCATCGTTCACATTCTGATCACAATCATGCGAAAACCGGTGTCTCCTTCAGTTAATCTCTGAGTGTGAATTGAATACCAACCGTCCGCTCCCTACTGCAAAACATCATAAGAAAGGTATCGCAATGAAATTTAACCTCGCATTAGTCAGTGCATGTGTGGTTTCAGCATGCATGTTATTCACAACACCCTCTTTCGCCGCTAAGCCTTACGATATTGCCGTGGTCGCCAAAGTCACCGGCATTCCATGGTTTACCCGCATGGAAGTCGGCGTGAAAGAAGCCGCGCAAAAACTGGATGTCAACGCTTATCAAGTCGGCGGCTCCACTCCAGACCCGGCCCAGCAAGTCAAAGTGATTGAAGATTTGATTGCTAAAAAAGTCGACGCCATCATCGTGGTGCCAAACGATGCCAAAGTATTGGAGCCGGTATTAAAGAAAGCGCGTGACCAGGGCATCGTGGTATTAACCCATGAATCGCCGGACCAGCAAATTGGTCAATGGGATATCGAAACCATCGACAGCCAGAAATATGCTGAAGCCAATATGGACGAACTGGCAAAAGATATGGGTAGCAAAGGAGGGTACGCCATTTATGTTGGATCCCTGACTGTGCCGCTGCATAACGCGTGGGCGGATGCTGCGATCAAATATCAGAAAGAAAAGTACCCGGATATGCATGAAGTAACGTCTCGCCTGCCGGTGGCGGAAAATATTGATAAGTCATACTCGACCACGTTGGATTTAATGAAGACCTATCCCGACCTGAAAGGGATTATCGGTTTCGGTTCGCTCGGCCCGATTGGTGCGGGTCAGGCGGTTCAACAGAAACGCGCTAAAAATAAAATCGCCGTTGTTGGTATCGCTATGCCCGCTCAAGCTGCTCCGTATTTAATGCGCGGTGATATTAAGAAAGCGCTGCTGTGGGATCCGAAAGATGCCGGCTATGCCTTAGTAACGGTTGCTGATCAGCTATTGCAGGGTAAAGAAGTCACCAAAGATCTGACTATCGAAGGGCTGGGGAAAGCCGACGTAGATATGGATAAAAAAGTCATTCGCTTTAATAAAATTCTGGAAGTGACACCAGAGAATGCGAAATCACTTGGATTCTGATCAGGCTTTTTAATTCAGGTATATTCCGGAGACAGATTATCTCCAGCGCCACACCAGGCTAAGAGAAATAAATACGGCGTTGTATGTTGTGCCGTATTTAGATCTCGACTCAGACATGAAAATTTATACCCAAAATAATTCCAGCCAGGGCAAAGTTGCCAATGAGAAAATGTAACTCATTGATTCAATTAAAACTGTGCAGCCAACGCCCACTGGAATTATAAAGGATATGCTTAAGGATCGGTGATGAATACGCTTAATACGTCCCCTGCCCCTTATGAGGCCTTTATCAGCCTTGAAAGAATCAGTAAAGAATTTCCCGGCGTACTAGCATTAGACAATGTCAGCCTGACGTTAAATAAAGGCGAAGTTCATTGCCTTGCTGGTCAAAATGGCTGTGGCAAAAGTACCATCATTAAAGTCATTTCTGGTGTTTATCAGCCGGAAAAAGGCGCGGCCATTACGCTGGACGGAAAACTATTTCATACTCTTACGCCCCAGCTCTCTTCGTATTACGGCATTCAGGTTATTTATCAGGATTTGTCTTTATTTCCCAATCTGTCGGTAGCCGAAAATATTGCCATTCACCGTTATTTACCAGGCGGAGATTTTTGGGTACATCGCGAGGCAATGCGCAAAAAAGCGGTGGCAGCGATGCAACGGGTCGGAGTCTCTCTGGATCCGGATCGTAAAGTCGAAAAGCTGTCGATCGCCGATCGCCAATTAGTCGCCATATGCCGCGCTATCGCCGCTGACGCCAGTTTAGTGATTATGGATGAACCGACCGCATCGCTGACTCGTACTGAAGTGAATGGTCTGTTGCGCGTGGTGAATGAGCTCAAATCCGCCGGTATCTGCGTGGTGTTTGTCAGCCACCGTCTTGATGAGGTGATGGAAGTGGCCGATCGCATCAGCGTGATGCGCGACGGCAAACTGGTTGGCACCTATCCGGCCAGCGAACTCGACAGTAATGAACTGGCGTTCCTGATGACCGGACAACGTTTTACCTACAGTCATCTGCCGCATCGTGCGCCAGCCAACGTAACGCCACTCCTTGAAGTCAGCCAACTAAGCCGCAAAGGTCAGTATCAGAATATTTCAGTGGCGCTGCGCCAGGGTGAAATCACCTCGATTATTGGCCTGCTCGGTTCGGGCCGGACGGAACTCTGTCTGAGCCTGTTCGGCATGAGCCAACCAGATAGCGGAGAAATCCGCGTTAACGGCAATGTGGTGCAATTCCACAGTAACCGCGACGCCATCCGTCACGGCATTGCTTATGTTTCAGAAGACCGTCTGACGCAGGGTCTGATCATGGAGCAATCCATTTATGACAACACGCTGGTGTCCATTTTCGACAAGCTGCACACCGGCGCAGGATTAATGGACCATAAGAAAGCCGCAGCGGTGGTAAGAGACCTAATCCGCGATTTGAACATCAAAGTTTCGGATAGCCAGTTACCCGTTAAAACCCTTTCCGGTGGTAACGCGCAGCGGATCGCCATCGCCAAATGGGTAGCAACGCGACCCCATATTCTGATCCTCGATTCCCCGACCGTCGGCGTAGATATTGCCAACAAAGAGGGAATTTATCGCATCGCACGCGATTTGGCGGAATCTGGCATGGCGGTGCTGATGATTTGCGATGAAATTCCGGAAGCCTATTACAACAGTCATCGCGTGCTGGTGATGCGCAAAGGCGAACTGGTAGCGGAATTCGCGCCGCACCAAAGCAGCGAAGCGCAGATTGCGGAGGTGATTAATGGATAATAAATCTCTGTCGAAACTGTTTTCCCAGCACGAATTCTGGCTGGGATTACTGGTTCTGCTGCTGGTGATTGGCTTAAGCGTCAGCACCAGTGAATTTATGACCCTGGGTAACCTGACTGACGTCGCCACCAGTTACGCCATTCTTGCCATTCTGGCCTGTGGACTGTTTGTGGTGTTAATTGCCGGAGGCATCGACATCTCCTTTCCGGCCATTACCTCAATCGGTCAGTACGTGATGGCCAGTTACATCATCCATCACGGCGGTAGCTTTCCGTTGGCATTTGCCCTGTCGATGGGCAGCGGGTTGCTGCTCGGGCTGGTCAACGGTTTTCTGGTGTACTGGCTACGCGTTCCGGCCATCATTATCACCATTGCCACGTTAAACCTGTTTTACGGTCTGCTGGTGTATGTCACCAATGGCACCTGGTTATACGGGTTTCCCGACTGGTTTATGAACGGTATTAATTGGTTCTCCTTTACCGCCGCCGACGGTTACGACTATGGCCTGACTCTGCCGCTGCTTAGCTTGCTGGGCGTGATCATCGCCACCGGCGTGTTGATGAACCGCACACGCGTGGGGCGCCAGATTTATGCCATGGGCAGCAACCGTGACGCTGCGTCGCGTCTCGGCCTGAACATCCTGCGACTGCATTTTTGTGTATACGGATTTATGGGATTGCTGGCGGGTATAGCGGCCGTGGTTCAGGCGCAAATCACCCAGTCTGTCGCGCCTAATTCCCTGCTGGGTTATGAGCTGACGGTGCTGGCGGCGGTGGTATTAGGCGGCACCAGCATGACCGGTGGCCGTGGCTCGCTGACCGGCACCATTCTAGGGGTAATGCTGCTGGCCTTCCTGCAAAATGGTATGACCTTGCTGAGCATTTCATCTTACTGGCATCAGGTTTTCAGCGGCGTGATCATTCTGGTCAGCATCAGCAGCACCGCATGGAATGAAAAACGCAAACTGGCAAAGGGAATGTGACATGACAACCTTAAACCGCTTCTTTCCTGGCGATCGCATCATCCGCTTGCAGTTATTGATCATCGTCGCCGTTGCCGTGCTGTTCTCGTTCACGCTGGGCGGCAGTTTTTACAGCGTCGGCAATTTCCAGTCGATCTCCTCTCAATTACCGATTCTGGGCATGCTGGCGCTGGGGATGGGTATCACCATGCTCACCGGCGGTATCAATCTTTCGGTCATTGCCGGAGCCAATGCCTGTTCGCTGGCGATGGCGGCCATTCTGGTCGCGCACCCGAACCAGCCAGAATATTTCGCGCTGGCGATGCTCGCGGGTCTGGTCATCGCTGTGCTCATTGGCGCGCTCAATGGCGCACTGATCGCCTATATCGGTGTTTCGCCGATTCTGGCGACCCTCGGTACCATGACGCTGATTGGCGGGCTGAATATTCTGCTAACCAATGGTGCTGTGATTTCCGGTTTCCCGGCAGCCATTCAATATCTCAGCAACGGCAGCCTGCTCGGCATTCCGGTGGCGCTGCTGTTATTCCTGCTGGTGGCGCTGCTGTTGTGGGTGTTACTGGAACATACCACGCTGGGACGCAGCCTCTATCTGATGGGTTCTAACGAACAGGCCACGCGGTTCAGTGGTGTTAACACCCACAAAGTTACCCTCGCGGTGTATGTGCTTTCCGCGCTGCTCGGATGGGGCGCGGCACTGCTGATGATGTCCAAATTCAACTCGGCCAAAGCAGGCTATGGCGACTCCTATTTGCTGGTGACCATTCTGGCTTCTGTACTCGGTGGAATTAATCCCGACGGCGGGTTTGGCCGGGTCATCGGACTGGTACTGGCGTTGATCGTCCTGCAAATGCTCGAGAGCGGCCTTAACCTGATGGGCGTTAGCAGTTATCTGACCATGGCGCTGTGGGGTTGCGTTCTGATCCTGTTTATCGCTCTGCAAAACAGAAAATCATAAGCGAAAGATTTTTACGAAGGGAAAAAACATGGCGACATATTTTATTGGAATAGACGTAGGAACCGGCAGCGCCCGCGCAGGCGTCTTCGATATGACCGGCCGCATGGTCGGCCAGGCCAGCCGTGAGATCACGCTGTACCGCCCGAAAGCCGATTTCGTCGAACAGTCTTCCGATGAGATTTGGCAATCCGTCTGTAACGCCGTAAAAGACGCGGTTAATCAGGCAGATATCAATCCTATTCAGGTGAAAGGCATCGGTTTTGACGCCACTTGTTCGCTGGTGGTGCTGGATAAAGAAGGTAAACCGCTGACCGTCAGCCCGTCCGGGCGAAGCGAGCAGAACATTATTGTATGGATGGATCACCGTGCTATCACGCAGGCAGAACGCATCAATGCCACCGGCCACCGCGTGCTGGAATTTGTCGGCGGAATCATCTCACCAGAAATGCAGACGCCAAAACTGCTGTGGCTGAAGCAACACATGCCGACGACCTGGAGCAACGTCGGGCATCTGTTCGACCTGCCTGATTTTCTTACCTGGCGCGCCACGCAGGACACCACGCGTTCGTTGTGCTCTACCGTCTGCAAATGGACGTATATCGGTCACGAAGACCGCTGGGACTCAAGCTATTTCCGCCAGATCGGTCTGGAAGATTTGCTGGAAAACAACGCGTCAAAAATCGGTAGTGAAGTAAAAACCATGGGTGAGCCGCTGGGGCATGGATTAACTCAGCGCGCCGCTGCAGAAATGGGGTTGATTGCCGGTACGGCGGTCAGCGTCTCCATTATTGATGCCCACGCGGGTAGCCTCGGCATTCTGGGTGCCAGCGGCGTATCCGGCGAATCAGCGGATTTCGATAATCGCATCGCGCTGATTGGCGGGACATCCACCGCTCATATGGCGATGTCGCGTAGCGCGCGCTATATCGGTGGGATCTGGGGGCCATATTATTCGGCGATTCTGCCGGATTACTGGCTGAATGAAGGCGGACAATCGACTACCGGCGCGTTAATTGATCATGTCATTCAGTCACACCCGTGTTATCAGGATTTACTCAAACAGGGAAAAGACAGCGGCAAAACGATTTATGAAATTCTGAATGGTATTTTGCGCAAAATGGCGGGTGAGCCAGAAAATATCGCGTTCCTGACCAAAGACATTCATATGTTGCCCTATTTCCACGGCAACCGCTCACCGCGTGCTAATCCAACACTCACGGGCACGTTGACTGGCCTGAAATTGTCTCGCACGCCGGAAGACATGGCGCTGCATTATCTCGCCACCATTCAGGCGCTGGCGCTCGGCACTCGTCATATTATTGAAACCATGAACCAGAGTGGTTATTGCATTGATACCATGATGGCGAGTGGTGGCGGCACTAAAAACCCGATTTTTGTGCAGGAGCATTCCAACGCGACAGGCTGCGCAATGCTGTTGCCGGAAGAGAGTGAAGCGATGTTGCTCGGCAGCGCCATGATGGGCACCGTTGCAGCGGGTGTCTATGATTCGCTGCCGGAAGCCATGGCTGCAATGAGCCGTATTGGTAAAACCATCACACCTCAGACCAACAAAATTAAAGAGTATTACGATCGTAAATACCGCGTATTCCACGAGATGTATCACGACAGCATGAAATATCGTGACCTGATGCAGGGGAAAACCGAATGAATGCGGAAGAAGAATTTACTCAGGCATGTCAGGCCTGGCAGACCTATAGCGAGGAATTACTGGCGTTACAGCGTAATCTTGATGCCGAAACCTGGCATCAGCTCCTGATGCTGGTTACCGGATGTCACGGTAAAATTGTTGTGACCGGTGTTGGCACCTCGGGCATTGCCGCGCGGAAAATCGCCCATATGCTGGCGTGCGTCGAACAACCGGCAGTGTACCTCAACGCTACCGATGCAGCCCACGGTGACCTGGGATTTATGCGCAACAACGACCTGATGATCCTGATTTCACGTGGCGGTAATTCTGAAGAACTGACGCGCCTGCTGCCGACGCTTAAAACCAAAGGCGTTGCTATCATCAGCGTGACGGAAAACTTGGACTCAGCGATTGCCGACGCCGCTACGCTGGTGGTGAAAACGCATATTCAGCGGGAGATCGACCCGCTTAATATGCTGGCTACCACTTCTATCATGCTGGTGCTGGCGGTGTTCGATGCGCTGTGCTGTAACATCATGCTGCGTAACGGCTTCGATCAGCAGCGGCTGCTCAACGTCCATCCGGGCGGAAATGTCGGCAAAATACTGCGCGAACAGGATATGTGATCGACACCTTCATCCTGTAATTTCTTCCGCTAATAACATGCCAACACTACTTAATCATTTGAGGAGTGATACCCGATCGACATCACTCCATAAAACCGTTAATGCTGACTTCAGGCAGTGGTATTAATGTTGCGCCCAATTGCAGGGTTTGCAGGCAACTGAGGAATCGAATCCAGAATGCCGCTCGCCATCGATTGCTGATTATCTAATGTCTTTTTCAGTACTAACGTGCTTATTTTATTAGCCAGTTCCATGTTATCAAGGCCGGTAGCCAGTGATGTAATTTGTGATACATCCATCTTGCTCTCCTGATTAATACGAATATTGAGTACAAAAACAGTTTTTAAAAGCCTGAAAGGCTTATCGGCATTTGCACGCATTACTTTAACGTTCATTCATAAGGCGATTCCGCAGAATCGCCCCTCAAGCCACTCACCGCATTATGAATGTCTGCGAGGCCAGCACCACAACAAAGCTCAGCTGCAGCAGGCTGTAAGCCACAGCGGTACTGACGTGGTCAGAAATCAGCCTGATGAAATAGGGCATAATCGCGCAATGAATTGCGCCGCTACACTGTGTGCTCTCGGTAATTAGCCCCGTTAAAGAAAATCATGATCATCATCACAATATATAGAGTCGAACACAATTAAATAATGGACTCAATATTTGAAAACGCACGTCATTAATCTGATTAATAAAAAATCCCTTCACTAATTGGATATCAGCAGCCACACTGTCAACCTAATTAATTTAGCCTACAGAATAAACAGTGACATTGGATGTTTTTTATATGAATATTTCGCAATAAAACACAACATAAATGCATATAGAAGAAAGCTTCAATTTTTGCGGATGGCTTGTAAACAGTCCTTAACGCTATCAACACAGCTCTGTAGATGAGAGACATGCAATGTACTCTAACTCAATATGGATCATGTTAGAAAAGTCAGTCAATATCATCGGGCTACTGTATATTAATGCGCTGATGGCAAAATACGTTGGCCCTGAAGACTATGGCAAAATAAACATTTCAACTTCTCTGTTTATATTTGTGCAAACGCTATCGTGGTTTGGCGGTCAGAACATCATCTTTAAACGCATGAGTGAAAAGAGTAAGTCTGGGATCGCATTAGCGATACACACACGAAATCAACGGCGATTTTTCTTTCTCCTGTCATCAAGCGCGGTGTTGATCTACCTCTACTTCTTCACTGACATCATTGTGTTTCTATTTGGTATGGCCAACTGTATTGCCACTTACTACATTGTGATGGACTTCTTTTCCATCTACAACAACACGCAATTAAAATCAAAAATAAACACTATCACCAATGTGATCGGCTTATCTGTTGCCTTGTTGATTCGATTCTCTATTTCATACTTCAAAATGCCCGTGTACTACTTCACCATTCCTATTATTATCATCCCGCTCATACCTTATTTCCTGCGTCTTATCTATTTTAACTACACCACAAAAGTAAATGAGAATCGTAAAGGCGCCGGAATGTATAACCGTCATATGTTATTCACCGGCGGTGCGCTGATTTTATCAAGTCTATCGGCTGACATCTATACGCAGATATCGAGCATTTTTTTGGCAAAAATCCTTTCTTACTCAAATCTGGGCGTGTATAGCGTCGCGTTAACCATAGGAGGTGCCTGGTCATTTATCGTATTGGCATTAATAACAAGCTTCTTCTCAAAGATATACAGTGAAAAAGATCAAATCACCGTTGAAATGCTACTCATTAAAATCAACCGAATTGTCATCTTGTGTTCGCTTATAGCGTTAGCTGGATTCTACTTTTTTGGTGAATACTTCATCCATTTATTGTATGGCGATAAGTATATGGATTCCGTGAGTATCATTCCCATCATTATCATCGGCACTATGTTCTCTGCATTAGGTACAATTTGTTATCGCTATATGATCAAAGAGTCCGGATACAGTTACCTGGCTAAAAAGATGTTTTTATGTTGTGTCTTAACCATACCGCTTTCATGGCTAATGATTAATTCCTTCGGCATTAATGGGGCCGCATACTGTTTTTTGATCGTTGAGATTATGTCTTGCACTTTACTCAATTACTTCTTCAGAAATAAAACAATCATCAAAATGCATCTTAACATTTTCAAACTGAGATAATTTTAATGAAAATGATAAAACACACAGTCAAATCAGCGTTAAAAATCAGCGCATATATGTACCCAGAATTTTGCGCTAAAACACATTACTATATTAAGTTCAAGAAAAAGCTGAACTTAACCAATCCAATCAATTTCAATGAAAAAATTCAGTGGCTCAAATTCAATGAGTTAAATGGCGACATTTATACCTTGTGCGCGGACAAGTATAAGGTTCGGGAGTATGTGATAGCGAAAGGGTGTGGTGAAATCCTGAATGAACTCTACGGCGTGTATGATGACCCAATGGATATTGACTACCGCGCATTACCCAATAAATTCGCACTTAAGTGTAACCATGGCGCAGGTTACAACATAATCTGTGATAGCAAAGCATCGCTGGACATTGAAAAAACCAACAAGCAACTCAGTAAGTGGTTGAAGCAGGATTTCTCCTCCCATTTCATTGAGCCGCAGTATAAGAAAATTGACCGTAAAATCTTATGCGAAAAATACATTGAGAATGAACGTGGTGGATTCCCAGAGGATTATAAATTCTACTGTTTCAATGGAAAACCTTATGCGGTAATGGTGTGCATGGAGCGAGAGAAAGGTACACCTAAATTCTACTATTTTGATATGAACTGGCATCCGCTTCCCTTTGAAGATACTGTTGAATTAATCAATACCAACAGCTATCCAAAAATGCCGGAAGGTTTCAATAACATGAAAGAGTATGCGGTTAAACTGGCCGCTGATTTTAAATTTGTTCGTGCTGACTTCTACCTTCTCAACGGTAAGGTTATTTTTGGCGAATTGACATTTACGCCCTCTGCGGGACTCGATGTGACACTGCAGGAAGCCGATGCTATTTTAGGCAGCCAGCTAAAGTTGTAGTTTCAAAGTGATTGATTTACCTCCTTTCGTAACAGGTGCGCATCAATGCGCACCCTACAAAAACCTCGCCAAACTGCCTAAGGGTCGCCATTGGTGGCGACCGATGCATACGCCACCCATCCCCTGCCTGCTACAGCGTCTATACTGATAAGTATGAATAAATAATCTGCAGATAACCGATATCAGAATGGTTACTGAATTTTTTGACTTATCTGACAACCACGGTTGTTGGCTTAATAAAAGGGAAAGTAATGCCATTATTATTTGATGAGTTATCTGGTGCCCCAACATGGGTGCCTGCTGTTATGCTTGTCACTCTCTCACTCGCAATAGGATTTCTGGCGCGATTTATTCTCCTTAGATTTATTCGCTACTGGCAAAAACGTGACAGAAAACTGTTCAAGTCACTGGAAAAGCATCTGCGCGGGTCGCTGTTTCTGTTTATCCCTTTACTGTTAATTAGTGCTGGACTTAATTATGTTAATATCCAGCCAGGATCTCTGAGCTTTATTACCACCACCGTTAATATTTTCATTATCTTATCCTTCTGCTCGGTGCTTATTCGATTGATCAATGTGGCGCAGGATATGCTATTTATTCGCTATGACATCAATCTTTCGAATAACCTTCGTGCGCGAAAAATTCGCACGCAGATAATGTATGTGAAAAAAGTCGCGATTGTCGTACTGGTGACACTGTGTCTTTCGCTAATTTTGCTCAGTTTCCCTGGCGTGCGAAAATTCGGCACGACCATTCTCGCCGGTGCCGGCGTTGCCGGTATAATCATTGGCTTTGCTCTGCAGAAATCGCTGGTTAACCTGTTCGCCGGGATTCAGATCGCCTTTACCCAACCGATAAAAATTGATGATGCTGTGGTGGTGGAAAATGAATGGGGCTGGATTGAAGAGATCAACCTGACTTATGTTGTGGTGCGTATTTGGGATCTGCGTCGTTTAGTTTTGCCCATAACCTACTTTACCGAAAATGCCTTCCAGAACTGGACGCGCAATAACGCCCAAATATTAGGCTCTGTTTTTCTTTACCTTGATTATTCGATGCCATTAGATCCTCTACGTAAGCATTTTGAAAAAGTCCTCAGTGAAACTAAACTCTGGGATCAACAAACTCAGGTGCTTCAGGTTACGGATACCACTGACAAAACCATGACCATCAGATTATTAATGACGGCGCAGAATTCCCCCACCGCCTTTGATTTACGCTGTTACGTGCGGGAAAAGATGATTGAGTTTATTCAGCAAAATTATCCGCAGAGTCTTCCTCATGTGCGGGCGACATTGACTGATGCCGGGTTTAGAGAGGCGAGTCAATGAAGTTGTTGTGGAAAATCTTATACAGCACATGCTCAGCTAGCACGTGATCGGCAGGTAACGCGGGATGGAGAAAGGTAGTGCGTTTCTGCATCCCCAATCGCTGCATCAGCTTCTCAGATGGCGTGTTATGAGTACTGGTGAACGAAACGACCTCGGGAAGATGCAAAACATTAAACGCGTAAGCCAACGATGCCTGGGCGGCCTCTTTGGCGATTCCCTGCCCCCAGAACTTTTTATTGATACGCCAGCCAATTTCCGTGCAGGGAGAAAAATCGAAGCGATCTGGCTGCTGTGCTAAACCCACGCTGCCGACAAATTCGCCGGTGGCTTTCATCTCAACGGCCCAAAAACCCCAACCCTGGTTTGCACCAATCATCGCCTTAAATCTTGCAACGACGTTGTCGCTTTCCTGACGACTCAGCGTTTTCGGGAAATACTTCATCACTTCGGGATCGGCATTGAGTTCGGCAAAGGGTTGTAAGTCTGTTTGCTGCCATTGTCGGAGGATCAGGCGGTTTGTCTCTAACATGGTAAATTTTCCCTTAAACGATATCCGATTCCTTAAGTTTACCTAACAGCCTTCGCTATAAACAAATTACACGGCCCCTTTCCTTTCATGAAAATCGATATCACCAATCGCAGGCGTTGTAGCAGCAATTCCTGATAGTCTGCTGATGTCATGTTCATTTTAAAAGGAGCATCAGTAATGGCAGCAAAAGAACACCATTATCAGGTCACGGTGCGCTGGACCGGCAACCGCGGCAACGGCACCGCATCTTATACCGCTTACGATCGTAACGCGGAGCTGATTGCCGCTGGCAAAGAGACGATAGCGCTAAGCGCCGATCCAGCGTTTCGCGGGGATGCGACGCGCTGGAATCCGGAAGAGTTATTGCTGGCTTCGGCCTCGGCATGCCACAAATTGTGGTATCTGCATTTATGTTCTGACGCCGGAATTGTGGTGGAAGCTTATGAAGATGCAGCGGAAGGGACAATGATTGAGGGCACGCGCGGTCGGTTTACCAACATCACGTTGAAACCGCGCATTGCGCTGCGCGATCCGGCGGATGCGGACCGCGCGCGTGAACTGCATCATCAGGCCCACGAAGCCTGCTTTATTGCTAACTCGCTTAACTTCCCAGTGAACTGCGAACCCGAGTTCGTGTAATTCAGGCCGCGCCGGCCAGCGACGGTTGCCACAAGCGCACGCCGTTGCGTCCGGCGCGTTTCACCTCATACAGCGCTTCATCGGCATGCCGCAACCAGTGACGTATGGATTCTGCATGCGCTGCCGATGCAATACCTATACTTACCGAACAACGAAACTCCGCCGATGCCGGTAAACGCACCTGCGCAATCTTCTCCTGCAAACGTTGGGCCAGCGCCACCACCGATTCGTCGCTGGCATGATGCACAATCACGCCTAGCTCATCGCCGCCAAAACGCGCCGGAATATCCTGCAATCCCACATGATTTCGCAGCAGCGATGAAATTTCCGCCAGCAGGAAATCCCCCGCCTCGTGTCCCCACGTATCGTTTACCGATTTGAAATAATCGAGATCTATAAGCAGTAAATAGCCAGCGCTGTCGCCACGACGCGTGCTGAGAAATTCGCTCTCCAGCCGACGTTCAAACAAGCGACGATTGGGAATCCCCAGACCGGGATCCATCAGCGCAATGCGCTCCAGCTCGCGGTTGCGTTTGCGCAGTTGCCAGGTGAGATTGTACGAGGTGACGCTGAGTACCAGCATGTAGCAGGTTGCCAGCGGCAGGCTCAGCCAGACGGTTCGCGTGCTGAACGCCAAATCAACGCCTGCGCCATCTACCAGCCATACCAGCACAAAGGCGCAGAGAAATGCCTGCATCGCTGCAATCAACTGGGCAGCACCGCCCGCTGCATAGCGGTCCGAGGCTAGCACCGCCATGATGACAAAGGAAGGCAGCGGACTCAGCGCCATCAGCGCTACCCAAATGCCACCAAAGGCGGCATCAAGGGTTAAGTTGTGTCGCTCGGTGGCGGTGGAATCTTCGGCCCGCAGCGCGCGCTGATATGCCAGCCACGGCCAGAGAAACGCATTGACAAATAACAGGGCGCTAAACGCCAGGCCACGATCCCGCTCCATCAGTACCGAGAGAATCGGGAAAAAACATAACATCGTGCCGAGCTGACGCATGATAAACATGCGGCGGACGAAGCGTTGGGAGCGCCGCTTCAAATGGCTATCGTCAGGTGAGTAGTAGTTCATGCAAGGAAAGTATCAGGACGACAAGAATTGCAGTTTAACGGGAAATATCGGCGGCAGGTCGCTTTATTTTAAGAATATTTACCTTGCATTTCTGCGGCCGAAAAAAAGTATTGCAAGCTGACCCAAAGAAAGACCGTGGAAGTAAATCTGGAGCTACTTCCACGCTGTTTTTCTAAAGTGCAGCACCTTGCAGGCGGAACTGCGACACCAATCGCTCCAGCATCAGCGCCTGCTCTTCCAGGGAGTTCGCCGAGTGCGAAGAGGCGCTCACCAGCGTGGCGTTCTGCTGCGTGGTGGTATCCAGCTCGCCGACCGCGCGGGCAATTTGCTCGATTCCGCGGCTCTGTTCATCCGACGCCGCGGAAATCTCTTCCATAATTTGATTCACACGCGCAATGCTGCCGAGAATCTGATCCATGGTTTCACCGGCGCGCGCCACCTGCTGATGGCCATTGCTGATGCGTCCGACCGATTCATTGATCAACTGTTCGATGTCTTTCGCCGCCCCGGCGCTGCGCTGTGCCAGATTGCGCACTTCGCTGGCGACCACGGCAAAACCGCGTCCCTGCTCGCCGGCACGCGCGGCTTCTACCGCCGCGTTCAGTGCGAGGATGTTGGTCTGGAACGCGATGCTGTTAATCACGGCGGTGATATCGGCAATCTTCTTCGAGCTGTCAGAGATTTCGCCCATGGTGTTCACCACATCACGCACCGCGATGCCGCCTTTATTGGCGTTGTACGAGGCTTCCGCCGCAATCTGACTCGCCTGTCGCGCATTGGCGGCGTTGTTTTTCACCGTGGCGGTGAGTTGCTCCATGCTGGCAGCGGTTTCCACCACCGCCGCCGCTTGTTGTTCGGTGCGTGAAGACAAATCGAGGTTGCCTTGATTAATGGCGCTGGCCGCCTGCGATACACTGCTAACGCTGCTCAGCACATCGCCGATCATGCTGCGCAGCCGTTCGTTCATGCGTCCCATCGCCGAAGTCAGCTTGCCGAACTCATCATGCCGATCGGTGGCAAACTGCGAGCTGAGATCGCCATTGGCAATGCGCTCCGCCAGTTCGAGGTTATGGAATACCGGACGCGTGATCTGACGAATGATGTACCACGCCACCAGCACGCCGAACAAAATCGCCAGACCACCAATCAGCAGCGAAATTGCCGCCGAGCCGTTGGCCAATTCATCGTTACGCGCTTTGACGATGGTAATGATCTGTTTGATCGCTGCACTGCTCTTGTCGCCCGCCACTTTGACGGTGTCTTCCGCCGCACGCAGCTGGCCATAGGCATCCGCCGCTTGCAGACTCAGGCTTTTGAATTTCTCGGTGTCCTGCCACAGTGCGGTGAATTCGCCCTGCTGTTCCGGCGGCAACTGCGCCAGCAGCGCTTTCATGCCTTGATCCGCCTGCTGGAAATGATTCTCCAGCGTTTTACGCAGCGCATCGCTGACGTTAAAACGCAGCGCCCAGGCTTCTTCGCGCACATTGCTGATAGCGAACAGCTGCTGGTAAATTTGATTGGTAAGTTCAGGATTAGTAACCGGTGTGCGAATCAGTTGGGTGTAGCGCGAAGTCATATCTTGCCGGCTTAAAGCGTCAAGTTGCGAGCGCAGGCTATTGAGTTGCTGCGTGGCTTGCGTCATCGCGCCAATGCTGTTCTGGAAACTGGCGAGGTGCGTTCCCAGTTCATCCACCCGCGCTCTGGCACCTTCCGACCATGAAAGCTGCTTCGCATCGCTGGTGAGTTGCTGCGCATGCGTGACGTAATTTGCCATCACCTGGCCGGATTTGTCATCGCCATACAGATATTTGAGGCGGTTAATTTTGGCCTGGAACACTTCAATGTTGATGTCATAAATCAGGTTGGTTTTCTGATAGATGTCATGAATGGCGTTAAAGCGCTGCACGCTTAATCCGGTTGCCAGCGCCACTAACAACAACACGATGCCGAATCCTGCCGACAGCTTACGCGTGATGCGCACGTTACGTAATCGGGATACCAGCCCCATCTTCCCTGCTCCTGCGTTAATTATTTTTGTATGGTTTGTAAGGGAGTTATCGGAGCGTTGCGGGAAATGTTTATTCAGGATGGTGCAAAAAGTGATTGCAGGATGTGACGCGCTATTGAGAGCAGTGCGCAAAATTTAGGGGCAAACCTGTTGCGCTAACTGGCTAAAACCTAAACGGGGTGGTAACCCCATCACCCACGACTTTTCTTTTTTTCCTGACTAACCCAAACCAGCTCGTTAGCAAAAGTTTGCTCTACTGGTTAGCATTTCACATTAAAGTATGTTGTAACTATATGAGCTAAAATCTACGTTTGTCGAAAATATTGGTCTGTCTTGCTTTAAAATTCAATGATATCAGCAGTTTGTGTCTCGGCAAAGATGGCGATTTCAGGATGAACTCGCCTGCGGAAAAGCGCAGGCGTTAATGGTTTTACCAGCGTGTCGCTTGCATATCGATAACGAAACGATATTTCACATCGCCCTTCAACATGCGCGCGAAGGCTGTTTCGATCTCTTGACCGGCAATCACTTCAATATCGGCAGTAATATTATGTTTGCCGCAGAAATCCAGCATCTCCTGAGTTTCCTGAATGCTGCCAATCGATGAGCCGCTAATGCTCAAACGACGATTTACCAGCGGCGTCACATTTGGAGACTGGTGCGGTTGCTCCGGGATACCCACCAGCACCAGGCGACCGTTGGTTTTCAGCGTGGCAAGGTAAGGATCGAGATCGTGCGGAGCCGAGACGCAGTCTACGATGAAATCCAGTGAAGTTTGCGCGGCGGCCATCTGCCCGGCGTCACGTGAAACCACCACGCGCGTCGCACCCAAGCGCAGCGCATCTTCACCTTTGCCGGGTGAAGTGGTGAAAAGCGTGACTTCCGCGCCCATTGCGCTCGCCAGCTTAACTGCCATATGCCCTAATCCGCCCAAACCGACTACGCCAACTTTATCGCCGGCTTTTACGTTAAAGTGACGCAGCGGCGACCATACGGTAACGCCCGCACACAACAGCGGTGCAACGCCAGACAGTGGCAAGGTTTGCGGTACGGACACCACAAAGTGCTGATCGACCACCACATTCTGCGCATAGCCGCCCCACGTGCTGTCGCCGGTGTATTTGTCGATGCCGTTATAGGTCGCCACAAAGCCGGATTCACAATATTGCTCTTCTTGCTGCTGACAGAAATGGCATTCGCGGCAGGAATCGACCATTACGCCGACGCCAACTACATCACCGGCTTTGAAATTCGTTACGTCCGCGCCGGTTTCAACAACGCGTCCGACAATTTCATGTCCCGGCACCAGCGGATAGCGGCTGACCGCCCATTCGTTACGGGCCATGTGCAGATCCGAATGGCACACACCGCAATACAGAATTTCAATTTTGACATCCTGCTGTTGCAGCGGTCGCAATGCAATCTGGCCTGAAGAGAGCGGTTGGACCGCGTCGTGCGCGACTAATGCATTGATTTTCATAAGGCCTCCGAAATGAGTTGGCTTTGGCTAGCTGAAGGCGGCAGACTATAGTGAACATGGTGCAAAATTGATAGTAGTTACCTTTTGGTAACCATTCAGGAGAAGAGAACTATGCCCGCGATGGTAGACGGTAAACTGTTTTTTTATGCGGATTCGCCGCCGCGACGGTTAATGGATCTGTTTTCGGTGAAATGGAGCAGCATGGTTCTGCATGCGCTCTATCATTGGCCTAACCATCGCGCGCGCACCGGCGAGCTTCAGCGCAGCCTACAGGGAATTTCGAAGAAGATGCTGTTTCAGACGTTGAAAGAGCTGGAGCAGCGCGGGCTGATTGCGCGTCACGTTTATGATGTGGTGCCGCCGAAAGTCGATTATCGCCTAACACCGCTCGGCATGACGTTCGCGGCACCGATCGAGCAGATGTATCAATGGGGGCTGGAGAATCAGGCGGCGCTGGATGAGATGGAAGCCCACTTTCGCGCTGCTACGGACGTGCCATCAGCCGCGCCACACATTCCCGATCGTGCTGCTGACGCGGATTAAACACCACCAGGCTTAAACCCGGTTTACCTTCAACCGCAAAGGTGCTGTATTCCAGCTCGAGCACGCCTTCGTCCGGCAGCCACAGCTGTTTAATACCTTCGCCATGCTGACTCACTTCCTGTGATTGCCACAGCTGGCGGAAGGTGTCGCTCATCTCGCACAGCTCCTCCACTAGCGCGCGCACATGCTCGCTGGCGCCGGTGCGCGCCACATCTGCGCGGAAGTTGGCCACCATGCCGCGTGTCACTTTATGCCAGTCCGGCAGACGCTTTTTCATCTCCTCGTTGCGAAACATCATCAGCAGGATATTGCGCTGGGCAGGCGGCAGTTCAGCGTAATCGACAAACACTTTGGTTGCCGCACGGTTCCACGCCACCACTTGCCACTCTGCGGTTTTGACCAGCGCTGGCGTGTTCTCCATGCTGTCGAGCACGCGCTGCAGCGATGGCGAAACATCCACGCCCGCCTGCCATGTCACGCCAGGCAGACGATTTTGCGCCAGCAAAAACAGATGATCGCGCTCGGCGGCGCTCAGCTCTAATGCGCGGGCTAAGCGTTCCAATACTTCTTCCGATGGCGCGCCGCCTCTGCCCTGCTCCAGCCACGTATACCAGGTAGTGCTGACACACGCGCGCACCGCCACTTCTTCCCGGCGCAGGCCCGGCGTGCGGCGACGAAGTAGGGTGTAACCAAGTTTCGCCGCATCCAGCCGCTGGCGACGTTCACGCAGATAGTTGCCGAGCAGGTTGTCATCTTGGGGAGTCATGCCTTTATCCTGTTAGTGCGTATACCAGTATAAGCTCACGACTTTTCGTCGCGTTGCAGACTTTTATGATAGTGCTTCAACTTTGAAAAAGTGGAGCACCAATATGCGTATTTTTGTGACCGGGGCGAGCGGCTTTATCGGTTCCGCCATTGTGAAAAAACTGCAGGCACGCGGTTATCAGGTGCAAGGTCTGGCGCGCAGCGAAGTTTCCGCAGAAAAACTTCAGCAGCAAGGTGTGCAGGTAATTCGCGGCGATCTGCAAGATCTCGACGGCCTGCGTAAGGCGGTCGAACAGAGCGATGGCGTGATCCACGCAGGATATATTCATGATTTCAGCCGCATGGATCATGCCGCCGAGGTCGACCAACGCGCGATTCAGGCGATGGGTGACGTATTGGCAGGTTCAGATCGCCCGCTGATTGTCACCACCGGCACCGCGCTGGTGTCGCCGGGACGTCTCGCCACCGAACAGATTCAACCAGCAGCGGGCGCGCATCCACGTTCCAACTCCAACGTCGCCGCGCTGGCGCTGGCCGACAGCGGTGTGCGCGTGGCGCTGGTGCGTTTACCGCCAACCGTACATGGCGCAGGCGATCACGGATTTATTCCGATGATCATCAATATGGCGAAGGAAAAAGGCGCAGCGGTGTATGTCGGCGAGGGTGAGAATCGCTGGCCCGCGGTGCATCGCGATGATGCCGCTGAACTGTTTTGCCTCGCGGCTGAAAAAGCTGAGCCGGGCGCGATTCTGCATGCAGTGCAGGAAGAAGGGGTGCCATTCCGGCAGATTGCCGAAACCATCGGCACCGGATTATCACTGCCGGTGAAAAGCCTGACGCTGGAAGAAGCAAAAGCGTGGTTAGGCTGGATGGCATTTTTCGCCTCTACCGATAATCCGTCATCCAGCGCGTGGACGCGTCAGACGTTTAACTGGCAGCCGAGCGGGCCGGAGTTATTGCAGGATATGCGTGAAGGCGGGTACTTTGCATAAGGTTTAAAAGAATGAGTAGCGCACCTTGATTGGTGCGCTTATGTCTACTTTCATTATCAGAAATTTCAAAAATATGGCGCAGTTAAAAAAAGAGAATTGGTATGTTAACTTTCATATTCATATCATGAATATGATAATCATCAGGGATAATATATCGATCATTCAGATTACCTGGCTCAAGTTCTTTCATTACAAAACTTTCAACTTCTTGCTTATAAGTTGCATCATCCTCGATCTCTTCAAGCCCTTCTATTTCCTTAATAAGGGCATGCAAGCCAGTCAAACACTTTTCAAAATCCATTATAGCTTTGCCAGAAGAATCGCAAATGCTAATACCATGCCCTCGGCGTTTAAGCCAGGAGAACAATAAAACCCCAGTTGCCGCATCAAAATTACTCGTCGCATCGTGTTGAGCAGGGTAACGGACCAACCTCTCAAATAAAATAAACTCGGTCACTTCTCGCCACCAAGGATAATGCTGCTGTTGCACTCTAATAATGGTTTGGCAATCAACTTTTATTTCTTCTAAAACACCTACCCAAAAATTCATTTTAACGTGAATATTTTTATTAAAAGGACGGGGTCCGCAGTGGTGATAATAGTCGTGCAAGTATCCCCATACCGAGCGCGCTGCATAGCAATTCTCTGCGCTTAGTAAATGAGATAATTTCCCTTCAAACTCCAATAATGATTCTACTCTACGCAATGTGTCTTTTTGATAGATAGCATGAAATTTATTAAAAAAGAACATCGCAAAATGTTGTTTAACAACCCTATTTTTTGTTTTTACGTTTTCTGGAAAGAAGACTAAGCAGTGTCCAACACTGAAACCAGAAGACGAAGCAATCAGGTGCATTGTTTGGCTGACATTTTGTGGGTGTGGTAAATTAGACATAATTGGCAGCAAGACATCGGGTTGTTTTCGTTGAGCCAAAAAGCACTCCAGCCAATATCCTTTTTCTTTATGACTATTAGGCGTAATGATTGTAGCCAGGTAAAAAGTTTTGCCGCCATCTACAGGTGGTTCATAGCTATCTAATGACCGTTTAAAACATGGTACAGTATTTAATCCAGCTTTTTCCATTCACGAAGGTCGGTATTCAATTGTAGGGCATAATCGGATTGTTTCAGAGCAGACAATATCTCACCAGCCAAACCTATAATTTCATCCAGCAAATACTCAGCTTTATCTATGTTACATACTACCGCGCCTGTAGCACTTTGCAATTTATTGAACTCATGTATTCGAGGACATAATTCAATAATAACCTTATCCTTAACCCATTCCATAAAAATACTCCTTAGCGTTTATGACCATGAAGAGTGAAACACATTGGTACTTCACCAAAGTCTTGAATGACCTTTAAATTATTATCTTGTGCAGCTTTTAATGTTGTTATACACGCGGAAGCCTTTCCACTAACACACTCCAGCGCTGCCTGTACATTACTTGATACAAAACGAACATTCTGGCTGTATGTATAAGCGAGATGGGATGGCGCAGGATGGCAAGCAATTATAATTTTTTCCATATTTGACGAACTACTATGATTTTTTGCTAATACCATGTTCCATGTTGGCATTACAAAACTATCCTGAATTTCTAAAAAGTCTAAGTTCTCAAATACAATTTGATGTAAGTCTGGATAGACGGCACATCCTAATAATAGATCATGTGTATTCTTCCTGACTTCAATGAGAGCATCCTCAAGAGTTGAATAAAGCTTAACATCACCATAAACCTTCTTACTTTCCAGCCAAAGATAACCTGCTTTCTCACAATTAGTTCCTTCTGGCCCTAAAGTGTGGATTATTATTTTACGATCCATATCATTCTCCTTAACTATGGAATCTATGAATATTTAATTTTTAGATTTTTTTGCAAATCGTTATAAAAAGATTCACAAGCTTCATGGTCAGTATGACGTGTTAAAATAAATCCTGGGTAACCTGAAAAATGAGGGTATGGAAGAACTTTATGCCCAGGCTCCATAAATTCAAAAACATATTCCACCTCAGATTTCTCACGGGCATTTGCTAATCCATCAATCTCGACAAAGATTCCATCCCCCTGCACAGGAATAATATAATTTCCGGCAGTAGATATCGGTTTTACTAATGCCCCCATTTTTTGGGAAAATTCCATACCTAAAGCGTAGCAAATAACCAACTGCAGGAAGTTTATATCCGTGCTTGCTTTCACAATATAATGTGATATTCCGGATCCACCCACGCGTGGTGCGACTTCTATAACAAAAGGCATTTGCTTTTGGTCAATACGCAGTTCCACATGTGCTGGTCCCTCATTAATTCCTAACGCCTTAACTGCACGTCTAACTTCATCTACGATTTCATCTCGCAGTTTCTCATCAATATCAGCAGGTGCAATATAAACACCTTCTTCAAAGTATGGACCTTTGCCATTACCTTTATCGCCGATTGAGAGCACTGTTACCTCACCACGATGCGAAAATGTTTCGATTGCGAACTCCGGCCCATCGATAAATGACTCAAGTAAAACACCACCCTTGTCATAGATGAAATTTTTCAATTGCGTGCGGTTAATTTCCCATACTTTATCAATAGCATTTCTCAATTCATCAGGGTTGTTAGCTCGTGTAACACCTTGACTGGAAAATCCATTAGTAGGCTTCACTACAAGCGGAAGTTTTATTTGATCAATGTCTGGGTATTCTCCTTCTTTTATCTCAATAAAGGAGGGTGTATTTAGGCCGTTATCATGCAGAACGCGCCGAGTCATATTTTTGTTTCTACATTGCTCTACTACGAATTCAGGTAAGAAAGGTAATCCCAACCTGTTAGCAATTTTAGCGGCGAAATCTAACGCCGGTTCAAATAGTGTTAAAACACCATCAATTCGGCGCACTTTATTTTCTAACATGACTATATTTAGTGCTTTATCTTCATCTTCAAACAATGGCAAAGCAATGCTTCTCACAACACCGGGAATTTCCGGCGGTGGAGACTCATTATCGTTATAAAAAAATGTAATTTCGACACCCATTGCCTTAGCTTCTTCAAACACAAATGGTAGCTTTCTATTCTGACAGATTATGGCCAGGTTTTTTTGTAGAGTTGACATTAAGAGTTTCCTTTTCGCGTTTTGGCAAAACGATTAACATTACTCCGAGAACAACAACCGCGGTGCCTATAATCACAGTCGTGGTAATATTTTCATCAAGAAGTATGAAGCCCATATACAATGCAATAACTGGGGAGATGAATAAATGAGATGTAGCTTTAGAAATATGCCAATGTTTAAGCAAAGTAATATTAAGCGTAAATCCTAATACTGATCCTATTACTGCTAAATAAAGGAGCGCTCCTAAGCTCTCCCCATAAAAGAAACGGTTACCACTTTCAATTATTAAGCTCGTAATCAAGAGTAAAAAACCACCACTCAGCATGGAAAATGCAACAAAACTAAGAAGTGGAAGAGTTTTAATATGCTTTTGAACTTTGAGCGTTATAGCGGCTGAACTGCCTATGGCTCCTAACACTGCTAACATAGCAATTATACTTTTTTCATTGCCCGGTAAAGATGCTCCTTCACCAAAAACCACACATACACCTATGATGGCAAAGAAAACACCTGATAATTGCCTTCCAGTTGCTGGCTTTCCGCGTAAGAAATGGTTTAGAAGTAGTGCATATACGCTAATTCCAGAAGCTAAAACAGCTACCAATCCACTAGGTATATATGTTGATGCCCAATAAACTGTTCCAAATGGAATCGAAAAATAAAACAGGCCGTTAGCTGCAGCAAGACTGAAAACGGCGTAATTAATATAAATCCTTTTACTTAAAATCAAATAAAAAATAATAATTACACTTGCAATCAAAAACCGCATCCCTGCTGACCACAATGGAAGGCTATTATTTAGCCCAAGCTTTTGCAATGCCCATGTTGTGCCTCCAATAAAGCAAAGAAGGATGAAAAACAAATAAAAACGAATTCTTATTAGAAAGTTAAATGGAGATGACATAACTCGAGCACTCCCTGCGATGAATATTAATGCATAAGATTGAATAAAGATATCATCTTAAGATTAAAATCAATCCTCTGCGATCTAAAAGTTAATCTCAGCTTATCAAAGCATAATTAAAGCTGTAACCATTATTTAATTACTTTTAAATTAAAAGAAAAAAACACTCAGTTAATCGAGTCAGCATCGAGCATTAAATTGCCTTTCAATTATAATAATTATTTTTTCAACTGGATGAACTTATAAAAACAGAGCAATAAGTTAATTCGAGGGAATTTTCCCACCTAATTATAAGACAAGTGAAGTTATAGCAAGACGTGTTGAGGGTAAAAAAGCCCTCAAACCATTGCATTATAATGCTTTTATTTTATCAGTAAATTTCGGATTCAATTCCAATAACACTTGATTGTCTTGTATATAAAGGAAAGATTAGAACGACAACATTGGTCACTTTTGACAAATCAGGCGGGTTTATGCGTTATAACCCTTTTTCAATGAGGTATATGACGGGTACTAGTAAGTGAGATGAATTAACAACAACCATTCTGCTTGAGCGTCATTGCCTGCAATGACGCTCCGCATCAGTAACATCAGCCAAACGGCACTTCGCGCGCCAGAATGCGGGCGATCACGTTAAGCGCGCCTTCGTCATTGTTGCTTTCGGTTCTGTAACGCGACACGGCGCTGACTGGCGCGGCGGCGTTCGCCATTGAGAAGCTGTAGCACGCCTGACGCAGCATTTCGATGTCATTGGCGCTGTCGCCTATCGCCACCACTTCACAATCATCAATGCCCCATTTTTCCTGCAGCAGCGCGATTCCGTGCGCTTTGTGGCAGCCGGGAATGATCAAATCCACAAACCCAAAACCACTGGAAACCGGATGCATGATGTTTTCAATCGCGCCCAACTCAGCGTGCAGACGTTCCATCAAGGCATCAACGCCTTCGTGCGCCAGATTCAGCGAGAACTTAAAGATGGTGTCGTCGATATCGTAGAGATTGTCGCGCTTTTCCAGACGATGATAGTGATTCGCCAACATGGCAATCACTTCGTCGGACATTGAGGTGTGCACGTATGCGCCGTTGCGGCCACAGACTACGGTGCTGATGTCCGCCTCTTTGGCGAGGATGTCGAGAATTTGATGCACGCGCTCCTGCGCCAGTTCGCCGCAGAAGATCTCTTCATTACTGTCAGAAACCCAGGCGCCGTTTTCCGCAACAAAAGCGATCTCGTCTTTGATATCAGGAAAGTAGCGCAGCAACTGATAATACTGATTGCCGCTGGCGACCACGAAACGAATGCCCTTCTCTTTCAGCAACGCATACTGACGCGCAAAGCGCTGCGCGTTGTATTGTTTGTTGTCATCGAGAAAAGTGCCATCCATATCCACCGCAATCATCTTCACTGCCATTTTGCTCTCCCGTTTGCTCATTCGGCTCAATAAAGTTTTGTTAAGCTTACTCGCGGTGTGGATTATTGAGAATGTGAATAATGAGTTTGTTAACCGCTTTCAGAGATTTCCAGTCCATCTTTTACTGTAAATCGGCGCCTTTTTCCCTGATCCAGGCACAAAACATCGCCGCCATCTCTTGCGCGTAAGCCTGAATCTCTGCTGGCGTGCGCGGCGATTCGGAAAAATGTTTCCCAACATTGCCCAGCGTACTGTTCAATAAATCTGCGGCGCGCGATCGTTCACTTTCCTCTGAGTGCGGTAATACTTCACGCAGAAAATCACTGATGACGTTTTGACCCGCCGCGCGCGCTTCCTGCACTTCCGGCGCATCACGATACAAAGGTGCGGCGTCATTCAGCGCGGTGCGCATCGCCGCCTCTTCACATTCCGAATGCAAAAACGCCAGTGTGAGATCGTGCAGTCGTTGACGCGGCGTGTTGGCGGTATTGCGCAGAATCGCACCTAACAAATCGCTAGTGCGTAGCCACTCTTCGCTTTGTAATCGGAAAAGAATAGCTGCCTTATTGGGAAAATATTGATACAGCGATCCAATACTGACGCCCGCGCGTTCCGCCACCCGCGCCGTGGTGAAACGCGTGGCGCCTTCCAGCTCCAAAACCTGAGTAGCTGCCTGCAAAATGGCGGAAACCAGCTCGCTGGAACGCGCCTGCCTGGGTCTTTTTCTCTCTGAAATCTTAATGTTACGTGGTTCAGTCACTATCATCTCCTGAACACGAATAGTGAAATGCGAATGATTCATCGTATTCTGTTGGCACAGCAAAATCCATTTGTCTGCACGGAGAACAACATGAATACCTTAACCTCTGCGCCACTGGCGCCGCTGCTGAATTACTTGTTTGAACTGGCCGATAATATGGCGCATCCAACCAATAACGCCTTCAGAACCATGACTGACGCCGAACAACATCGCCTGCTACACAGCAAAACCGATTACCTGGAACTTTATGGACATCTTAAAGAGGTGCCGTTAGCGGTATCGCGTGAAACCGGCAAGTTGCTGTATATGCTGGCGCGCAGCAGCAATGCCAAAACCATCGTTGAATTTGGCACCTCATTCGGCATTTCCACGCTGCATCTGGCGGCGGCGCTGCGCGATAACGGCGGCGGTAACATCATCACCTGCGAGTTTGAACCGGGGAAAGTGGCGTTAGCTCGTAACCATTTCGCCGATGCCGGCGTCAGCGATTTGATTGAGGTGCGCGTGGGCGATGCGTTGCAGACATTGAGCCGCGATCTACCGGCCACCATCGATATGCTGGTGCTGGACGGTGCAAAAGCGATTTACCCGGAGATTGTAACGTTGGTGCAGCCGTTTTTGCGTCCCGGCGCGCTGATTGTTGCCGACGATGCCGACTTCAGCCCGGAGTATCTGGAGCTGGTGCACAGTAATCGTGGTTTTATGTCGCTGCCGTTTAACGATGGGGTTGAGGTGTCGATGTGGGTTGGGAATGTGTAATTATGAAGGTCGCCAGGAATGGCGACCTGACTAATCAGTTAAACCATGGCTGGAACGGGTCGGGGAATTCCACCCAGTTATCGGGTCCGAGCGCCATTTCCTCATCGGTTAACAGCGCCTGTTCCAGTTTGCTAAGCAGCGCGTTTTCATCCATTTCTATGCCGATAAACACCAGTTCCTGTCGCGCGTCGCCGCTGCCGTCAACCCAGTTCTCTAAGATGTAGCCAAGGTTTTCCGCATCTTCCGGCCAGCGATCTTTTGGCACGCTGGCCCACCACATGCCGGCTAAACCCTGACGCGATACGCCGCCTGCCTGCGACCATAAACCGGCATGACGCGGACGGCTGGCAAGCCAGAAGTAGCCTTTGGAACGCACCACGCCGTGCATCTCATTTTCAATCAAGTGAGCAAAACGCATCGGATGGAATGGACGACGCGCGCGGAACACGAAGTTACGAATGCCGTACTCTTCGGTCTCGGGCGTGTGTTCTCCACGCAACTCCTGCAGCCAGCCCGGCGCCTGCGCGGCGGCATCAAAATCAAACAAACCGGTGTTGAGCACCTGATCCAATCCCACTTTGCCGAATTCAGAGGTGATAATGTTGGCGCGCGGGTTGAGTGACGTCAGGATTGCCATCAGCCGCGCTTTTTCCGTCTCGTTAATCAGGTCGGTTTTATTAAGGATCAGTACATCGCAGAACTCGATTTGATCGACCAATAAATCCACCACCGTGCGCTCATCCTCAGCACCCAATGATTCTCCGCGCGACTGAATGCTCTCATTCGATTCATAGTCACGCAGGAAGTTAAAGCCATCGACCACCGTCACCATGGTGTCGAGCGAGGCAACTTCAGACAGACTCTGCCCCTCTTCATCAGCGAAGGTGAAGGTCTCCGCCACCGGCAACGGTTCAGAAATGCCGGTCGATTCGATCACCAAATTATCGAAGCGGCCATCTTTCGCCAGACGATTAACCTCCAGCAGCAAATCTTCACGCAATGTGCAGCAGATGCAGCCGTTACTCATTTCCACCAGCTTTTCGTCGGTGCGCGACAGCTCTGCCCCGCCCTCGCGCACCAGCGCGGCATCGATATTCACTTCCGACATATCATTGACGATCACCGCCACACGACGGCCTTCGCGGTTATTGAGAATATGATTGAGCAGCGTGGTTTTACCTGCGCCAAGAAAGCCGGAAAGCACGGTGACGGGAAGTTTTTTGAAACCATCCTGATTTTGGGTTAATGCTGACATAGCAACTCCTCTAAATGACAAGGTTCACAAGACGTATAGGCATACGCGCAATGGTGCTTTTAGTTATGTTATAACATAACAATTAACGTTGTCATTGAGGAATGTTGAGCGATGGGATTGGTCGCCATGAATGGCGACCTTACGGCGAACGGGGAAAACCTGCGATTACTGGTTGTCGGGATAACTCAAATCAATCGCGTTATCCGGCAACGTGGTGAAATTTTTAACGATGGTGCGGAAATCCGCGTTCGGTTTGAGATCGGCAAACTGTTGCGGATAGAGATCTTTCGCCAGAATTTCCATGCCGATGATGTTGTACGGATGATTATAGAAGTGGTGGTACACGCCATATACGCGGCCCTGTTTCACCGGCTCGATCTGCGCCAGGCCGGTGCGCTTCAGCAGCGTCTGGAAGGTGGCTTTCACTTCTTCCGGCTGCACGCCATAACCAAACGGCAACACATTGGCGTTTGGACGTTTCGATCCGGTCATGATGTAGACATCCGGTTTCATGGCGATGATTTTTTCCAGCGCCACAAATCCGGCATTGCCCGGCAGCAGTTCAGAGCCGATATTTTTGCCGCCCACCGCTTCCACCAATCCGCCCCAGCCATTGTGGCTGTGCGTAAAGCAGCAGTTGTCGCTATTCCCGGCTATCGGCTCGATAAACACCGTTGGCTTCTCTTTTACTTGCGCCACGCCTTGGGTGATGCGCGCGAATTTCTGCTGATAGAAATCGGTATAAGCCCTGGCCTGGCTTTCGCGGTTCAGCACTTTACCAAGCAGCGTCACGCTCGGCGCGGTGTTCTGCGCGGGATGCAGTTCATAATCCAGGAACACCACCGGGATATGCAGATTTTGCAAGGTGCCGAGCACGCCCGATTGCTGTAACGCCGGCTTGGCGCGCAGTTGCGCAATCATCAAATCGGGTTTCTGCGCCAGCACGCTTTCGAGATTAACCTGGCCCTGATCGTTAAAACCCATATCGACGATTTTCGTCGCTTGCGGCCAGCGCCCTTTCAGTAAATCCCAGGTTTGCGTGTCCTGCTTTTTCGGCAGATTATTCCACGCCACCACGCGCTTAAACGGATCCTCGCGATCCAGCAGCGCCAGCGTCAGAATGTCGCGCCCATCCTGCAATATGATGTGCTGCGGCTCTTTGTTGATGGTTTGCGTGTTGCCGTCCACATCGGTGACAGTCAGCGGATACGTGGAGGCAGCCGCCGCCGTTGAAGCCAGTAATCCCATTGCCAAAAGCAGGCGCGTTTTCATGCCAAAACTCCGTGGTAAAAAGAATAGTTATTATTATCAATTACCTTAACACAACCTTAAGTGGCGAGAATAAACGCCACTTCAATCAGTTGTAACAGAGTTTTATGCGGGTGCTGTTAGGTGAAATCAGAGAGTTTTTGTCCGGAAGTGATCAGTTCCTGCAGCAGCATCTGGCGACGCTCCTGCGGCGTATCGCGGCTGACCATAAAGCAGATAGCAGCAACGGCCTGACCGCTGCGTGAACGGATCGGCGCCGCCATACAGCAGGTGAAGCTTTCCGACAAGCCTTCGGTCATGCAGTAACCGAGTTTTCCAGCGTGATGAATTTCATCAAGAAACGCCTGCTTATCGAGGATCTGGCCGCTGGCGAGGCGATAATCCTCCTCCGGGATCAGATCCAGAATCGCGCTGTCCGACCAGTTACTCAGCAGCAAACGCCCGGTCGCGGTCCAGGTAATCGGCACACGCACGCCGATATCGGAGGTGATTTTAAACGGATGCGCATTGCTCTCAGAGAGCACCACGGTGTATTTGTTGCCCTCCAGCATGCAGAGCTGCACGGTTTCACCGTGGCGCGCCACAATCTCCACCATGAGTTGATGCGCCCGACGGATCAGATCGTTATGCGCCATATAATCCGCACCGTAATAGTGCATCTCACGGCCAAAGAACACTGCGCCTTCGGCATCCAGCTCCACCAAACCAGCTTCACTTAGCAGGCTGACTAATTCATAGATGCTGGAACGGGGTGCGCCGGTGGCGTCGATCAACGCGCGCATCGACATCGGCTGACGTGCGCTGTGCAACTGCCGAAAGATATCAATAACCCGGTCAACGCCGCGCGCCCGCGAGGGTTTTTCGTCCGGCATAAACTCACTCCTTGGTGGCTTGGGTACAAAAGGTAAAGGCAATGAAAGAAGGGCATGATACACCGCGCATCGGCTTTTACCCATCCCGGATTAAATAAATATTAATTACCTGCCATTAATTAGCACGATCAATTTTGGTGCCTCATTATGGCGCTATACGCTCACTCAACGTTTATAAAACTACGATAGCGATCACACTCCAATATAAACTCACGCTCAGGTTAATTTTATTTTGCGATCCCGACGACATCACAAAAAATTAAATCGCTGTGCACATATTGCAAAAGAAAATTTCCTGTGCAAATCTTGCCCTATCCAGTATTGCAGATAGCAGTCTGGTATATCAGACAACACAGTAAGCAGATATTCGCTGCTACAGGAGCAGAAAGGGATGACGATTAAACGTTATGGCGTAGAAGGCGGAACCGGTACCGGCGGGCAGAAACTGCCGTTTGCCCGCGCGGTTGAAGCCGATGGCTGGCTCTACATCTCTGGCCAAACACCGATGCGCGACGGCGAAGTGGTGGAAGGTGGCATCATCGAACAGACGCAGCTGGCGTTCGAAAACTGTCTCACCATCATGCGCGAAGCCGGTTATCGCGTCGAGGATGTGGTGCATGTCACGGCGGTATTAACTGATGCGCGTTATTTCAGTTCATTTAATAAAGTATTTAGTGAGATATTTAGCGGAAATCCCCCGGCGCGTATTTGTAGCGTGCAGGATTTAGTCGTTGACTGCAAAGTCGAAGTCGATATGAAATGCTTCCGCGCCGATCGTAAATAAACATTACCGTTAAAACAGGCTGGCGAATTTTTACTTTCTCCGCCCACACCAGGACAGCCTGTTATTAATTGATGCCTTTCTATTTTGCTGTGAAATAACGGTATTACACCGTCTCGTCAAAATTTCTAAAGAGAGCATAACAATGAAGACAACATCGCTAAAAGTGAGCCTCAACGCGCTAGCCGGCGCGCTGGTATTACTGACGCTGGCGGGCTGTACGCCAACCGAAGAGAAAAAAGAAGCGGGCGCCGCGCCGCAATCAGCGCTGCAGACCGTGTTGCAACGTGGCACGCTGCGCGTCGGTGACTGCCTGAGTTTCGCCCCGTTCGGTTTTTACGATAAAGACGGTAACCCGGACGGCTACGATGTTGATCTCGCCAAAGCGCTGGCCAAAGAGATGGGCGTGAAACTGGAAATGGTCAACACCACCAGCGCCAACCGCATTCCTAATCTGCAAACCAATAAAGTGGATGTGGTGTTCTGCAACTTCACCCGCAATCTGGAACGCGCCAAAGAGATCGGCTTCACCAACCCGTATGTGGTGGCGAGTGAAGCGATGCTGGTGCGCAAGAACAGCGGCATCCAGTCCGCACACGATATGGGCGGCAAAACCATCGCCACGGTAAAAGGCTCGACCAACGGTGACGAAGTGCGCAACCTGGGCATTGACGTGAAGATTCAGGAGTACGACTCATCGCAGGCTGCCATCCTCGCGGTGAAACAGGGCCAGGCTGATGCGATGATCGAGGATAACAACTTCCTCGCCTATCAGGCCAAGCTCGACCCAACGTTAATCGTGACCAATGAAGCGCTGGTGCCGCTGGAATACAACGCCTTTGGCGTGAAGCAGGGCGATCAGGTCTGGACCAACTATCTCAACGAATTCCTGTTTGAAATTAACGCCTCCGGTGAAAACGCCCAGCTGTATCAGAAATGGTTCGGCAACAAACCGCGTTATCCGCTGAATCCGCAATATTGATCCCCACGCGGCGCGGCAACTGCTGCTGCGCCGCCCGAAGGAGCAGAACCATGAGTTATCAATGGCTAACCCTGTGGCGCTACGCCGACACTTTTCTTGCCGCCGCGTGGCTCACCTTGCAAGTGACATTGCTGGCGTTTGCGCTGGCGGTGGCGCTCGGTTTGCTCTCGGCGCTGGCGAAAGCGTCGCCGCTGGCCCCGCTGCGCTGGATCAGTCACTGCTACGTTGAGTTCATCCGCAACACGCCGGTGCTGCTGCAGATCTTCATCATCTTCTTTGGTCTGCCGTCGCTCGGCATCACCATGAGCGCCTTTACCGCTGGCGTGCTGGCGCTGGGGATTAACGTCGGTGCCTACCTGTCCGAAACCTTCCGCGCAGGTATTCAATCGGTGCCGAAAGGCCAGCTTGAAGCCGCATGGGTGCTGGGCATTCCCCGTCGTCAGGTGTTTCTCACCGTGGTACTGCCGCAGGCGGCGCGCGCGGTGTGGCCCGCCATTATCAACAACCTGATTCAGCTGCTGCTCGGCACCTCTTTGCTGTCAGCGATTGCGCTGCCTGAACTGACCGGCACCGCCACAGTGATTAATGCGCGCACGCTTCTTTATATCCAGACATTTAGCGTCGTTGCCCTGGTCTATCTGGTGCTGAGCAACCTGTTCTCCTGGCTGGGAACGATGGCAGGACGGCGCATGTTCCACCCGCCGCTGGTGACCCCGATAAAAAAGTCCGCCTGGTGGTGGGCAAGAAAATGGCTGACTAATCCAGTGAAACGGGAGAACGCGCTATGAACGAGTTAATCATTAGTTCGTTACCGATTCTGCTAAAAGGGCTCGGTATCACGCTGCTGCTGTCGGTGGCCGCGATCATTGGCAGCACGCTGCTGGGCTTGCTGGCGGCGGTGTTGCGCACCAGCCGCTTGCCCGTTCTGAAGCAGATTGCGGTGATCTACACCGAGCTGTTTCGCGGCACGCCGGTGCTGATCACACTGATGTTCATCTACTTCGGCGTCGCCTATTTCGGCTATGACATCAACCTGTTTGCCGCCGGTATTCTTGGCCTGAGCATCTATCAGGGCGCCTATATCGCCGAAGTATTCCGCGCCGGCATCGAAGCGGTGCCGAAAGGCCAGTGGGAAGTGTCATGGATTTTGGGCCTGTCTAAGCGTCAGACCTTTATGAACGTGATCCTGCCGCAAACGCGCGGCATCGTGCTGCCGCCGCTGGCGGGCCAGTATCTTTCCCTGATCAAAGACACCTCGATCGTCAGCATGATCGGCATGTCCGAACTGATGCATCAGGGCCAGGCGATTGTTGATCGCATCGGTCAGCCGGTGGTGGTTTACGGTCTGGTCGCCCTGCTCTACTTCGCCGTCTGCTTCCCGCTTTCCCGCTGGGTTCAACATCATCAAACCAGGAGCCAAATCTCATGAGCAAATCCGCCATTACCTTAAGCCGGATAACCAAATCGTTTGGCGCAACCCAGGTGCTGAAAGAGATCAGCCTGGATGTTTCACCGGGCGAAGTGCTGGTGCTGATTGGCGCATCCGGCTCTGGCAAAAGTACCGTGCTGCGCATCATGAGCGGGCTGGAAGTGGCCGACAGCGGTGAAGTGTGGGTCAACGACGTTCCGCTGCACCAACGCAAGCGCGCCAGCGAAATCTGCGGTCACGTTGGCATGGTGTTCCAGCAGTTCAACCTGTTTCCGCACAAAACCGCGCTCGGCAACGTCACGCTGGCGCTGATCAAAGCGCAAAAGCTGTCGGAAGCCGAAGCCAATAAACGCGGCATGGCGGCGCTGACGCGCGTCGGACTGGCCGAGCGCGCGCATCACTATCCGGCGCAGCTTTCCGGTGGTCAGCAGCAGCGCGTGGCGATTGCCCGTGCGCTGGCGGTAGAACCGAAAATCATGTTCTTCGATGAAGCTACCTCGGCGCTGGACCCAGAACTGGTAGGCGAAGTCATGGAAGTAATGCGCAGCCTGGCGCGTGAAGGCATGACGATGGTGGTGGTGACGCACGAAATGGGCTTCGCGCGTAAAACCGCTGACCGCGTGGTGTTTATGGATCAGGGCGTGATTGCCGAGCAAGGTTCGCCCGAGCAGATTTTCGTCAATCCACAGAACCCGCGCACGCAGCAGTTTTTATCGCGCGTACTTGAGCACTAACAGGAGGATCTATGTCGATTCGCTTTCCGCTGCAGGCGGATGGATTACTGGATGCGCAGCAAACCGCGCCACGTTTTAAATCGGTTGCCGGAACCGGCGAGTCGCCGCTGGCTCTCGGCACGGCAGTGCTGAGCAGCGATCAGGTGTTTTCGCCGCTGATGATCATGAAACAGTCGGCGCTTGAGAACAATCTGCGCCAGCTGGCAGACTTCTGCCGCGAAAACGGCGTGATGCTGGCCGCGCACGGGAAAACCTCGATGTCGCCTGCCGTTTTGCGCCGCGCGATTAGCGATGGCGGCGCGTGGGGTTTGGGTGCCGCCACGCCCGCGCAGGTGCGCGCGCTGCGTCAGTTCGGTATCCGCAATGTGTTTCTCGCCAACGAGTTGGTCGATCCGGCGGGTATTCGCTGGATTGCGCAATGGCAGCAGCAGCACCCCGATCATGGCTTCCTGTGCTACGTCGATTCGCTGCAAGGCGTGAAGCTGTTGGCGCAGAACCTCGGCGACAGCCAGATTTCGGTGCTGCTGGAGATGTCTGTCAGCGGCGGCCGCACCGGTTGTCGTTCTCAGCAAGATGCGCTGGCGATTGCCGAAGCGATCGCCGCCTGCCCGGCGCTCAAGCTGGTGGGCGTGGCCGGTTATGAAGGCGCGCTCGGTGCAGGCCGCGATGAAAGCGGCATTCAGCGTGTGAAAGATTACTGCCAGATGATGATCGCTACCGCTGAATTGCTGGCGGAAAAGCAGCTGTTTGCCAGCGATCACATCATCCTCAGCGCCGGTGGCGGCGCCTGGTTTGATGTGGTGACAGCGTGCTTCACCGCGGCGAAACTGCCGCTGCCGATGACGCCGCTGATCCGCTCCGGCGCCTATATGGCGCACGACAGCGGACTCTATGCACGCATCGCGCCCTTTGCTCAGCCGGGCGCAACGCATCATTTTGCTGCCGCGCTGGAGATTTGGGGCCGCGTATTGTCGCGTCCGGAGCCGGGCCTGGCATTCGTCGATTTTGGCCGCCGCGATGTCCCGTTCGATCAGGATCTGCCCAATCCGCTGTGGATCCGCAACGCCGATGGCAGCGCCCCACGTGCGGCGACGCATTTGCGTATCAGTGATGTGAACGATCAGCATGCTTATCTGTTATTGCCGGAGGATGAGCCGCTGCAGGTAGGCGATTGGGTCGGCTGCGGTATTTCGCATCCTTGTACCGCTTTTGATAAATGGCGCTATCTGCCGCTGGTGGATGATGATTATTGCGTCACAGATTCACTGGAAACAGCGTTTTGATGGGTAATTAGTCGGTGTTCGTAGCGGCGCAATTTTATTGCGCGATAAATCGCGCCGCTACGGAATGGTGCATCTGTTGTAGCGGCGCAATTTATTACATCAGCGCCAACCTAACTCCGGTGCAACGTGGGTCAAAATGCTCTCAATCACGTGCGCACAATAATCCACGCCTAACTGGTTCGGAATGGTCAGCAACAGCGTATCCGCTTCGGCAATCCCCTCATCCTGCGCCAGCTGTTTGATCAACTGATCCGGCTCGGCGGCATAACTGCGACCAAAAATGGCGCGGGTTTTCTCGTCGAGGAAACCCACCGAATCCCGATCCTGTCCACTGCGACCAAAGTACGCGTGGTCGGTGTCGTTGGTCAGCGCAAAGATGCTGCGGCTCACCGAAACACGCGGCGTACGCTGATGACCTGCCGCTTCCCACGCCTGACGATAAGCACGAATCTGCTTCGCCTGCTGCACGTGGAACGGCTCGCCGGTTTCATCATCTTTCAGGGTGGAGCTTTGCAGGTTCATACCCTGCTGCGCCGCCCAGATAGATGTCGCGTTGGAGCCAGAACCCCACCAGATACGCTCACGCAAACCGGCCGAGAACGGCTCAAGACGTAACAAGCCCGGTGGATTGGGGAACATCGGCTGCGGATTCGGTTTAGCAAAACCTTCACCGCGCAGCACTTCCAACAGTTCCTCGGTATGGCGACGGCCCATATCGGCATCGCTCTCACCGTTTTGCGGATCAAAGCCAAAGTAGCGATAGCCTTCGATAACCTGCTCCGGCGAGCCACGGCTCAGGCCGAGCTGCAGACGCCCGTTGGAAATCAGATCCGCCGCACCGGCATCTTCCGCCATATACAGCGGGTTTTCGTAGCGCATGTCGATCACGCCGGTACCAATTTCAATCTTTTTGGTGCGCGCACCGACCGCCGCCAACAGCGGGAACGGCGAGCTTAACTGACGCGCAAAGTGGTGCACGCGGAAGTAAGCGCCATCGGCACCCAACTCTTCAGCGGCGACTGCTAAATCAATCGATTGCAGCAGCACGTCCTGCGCCGAACGGGTGGCGGATTGTGATGATGGGGTCCAGTGACCAAAAGATAAGAAGCCAATCTTTTTCATGCTGAAATTCTCCTCGTGAGCCGTGCCGGCTCGAACGTTTCCAATGCAGCAAGGTTACGCCACAGACGAGGTGACTGATAGCCAATAGATTTCGCGCGCTTCATCAACTTTTTTGCATAACTAAGAAAAAGAGATTCTTTGTGTTCATCACGGTGATCAATCATCGTCAATAGCCTAATCACTGTTTACAGGTTCGGCTTCACCATGAGTAAAGGGACATCCGCCTATCTCAGTGCGCAACAGCGTGACGTGGTGCATCAACTGGCACGCAGCTGGTTGTGGCGTAGCGAATTGCCAACGTGGCTATTGATGGTGGCGGTGTACGGCGGTTGGTTCGCCAGCGTTGTCTATTGGCGAACGTTGGGGTTAACGCTGAGCACGCTGCTGCTGGTCCTGTTTACCACCTGGTATATGTCGCTGCAGCACGAGTTGATTCACGGCCACCCGACGCGTTTTCCCCGTCTCAACCAGCTGTTCGGCACGCTGCCGCTGGCGGTGTGGTATCCGTATGGCTTATACCGCGACTCGCATCTGGCGCATCACCGCAACCACACGCTGACCGATCCCGATGAAGATCCGGAAACCTACTACCTTTCGCCGGCGCGCTGGGCGCAACTCAAACCTTGGCAGCAGCAGGTGATTCATCTGCGCAACACTTTTCCCGGCCGCTTGCTGATCGGCCCGCTGCTGGATATGGCCGCCACCCTCAAAAAACTGGTGCATGCCTTTATTGATCGCGATAAACCGGCGATGGCGATGTGGATTATTCATCTCACCTTACTGAGCGGGCTGTTTTACTGGATGGCGCTGCATGGCTTCTCGCCGCTGTGGTTGGTGCTGACGGTGAGTTATCCGGCGCTGATGCTGACCAAAGTACGATCCTTCTACGAGCATCGTGCCGACGAGGAGCCGCTGGCGCGCTCGGTCAATAACGAAGCCGCGTTGCCGTGGCGTTTGCTGTTCCTCAATCTCAACTATCATTCTGTACATCACGATCTGCCCGGTTTGCCGTGGTACGGATTACGCAAAGTCTATTTGCTGTATCGCGATGGTTATCACCAGCGTAACCACGGTTTTCGCGTCGCCGGTTATGGCGAATGGATAACCCGCTTCTGGCGCAAATCGGTCGAGGTTAATGCCCATCCGGGTACGCAAAAGGATGCACAGGATGCCCACTCTTTCGTTACCGATGTACGACATCAACCATCAGGTGACTCTCGGCCTGACCTCAGCGCTAACGACGCTGCTGCAACAACGCGGCGTGCCAGCTGAAGTTAGCTGGCCGCAGGATTTACTGCCGCACTGGCGCGATGACCAGCTGCTGCTGAGCCAAACCTGTGGTTATCCGTTGGTGGAGCTGCTGCCCGATGTGCAGCTGGTTGGCACCTTCCTCTCCAGCGCCCAGGGCTGCGACGGCCAGCGCTATCGCAGCTGGCTGGTAGTGCGCAGCGCAGATGAGAACCTGACGCTAAGCGACTTTCGCGGACGGCGCGCGGTGTGCAACAGCAACGATTCCCACTCCGGTTTCAACTCGCTGCGCTACGTGATTGCGCCGCTGGCGCAGGACGGGAAATTCTTCAGCGCAACCCGCTTCAGCGGCAGCCATCGTCAGTCGCTGGCGGCGTTGCGCGCGGGCGAGGCGGATATCGCGGCGATTGATTGCATCACCTGGGCGCTGCTGCGCCGCAATTTCCCGCAGGAGCTGGCGGGGCTGGAGATCATCGGAGAAACACCGCTGTGCGCCGTGCTGCCGCTGATTACGTCAGCCAAAACCGATGCAGCAACCCTTGAGAAATTGCGCAGTGCGTTGAGCGAACTGACCAGCTATAAGCGTTATCAGGATCTGTTAGCGGAGAGTTTGATTAGTGGATTCAGCGTGAGCGATCGGGCGTTTTATGACGAAGTGCGGGAGTGGAAAGATCGCGCCGCCGCGCTGGGCGTGACGGCGTTGTGATGTTCAACATTGCGCAATAAATTGCGCCGCTACGGAATGTGCGGTGATTGATTACCGTACACATAAAGCGCACATATTCGTAGCGGCGCGATTCATCGCGTTCATTTGACCTTTAAGCCACTTCGACACGGTGCCGCTGCGCCGCAAACTGATTCTCGGGTTCGGGCAAGCCGAGGTTTTCGCGCAACGTCGCGCCTTCATATTCGCTGCGATAAATACCCCGCGCCTGTAACAGCGGAATGACCTGCGCCACAAAATCATCAAACGCCGTTGGCGTACCGCCACGCACGATAAAACCGTCGGTTGCGCCCTGCAGGAACCAGTTTGCCAGCCCTTCGGCAACCTGCTCCGCCGTACCCAGGAAACTCGGACGCGGCGTCGCTTCTTCCAGCGCCGCCTGGCGCAGCGTTAAGCCACGTTCGCGCGCGTTCTGTTTGATCTTGTCGGTGGTGCTGCGGAAGCTGTTGCTGCCCAGCTTGCCAATGTCCGGGAAAGCTTCATCCAGCGCGTACTGGCTGAAATCGTGATGCTCGAAGTAGCGACCAAGATACTCCAGCGCTTTATCGATGGTCACCAGCTCGGCGGTTTGCTGATAGCGGCGCTCGGCATCCTGTTCCGTTTCGCCAATAATCACGCTGATGCCCTGGAACACACGGATATCATCGGCATCGCGCCCGCGTGCCACCAGCCGGCGGCGCACGTCTTCACGAAACTCGCGCGCCTGCTCCAGCGTTTCCTGGCGCGTATAAATGGCATCGGCGGCTTCGGCGGCAAAGGCTTTGCCCGCTTCCGACGCGCCCGCCTGGAACACAATCGGACGGCCCTGCGGCGAGCGACCGACGTTGAGCGGTCCCTGCACCGAGAAGTAGTGTCCTTTATGATTTAGCGTATGCAGCTTGTCGGCGGCGAAGAATTCTCCGCTCTGTTTGTCGCGCACAAAGGCATCCCCTTCCCACGAATCCCACAGCCCTTTCACCACCTGCAAATACTCGCTGGCAACGCGGTAGCGCTCGTCGTGTTCTGGATGGCTGCTACGCGAGAAGTTTTTCGCCGATCCTTCCAGCGGCGAAGTCACCACGTTCCAGCCGACGCGACCGCCGCTCAGATGATCGAGGCTGGCGAACTGGCGCGCCACGGTAAACGGCTCGCTGTAGGAGGTGGAAAGCGTAGCGACCAGACCGATTTTTTGGGTCACCAGCGACAGCGCCGACAGCAAGGTGATCGGCTCAAAACGGTTGAGGAAGTGCGGAATCGACTGCGGCGTGATGTACAAGCCATCGGCGACAAACAGGAAATCGATCTTCGCCTGCTCCGCTTTACGCGCCAGATCAAGCACGTAATCGATGTTAATGCTGGCATCCGCCACCGCATCGGGATGACGCCATGCCGACATGTTGCCGGATACGCCCTGAATAATCGCGCCCAGCCGCAGCTGGCGTTGTGTCTGACTCATTCTGCTCTCCTTAATATGCGTTCGCGGGCTGCCAGTCAGGAATGACCGGCAGTGCCTGTAACAGTTTTTGCGTCCACGGATGCTGCGGCGCGGCGAACACCTGCTGCAGCGCCCCGCTCTCCACCACTTGCCCGTTCTGCATCACCAGCACGCGATCCGCCAGATGCTGTATCACGCCAAGATCGTGAGAGATAAACAGCAGTGCGGTGCCGTGTTCAGCCTGCATATCGGCCAGCAGATCCAGCACCTGCGCCTGTACCGAAACATCGAGCGCGCTGAGCGGTTCATCGGCCACCAGCAGCGCCGGATTCGGTGCAAAAGCGCGCGCAATCGCCACGCGCTGGCGCTGACCGCCGGAAAGCTGTTGCGGGTAGCGCTGCAGGAAGCGGTCGCCGAGCTGCACTTCATCGAGCAGTTGACGCACGCGCTGACGCCGCGCATCGCCGTAAATTCCGGCGCTATCGAGGCTTTCGCCAATAATTTTCTCTACCGTGTAGCGCGGGTCGAATGAGCTGAACGGATCCTGCGCGATCAGCTGCAAGCGCGCACGCCGGGCGCGGCGCGCTTTCTCCGGCAGACGATCCCAGCGCTCACCTTCCAGCAGCAGCGTGCCGCTGTCCGGTTCGGTTAAGCCCATCACCACTTTCACCAGCGAGGTTTTGCCGGAGCCGGATTCGCCGACCACGCCAAGCGTCTCTCCGGCGTGCAGCGTGAAGTTGATGTCGTTGAGCACCAGGCGATCGCCATAGGCTTTATGCAGGCCGATGCCTTCCAGCAACGGTGCGCTGCTGGGTGTCGGGCGCGGCGGCAGCGGCGTCGGCTCAGCCGCGCTCAGGCGCAAACCGCGCGTGGCGGGCGTTGGCACCGCACGCAGCAGGCGCTGCGTCCAGGCGTGTTGCGGACGATGGAGCAGCGGACCGCTGTTGCCCTGCTCCACCACTTCGCCATCGCGCATCACCAGCACGCGATCCGCCAGTTCCGCCACCACCGCCAAATCGTGGCTGATCAGCAGCAGGCCGTGGCCGTCGCGACGGCGCTGCGCCAGCAGTTGCAGAATCTGGCGCTGCACCGTCATATCCAGCGCGGTGGTCGGTTCATCGGCGATCAATAAGGTTGGCGTACCAGCCAGCGCGGTAGCAATTAACGCACGCTGGCGCTGGCCGCCCGAAAGTTGATGCGGATAGCGTTCGAGGCGACTTTCGGCATCGTGAATGCCCGCCGCCTTCAGCAGTGCGAGGCTTTTGTCCTGCAAATTGTCGCGATGACCGGCGGCGCTTAGGGCATCACTCAGCTGCTGACCAATGCGGCGCAGCGGATCGAGCGACACCAGCGCGTCCTGCAACACATAGCCAATGCGGCGACCGCGCAGCGCGCGCCAGTCGCTGCGGCTGGCGTGGCGCATATCGCGCCCGTCGATGGTGAAACGGTCAGCGGTTAACACTGCGCCCTCCGGCAGCAGGCCAAGCAGGCTGCGCGCGGTCAGGGTTTTGCCGGAACCGGATTCCCCGACCAGCGCCACCGATTCGCCCGCCGCGACCTGCAGGTTGAGGTTTTTCACCACCTGCTGCGGCCCGAAACGAATCGAGAGATTCTGGATATCAATAAACGGCTGGCTCATGCGGATCGTCCTTCAAAACGTGCCTGCCAGTAACGACCCAGCGTATTCACCGCAATCACCGTCAGCGTGATAAACACGCCCGGCCACACGGCGATCCACCACGCGTTACGCAGATAATTGCGTCCTTCCGCCAGCATCAGGCCCCATTCGGCGGTCGGTGGCTGCGGCCCCATGCCGAGGAAACTCAGTCCGGCGGTACCGATAATCGCGGTGCCGAGCCCCAGCGTGGCCAGCGCCGGCACCTGCGCAATGGCGTGCGGCAAAATGTGGCGCGTGATCAGCGTGAAGCGTGACAGGCCAAAGGTGCGCGCCTGTTCAACATAGCCGGAGGTCATCACGCTGTAGGTTTGTGCCCGCACCACGCGGGCAAAACGCGGCACCGATGCGACGCCGAGCGCGATAATCAGGTTGTTAGTGCCGGGCCCGGTAAAGGCGATCAGCATCAGCGCTAGCAGCAGATCGGGAAAGGCGGAAATCACATCCACCGCGCGGCTCAACAGCTCATCAACTACGCCACGCGCCAGCGCCGCCGCCAATCCCAGCAAGGTGCCAAACACCACCGCCAGCGCCATCGCCGCCACGCTGATCAGCAGCGAATAGCGGCTGCCGTAGATCACGCGCGTCAGCAGATCGCGTCCCAGCTGATCGGTGCCCAGCCAATGCTGCGCCGACGGCGGCAGCTGCGCGTTAACCGGATCGGCCAGCAGCGGATCGCTGTGCGCCAGCCACTGCGGCGCGATCACCGCGATAGCCAATACAATCAGAAACAGAATCGCTGCCCACACCGCGGCGGGCAGCGCAACCGGAAGACGTTGCAGCACGGCAATCATGATTTGCTCTCCCCGCGCAGACGCGGATCAATCCACAGCGACAGGATGTCAACCAAGGTGCTCATCACCACGTAGATCAGCGCCGAGAGAATGGCTACCGCCAGCACCACCGGCAGATCCTGCGCCAGCACGGCATCGACGGTCAGTTTGCCAAGGCCGGGACGACCAAATACCTGTTCAGTAATCACCGCGCCGCTCAGCAATCCGCCCACCAGCCAGCCGGTTAACGTGACGGCAGGCAGCGCCGCATGACGCAGCGCGTGGCGGAGACGAAGGGTGGTTTCCCCCACGCCCCATGCGCGCAGCGTCAGGGTGAATGGCGCATCCAGCGCGCGCTCCAGCTCGCGGCGCAGCAGTTGAGCGATCACCGCGCCCTGCGCCAGACCGAGCGCCAGCGCCGGTAGCACCAGCGACGACAGCGAGCGATCGCCCGCCACCGGGAACCAGCGCAGCGTAAAGCTGAAAATAAACAGCAGCACGATGCCCATCCAGAAAGAGGGCGTGGAGGCCAGCAGCAGCTCGACACCGTTAGCCACGCGGCGACCAATGCGACGATGCGCGGTGCCGACGGCAATCACTACCGCAAAAATGATGCTGACCAGCAGCGCCGCCAGCGTCAGTTTGATGGTGGGCCACAGCTGCGTGGCCAGCAGATGGCTGACTTCAGTGTTGAGCATGTAAGAACGGCCAAAATCGCCGTGCAGCACGCGCCACATATAGTGCAGATATTGCCACCACAGCGGTTCGTTCAGGCCCCATTCGGCGCGGATCGCCGCCTCAATGGCTGGCGTACGCAGCTGCTCACCGATCAGCAGGCTGACGATATCGCCCGGCGCCAGATGCACGCCGAGAAAGGCCAGCGAAACCGCCGCCCACAGCACCAGAACGCCGCCCAGCAGGCGGCTGACGATGCGGCGCGTCAGGTCGCTGCGCCACACCGATGGCCGACGCGCGCGTGGCGTGCGGGTGACAATGCTTTCCAGACTCATCTTCGCCTCCTGTTAGTGGTCGCTGAGCCAGATGTCGTACGCGTTCTCCGGCATCTGTTTAAAACTGCGGAAACCGGCACCGTGCACGTAGCTGGCGGTGGCGATCTGGTCTTCTGGTTCATACAGCGGGATCGCCAGCGCCTGCTGTAGCAGCGCGTATTGCTGCAGCTGGCTGTAGAATTTACGGCGCTGATTAATATCCAGCGTCGCTGCCGCCTGATCGAGCCAGCCGTTGATTTGCGGGCTGTTGACGCGGCTGTAGTTAATCGGCCCGCCAGCTTTCACCGGGCGATAGTGGTTTTCGATATCGATGCCGTCGGTTTCGGTATTCGAGTTAGCAATCGAGCCGAAGTGGCCGGTGTTGCGCACCTCGGTGTAGGTGCCAGAATCGACGTAGCGCAGTTTGATCTCCACGCCGAGACGCTGGCGCGCCTGCGCCTGAACCGCCTGCAGCAGCACATCGCGCTGATCGCGCACCGTTGCCTGCGCCTGAATCACTTCAATGCTCAGGCGCTGGCCGTCTTTGGTGCGGAAACCGTCGCTGTCGCGCGTTTGCCAGCCGGCTTCATCCAGCAGCTGGTTGGCGGCAGCGGGATTGTTACCATACTGACCTTCGAGATCGTTGTTGTAGAGCGGATCGACCGGCGAAGTAATCCCCCACGCGCGGGTGCGTTCGCCGCGATACACCGACTTCAGCAGCGGATCGATGTCCAGACCTTGCAGTAACGCCTGACGCACGTTCACATCCTGCGTCGGGCCGTATTCCACATTAAGGAACAGTGAATACGGCGTGCCGGTGTTCAACGCGTGCTGATAAGTGAAGTCGGGATTGTCTTTGAATTCACCGGCGTCATTGCCAGAAATCCCTTCAATCGCGTCCAGCTGCCCGGACAGCAGCGCCCCGGTGCGCACCGAGGATTCCGGCAGGAAGCGATAGGTCACGCGTTCCAGATAGGCCGGGCCTTGATGCTTAGCGGTGGCGGGCGCCCAGTTGTAGTGCGGGTTGCGTACGAATGTCACCTGCTGGCCTTTTTCGTAGCTCTCGATAATAAACGGCCCGGTGCCCGCAATCTCTTTGCCACCGGCTTTCAGCTGCGGCGAGTTCCAGCTGGCCGGTGCCAGAATCTGCAATTTGGCGGCGAACGACAGGAACGGCGAATAGCCCTGCTTCAGCGTGATGGTGACGGTGTGATCGTCTGGCGTCGCCACGCTGGCAATTCTCGCGCCCAACGCGCAGATGCTGCTGCCGGCGCAATACTTTGCATCCTGCACATGGCGGAAATTCTCGGCCACCGCGTTAGCATCCAGCTTCTCGCCGTTGGAAAAGGTGACGTCGCGGCGCAGGCTAAAGCGATACACTTTGCCGTCCGGACTGACCTCATAACTTTCTGCCAGCCAGGGTACGAAACTGCCGTCGGTTCGACGCGCCAGCAGCGATTCCCACACGTTACGCAGCGTCACTTCCGCTTTGGATTGCCCATTCAGCTGCGGGTTAAACGGCACGGGTTCAGTTTCGACGCCGAAGGTTAAGCTGCCGCCGCTGCGCGGTTGCTCAGCGGCTAAAAGAGATGCGCTTCCCAGCAGGCAGGTCACACCCAGCGCGAGAGTGATTGAATTCGCTTTCATAAGATCCTTGGTGGTTGCAGGTGCTTTTTTAGTTATTCAGGCGATTTTGGCGATGGGTTGATCGGCTGGCGGGTTGAATTCCTTTTTCAGAAACACCAGCGCTTCGCCTAATGGATTGGTGCGGTGATGGAACGGTTGATAACCGCGACGCAGATAGAGCTCGCTCAGCCATGGATGCTTGATGGCGGTGGCGAGATAGACGCCCGGCGCTTTCAGCGTCTCTTTCAGCAGGGTTTCTTCGGCGTAGGTAATGATGTCGCGGCCGTAGCCCTGCCCTTTGTAATCAGGGTCGACGGCGAACCAGTGGATAAACGGCAGCGACGAAGGCGCATGTTCATCCTGTTGCCACGGAAAACGCACCGTGACGGTTGCCACCGCGCGTTTCCATTTGCGTAGCACCAGCACGGTTTCCTGCTCGATGACGCGGCGCACCTGCTCGACGTTGCCCTGTGAAATGGTGAAATGCACATCCAGCGCCACCAGCGCAGCATAGGCGCGTTGCAATAGCGCAAATATTTCTTCCGCATCGTCGGGCTTGGCAACTTCAATTAGCTGACTCATGGTGACCGTTTCCTTATTCAATCCTGCCGAAAGTATTAAAATCCGGCGGATTAAAGTAAACCGAGAATAACGGCAATCGATTTGTTGAATATGGCAATGCAATAATTTAGCGGCAGATGAAACTATTTAATTAATGCACATATCGTAGCGGCACAATTAATTACGCTGTTTTGACTTTTAAAAATCAACTGAGCGCGATAAATCGCGCCGCTACGAATATATGCGGTTTTTTTAGTGCTTGCTCACCCACACATCGTAAACGCTTTCTGGCATCTGCTTATAGCTGCGGAAACCGTAGCCGTGCACGTAGCTGGCGGTGGCTAACTGATCTTCCGGTTCGTAGAGCGGCACTGCCAATGCCAGTTGCGGTAATGCGACCTGCTGCAGTTGGCTGTAGAAATCGCGGCGTTTCTTAAGATCCAGCGTGCTGGCGGCTTTATCCAGCAAGCCATTGATCTTCTCATCGTTGACGCGGCTATAGTTAATTGCGCCGCCCTGAGCGATCGGACGATAGTGGTTTTCGATATCCACGCCATCGGTTGGCGTGTTGGAGTTGGCGATGGTGCCGAACTTGCCGCTTTTACGCACATCGGCATAAGTACCAGAATCAACGTAGTTCAGCTTGAGATCCACGCCAAGACGCTGACGCGCCTGCGCCTGAATCGCCTGCAGCAGCACATCGCGCTGGTCGCGCACCGTTGCCTGTGCCTGAATCAGCTCAATGCGCAGACGCTGACCATCTTTGGTGCGGAAGCCTTCGCCATCGCGGTTTTTCCAGCCCGCTTCATCCAGCAGCTTGTTGGCCGCATCCGGATTGTTGCCGTATTTGCCCTCTAGCTCTTTGTTGTAAAGCGGATCGATGGGCGACGTGATGCCCCACGCGCGGGTGCGCTCGCCGCGATACACCGACTTCAGCAGCGGATCGATATCCAACCCTTTTAGTAATGCCTGACGCACTTTCACATCCTGCGTCGGGCCATATTCCACGTTGAGGAACAGGGAATATGGCGTACCGGTGTTCAACGCATGCTGATAGGTAAAGTCGGGATTGTCTTTGAACTCACCGGCATCGTTACCGGAAATGCCTTCAATGGCATCAACCTGACCAGACAGCAGCGCGCCAGTGCGCACCGAAGATTCCGGCAGGAAGCGATAGGTCACGCGATCGAGATACGCTGGTCCCTGATGCTGCGCGGTGGCTGGCGCCCAGTTGTATTTCGGGTTTTTAACGTAGGTCACCTGCTGGCCTTTCTCATAGCTTTCGAGAATAAACGGCCCGGTGCCCGCCAGATCTTTGCCGCCCGATTTCAGCTGTGGAGATTTCCAGCTGGCCGGCGCCAGAATCTGCAAGCCCGCAGCGAAGGACAGAAACGGTGAGTAGACCTCTTTCAGGGTGATCACCACCGTGTGATCGTCCGGCGTTTCAATCTTCTCAATATGCGAACCCATCAGGCACAAACTGGTGCCGGCGCAGTATTGCGCGACCTGAGTTTGACGGAAGTTATCTGCCACCGCGTTGGCATCAAACTTCTCGCCGTTAGAGAAGGTGACGTCCTGACGCAGATTAAAGCGGATCACTTTGCCATCCTGGCTGGCTTCATAACTCTGCGCCAGCCACGGCACAAAGCTGCCATCCGGGCGGCGCGCCAGCAGTGATTCCCAGAAGTTACGCAGCGTTATTTCCGCTTTGTCCTGACCGTTAAGCTGCGGGTTAAAAGTGGTCGGCTCAGTTTCAACACCGACCGTCAGGCTGCCGCCGCTAACCGGTTGGTCGGCGGCTACCGCGTTAATCGTGCTTCCCAGGAGGCTAAAACCTAATGCCAAAGCTATTGAAGTGAATTTCATAGTGTCCTTGGTAATTGCAGGTAAATATTATGTAAGGCCTTAATCTGGCCTGTATTAATTTCCGCTGAATTATTAAAACCCGGACAAATAAATGTAAAACGACAATAGTGGCAATCGATTTGTTGAATTTGGCAATTCACCAGTCAGCAAAAAAACAGATTATCGTGACAGGCTCGCCGGTAGTGGAGGCACACCCGATAAACCGCGTAATCCGTACTCGACCATGGCCATATAGACCGCAAAATAATCCAGCGCCATGTGCATAAAGGAGAGATGCAAAATGAGCGTATTACTGGTTTTATTCAGCGTCAGCAACCCGGCTGCTTCAGCGTCCTGCAGGCAGCGTTTAATGTGCGAACGCGAAACCCCACATTTCACTGACGCTTTCAGGTAGTTGTACTCAATAACAGTGGTTTTTTGTTGCAGACTCTCGATGTACAGATCCATCAACAGCATGTGCCCGGCATCCCTGAAAATGAAGGCTTTACTCTCTGGCACCATATCGAACAAGTAAACATGCTTGAGCGTGATTTCAGCGTATTTTTTGAAGTATTCGGCATGAAAGTTTTCCATTTTCAGGCAAGCCGAAACATCGAAATCGTCGTACAACATACCGTAAGGAATCATCATGGTATTAATTAAAGCCCGCGTTTCATCCAGCGCTTTGCGGGTCACCGTGTAGGTTAACTTTCGTTTATCCTGCGCGTCCTTTTTAACTTCCATACGCCCACCGACCCGAATAAAGAGCAGAAAGGAATCAATAGTGTTGTCGCTAATCAGACCGGTTTTTTTACAAAAGTCTTTTACATCACGCAGCGTTGGGTTTGCTGAGGTGAAGGCGTACGCCATGATGGCCGAGCCAATAATAAAGCGATTAGCTTTGAAAATGACTTTAAAATAGAGCGGCTTAGTCAGATACAGTCTGAACAACAGTTTGTAATGCTTCTGCATAACAAATGAGATGTTGTCATTTGACTTAATCTCGGCTGCGCGTTGGTGAATTAATGCTGTGAGTTGCTGTTTGCTTTTCATATTGCTGTGTGGTGTGCCTGGTTATCAATTATAAAATTTTTAGAAAATCACTCTCATGCTCCTGGATTTATTTAAATCCTGTTGAGAGGCGGTTGATGATGCTTTATGGAGGTATTATTTCTGAGGTTAATATTTTAAGATTAACATGGGTCTTTTTGCCCTTCTGGGCACGATCTTACCATCAATGGACTATTTTATGTAAAGCTTGATTTATTCTGAGCTGACATGCCCGTTCTAAGCCTGAAAATTGATCTTTGTTTTTACAATTATTTCATTAAGTTAGGTCGCGATATTTCCTCAAGTATTCCCTTTGTAGCACGGCTTAAAAAAATTAACCACAAAAATGGACAGTGACTTAACAAAGCCCCTATGAGAACTTTCTTAACGCACGGTTATTCCACTTGGTTAAGTGAGACTGGTTTATAGCTAGTCCGATTCACACAGGGAATATCCGACAGATTTTTGATGGAATTTATAAGGATTTATCATGGACGACTCACCGCATAAGACACTGCGTCACGGCCTTTCAATGGCTATTTTAAGCCATAATACCCTGGTAAAAAAACTCGCTTACCCACTGATTCTCATGGGTTTTATTTCCATGCCAGCGGCATGGGCGAATATGAGTGTCTATCCGATGGAAGTCACCCTAAATAATCAGGGTGCGGCACAGGTGCAGACATTATCGCAAAGCGGTGAAGCGCAGTTTATTCGCGTCAGCATCAAGCGAATTGAGCGCCCTGCAACACCGTTTGAAAAAGAAATATTGGTTGAAGATGCCGTTTCGCCATCGCTTATCGCCACTCCAGATAAATTCGCGCTGGCTTCCGGTTCACAACGCATTATTCGGCTGATTTCATTACAACCGCCAGAAAAAGAGACCGCCTGGCGCGTTTACTTCGAGGCCGTGGCTGCCCCGGATGAATTGAAAGATAAATCGCCGCAGAATAATAACATCAGCAACCAGGTCGGCATCAATTTAGTCTGGGGCGTGCTGGTACATATTCCGCCGCGTAATGCCAGATTATCGCTCACGCAATCAGCATCAGGCGAAGTCAAAAACGCTGGCACGGTTCGCGTAGTGATTCGTGAGGTCGCGGTTTGCTCAAAACAACATAGCAGCAGCAGCTGTCAGTGGAAAAAAGAACACGCCTCGGTTTATCCGGATGAGACATTGCGTTTTAAAGCCTGGAGTTCGGCAGAATTAGCTGCTGCTCAGGAAGTCAGAATAAAACATGTTGATCTCAATACGCGGAATATCGCCGAGTACGTTATCGGACACTGATCAACACGTATTAAAGGAATAACAACCTGTTTGTTATAAAGCAGTTCATTACCCATGAGACGGTCATTTACGGCCAGTACAAGGATTTTCACGGAGCTACAAATGCAAAAATTAATCAAACCACTAGTCATCGCTGCTGCGTTAACGGCTGTATTTAATGCACAGGCGGTGCAGAAAGATATTACGGTGAATGCGAATGTTGATTCGACGGTGGATATGACGCAGGCGGACGGAACCGCATTACCCGGCACCATTAATATGCAATATATTCCGGGCCGTGGTTTATCTACCTATTCTCTGGACACCAAAATCTGGTCGAACTCGCAAACTGCCAATATCAACGTTGCGCTGGTGAGTGCCGCTCAGCTTAACAATACCGTTACCGGTACAGCGGTACCTTTGACCGTCACGCTGGGTGCGGATTTAAAACCGATCACCACCACGAACACGGCCCTGACTTACGCCTCGCTGTTCCCGGCGGGCACCGCAAACGGTTCGTCAGTATTGCCACTGAAAATTTCGCAGACCACGCCGGGCGTGCTGGCAACCGGCACCTATACCGGCGTAGTGAGCCTGTTAATTACACAGGCCACCACGCAGAGCTAATTTGTCGGCATTGACTGATCAATTATTTCGGGGGGCCGCTCGGCCCCCTTATTATTCTTTTTCAGCAGGATGCTGTAATGAAGGTCAATATTCACGTCGCTTTAATAGCCTCTTTCATTACCCTGATCCCTTCTCTCGCTCCTCGTGCTGCCACGCAGGTTCCGCCTGGTTTCGAATCGCTGGTCACCGGCCAGACGCTGTGGGTCAACCTTTCTGTTTACGGGCAATCGCTTGGCTTGTTTGAAGCTTCTGTTTCGCTGGATAGCGTCAGGTTCTTGAAACCGCATCAGGTTGCACGGGCGGTGATGCAGCATTATCAAAAGGATCCGCAGCAGGAAAAGCGCTTAGACCATCTCATCAGTGAACCTTTGGCACGCAACGGTAATAAGGCATGCAGCAGCAACGGCGGCGCAGCGGGCTGTGACTATCTGGAGACCGATTCCCTCGCGCTGATCTATGACGAAAATAATGCCAAAGTGGCGCTGTTTCTCGGCCCGGAATTTGTGCCGCTTGCGGCTGACAACGCATCGCCCTATTACCAGCAGACCGCCGAAACGGAAGCGGCGTTTATTCATCAGCAGAATATTAACTTCGTCACCAACCGCGATGACCAGACGTTATCGCTGCAGGGGGCGGGCGCGCTAGGATTCACTGAAAACAGCTATGCCGGAATTGACTGGGACTATCTGGCGCAAAAATACCGGCAGCAAAGTCATCAGGAAGTGCGTTTTAACAACGTGTTTCTGCGCCGCGATCTCGGCAAGCGCTATTATGTGCAGGCCGGACGCATGGATTCGCGCGATATCTTCAGCAACGCCGGCGGCAACATTACCTTAAGCCAACTGCCGCTCAGCACCATCGAAGGTGCGCGCGTCGGTTCGACGCTCGCCTGGATGAACCGCGCACAGGCGGCGCAAGGCACGCCGGTCACTGTCTTTATTACGCGCCCGTCGCGTATTGATGCTTATCGCGGGCAGCAACTGCTTGGCACCTTTTACCTCAATGCCGGCACGCAAAATCTTGATACCAGCACCTTTCCCAATGGTAGCTACAGCGTGACGCTACGTATCTATGAAGATAATCAGTTGTCGCGTACCCAACAGGTTCCTTTCAGCCGCACCGGTAATGCCACCAGCCAGAACATTGAATGGTTTGTGCAAGGCGGCTCCATTCCCGATCGCGAGATGCAGGGCAACGGCGCTGCATCGCAATCGGGTGCCGATCGCCGTGTGATGCAGGCGGGCATCAAAGTGCCTGTGATGCAAGACGCTGCGCTGACCGGCGGTGTCGCCGTGACCAACCTCAACCGCTTTATCGAAAGCGCACTCGACTGGAGCCACGGATTTGATAATCCGCTGCTCGACGGCATCCTCACCACCCGCTTTAGCTACCTGAAAGGCAGCGAAGGTTCGCGCGGCAATATCCAGCAGGTCGCTTATAACGACGGATTCTCCCTCAGTTTCTACCGCAGCGCCCTGTATGCGCAGGATTGCTACAGCAACAACGGTGGGCAATACGGTTTTAGCGGGTGTTACCAGAGCAGCAGCCTGATGTTCAGCGTGCCGGTGAAAAGCTGGTATCTGAATGCCGGTTATAGCGCCAGCAAGAACGAGGGCCGCAATGTACTTCCGGTGCAGTGGGATGATAACGGCGTCGTGCCGCAGTGGGCGCGCCGCAACATCTACAGTAAAACGCAGACCACCACCTGGCAGGCTGGCCTGGGGCGCGGCTTCAGTGTCAACGGACTCAATATTAATACCAGCGCCAATCTCTTTACCCGCACCAGCAGCAGCGGAACTCAGCGCGACAACGGTGGCTTCCTCTCCGTCTCACTCTCGCGCGTCAGCACGCCAACCATCAATTCACGTTCGAGCTACAGTTCGCTCGGCATGACCTACCAAACCGATCGCAACAACAAGGATCAGGTTGGCTATAACGTGGCGCAAAACTGGTATTTCGATGCGCAGAATCAGCAGGAGATCGGCGTGAACCTTAACGGTAATCAGGAAAATACTTTGAATGCTTCCGTTTACGGCAAAACTGCGGGCGAATACGGCAGCGGCAGCCTGGCATTCAGCTCTGCGTCGTCCGGTTCATCCGCTCAGCGCTTCAGCAGCAGCGGCAGCTACAACTCCTCATTGGCGGTAGCACGTTCCGGCCTCTATTGGGGCAAATGGGGCAACGGCCTGCCCGGGGCGGCGGTGGGCGTGCATGTGGCAAGCAGCGATGAAAGCCGCGACACACGGGTGGATGTCTCCGTTGATGGCGCGGGCAGCGCCAGCCTGCATGGCACCGGCCGCACTTTATTCAGCGTACCGGCTTACACCCAGAGCGCGATCAGCATCAACGATTCCATCGAATCCACCGACGGTATGCGCAGTGAAATCACCCAGGGTGCCGGACGACGCACGCTGTTTATCGCGCCGGGCCGCATGCTGGTGAGCAAAGTGAATATTGTTTCGCGCTACACCTGGCTTGGCAGGCTGATGATCAACCAACAGCTTCCACTGGAAGGCGCCACGCCGCTGAATGTTGCCAGCTGGTCCGGTTTAGGCCAGGGCGGATTCAGCGCTGAGACCGATCACCGCATAAAAAATCTGTACATGGTGCGCGGCATGCAGATGTACCGCTGTGAAATGAAGGTGAAAAGCACCCATGACGTAGTGCGCTATGTCGGCGACAGCGACTGCAAACCCATCGAACTGGCTTCAGTGCCGCAGGATGTGCAGCAACGGGCAAAAATGCTGATTGTCACCCGCCAGGCGGATGAGGTTCCGCTGGCACGCACCGCGCCTTCTTCGCAGCAACAACAATAGGGATTTTGGATGAAAAGTAGATTTCTTAGCGCGCTGACGCTGTTGGCCCTCATCGCGGGCATGCAGGTGCAGGCCGCCATGCTCACGCCTTCAGGGCGCAATACCAACGTTGCCGTAACCTTTGACCGCATGTCAGTACCGGCGCAATTGCCGATCTGGACCAATGAAAATGGCGGTTACGATACCAATGACGCACCAAAATGGGGCCGCAATACGCTGGTTTGCCAGTCGCGCACCAGCAATCAATATGGTGCCTGCCTGACATTACCTGTCTGGCTTGAAGCGTCGCCGTCACCCTATCCCGTGCCGCTGTTGTTTACCGAAAGCAGCACCAAACAGACGCTGGTACTGAATGTCTATCTCACCAAAAGACGCTCGCTGAATAATGTGGTGGTGGCGACTAATCTGGTGCCGATGAATGCCTTTGGCGGGGCCGTCACGCCACGTGGCGATGGGACCGATTATTCGGCTTATCTTCCCTCTTCAGAGCTGAGTAAATTCCCATCGGCGGGCACCTGGAGCGCGACGCTGAAAATGTCGCTGATGCAGTGGCCAGTGACGTCCTGCACCGGAAATTCGCAAAACGTAAACGTGGGTTGTACCAACGTGACGAAAATGGGTGACTGGATCGCCAACATGACCTTTAAGGTGACAGATTACGGCAACCAGCAGATCTATCTGCCGGAGTTCGGCAATGCAGCCGCCACTGTGGATCTCGGTTTAAAAACCTTCCCCGGAGCGCGCGCCACTACCATCGTTAGCGGCAGCCGTTCGCTGGATATGTGCCTGTACGACGGCAATAATTCTGGCAGCAACCGGGTTAGCCTGTTGTTTCAGGACGAAGGTGCAGCCGCGCCCGGCCGGGGAACGGGGTTGTTTTCGCTATATCGCACAGGCGCGGATAAAACTCTGGCGCAAAATCGCCTCGATTATGCGATTGAAGTAATCAACCCGCTGACCAAAGCGCGTCAGGTGGTTGAGAACGGCAGTGAGATTATCTGGAGTGGCACCAACAGAGGTGTGTTGCGACGGGTGGTGTTACCGGGACAGAGCAATTCAGTGCTGTGCGTTCCTGCGCCGATGCAGCTTGTTACACCCGCCTTCACGTTATCGTCAAAAACAGCGGGCCGTTATCAGGGGACGTTGAGAATTATTTATACCCCGACGACGCAATAATGGCGCGGGCGGTGATGTCATAAAAACTGCAATTACCGAGCGCACACACTGTAGCGGCGCAATTTATTGCGCGATAAATCGCGCCGCTACGGAATGTGCGATGATTAGACGCAGTTATCAAATTATCGACATTATGCATTAGATTAGTGATTAAAAATTATTGGTGAAACGCTGATAGAGGTGCAGGCTGTTTTTCAGATTGAGTTTTTTAACGATTTTATTCTGATGGCTATAAAGCGTTTTTTTATTTATCCCGGTTATTTTCGCCACATCTTCAATCGATTCGTAAGTGAATAAGCATCGCAGAAAGTTAAACTCTTTCCTGGTTAAATGATTATTTAATCCGGGAGCCGTCATTAGCTGGTCGCTTTTGTGCTGGCACAGCATCATTGCCAACTTAGTACTAATGGTACCGGTTGAAGATTTTTTATCGATAAAACAATCGGCTGCGATGGCATGGCTGCTATAGTTAATCTTGTTTTTCACTGAATCTGAAAAGAAAATCAGCGTCGCGTTCAAGGTGATTTTTAGTCTGGTCAGATAATCTATCTGAGCCAGCGCCGCGCGGAAGTTTTCTGGCAGATCAAAAATAATGATTGGCGAAAGAGTGGCGATTTTTTCCCTGTCACGCATCAGCGCCTTCATTTCTCGAAGCGTATTACAGCACGTGATATTTGAATGTTCCAGCAGCGCAATTAAGCCCTGCTGGTGATAGCAAGACTGATCCAGATAAATGACATCCATGATTAATTTCCGATAAATATCCCTGATTCTGCGAATACTATCGGCTTCCTGGCGGAAATTAACTGTCCATTTTTGGTGCTAAATGACTCACGCGATCGACAGGTCGATTTAAAAGTAGGCCGGGTACAAAGTGTTACCTCTGTGCCCGGTCTGATTTCATACTAAAGCTTAGGCGCGCGCGGCAATGATGCTCTCAGCCACGTTGCGGGGTGCTTCCGCATAGTGCGCAAACTCCATGCTATAAGTGGCGCGGCCTTGCGACATCGATCGTAGCGTGGTGGCGTAGCCAAACATCTCGGACAGCGGCACTTCGGCGCGAATAATGCGTGCACCAAAGCGTTCATCCATGCCTTGCAGCGTACCGCGCCGCGCCGACAAATCGCCCATCACGCCACCGGCATACTCTTCCGGCGTTTCCACTTCCACCTGCATCAGCGGTTCGAGGATCACCGGATCGGCCAGTTTCGCGGCGGCTTTAAAGCCAAAGATCGCCGCCATACGGAATGCCATTTCCGATGAATCGACATCGTGGTACGAACCAAACGTCAGCGTGGCTTTGATGTCCACCACCGGATAACCAGCCAGCACGCCGCTGTTCAGCGCTTCACGAATCCCCTTCTCCACCGAAGGAATGAACTCGCGCGGCACCACGCCGCCTTTGGTGGCGTCTTCAAAGGCAAATCCGGCCCCCGCCTGCTGCGGTTCCAGCGTCAGCACCACATGGCCGTACTGACCTTTACCGCCAGACTGGCGCACAAACTTACCTTCCACTTCACGCACCGTTTTGCGGATGGTTTCGCGATAGGTAACCTGCGGCCGACCTATGTTGGCTTCCACGCCAAACTCGCGCTTCATGCGATCCACGATAATCTCCAGATGTAGCTCGCCCATGCCGGAAATAATCGTCTGGCCCGATTCCTCATCGGTGTGCAGACGGAACGACGGATCTTCGGCCGCCAGCCGCTGCAGCGCCAGGCCCATTTTCTCCTGATCGCTCTTGGTTTTCGGCTCAATCGACAGCGAAATCACCGGATCGGGAAATTCCATGCGCTCCAGCGTGATCACCGCATGGGGATCGCACAGCGTTTCGCCGGTGGTGACCTCTTTCAAACCCACGCAGGCGGCGATATCGCCGGCACGAATCTCTTCGATCTCAATACGGTCATTGGCCTGCATCTGTACGATGCGACCGATGCGCTCCTTGCGCCCTTTCACCGCATTCCACACGCTATCGCCTTTGCGCAGCACGCCGGAGTAGACGCGCACGAAAGTCAGCTGGCCCACGTAAGGATCGCTCATCAGCTTGAACGCCAGCGCCGAGAACGGCTCACTGTCATCCGCATGACGTTCATCGTGTTCGCCCTGCTCGTTGACGCCGTTCACCGCCGGTACGTCGAGCGGCGAAGGCATCAGTTCAATCACCGCGTCGAGCATGCGCTGCACGCCTTTGTTTTTGAACGCGCTGCCGCACAGCATCGGCTGAATTTCACCGAGCAAGGTGCGCTGACGCAATCCGGCAACCACCTCCTCTTCACTGAGATCGCCCTGCTCCAGATAGCGATCCATCAGTGCTTCGCTGGCTTCTGCCGCCGCTGCCACCATGTTCTCGCGCCACTCAGCAGCGAGTGCCTGCAACTCAGCAGGAATCGGCGCATAGCTGAAACTCATGCCCTGGCTGGCGTCGTCCCAGTAAATAGCGCGCATTTTGTTGAGATCGACCACGCCGCTAAAGTGCTCTTCCGCGCCGATGGGGATGACAATCGGCACCGGATTGGCGTGCAGGCGATCTTTCATCATCTGCACTACGCGGAAGAAGTCCGCGCCTTGACGGTCCATTTTATTGACGAAGGCGATGCGCGGCACATGATATTTGTTGGCCTGGCGCCACACGGTTTCAGACTGCGGCTGCACGCCGCCAACCGCGTCATACACCATCACCGCGCCATCGAGTACGCGCATTGAGCGCTCAACTTCAATAGTGAAATCAACGTGTCCGGGCGTATCGATGATGTTGATACGGTGCGGCGTAAAGCTGCCGTCCATGCCCGGCCAGAAGCAGCTCACCGCCGCCGAGGTAATGGTGATCCCACGCTCCTGCTCCTGCGCCATCCAGTCAGTGGTTGCCGCGCCATCGTGCACTTCACCTAACTTGTGGCTCATTCCAGTGTAAAACAGGATGCGCTCGGTGGTGGTGGTTTTACCGGCATCGATGTGCGCGGAGATGCCGATGTTGCGATAACGTTCGATGGGGAGGGTTCGGGGCATGATGCGTCCTTAGTCATTCGACTCGTTCTGCGGCGCGCACCATTGCCCGCCGCTGCGCAACAGCCTAAACCTATTGTACGAGTAAATACGAACAGTTTGAGCCTTTTTTAAACATCGTTAAAATCTTGTAGGTGATTCAGCATTTACGGGCTGGAAAGCCGTCGCCGGTCACTTTAAGGTAAGACTTTCACTCACAACGGGAAAATTGACCATGCGTATTCTGGTAGTGGGCGCTGGCGCCACTGGCGGCTATTTTGGTGCACGTCTGGCGCAAGCAGGACGTGATGTGACTTTTCTGGTGCGCGAGCGCCGTTTTCAACAGTTGCAGCAAACCGGTCTGGTGCTGAAAACGCCCGGCGGCAGCGAATTGATTCAGCCGCAGTTGGCGCAGGCCGGTTCGCTTGATGGCCATTACGATCTGATTATCTTGACGGTGAAAAGCTTCGCGCTGGATCAGGCGATGAATGACATCGCGCCCGCCGTCGGTCCGGACACGCTGATCATGCCGATCCTCAACGGCATGCGGCATATCGATACGCTGCGCGCGCGTTTTGGCGACAAGGTGATTGGCGGCTTGTGCAAAATCAACGCCACGCTGGGAGAAAATGGCGAAGTGATGCAGATGACACCGCTGCATATTCTCTATTACGGCGCGCTGGACGGTCACAACGATGCGCGTTTGCAGCGCGTGGATGAAGCGCTGCGCGCGGCGCAGTTTGATACGGTGTTTGCCGACAACATCATCAGCGAGCTGTGGGAAAAATGGTTGCTGCTCAGCACGCTGGGTGCGGTGTGTTGTATCGCGCGTGGCAATACGCAACAGGTGCTGACGTCACAAGGTGGCGAAGCGCTGCTGCAAGGCGTTTTTGGCGAAGTGTTGGCGGTGCTGAGTGCGGAAGGTTATCAGCAGCGTCCGGCGGTGACGGCGAAGATTTATGAGACGCTGAACAATCCTCAAGCGGCGATGACCTCGTCAATGTACCGCGATTTAACCCAAGGCTTTGAGATTGAGGCCGATCAGGTGATTGGCGATCTGCTGGTGCGCGGCGCACGCAGCGGCGTAGTAACGCCGTTGCTGAACGCGGTGTATGTCAATTTGCAGGTGTATGTGCAGAACCGATAACGTTGGTCGCCATTCATGGCGACCGAAACATCACAACCGTGACTGCACGCCGGGCAACTGCTTCAGGCGTTGCCAACCGGCTTCCACCGCTTCTGGCACCTCGACGTGGCCGAGGAAACCTTTTCCGCGCGGCCCGTAACCGTTTTCATCGTCGCGCAGGCGCTGGATTTCACCCATCAGCAGCGACAGAAAACGCTCCATCGACCATAACCCTTGCGGCGGCGCACCGATGATGCGCAGCATGCCCGCGTCCATCATCACCTGCGGCACAAATACCGGCCAGCTGATAAATTCCGGTGCATCCGCACGATCGCGCCATTGATAGCGGAAGGTTTCCCAGGTGCGACGCTGCATCAGCGGATCCTGCACCAGCAGCACGCGCTGCGGCTGCCAGCTGTGCTCATCCAGTAGCTTTTGGCTGAAGGCGGCGTTTTCCCCGCAGTTGCGTGAGGCGGTTTCCAGCAGTAGCAAATCGTCCGGCAGCGCGGCAAATACGCGGGCGACATCGCCCAGCAACTCGGCTTCGCTTTTGCCTTTGCTGTCGATTTGGCGATACAGCGGATGTGCGGCGAGCATCTCCACCAGCAGCGAGGTTGAGTGACCGGTGCCGCCGCTGATCAATAACGGCAGCTGATACTTTTTCGCCACGGCAATCACCGCTTCCACGTTCGGCAGGACCGCGTGACCAGCGAGAATGGCTAAATCGATGTCGAGCGTGCCATCTTGTGGCATCTGATCCAGCGCCAGCCAGGCCGCCAGGGTGTTGATATCCTGAATCTGATGGTTATTGAGCTGCATCCGGTTCTCCTCTTTTTACCTTTGGCAGTGTAGCGGCTTAAGTGCGTGTCGGCAGGGAAAAATTTGCTACACTCGCAGCTCAATCTTCAGGAGAGATTCATGACTGCGCGCTCCGTAACCCTCGACGATGTTGCTCATCTGGCTGGGGTTTCTTATCAAACCGTTTCCCGCGTTCTCAACCATTCCGAACAGGTTTCGCCACGCACCCGCGCCAAAGTAGAAGCCGCGATGCAGCAGCTCAACTATGTGCCGAATCGCGTGGCGCAGCAGCTGGCGGGCAAAAACGCCCGCACGCTGGGTCTCGCCACCAGCGATTTAGCCTTGATGGCGCCCGCGCAGATCGCTTCGGCGATTCAGCAACGGGCGGCGGCGCAGGGTTATCATCTGGTGATCGCCATGGCGAATCCCGATAATGCGCCGCAGGATACAGTGAATGAACTGCTGGCGCAGCGCGTGGATGCGCTACTCATTAACCTGCCGCTCAATGCGGCGCAGGCTGCGCAGATTCAGCAACAGTGCGACAACAAGCCGGTGCTGTTTCTCGATGTGGAGCGCAGCGCTGAAGTGGCGCAGTGCCAGTATCAGAGCGAATCCGGGGCGCAGCAGGCGGTCGATCATCTGGTGGCGCTCGGCCATCGCCAGATTGGCGTGTTAAATGGACCGGCAAGTTCTGCCTCGGCGCGCGCGCGTTTCGCCGCGTGGCAACAGGCGCTGGCGGCGCATCAGCTCAAGCCATTCTGCGTGCTGAGCGGTGACTGGAGCGCGGCATCGGGTTATCAGGCGCTGCTGGCGCGGTTGCCCAACACTCTGCCGCAAGCGCTGCTGGTGGCTAACGATCAAATGGCGCTCGGCGCGATGCGCGCGCTGCATCAGCACGGCGTGAAGATCCCGGCGGAGATTTCGCTGATTGGCTACGACGATACCGCGGAAAGCGCGTGGTATCAGCCGCCATTAACCACCGTGCGTCAGGATTTGCAGCAGTTGGGCGCGGTAAGCGTTGATCGCTTGCTGGCGCAGCTGGAAGGCGACGATGTGGCAGAGAAGACGCTGGAAACCGAGTTAGTGTTGCGGGAAACCACCGCGACGCCGCAGCAAGATGAGGTGGATGTGGCGGAGATTGCGCAACAGTTGCAGATTTTGGCGCGCAAGTTAAAGCGCACCTCATAGATAGGTTAGGTGCGCAGATTTGCGCACCTGGTCGTAATTACCCGAGTGCGAGCTTTACGGCGTCTTCTGCGTGAATCAAGGTGGTATCGAACAGCGGCACGCTGGCATCTTCCCCTTTTACCAGCAAGGTGATTTCGGTGCAGCCGAGAATGATCGCCTCTGCGCCCTGCTCCACCAGCTCAGCAATAATCTTGCGGTATTGCGCGCGAGATTCATCGCGGATCACGCCAAGACAGAGTTCCTGATAAATGATGTCGTGCACCACTTTACGACCGGCTGCATCGGGAACCAAAACGTCGATCTCCGACTGATGAAGTCGGCCTTTGTAGAATTCCTGCTCCATGGTGAACGCCGTTGCTAGCAAGCCGACTTTTTTTACGCCCGCCTGACGAATGCGCTGTGCGGTGGCATCGGCGATATGCAGCAGCGGAATGCTGACCGCATCAGTGATCTGCTGCGCGACTTTGTGCATGGTGTTAGTACAGAGCACAATGAAATCCGCGCCGCCCTTTTCCAGACTGAGCGCCGCTTCTGCCAGGATCTCGCCGGCTTTTTGCCACTCGCCAGCGGCCTGTAGCTTTTCAATTTCGTGGAAATCGACGCTGTACATCAGGCTGCGCGCGGAGTGCAAACCGCCCAGCTGCTGCTTCACCTGCTCATTGATAATTCGGTAATAGAGCGCGGTGGATTCCCAGCTCATTCCGCCAATCAAACCGATCATTTTCATCTGCTTAACTCCGTTTTAAACATGCTGCTCAGCACTGTAAGCGAAAAAGAAAAACTGCGCGATAAATCGCGCCGCTACCGAAACGCGCAATGTTCGTGTAGCGGCGCAATTTATTGCGCAAACTTTTCCGGCCAGCGCGCTGCAGGAAACAACGATAAGCGAATATTGAACAGGTGGAACATTGGCGCAAACAGCGTGTTCTCCTGCAACGCTGCCGCTTCCAGCCGCAGCAACAGCGTATTCAATTCCGCTAACAATTCCGGCTGCGGCGTGGTTTGCAGCGATTTTAACCGACGCTTAAGGAACTGGCTCAGCTCATGGAACATCGCCGCGCTTTCGATGTGATGCGCCAGCAGCAGTTCACGATGACGCGTGTAATAGTCGTAGCAGTTTGCGCCCAGCCAGGCTTCGGCAATCAGATTGCCGCCGGAGACCAACTCTGGCACCGGATCGACACGCTTACGCGGCAGAATAATGTTGACCTTATCCAGCGTGCGCGAAACAAACTGCTGACGCGCGGTCAGTGTGACGCTGTTGAGGCGCACCGTGGCGATAAACTGCAGCAGCTCGCGGATACCTTTGCGCACCGCGCGTTTGGCGGTCCACGACGGGCGCTTGTTGCGGATCAGCGCCGTGATTACCACCGCGAAGGTAATGCCCACCAGCGTCGAAAGAATAGCGTTCACTATAAGCTGTAGATCGGGCTTGAAGTTATGGCTCATGCCAATCAGCCCGGGAATCTGCGTGGCGACAATCAGGCCAATCAGGTTGGTTGACGGATTGGCGATAACCAATCCCAGCGCCAGCAAGCCCGGCGCAAGGCAAATCACCAGCGCTTCGAAGGTCACCGCCTGCGGAATCAGTAAGGTGATATACAGCAGGCTGATCACCACAGAAATCAGCACCCCTTTCAGGAACAGCTTCATCGGCGCAATCGGGCTGTCCATGCCGGCAAAGAAGGAGCACAGCACCGCCGCCATCATCGGTGCGGTGGCACCATCCACCCAGCCGCTGCCGATCCAAAATACGCAGGTAACGAAGGTGGCAATAAACGCGGTAAATGACGACAGCAGCAACAAACCCTTATCGACGTGTTTGTGCGCGCGCGCCATTTTTCCGGCTTTAACCGCGGGCGTCCATTCACTGACCCGCTCGCTCACGCTTTGGTAGGCATCAACGATGCGCACAAAGTTGAGTAGGCGCTCCAGCAATCCGCTCAGCAAAATGCTCTCTTCACTGTTTAGCCTGCCCTGTTGCCACGCCCGTTTCAGCTGATCTTGCGCGTGGCTGAGCTGGTCGCGCACCGGCAGCTGATCTTCACCATTTAGCCACAGCAAAAATTGCTGAAACACCTCGGCGATAAAGTCGGGGAAACGGATTTGCTGCTGCGCCAGCAAATTGAGGCGCGATTCGATTGCCGTCAGCGTGGGGATGAAATAGGAGAGATGCTGATACTGCACGCTGACTAAACGCACCAGACGCCGTGCAGCATCGCCTTCATACACGCAGTGCGTGATGAGCGTTTCGACGTTAAGCGGATAGTTGGCCATCTGAATCAGGATATCTTCGCGCTCCACCGACTTCTCTGCGGGCATCGCCGTGACCAGTTCACTGCACAGCTTGCGCGCGTTCTGATACCACAGGTTCACGCTCTGCTCTAACAGATTGCGCATCGAGACCGGCCACAGCAGGCGATGCACCAGGCTGCTGCAGACGATGGCGACGGTGATCTCCTCAACACGCGAGATCACCGTGTAAGTGATGGCCGAGGGCGACACCACATCGGGAAAACCCATGATCGCCGCGCTGTAGCCCGCCAGCATAAACACATAGCTTTTCGGCGTGCGGTCATGCAGCGAAAGATAGAGACAAACCGCGACCCAAAGGGAGATGCACAGGCTGAACAGCAGCGGATCCTGCACCGTGGCGGGGTAGATCAGTAGCGTAAACAAGCCGCCCAGCAGGGTGCCGAAGAAACGGAAAACCGATTTCGATACCGTCGATCCCGAATAGAGCTGCGAGGCAACGTACACTGTAGTCAGTGACCAGGCCGGTTTATCGAGATTGAGTTCCAGAGCAATGTAAAAAGCCAGAAAGGCAGCAAGACAGGTTTTGGCAGAAAACAGCATTGCGCTTCGTGAAAACCACTTCATAGAACGGGTAAAACCTTATGCAGGCAGCGGAATGGCTTATCCTGACAGAAGCTTTTGGCAATGGCATTTTGATTTGTTATACAAATTATTACCGTGCTAATTATATGGGCATCTATGGAAATGGCGGACGCGCTTGCTCATTACAGTGAATGATCCAGAACACATAGATAATAGTTATAAGCGATCGAAATTAGTTATTTATTGGTTATATAAGGGCTTTGCTAAGGTGGCAAAAAACCACGTGAGAATCATCATGAAAGCAAAACTTCCTGTCCTGAGCGCTTTAGCTCTCAGCTTTGGCCTGCTCTCCACGCACGCTTTCGCCGCTAACCCAGAAACCGTCACCATCGGCTATCAAAAAGCCAACATCTTTGCCCTGCTTAAATATCGCGGCACGCTGGATGAAACCTTTAAGAAGGAAGGTATCGCTATCCGCTGGGTGGAGTTCCCGGCGGGCCCGCAGATGCTGGAAGGCTTAAACGTTGGCAGCATTGATTTGGCGGCAACCGGCGATGCGCCACCGGCCTTCGCGCAGGCAGCGAAAGCCGATTTGATCTATCTCGGTCATTCACCGGCTAACCCAAAAACCGAAGCCATCGTGGTGCCGAAAGATTCCGCCATTAAAAGCGTGGCGGATTTGAAAGGTAAACGTGTCGGTCTGAACAAAGGCTCTGACGTTAACTATCTGCTGGTGAAAGCGCTGGAAGATGCTGGGCTTAACTACAAAGATGTGACGCCGGTGTATCTGCCGCCCGCCGATGCACGCGCGGCTTTCCAGAAAGGCGCGATTGATGCGTGGGTGATTTGGGATCCGTACCTTGCCGAAGTGGAAGCCAATGCCGGTGCGCGTGAAATCCGCAATGCGGAAGGATTAGTGCCACATTACACCTTCTATCTCGCCAGCCGTCCGTTCGCGGAAGGTCATCCTGATACTGCGAAACAGGTTGTCGATGAGTTGAGCAAACTCAGCGATTGGGCCAACAAGAACCCGGATGACGCGGCAGCGATTCTGTCGAAATCAACCGGCCTGGATAAAGCCATCTGGCAAACCACCATTAAACGTCTGCCTTACGGCGCGTCACGCATGTCGCCGCAGGTGTTTGATGAGCAGCAGGCGTTAGCGGATACCTTTACGCGCGTGGGACTGTTGCCGGTGAAAGTGGATGTGCGCAGCGCGACCTGGTCGCTGGATAAGAAGTAAGTCATTACCAACAACCAGGTCGTCATGAATAGCGACCTTGCATGCCCGGTGCGCATTTATGCGCACCGGGTTTTATCAGCCCTCGCCTCTGCCAATCTGCCAAATCCCCGTCGGTGCGGTGCCATTCACTTTCCAGTCGCCGATATCACGCGCTTTGTACACCACCGGATTATGTGACGACAGGGTGCGCGCGTTGCGCCAGTGACGATCCAGCGCTTTGCTGACGCGCGTATCCGATGCGCCCAGTGCGTTAAACAGCTCGGTGGCGGCGCGCGTCACCCATTCGCTGGCAATCACCTGCGCCTGCCCCGCTTCGGCTTCGGCCAGCACATTCGCGGCGGCAATTTGCGCTTCATCGTTGCTGACGTGGGCAACATATGCTGATTGCAGTGAATGTGTCGCGCGGATCACCGTGGCTTCCACCGCAAACGCCAGGCTGGTGATTTGCCCGATCACCTGCAGAATCTGCGCATCCTGACGCGCAACACCGCCGTTGCCGTGACTGTAAACCCGATTTCGCGCCGCCACCGCCTGCGCACCGTCGCGCGCCACCGCACGGCCAATTCCCGCCAGCGTGGCCAGCAAGACATGCTGATAGAAGGCGGTTTGATAACGGAAGCGGGTGGCGAAATCGTAGACGTGTTCCTGCTCGACATGGGCGTTAGCGAAACGCGTGGTGCCGCTGCCGGTTAAGCGCTGGCCAAAGCCGTCCCAGTCGTCCTCACGCGTCACCCCGGGTTGGTAAGTGTTCACCAGAGCGATAACGTCGCCCTGATTGTCATTGCGGCGCGCATAGACATCAATCCAGTCGGCGAACAGCGTGCCGGTGCTGTAAAACTTCTCGCCGCTCAGCGTCCAGCCGCTTTCGCCTGGCGTGACGCGCGTGATGACATCGCCGAGTTTTACCGTGCCAATTTCCGTCCAGCCGCTGCCCACCAGCTCGCCATCAATAAAACGGCCAAACCAGCGATCGCGTTCCGCGCTATCCGGCTGATTCAATCGATCTTCGACAAAAGCGAAATGCGCGCGCAGCGCCTGCGGCAGATTCGAGTCGGCTTCTGCCAGCTCGGTTAACAGCTGGAACAGCTGCGGCAGCGATGCGCCCCAACCGCCCTTCTCTTGCGGAATGCGCACCGTGCCGAATCCCGCCTCTTTCAGCCAGCTAATCGGTTGATGCGGCAAAGTACGTTCCCGCTCGCGTGCTACCGTTCCTTCAGCGATGCGCGCGAAAATCGGCCGGAAGTGCGCCGCCAGCGCCTCATAATCGGTGCCTGTTGCCAGTAAACTCATGGTGACTCCTGATGTGAAAGATCGTCGATGTCATGCAGCGTGGGCTCGTGGCGCACCGCCAGCAGGAAGAAGATTGGGATGATCGCTGCCAGCGAAACCACCCAAAACATGTTGGTGCCGAGCGCGGCCTGCAGAAGCGGCAGGATGAACAGCGCTAACGCGCTACCGATGCCGGAAAGCGCGCGGCTAAAGCCCACGCCGGTAGCGCGAATCGAGGTTGGATAGGAAAGCGCTGGATAGACCATCAGCTGCGCGCCCGGCCCGAAGCCCTCGGCAAACAGCCACAAGCCGAGCATCAAAACTGCAAAGACGATTCCGGCGATGGCTTGCGGATGACCAATTAACGCCAGCGCGATCAGCGCAAAGAATTGCAGGGCAAAGCCAGCGATGGCGACGTGGCGCGACGGATATTTCCACGCCAGACGCATGCCAAGCAGGCCGCCGGTAAAGGCGAACAGCGCGTTGAGTCCCAGCGATGCCGAGATGGTTTCAAACACGCCCGCGCCGAGGAACTGCGCCAGAATCGACGGCAGGAAGAAGGCAATGGCGGTGTATTCAAACGAGATACAGATGTTCATCACGCCCGCGACGATGGTGCGTTCGCGCCACGGCTTCTCAAACAGCACGCGGAAACTCACTTTCGGTGCCGCAGCAGCCGGCGGCGCTTCGTGTTCCGCTTCGTGGGCGTGAATGCCGTAGGAATCACGCAGGATGCGCACCGCTGATTTCAGGTCGCCCTGATTCGCCGCCCACAGTGGCGATTCGTTCATAAATTTGCTGCGCACCGCGATGATCAGCAGAGCCGGCACCGCACCGAACAGCAGCGACGCGCGCCACAGCCAGTCAAGATGCTCTTTCGGCAGCAGGAAGTAGAGCGCGAAGATCAGCAGGAAGCACAGCGTTGACGCGGCGTACCACATCGGACACCAGGCTGCGAGTCGGGATGCCTTGTTGCCTTTACCAGCGAATTTGGAGAACTCCGCCAGATATGACATCGCCACCGGCAAATCGATGCCGACGCCCACGCCCATCAGGAAGCGCGCGCCAATCAGCACCCACACGTTCGGCGCTAACCCCGCCGCAATCGCTGAAACCACAAAGAACAGCATGTCGGCCATGAACACCGAATAGCGGCCATATTTATCCGTCAGCCACCCGCCCACCAGATTGCCGACGATGGTGCCAACCATAATTGAGGAAGTGACTAAGCCGGTGAGCAGCGGCGAGAGCTGAAACTCGCGCACCACATCATCGATGCCGTACGACAGCGTGGTGAGATCGTAAGCGTCGAGGAACACGCCGCCGAGCGCGAGGAACACAATCATGCGCGCGTAGTTGTCATTTTTGGTGCGAGTGTTGATCAGCCTTGCCACATCACTGACCGAACGTACCGGTTCGGAAACCGGAATGGTGTTTTCTAAAGGAAGAGAACTCATAACGCCTCACGTTGTTGTTTTGTAGTGCAGGTGAGGTTGTTATAAGCGTTTTTCTGGCTGCGCCAAAACAACAATTCTTGATATTAATTTACATTAAAATCAATTAGATAAATGGTTTTTAGCCAACACAAAAACCCGGGCGCGCCTGACGCGTCCGGGTGTTCAAACAACAACAATTTATTCGGCTGAGACCGGCACCAACACGCCTTTTACCAGCGGATCGTCGGTGGTCTTCAACCACTGCTGGACGCGCGGATCGGAGAAGGCTTTTTTCAGCTTCTCAATGTTTTCCTGGTCCAGATAAGGCGTGCCAATCACCAGCTGTGAGGCGAAAGTGCGCGGCGCAGGCGGGAAGAGAATGCCTTTTTCGCGCGGCACTTTACCGGCATCAAATTGCGAAACGTAACCAATCGCCGCATCCACCGAGTTGAGCGCACGCGGCATGGTCAGCAAATCGAGCTCTTTAAACACGAAACCGTGCGGATTGCCGACAATGTTCTTCAGTTTGGCCGTGCGCGGCTCGACGTTGGGATCGAGCGTGATTAAACCCTGACGCGCCAGCAACCATAATGCCTGGCCCTGATTGGCGCCATCATCCGGCACCACGATGGTCGCGCCCTGCGGCAGATCCGCTACCGATGTGTAGCGATCGGAGTAGATGCCAAACGCCCACTGGAACAGCGGCAGCGTTGAGGTGAGCGCAAAACCGTTGGCATCCACCACTTGCTTTAGCCACCACTGATGCTGATATATGGTGGCGGCATACTGCCCTTCCGCTACCGCGCGGTCGGCTTGCACCGGATCCTGCACGCCAACCGCCTCCAGCTTCAGGCCGTAATCGGGCGCGATGTGCTCGCCAACGTATTCAATCAGCTTCTGCTCGCCCGCCATCGCCGGTTCAAAATGCACCTTCAGCGTGGTGCCAAAGACCACCGCCTGCGCCTGTTGGCTGCGCCAGAACCAGCCGCCTGCTGCAAGTAAAACGACCACTATAATCAGTAGCAGCCACGGCCAGCGGCGGGTTTTACGCAGCTCGAAATCTTGTGTTGTCATAACGATGTCCCCTGAGGATGGCGTAATGCGGTGACCAAACGGTCGCCGAGAAATTGAATGGTTTGAATTAAGGCGATCAGCACCACGATGGTGGCGATCATGATGTGATTATCGAAGCGCTGATAACCGTACACCACCGCCAGATAGCCGATACCGCCCGCGCCGATGGTGCCGGCAATGGCGGAGTACTCAATCATTGAGATCAGGTTGAGCGTCACTGCCGCCACAATCGCCGGCAGCGCTTCGCTAAGTTGTGCCGAGCGGATGATCTGCCAGCGCGAACCGCCGCACACCAAGCCCACCGCCGTGACTTCACCGGGCAGCTCACGCAGCGCGTTGTCCACCAAACGGCCAAAGAACGGAATACCCGCGGCGATCATCGGCACAACGGCGGCAGGAATGCCGATGGTGGTGCCGGTAAGCCAGAAGGTGAACGGAATGATGGCCGCCATCAGCACCAGAAACGGCAGCGAACGGCCCATGTTGACGATCCAGCTCAACACTCTATTAATTCCGCGATGCGGAAACAGACCGCGCACCGAGGTGTTGAACAGCACCACGCCGACGATGCCGCCAAACGTGATCACGAACAGCATCACGATCGCCACCATCAATGCGGTTTCGCCCAGAGCGGGCAACATCAGCGCCGGGATGTCTGGCCACGGCGTATCCTGACTCATCACTGATACGCTCATACCGCCTCCCGCAATAGCAGCACGCTGCCGGAAACGCTGGCAACTAAGCCCAGCTGTTCCAGCTGCGATAGCAAACGCGCCAGCGGCACGCGTTCCTGTTGATAGTGAATGCCCACCTTGAGGCGGCCAGCTTGCAGACCATTCACCTGCTCAACGTGCGCGCCGAGCAGATCAATACGCAGACCAAACTGCTGGCTGAGGCGCGAAATCCAGTCGCTGGCGACTGGCACATCGGTGCGATAACTCAGCTGCAACACCAGTTCGGCATCGCCCGCCTGCGCCGCCAGCGGGAACAGGCGCTGTCCCAATAGCGAATCGGGTTGCGCCAGCAGCTCTTTCACCACGCCGTACTGCACGATTTGGCCGTCGCGAATTTCCGCTACCGCATCTGCCGCCTGACGCACCGCGTCCATTTCATGGGTGATCAGCACAATCGCCAGCTTGTAGTCATCACGCAGTTTTTTCAGCAGGTCGAGCACGGTGACGGTGGCTTCGGGATCGAGCCCTGAAGTGGCTTCATCCGCCAGCAACACCGACGGGCGCAATGCCAGCGCACGCGCGATACCAATACGCTGCCGCTGACCACCAGAAAGCTGTCCCGGATAGGCTTTGGCTTTGTGGCTGAGGCCGACGCTATCGAGCAATTCGCCCACGCGCGCGGCGATATCGCGATCCACTACGCCAAGATAGTGCAGCGGCAAGGCGATATTCTCCCACGCGGTTTTGCGTTGCAGCAGCGCGGAAGACTGGAACACGGTACCAATTGAGCGACGCGCCTGACGTAGCGCTTCGCCATCCAGACGTGAGAGATCGCTGCCGTTTACACGGATGCTGCCGGCGCTCGGTTGTTCCAGCAGGCTGATGCACTTTGCCAGCGTCGATTTACCCGCGCCGCTGGGCCCAACTACCGCGGTGATGTTGGCTTGCGGTACTTGCAGGCTGATGGATTTCAGCACCTCGGTGATGCGGCCGTCGGGCGCGCGATAGTGTTTGCTAAGCTGATCTATTTCGATCATGAGACCTCCTGCGGCGTGGAGGATTTAACGCGATAGCCCGCGCCCGGATGCGGTGCTTGCAGCTGCGGGCCGGCGGAGAATAACTTCTCGCGCAACGTGCCCTGCGCGTACTCTTTTTTGTAGACGCCGCGCTTTTGCAGCTCCGGGATCAGCAGCTCCACCACATCTTCAAAGGTTTCATGGGTCAGTGCGTAGGCGAAGTTGAAGCCATCTACGTCGGTCTCTTCAACCCAGCTTTGCAACTCATCCGCGATGGTTTCCGCGCTGCCGACAATCAGCGGACCAAAACCGCCGATGCCGACCCAATCCGCCAGTGCTTTTACCGTCCACTGACGTTCGGGATCGGCGGTGGAGAAAGTTTCGACCGCCGATTGAATGGCATTGGTGTGGATATATTTCAGCACCTGATCCGGCTGATACTGGCCGAAGTCGATACCGGTCCAGCCTGATACCAGTGCCAGCGCGCCTTCGTAGCTGACCCAACTGGTGTACTCTTTCCATTTCGCCTGCGCCGCCAGATCGGTTTCGCCAACAATCACGGTTTGCAGATTGAAGATTTTGATGCTGTAAGGATCGCGCCCCGCTTCCGCCGCGCGGCGGCGAATATCGGCGACGGTTTTCTTCAGCAGCACTTTCGACGGCGCGGCAACAAATACGCATTCGGCATGTTCTGCGGCAAACTGTTTGCCACGACTCGATGCGCCCGCCTGATACAGCACCGGCGTGCGCTGCGGTGATGGTTCGCACAGGTGAATGCCCGGCACGTTGAAGAAGGTGCCCTGATGATTGATGGGATGGATTTTACGCGGGTCGCTGAAGATACGGCGTTCGCGGTCACGCAATACTGCATCCTGCTCCCAGCTGCCTTCCAGCAGCTTGTACACAACTTGCAGATACTCGTCGGCGTAATCGTAGCGGCTGTCGTGATCGGTCTGGGTTTTGTGCCCAATGTTGCGCGCCCCGCTCTCCAGATACGAGGTGACGATGTTCCAGCCGATGCGGCCTTTGGTCAGGTGATCGAGCGTGGATAAGCGGCGCGCAAACGGATAGGGATGCTCAAACGACAGCGACGCCGTAAGACCAAAGCCGAGGTGTTCGGTCACCAGCGCCATTGGCGTAATCAGCGCTAACGGATCGTTGACCGGCACCTGCGTCGCCTGGCGGATCGCCGCATCGCCGTTGCCGTTGAGTACATCGTAAACGCCGAGCACGTCGGCGATAAACAGGCCGTCAAATTTGCCGCGCTCCAGCAGGCGCGCCAAATCGACCCAATACTCCAGATCTTTATATTGCCAGGAACGGTCACGCGGATGCGCCCACAGGCCCGGCGACTGGTGTCCGACACAGTTCATATCAAATGCATTCAAGCGAATTTCACGTTGCGATGGCATAGCAATCTCCATAGCGAGGCCGTGATCGTGTTACGACCCGGCGTTCGTCAGTTAATTTTTAGGATGTTGAGAGATTAAAGCGCTGAAGGGGGACATCGCTCGGCGGGAGCGATTTGCAGTTCTTGTAAAATATGTTTCGCCACAGCGGCGGCGTGATCGGCAACCTGCGGCAAACCCATCAGTTCACCGAAGCGTGCACGCGCAGCGGGACCGACGACAAACAGGCGCGCATTGGGCTGGCCGGTAACATTGAGCGTGTGCGACTGGCTGTCGACATCAATACCAAAACCGAGCAGGTCAGCACGGATTAGCCCTTGCTGGCTGAGCGACTGCAGCAGCGGCTGGCTGGCAGTTAAGGCTTCATGGCCGGGACCGGTTGTGACAATCAGATGATCGAGGCGGTGGATTTCGCTGGCGCCCTCGCGCGTGCGTAGCGTGATTTGCAGTTGGTTGCCGACATCGGAGATTTCGCTAAGGCGCGCGGCCAGCACCTTCAAACTGCCCTGCTGACGTCGTGCGCTGATCACCGCTGACACCTGCGGCGCGATGCGATAGCGATGCACATCCCACCACGAGCGCAAATGACGGACAAAACGTTGCTGCTCGCGCAGCGGCAGCGATTGCCAGATATCCTGACCTTGCACGCGCACCTGATCGAGCACGCGCTGCCACGGCAAATCCTGCTCAGCGGCACGCGCGACTTCGGCACGAATATGTCGCAGCCACAGACGTGCGCTGGACGCTTGCTGCGGGGCTAACATCCATTCGGGCCATTCACCGCTCAGGTTGTCGCGCGAGAGCTGTCCACGGCGTGAGAAGGCGATTAACGGGCCACGATGCTGTCGGGTGCCCAATGAAGCCACCACGTCCGCCATGCTCAGGCCGGTACCGATAATCGCCACCGAGGATTGAGGATCGATGGCGTTTAATACGCCGTGCTGCCACGGATTGGCAATCAGCGCCGGATGCGCCGAGAACGGTTGCAGCGCACGCGGCAACGATGGTGGCGGATGACTGATCGCTAACGCCAGTACATCACCCCGCAACGTTTCGCCGTTGCTGAGCAACAGCTGCTCGCCTTCCCAGGCTACGGCGCTGGCCTGAACATGGCGCAGCGTGACATGCGGATACGCCTGCGCAGCTTGCGCAAACTGTTCTGCCAGATAGCGACCGAACAGGCTGCGCTGCGGATAAACTGCGCCGTCTTCACAGTGCGCTACTGAGTCCAGTGAACATTCCGGCTGTTGGCGATACCAGCGGTCAAACGCGCCCTGCTCTTCACCGCTTAACTGCATGCGCGAAGCGGGTACGTTGATGCGGTGCGCAGGCTCCTGCGTGGAATAGGCAACGCCGCCGCCGAGGTTGGCGCGCGGTTCGACCACTGTAATCAGTAATCTGCTCGATGAGGTTCGTGCGAGATGAATCGCCAACGCTGTGCCGCTAAAGCCACCGCCAACAATGATTACCCGTGCCATTGCCTTCTCCTGCATTAGCTGGCGCTCGTCTGTTTTGACGGACGCTTATCGCCGCCAATGGTTTCACCAAACGGGCCGGTGTTAATGGTGCGTTCACGCTGCTGCTGTGCGTTAGCCAGCGGTAGCAGCGGCAACAGTAATTCGGCCACGCGATGCGCTTCTTCCAGATGCGGATAACCGGACAGAATGAAGTTGGTGACACCCAGCGCCTGATATTCGCGGATACGCTCAGCCACCTGCTCCGGGCTGCCGACCAGCGCAGTGCCCGCGCCACCGCGCACCAGACCCACACCCGCCCACAGATTTGGCGAGATATAGAGGTTGTCGCGCGAGCCGTTGTGCAACGCGCTCATTCGTGCCTGACCGGCGGAATCCATACGCGCAAAGATTTTCTGCGCCTGCGCGATGGTCTCTTCATCAAGATGACCAATCAACTTGTCTGCCGCCGCTTTGGCTTCTTCTTCGGTCTCGCGCACAATCACGTGCAAACGAATGCCGTATTCCAGCTTACGTCCGCGCTGTTCCGCACGTGCGCGCACCACTTCCAGCTTCTCAGCAACCTGCGCTGGCGGCTCGCCCCAGGTGAGATAGGTATCGATCTGTTCCGCTGCTACATCAATCGCCGCCTCCGATGAACCACCAAAATAGAGTGGGAGACCCTTTTCCTGCACCGGCGGGAACAGCACTTCCGCGCCTTCAACGTGAATGTGTTTGCCTTCGTAATCCACTTTCTCACCGCGCATCAGACGGCTGTAGACGTCGAGGAACTCTTTGGTGACTTCATAACGTTCACTGTGGTTGAGAAAAATGCCGTCGCCTTTGTTCTCAATCGGATCGCCGCCGGTCACCACGTTAATCAATAAACGCCCTTCAGACAGACGATCAAGCGTGGTCGCCATGCGGGCTGCCAGCGTTGGCGGCTGCAAGCCAGGACGCACCGCAACTAAATAGCGCAGACGTTTGGTGATCGGCGCTAACGCCGAGGCCACCAGCCAGGAATCTTCACAGCTTTTGCCGGTAGGAATTAATACGCCGTAGAAGCCAAGATTGTCGGCGGCGAGCGCCACTTGCTGCAAGTAGGGTAAATCGACCGGGCGTCCGCCTTGCGTGGTGCCGAGATAGCGTCCATCACCGTGCGTCGGTAAAAACCAGAAGACATTAATTTTATCGTTCGCGGAATCGGCCATTATGCTTTTCCTATATAACTTTATTAAAAAATGATCATTTTGAACTGCTTATTTGGTTATATAGCTGTTAGCAGAAAGCGTGCCAGGTTGTTAACTGGCGCGAATCGCCGTATTTCAGGCGGTTAGCCTTGTCGCCGTCAACCAAAACAGTTGCATTTGCGACTCTGGCGCAACAGCTATTGCTGCATATGCAACTGCTTATGCTTTTTATATGGTGTTAATAGTCAGCGTGAGCATTTAGGTTAACGATATGCTCGTTACAGGACTCAATATCATGTTAACCACCTATAACCACACCGATTCACCGCGCTTAGTCGATCCCGCTTCTCTGGCGTTTCAATCGCTGCTGGATAAGTTCGCGCCCACAGATGCCACCGTGCTGATTGTCGGCGAAACCGGTACAGGTAAAGAAGTGGTGGCGCGCTATCTGCATCATCACAGCCAGCGACGTCACGGCCCTTTCCTCGCGGTTAACTGCGGCGCACTGACGGAAAGCCTGGCTGAAGCCGAATTGTTCGGCCATGAGAAAGGCGCTTTTACCGGTGCGACGCAGTCACATCCCGGCTGGTTTGAATCAGCGCAAGGCGGCACCTTGCTGCTGGATGAGATTGGCGAGCTCAGTCCTTCACTGCAGGTTAAATTGCTGCGTGTGCTGCAGGAGCGTGAGATTACGCGCGTGGGCTCGCGTAAAGCGATCAAAGTGGATGTGCGAGTTATCGCAGCTACGCATGTGGATTTGGCGCAGGCGATTCGTGAACGACGCTTCCGCGAAGATCTGTTCTATCGCCTGAATATTGCGGTGGTGCCATTACCGCCGCTGCGTCAGCGCCGTGAAGACATTCCGCTGCTGGCGCAACACTTCCTCGCCCTCTACGCACGACGTTTAGGGCGCCCGGCACGGCGTCTTTCTCCTGATGCGCTTGAAGCGCTGCGCGAATACAGCTGGCCCGGCAATATCCGTGAACTGGAGAACACGCTGCATAACGCCGTATTGCTAAGCCGCGAAGAGACGCTGGCGCCCGCACAGCTACGACTTGCTGGTTACAGTGAACAAGGTTTTAGCGAGTCAAACGATTCAACGCTCGACAGTTTTCTTCAGCAGCAGCTAACCAGTCAGCCGCAACAACTGTTTGATCGCGTTATCAGCAGCCTGATTAGCAACGCGCTGTCGATGACAGATCACAATCAAACCCAGGCTGCGGCGCTATTGGGTATCAGCCGCCACACATTGCGCACGCATCTGGCGAATCAGGGAATGATTAAAGGACGGCGAAAAGCGCCGGTAACTACGTCGACATCTCATACACACGGGACGCAGGAGCGTGAGCTGCGCATTGGCTACCAGAAGTTTGGCAATCTCGGGGTGTTAAAAGCCCGTCAGAGCCTCGAACACTGTTTCGCTCAGCAAGGCATTAGCGTGTTGTGGAGTGAGTTTCCCGCCGGGCCACAGCTGCTGTATGCGCTGCAAAACAACGAAATCGATTTTGGTACGACCGGTGAAGTACCCCCGATCTTCGCCCAGGCAAGTGGCAATGCGGTGACTTATATTGCCTGGGAGCCGCCAGCGCCGAGCAGCGTTGGCATTGTGGTGCCTCATGACAGCGATATTCGCACCATCAACGATCTGCGCGGTAAGCGCATATCGGTTAATAAAGGCTCGAACGTTCACTGGCTACTGCTGCAGCTACTGGAGGAAGCGGGCATTGGTCTGGATGAACTCAAAGTGGTGTATACGCCGCCGAAATATCCGCTCACCGCCAGTGATTATCTTTCGGTTGATGCCTGGATGATGTGGGATCCGTTGCTCAGCGCTGCGGAGAGCAATCCCGAACTGCGGGTTTTGGTTAATGGTGAAGGGCGCGTACATAATCATCAGTTCTATCTGGCGCGGCGTGATTACGTTGAACAGCACGATGACATCCTCAGACAGCTGGTGGAGAGTTTGCAACAAACGGGTTTGTTCATCGATAGCCATCGCCAAGAAGCGTCAATGTTATTGGCTCAGGAGCTTGGATTGGAAATCGCATCAGTTGAACGTGCCTTGACTCGCCGCAGCCACAAAACACGTGCGATGGCCTTCGAAGTAATCAAAGAGCAGCAGACCATCGCCGATCGCTTTTATGCGTTGGGGCTGATTAATAAACCGGTGCGCGTGCGCGATGCGGTCTGGCAATTTTCATCAGCTTTAACGTTAATTGAGTAAGGTGAGTCTTGAAAGTTATCCACGTTTTCTGTGGATAAATCATTGAATATCATCTGGCTAATCTCGCCTATGGATTTTTGAGGGTGGCTGAAACTAAAAGTTAATTGGCGATTTCAGCCTGAAATTTTAGCTAAAAATCCTTAAATTTCATAACAATAGAGATGAAATCGATTAGGCGAGCAGATGACATTTCACTCGCTGGCTGGACGGCAATTCTGCTGTTGCTGGCTGTTGTCGCTTTCGCGCACAGCTGGTTAAATTGGCTGCAGTCAGTTAATCGGTATTGGTGATTTATTAATGGATACCTTGAGCTGCTGGCTAAAACAGTGGCGATTTCAGGCTGAAATTTCCGCGGCGATAAGCTATATTTCATACAGTTAGCGATGAAATTGCGCTGGCGAGGCATTGAGAAGGGCATAAAAAAACCGCCCGGAGGCGGCATTTCAATTACTGATTAAGATACTTATTGAGCGTCTCGTTAATCACTTTATCCAACTCTTCCTGCAACTCTTTTGACTGGCGATTAAACTCGTAGCTGAACATGCGTCCGCGCGTTTTCTTACGCGCAAAGCGGTCTTTATCGGCGAAACTCCACAATGGCGTCGCCACGGTTTTATCTTTTGCCGGTGACTGAATCAGCGTCTGGCTGCCGTTACGCACTAAACGCAGAATGCCATTCTTCACTTCGTCTTCGGCCAATCCATCGCGCGCGCATACGGTATCAACATCCATGCCGATAGTATCGATCAGGGCATCAACCGTTTGTCCGGTTTCCTGCAGCTTCTCATACGCCTGCAGCAGCGATTTATAATCAGGATAGGTCAGCTCTGAATGATTCGGGAACAGCGTTACCAGCTCAAGCGGCACGCTTGCCGCTTGCAATGCACGCGTTACCTTGGCCTGCGATAAGCCTTCGCTTTGCGCAATCTCTCTCTGCGACAATCCACTCTCTTTAAGCGATAGCAGACGCATGCCCACTTCGCGCAAATTGTGCTCGCGCGCGGTCTGAATATCCTGGGCTAAACGACGCGCTTCTTCCGCCGAGATAGCCACGTCTGTAACCAACACATCAAGCCCAGTTTTGCAGTGCAGAGCCGCTGCACGACGGCGTGAACCATCGAGAATCTCAATGCGATCGTCACGCTTTACGCCAATCGCCGGGAAAAACTGCTGCAATTTGATGGTGCGAATGATGTCGCGCAGCGATTCTGGCGTCAGGCCAGACTGATCGCGGCCGTTGGTTTCCATCTTCACGAAGGTTTTCTCTTCGATTTCCTTCGCTGGGATGTGCTCCAGCGTGAACAGGGCGCGTTTACCCGTCGCCAGAATAAATGTCTGAGAATGGCCATCGGCGCTTTCCTCAGTCTGCAATGGTGTCTGGCTGAAGGTTCGGCCAATAGTGATTCTTTTTGCGCTCATAGTAACCTCAGTTCAGGCGAATGAATTCAATACGGTCAAATACGGCTTTCGCGAAATCTTCCGCCGCTGAACGCGCATTCTTTAAGGCTTCAGTGCTGCCCACGTAGGTTGATGGATTGGCTGAGATAACCGTATCAAACGACTCTCCGCAGCGCTCAAAGCCATCCAGACGCGGCAATGCAGCATCAAGCATATCGCCGCCAAAAATCTCTTTCGCCAGGCTGTGACACAGCTTGTGGTCCGCTTTATTCGACAGTTTAGACATAAAGCCAATGTTGCCCTGCAAACGGCAGGCTGCGCCCGATTCTTCAATGATGCCAATCAACTCCGGCAAACGCGTTAAGTACTTCAGCGTGGAGTGGAAATCCACCTGCGCGGGCGGCACTGGCGTCATTAGTAAGTCTGAAGCAGCAATGGCGTTCTTCAGGAAGGCATCAAGATGCGGGCCGCTGTCGATAAAGATAAAGTCGTAATCTTTCTTCAGCTTGGCCACTACATTGTCATACAGCACCGCGTGGATGTTTTGATCGGGCAGGTGAGCAGCACACAGTTCTTCCCAACGCGAGGCAATAAAGGCGTCATCAATTGACGCCGGCAGCACATCGACGCCTGGAATAATCGAGGAAACGATAAACTCGTTGAGCAACTCTTCGCGGCTGACGTTCTGCAGCATCGCCTGGGCGGCGGTCGCTTCCACTAATCCCACTGAACGTTGATGGTTCAGGAACATGGTGGCGGAAGATTGCGGGTCCAGATCGATGACCAGAATACGCAGATCTTCAAACAGCAGATGCGGATGCGCACGTAATGCGTGTGCCAGCGAAACGGTAGAGACCGTTTTCGAAACGCCGCCTTTGAGGTTGCCAACAAAGATGCTAAAGGCTTCATGGTGGCGATCGCGGTACTTGGGCACACCGCGATGGTGATAGATATCGATGATATTCTGGATCGACATCGCATACTTGGTTGAGCTGCCAGCTGCACGCTTATCGAACGGATAACCATTTTCTTCCATTTCGTTGACAGCGTAATCCACGCTCGCACGCGTCAATTTGGGCAGTTTGGCTAACGCCGCTTTAGCGTAAACCTGATAGAACGTGTTTTCCCGCAATTCTTCTTTCTGCGCCTGAATCTGTTCAGTCAGGCTCATCAGCATTCTTTCTGAACGTTGCGCGACCTTCAGAACTTGCTTCTCATCGTTAGCCATACTTGCTCCACACATGTAGGATTTACGACTTTATACATAAATCCAGCACACGAGGCAAATATATCTCTTCTGCACAGGAAGAATAAGTTATGTGAAAACACCTTGATTAAGAGCACGTTAACGAAAATATTCACTGTAATCAGTGATGGTAATTTAGCCATATTGGTTTTTTGTACGATTTTGAACCGCTGATTTATCGTTGATTGGGGCAAAGATTCACTGTAGTCAGTAGCTGATTTCTACCCTGTATGCTTTAAGTAGAGAAAGGAGAAGGGTTGTGGCGGCTGAAATTGCTGGAACGTTCACTGTAATCAGCTAGCAAAAATGCGCCGATGCCCAACGTTCACTGCAATCAGTAAAAGGTTCACTGTGATCAGCGAGCGGTGGCTGAAGATTCACTGTAATCAGTAAATGATGCGTGGAAATAAAAAGCAGGTGAGAGAACAACGATAAGTGTCATGCTGGTGAGATGTTCACTGTAATCAGCAAATCCTGAAGACGTTTTCACATAACGCTAAACGTTCACTGTAATCAGTAAAAGCCTTGTACTCGTCATCGGCAAAGATTCACTGTAATCAGTAGACGTTGTCGCACTGCGATAAACCGTTCACTGTAATCAGTAAGTCAATTTGGCCAGACCGAGATAACATTCACTGTAATCAGTAAAAGTTATGACGCTGAACAGAACGTTCACTGTAATCAGTACAGCCAGACAAGCATGATGAGACGAACGTTCACTGTAATCAGTAGAGTGTTATTTGCCGACAATCTGATATGCCTGGAAGCGCCATATGCGTTACAGCGAAATACCCAGAATGTCGTCAACAACATTCACTGTAATCAGTAAAAGTGCGCTGTTGATTTAAACGCCCAACGTTCACTGTATTCAGTAAAAAAACTACGCGCTGAGCGAGTTTGTTTCATGCTGCAAACCTGGCAGGGCAGGGGACGAGTTGGTAACGTTCACTGTAATCAGTGACAGCGTGACATGTTATTCAAGCGGCATATGAGAGTCAGTACGAACGTCTCTCGTTTCAGTTCACTGTACTGAGAAGACAGACCAAACGTTCACTGCAATCAGCATAGTGGCCAACCCTGTCACTTTTACTGGCTGTATTCACAGTCAAACTGCTGATTACAGTGAATCAGTTCGAAACAGGCATTTTTAATACTTATAAATCATAAAGTTGCATTTGATCGTTCACTGTATTCAGTATGCAGCCTCTAATTGGCATTCACTGTAATCAGTGAAAGCCAGCGCCCCAACAAACGTTCACTATGATCAGTAGAAAGGCAGTGAAAGAGGGAAGTTGAGTACTACGCCACCGCCCTTGTAAGTACTCACTATCTTTATAAGTCGCTTAGAAAGACTATAGTGCGGTGCAAAACATCGCATAAGACACAACAAAAGCAGAAGGTTTCTGATTACAGTGAACGTTGCTGATTACAGTGAATGACGCGAGGACAGCTGATTGCAGTGAATGTTAGCGGAGGAGCATGTGTCACTTTTGCTCGAAAAGTGACACAGCTTGAAGGGGATTACTTATTACAGTGAACGGGCAAGATCACTCTTCAAACTCGATATCTTCCAGCGAATCGATACTTTCAAGATTGCTGATGCCGTCGAGTTTTGGCGTCCTGCTGTGGATGATGAAGAACACTGAGCGGCCGCGTTTCACTTCCGAATAGTCGAGATAGCCGATCTCTTTGAGCTGCTCCATCGCACGTCGCACCACGTGGTTTTGCGTGGTGGTTTTCGAGCCCAGATTTAAACGCATACGCAAACGCGCCAGAGAGATGGGCGCCGGATTCGTTGGCAAACTTTCGAGATAGGTATACAACGCCTGAGCCGATTCTTTACGTTTTAAACGCGAAATGGCTCGCAGCTGCAGTAACACTTTATGGTCGAAGTTGTAGAGCTCGAACAACTTTGGATCGGCCTGAATACGCACCAGATCCTTTTCACGATCGTAATACGCCGATTGCACAAGGTGAGTGTGATAGGCTTTGCCATTACCTTCAAAGGACAACGTATTGGTCGCAATACGTCGCAGAGAGGCATCTAAGCGCTTACGTAGCGCAGCCGAAGAGTTTGCCGATGGGATCCCGCACATCTTGACGAAATCGATAAACGGCAGCGTCACGGTGTCGCCCTTAGAAGGATAACGCGAGAAAGACTGAATAATTCCGGCCCAGGTTTTGAAATCATTATCCATGTCCAGCCTTGCGCCGGTAATGGTAATCTTTTCATAACCTTCCGATTTCACTAAAGAAAGGTTCTTTAGCTCTTTCGTTGCATCGGTCGATGCCATTGCGCCTGATTTACCGCGCGCGGTGGACTTCAATGTAGGAACAAACAGACCCAGGCGCATTAAAGCGACCGGTTGTACGGTGTTATTTTTATTGGGATGGAGTTGAATAACTTCACCGCTATTTTTTGTCACCGACAGAAAAGGCTCGAGTAACGCCTTGTTTTCACTCTCTTTATCTGCCATAGCCTGAGATCTTCATTCTGTGGATGAAAAGGGTCGTTTTCTGATTACAGTGAACATTAACACTGTTTATAGTGAACATTCTACTCTCTATAGTGAATAAACTACTGACTCCAGTGAACACTTTACTCATTATAGTGAACGCGATCACCTTCTGAGCCCTTGTGGGGTGCGGCCTGCGACGATCGGGGATCTCTTAGGATCTCTTTAAGATCTCTATATGATCTTTCTTTAAGATCTATTCACTGTATAACTTAATAACGCCCGGACTGACGCGGCTTTAGACCGGCAAAATGTTTAAAACAGCTCCATTGCAATAACATCCCCTTTGATCCCACCAAATCATCAGTTATGTGCGATCAGGATCCTTATTCTTCTTCATAAATGAACAACTTCCTCATTATTATTCATTTTTAAGAAACTTTATCCCGGCGTAAAGTGAACTTCATCGAACAACACATCACTTATGACGAGGTTATATTTCATGACTGACAACGTTATCTCCCGCAACCCTACTACCGGCGACATCCTCGCAAGCTATCCGCTACAGAGCGCAGCCGAGTTGGAAGCCGCATTGCAGCAAAGTGCTGATGCCTATGCAGAGTGGCGCTATACCTCAATGCCACAGCGAGTGAGAGTGCTGCATCAACTGGCAGAACAGATCCGCCAACGTCAGGATGAGCTGGCAACCATGGCCACGCTGGAAATGGGCAAACCTATCGCTCAGGCACGTGCTGAAGTACTGAAATGCGCCAATCTGTGTGACTGGTATGCAGAGAACGGTCCGACGATCCTTGCCGACAAACCAACATTGGTGGAAAACCAGCAAGCGTGGCAGTCATTTCGCCCGATTGGTGTGATTCTTGCTGTAATGCCATGGAACTTCCCTTACTGGCAGGTTCTGCGCGGCGCAGTCAGCATGTTGCTGGCAGGCAATACCTACGTGCTCAAGCACGCGCCGAGCGTAATGGGATCCGCCAACCTGATGAAGTCGCTGTTTGACGCCACCGAACTGCCTAAAGGCGGCTTTACCGTGATCAACGTCGATAACGATGGCGTTTCAGCCGCGATCAAAGATCCGCGTATTGCCGCTGTAGCGGTAACCGGCAGCGTGCGTGCAGGCGGTGCAATTGCAGCGCAAGCCGGTGCAGTACTGAAGAAAACTGTACTGGAGCTGGGCGGCGCGGATCCTTTCATCGTGCTAGCGGATGCAGACCTGGATGCTGCAGTGGCCTCAGCGGTCACAGGACGCTATCAGAACACAGGACAGGTCTGCATGGCAGCCAAGCGGTTCATCATTGAAGAAAGTGTCGCAGAAGCGTTTGAGGCGCGTTTCAGCGCAGCGGTGCAGGCATTGAAGATCGGCGATCCTTTGGCAGAAGATACCTACATCGGACCAATGGCGCGTTACGATCTGCGTGACGAGCTGGATAATCAAGTGCAGCAGACCATCAAGGAAGGCGCACGTTTGGTATTAGGCGGCCATAAGATCGACGGCCCAGGCAACTATTACGCCCCGACGATCCTCGCCGATGTCACACCAGCCATGACCGCATTCCAGCAAGAGATCTTTGGCCCGGTCGCAGCAATTAGTGTCGCTCGTGATGCACAACATGCCCTTGAGCTGGCAAACGACAGCGAATTCGGGCTGAGTGCAACAGTGTGGAGCGGCAACGAAGCGCTGGCCAACGAACTGGCGGAAAAACTCGAGACCGGCGCGGTATTTATCAATGGCAATGGTGCGTCAGATCCGCGAGTTGCGATTGGAGGCGTGAAGAAGAGCGGCTATGGTCGTGAACTGTCAAGCTTTGGCGTCCACGAATTCTGCAATATTCAGACGGTATGGAAAAACCGCCGCTAAGCATCACAGGGCGCGTCAGGCGCGCCCTTACTCCCATCCTCCGCCCCCAGATATCTCGCATCTCATACCGTTGCCCATCATTTAAAATGTTGTGGACCAGTTCAAAAAATCCACCAATGGTATTATAAAGGTATTATTTCCGGTGTTAGATTTGCCTCCACCTACACCGGGGAGTCCTTTTAAATGAAAACAACAATCCCAAAACTGTCGTTCATGATGTTTCTTGAGTGGTTTATCTGGGGCGCATGGTTTGTACCGCTCTGGGCATTTCTCAGCAAAAACGGCTTCTCGCCGGTTGAGATAGCCTGGTGTTACGCCTGTACTTCGATAGCCGCCATCCTGTCGCCGATCCTTGTCGGATCGCTGGCCGATCGCTTTTTCCAGGCGCAAAAAGTGTTGTCGCTGCTAACAATCGTCGGATCGATTCTGATGTTCTTCGCAGCCCAGCAAACGCATTTCGGCGGTTTCTTCCCGTTGCTATTGCTGTATGCGCTCACTTACATGCCAACCATCGCCTTAACCAATAGCATCGCGTTTTCGCACGTCGCGGATGTGGAGCGTGATTACCCGCGCATTCGCGTCATGGGCACCCTTGGCTGGATCGCGTCTGGCATCGTTTGTGGTTTCCTGCCGCCGCTGCTGGGCTATGGCGATATCTCAGCCAGCAACGTGCCGTTATTGATCACCGCCGCAAGCTCGCTGTTGCTGGGCATTTTTGCCCTGACGTTGCCCGCCACCGAGCCTAAAAGCACCGGCAAATTCAGCCTGCGCGTCGCGCTTGGTCTGGATGCGCTGCATCTGCTAAAGGATCGTAGCTTCCTCGTGTTCTTCGTCTGCTCCTTCCTGTTCAGCATGCCGCTGGCGTTTTACTACATTTTTGCCGAAGGCTATCTGACGGAAGTCGGCTTACCGCACGCCACCGGTTGGATGACGCTCGGCCAGGTTTCGGAAATCTTCTTCCTGCTGGCGCTGCCGTTCTTCATCAAACGCTTTGGCATCGGCAAAGTGCTGCTGCTGGGATTAACAACCGCCGCACTGCGCTACGTGTTCTTCGTGTTCGGTGGCGATCAAAACATGCTGACTTACGGCTTGCTGTTCATGGGCATTCTGCTGCACGGCGTCAGCTACGATTTCTACTTCATCACCGCTTACATCTATGTTGATAAGAAAGCGCCAGTGGCGATGCGTAATGCTGCGCAAGGGCTGATCACGCTGGCTTGTCAGGGCATCGGCAGCCTGCTCGGTTATCGCCTTGGCGGCTATCTGATGCAGGAAATGTTCGCCTACGACCAACCCCGCAACGGGCAGACTTTCAACTGGGCCGGCATGTGGATGTTTGGCAGCGTGATGATCGTAATGATCACCATCGCCTTTATCGTCCTGTTCCGCGACGGCAAAAAACGCAGCGATGAACTTACCGCTTTCGAAAATTCAGCAACCGCTGACAGCCATAAATAAGGGATTTCACCATGACGATGACAACGCAAGAAAAACGGATTTTAGGCGCGTTTTACGGCCAGGCGCTGGGCGATGCGATGGGCATGCCATCGGAATTGTGGCCGCGCTCACGCGTGAAGCAACACTTTGGCTGGATCGATCGCTTCCTGCCCGGTCCGGCTGAAAACAACGCCGCCTGCTACTTTGGCCGGGCGGCCTTTACCGACGACACTTCGATGGCGCTGGCATTGGCTGACGCGATCGTCACTCACGACGGCGAGATCAACGTCCAAACCATTGGTGCGAATATTTTGCAGTGGGCCGAGTCGTTTGATGCCTTTAACAAGAATGTGCTTGGACCGACCTCAAAAATCGCGCTCAAAGCTATGAAAGCCGGCACACCGGTGTCGCAGCTGGAAAATAACGGCACGACTAACGGCGCAGCGATGCGTGTGTCACCGCTCGGCTGTCTGCTGCCAGCACGCGATTTTCCGGCATTCATCGATGCCGTCGCACTGGCGTCAAGTCCTACGCACAAATCGGATGTCGCGATTTCCGGCGCGACGGTGATTGCGTGGGCTGTTTCACGCGCCATTGACGGTGCCAGCTGGGCAACGATCCGCGATGAACTGCCCGCGATCGCTCGCGCGGCGCAGGAAAAGCGTGTCACCACCTTTAGCGCGTCGATGGCGGCACGCATCGAACTGGCGTTAAGCGTGGTCGTGCAGGGCAGGGGCGTGGAATCCACCATGCAGCAGATTTACGATCTGGTAGGCACCGGCACCAGCACAATTGAATCGGTACCGGCGGCGATTGCGATGGTGGAATTGGCCGAGACCGATCCTAATCGCTGCGCGATCCTTTGCGCTAACCTCGGCGGCGATACCGATACCATCGGCGCGATGGCGGTGGCCATTTGCGGCGCGCTGCACGGCATCGACAGCATCGACGTTGCCTTGAAAGCCGAGCTGGATGCCGCTAACGCGCTGGATTTCACCCGTTATAGCGCTGCCTTCACGCGTTTCCGCCAGCAGCGCGAGGCCGCTTATGTTGACGCCTGATGATCTGCAGAGTCTTGAAAGCCGTCTGCCAGTGCTTGTGATTGGTGCGGCTGTAGTGGATGTGATTGCTGATGCTTACTCGTTGCCCCATCGTGGCAGCGATATTGAGCTCCACCAGCAGGGCGTCAACGTGGGCGGCTGTGCGCTGAATGTGGCGATTGCGCTGCACCGGCTTGGCATACCGTCCATCAATGCGCTGCCGCTCGGCAACGGTACCTGGGCCAGCATTGTGCGGCAGAAGCTGACGGAATATGGCATTCACAGCGTGCTGGAAACGGCGAAAGGCGATAACGGCTGGTGTTTAGCGTTAGTGGAGCCCGACGGTGAGCGTACTTTTCTTTCAGTGAGCGGCGTAGAAAATCAGTGGGATGCAGCGCTGCTGAACACGTTGCCGCAGCTGGCCAATCGCTGGATCTACCTTTCCGGCTATCAGCTCACCAGTAAAAGCGGTGATGTGCTGATCGCCTGGCTGGAGCAGCAAAGCCAGCCGTATCAGCTGCTGGTGGATTTCGGTCCGCGTCTGGCGGATATCGGTGATGCGCAGTTCGAACGCGTTATGGCGTGCCATCCACTGATTACAGTGAACAGACAGGAAGCCGAACTGCTGTGGCATGAACGTTTTAATCAAACAAAATCCTTTGATGCACATCTGTTAATGACGTGCTGGCAGCAGCGATTCGATGGCGCGATGGTGGTGCGACTTGATAGCGAAGGCGCCGGTTTCGTTAACGCGGAAACACAGGGCTGGATGCCGGCGCTGCCGACAAAAGTGGCCGATACCATCGGCGCAGGCGATAGCCACGCGGGTGGATTACTGGCGGGATTAGCTTCGGGTTGGTCGCTGGCAGAAAGCGTCGCGCTGGGCAACGCGGTGGCATCTTATGTGGTGTCACAACGCGGCGGGGATTGCGCGCCCGATCGCGCCACGTTAACAGCTTACTGGCAGCAGCGCCTTACTCCGCAATAAACACATACATATCGCTACGACAGTAGCTAATGCTGTACTCCAGCGGATTGCCCTGCGCATCTAACGCCAGCTGCTTGATCACCAAAACAGGCACGTTGTCGGGTAGGGCGATCTGCTGCTGCAGCGCCTCATCAGGCATGCGAGCACTCACTCTGCTTTGCGATTTTACCGGCAGAATTTGTTGCTGGTGGAAATAGTCATACAGCGAAATGCCAATCTCATCCGCATTAGCGATATAGCGCGCCGGCACCCAGGATTCTTCCACCGACACCGCTTGCTGATCGACATAACGAATACGTTTCAGCAAATACACTTCGCTGCCTTTGTCCAGCCCCAATTTCTCAGCGATTTCTGCATCGCAATGGATTTTGCTTTTGTTAATCCACACGGTGTCGGGCTTTTTACCACGCAACACTGCTTGCTGGGACAAGCCTTTCGGCTCTTTCAGCGAATACTCGAACTGGCTGCAGATCTGCGTGCCGTAGCCTCGAGAGCGCAATACCACGCCCTCTTTTTCCAGTGCATCCATGGCTTTACGCACGGTAATGCGCGAAATGTTCAGCGACTGGCTGAAGTCACGCTCACTCGGCAGGATCTCTTCATGCACTAACAAACCATCACGCACCGCATCTTTGATCGCAGTGGCAAAGCGTCTGTACAGCGGCGTGCGGCTGTCATCAGCAAGGGTAGAAGTAAGCCGCGAAAATAGTGGAGTTTGGTCGGTCATAGCGGGCGGATTCACTCATTCTGGTAAGCGGCAGAACGTCTATGATACTGACTTTCAGGCGATTGGGATACGCCAGCAAGCGCATGAAAATTGATCTTATCCGTAAGCATGACTATAGTAATGCTTACGGATGAAAGAGTGGCAAGGAAGCGACCATGGGAATTTATCTCACGCCAGAATTTCAGGAAGAACGTTTAAAAGCACGCATCAACGACAAAATTTTGTGTAAGGCAGCGATGTCCATTTTTGCCGGGCTTCACGGCGATTGCCTGGGTCGATTTACTTATAAGAAGCGAGTCGGTTTACCTGGCATCGGTGCTTCTGATGGGGCGCGCTGCATAGTATTTTTCAATGATGGGAAGAATCTTTACTTTTTTGATATGTATTTAAAAAGCCAGCTTTCGAAGAAGAAAGGCAAAGAGTTAGAAGACGTTGAAATTGATGCCTATTGCAGCATCGCGCGAGATTTCATTGCTATGCCCGACGAGCTAATCGAGGCGTTAGTTAAAGTTAAAGAGTTGATTGAGGTAAACTGTAATGACTGATCGTTTAAAAAAAATCCAGAGCATGGCGCAACGCTATAATCAGCTTGGAGCAGTGAAAGATGAAACAGTTACCGAAATTAACGCTGCTATAGAAGCGCGTAACATTCCTCCAGTACGTACGATGAGTGGTATTGAAATTAAAGCAGTGCGACTGCGCTGGAATATGTCGCAAGCAGCGCTGGCGTTAACCACCGGAATGTCTGTGGAAAGCGTATCCAAGTGGGAGCGCAACGAAAGCAAGCCAAACAAAGCGGCATTACGCATTCTCAACACGATTGAAGATAAAGGGCCAGCCGTCTTTATCCTCTGAATAATAAAAGCCCCATTGGGGCTTTTAGGCATACACCCGACTCAACGCTCATCAAACGGCACGCCACCTTTCGACTTATGATGTTTTGGCGTTTCGATAATGGAAACCGTCACTGAATTAGCATCGATCTCAAACGAATCAGCCACCGCCGCGGTGACGGCTCTCAACAACTTCTTTTTCTGCTCAATCGTGCGACCTTCTGCCGCATACACAACGATTTCTGGCATCTCTGCTGCTCCATAAAGTAAACGTTCGTTTTCAGCATAGCGCAGCAAAAGCACTGCGCGCAGTGTCAATCACCCGTCTTTGCCAGCAATCTGTGTTGAAATGTGTATTGTTATGTTATAACGTAATTAACTCACATAATTTGTAGCGGCTTCAGTCGGAAATCTCAATGAAATCAATGAAAAATTTGCTTATCGCTTCGGCGTTAGGCCTGGCTTCTTACGCCTCAATGGCGGCTGAACATCAGGATAAAACGGTGCGCATTGCGGCACCGTTTGAAATCAAAGGCGCCGATCCCGCACTCTCCGGCGACATTTTGTTGCGGATGGATGTGGTGGAAACGCTGGTGGAAGTGAACGAACGCGCCGAGCCCATTCCGGCGCTGGCGCAAAGCTGGCAGGTATCGGCAGATGGTTTGCAATGGCAATTGAATTTGCGTCCCAACGTGCGCTTCCATGATGGATCGCCATTGGATGCGGCCGCGGTGGTGAAATCACTCAACACCGCGCGCAGCAAAGCGGGTCTGCTGGATAAAACGCCGATCACCGCTATCAGCGGGGAAGGGCTGCGCGTCACTATCACGTTGCGTGAACCTTTCACGCCGCTGCTTTCGGTTTTAGCAGAGAGCCGTTCCCAGATTCTGGCGTTGGCTAGCTGGGATGCGCAGGGCAACATCACCCGCATCATCGGCAGCGGCCCGTTTATGCTGACGTCATTCCAGCCACCGCAATCGCTGGCGGTAAAACGGTTTGACGATTACTGGGGCGAAAAGCCGGCGATTGCGGCCGCCAGCTATCTCTCTTCCGGACGCGCCGAAACCCGCGCCTTGCTGGCGGAGAGCGGGGACGCGGATTACGTATTCAACCTGGATGCTGCCAGCCGTCAGCGTTTAGCACGCAAGCCAGCGCTACAGCTGCCCGCCATTCCGGTGCCGCGCACGCTGATGCTAAAACTGAATGCGGGCGATCCGCTGTTAGCCGAACAGCCGGTGCGTGCAGCGATCAGCATGGCGATTGACCGTAACGCGCTGGCGATGGCGGTATTGCGTTATCCAGGCGCGGCCAGTCAGTTATTCCCGCCGAATATGGGTGAATGGCACAACAACGCATTGCAACCGTTGCAATTCAATCCGCAGCAGGCGGCACAGCAACTGCAGGCGGCGGGTTGGAAAATGGGTGCAGATGGCGTGTTAGCACGTAACGGCCAGCGCTTTAGTGTGACGCTGCTGACCTTCCCCGATCGTCCCGAACTGCCGCTGATGGCGATGGTTATCCAGCAGCAGCTGCGCAAAGTCGGCATTGAAGTGAAGATCAATTCCACCAACGCTAGCGAAATTCCGGCGCAGCATCACAGCAATCGTCTACAACTGGCGCTGTTTTCCCGCAACTTTGCACTCACGCCTGATCCCACCGGCACGTTACTGCAGGATTATGCGGAAAAGGGCGGCGACTGGGGCGCGATGAACTGGCATCCGGCCGGTTTTAGCGCGGCGTTGCACAGCTTAACGCAATCCACTGACTCGGCAGAACGTGCGCAGGCGCGTAACCTGATCACTGCCTCGTTACAGCAGGATCTGCCAGTGATCCCGATTGCCTGGTATCAGCAATCGGCCGCGATTAACAGCAAGCTGAAAAACGTCACGCTCGATCCGTTTGAACGCCACTTTGGTCTGCGTCAGATGCAGTGGGAGCAATGATGTTCAAACTACTTGGCTGGCGCGTAGCGCAGGCGGCTTTTGTGGTGTTGGCGGTGGGATTACTCACCTGGTTTTTGGTGCAGTCCTTGCCCGGCGATATGGCGTGGCGCATTGCCAGCGGTCGTTATGGCTACGATCGGGTGGATGCCAGTGCGGTGGCGCGGGTGCAGCAGGAGCTAAGTGACTCGCTGCAGCAGGGCAGCGCGTTGCTGCACTGGCTATTCGATCTGCTGCAGTTCAACTTTGGTCGTTCGCTGGTCTCCGGCGAACCGGTGATGGATGAACTGCGCTGGCAGCTGAGTCAAACGCTGGCGCTGGCAGGTTCATCGCTTTTCCTGACGATTCTGTTCACCTTGCCGCTGGGTATTTGGGCGGGATGTCACGCCAATGGCAAGCTCGACCGCGCGTTATTCTGGCTGAGCGCGCTGCTGAAATCGGTGCCGCATTTTGCGCTGGGCATGCTGCTGATTGTCCTGCTGGCGCTGCAGCTCGATTGGCTGCCCAGCGCCGGGCATGGCGAGCTGCGTCATTTTATGTTGCCATCGTTGACGCTGGCATTGTCGTTAACCGCGGTGGGCGTGCGCGTGGTGCGTGAAGCCACGTATCAGGTTGTCAGCTCGGGCTATTACCGCTGGGGCGCGCAGAAAGGATTAGCGCCCGCAACGCTATTGCGCCGTCATGGATTGCGCAACCTCGCATCGCCGGTATTGACCTGGTTCGGCATGCAGTTTGTCTGGCTGGTGGAAGGCGTGGTGGTGGTAGAAACGCTGTTTGCCTGGCCTGGCATTGGTCACGCGCTGGTGCATGCCATCTTCGCCCGCGATGTGCCGGTGATTCAGGCCAGCGCCATGACGCTCGGACTGCTGTTCGTGCTGCTGAATATGCTGGTGGATGCGGGTTGTCATCTGCTTGATCCCAGAGGAGCGCGCGCATGACAATTTCATTTTCGCGTCTTATCGGCCTGCTGCTGTTGTGCTTGCTGCTTGGTTTCGCCTTCCTGCTGCCCCTGATTCATCACGGCGACCCGCTGGAACAGGATCTGCTGCAGATGCTGCACGCGCCGAGCGGTGCCAATCTTCTCGGGTTTGATCATCTTGGTCGCGACATGCTGCCGCGCCTCAGTGCCGCGTTGCGCCTTTCGCTGGGTCTCGCGGCGCTCTGTGTGATGAGCGCACTGCTTGCGGGCGTGCTGGCTGGCGTATTCAGCGCACTGTATGGCGGCTGGCTGGATCGTCTGCTCAGCATGCTCGGCGATATGTGTCTGGCGCTGCCGGGATTGCTGCTGGTGCTGCTGTTAGCGGCGATTGCGCCGGATTCTCCCGGCATGTTGTGGCTGGGGATTTCGCTGGTGCTGTGGGTGGAGTTCTTCCGCGTCACGCGCGCAACCCTGCGCCCGATTGTGCAGGCACCCGGCATGCAGGCCTCAAAGTTGCTCGGTTTTTCGGCGTTCTACCGTTTCCGCCGACACCTGTGGCCAGCGTTAGCGCCGGTATTAACCACGTTGACTCTGTTCTCGTTCAGCAGCGCCATCATGGCGGTCTCTGCGCTTGGCTTTATCAGCGTCGGCGTACGTCCGCCGACGCCAGAACTGGGTTTGATGATGACCGAACTGCTGCCGTTTGCCTGGGAAGCACCGTGGCTGCTAATGCAGCCGGTAATCGCGCTGTTTCTGCTGTTGATCAGCCTGAATCTGTTAATGAAAGAGGAGCGTAAATGAAAGGATTACAGGTTATCGGCATCAGCGTCACAACCGCCAGCGCTACGCTGGTGGAACCGGTTGATTTCACCCTGCAGCCCGGACAACCGCTGACCTTGCTGGGTGAAACCGGTTCAGGTAAAAGCCTGCTGGCACAAGCGGTCATGGGCATTTTGCCTGACGATTTACAGTCCAGCGGTACGCTAATCATCAACGAACAGCGTTTTACCCTGCCGCAGGATGCCGGATTGTTGCGTGAATTATGGGGCCGCACATTAGCGTCGCTGCCGCAGGAGCCGTGGCTGTCGCTGGATCCCACAATGTCAGTGCTGCAGCAGGTTGCGGAAGGCTATCGTTATGTACGCGGAAACGCGAAATCCACCAGCGCACTGTCGGCCCAGCGCGATTTACAGCAGCTTGGTTTACAGGACGCGGCGCCGCGTTTTCCGTGGCAACTCTCCGGCGGGATGGCGCAGCGCGCCGCCTTTGCCGCCGCACGGGCAGGTGGCGCGGAGATACTGATTGCCGATGAACCAACCAAAGGGCTGGATGTGGCGCGTCGTGATGAAGTAGCCGCTTTGCTGCGCCGGGAAGTGGCCGACGGCGGCACACTGCTCACCATCACCCACGACATCGCGCTGGCGCGCCAGTTGGGCGGTGAGGTGATCGTGATGCATAAAGGCAAGGTGATCGAGCAGGGCAGGGCGGAACAGGTGTTACATGAACCGCAGCAGCGCTATACGCGTGAATTACTCGCCGCCGATCCCACCGCCTGGCCTGCACGGCAACAAACCGTTATGGGCAGTAAACCGGTGGTGAGCGCTGAGGGCATCCGCTTGCAGCGCGGCGGTAAATCGCTCGGCGTGCCGCAAGACTTCAGGCTGCACGCCGGAGAAATCGTTGGATTACACGGTGCCAGCGGCAGCGGTAAAAGTAGCTTTGGCGATGTGCTGCTCGGCCTGCTAACGCCGCAGCATGGCAAGGTGACGCGCCATGCGGCGGTCGATGGGCTGAAATACCAGAAGATTTATCAGGATCCGTCAGCGCTGTTTCCACCGACCCGCACGCTGGCGCAAAGCCTAAACGATGTGTTGCGCCGTCATCACATTGCCTCCACGCGGCGGGATGCGCTGATGGAGCAATTGGCGCTGACGCCGGAACTGCTGACGCGTCGTCCCGATTCACTGTCGGGCGGCGAGCTGCAGCGCTTCTCGCTGTTACGCGTGATGCTGCTGGATCCGGTATTTCTGTTTGCCGATGAACCTACATCGCGTCTGGATCCGCTGGTGCAGCAGCAATCCATCCAGCTCATCACCTCGCTGGCGCGCGAGCAACAATGCGCAGTGTTGTTGGTGAGTCACGATCGCGATCTGCTGGAAAAGGCCACGCATCGTATGATCGCGATGGAGGCAGTAGCTTAACGTTCTGGCGGCTGGCTGTCGCCGTGACCGAGTGAACGCTGCATCACTACGGTATCTAGCCAGCGGCCATGTTTGAATCCCACTGATTTCATTACACCGGTGTGCTCAAAACCGAGCGCCCGGTGTAATCCCAGCGATCCGGCATTCGCGCTATCGCCAACAATCGCGATGATTTGGCGAAATCCCGCCGCTTCTGCCAGCGCAATGGCTTTTTGCAACAGTGCGCGACCAATGCCTCTGCCGGTTTGCTGCTGATCGAGGTAAATCGAATCCTCCAGCGTGAAGCGATAGGCATAACGCGGGCGATACGGCGCCAGATAGCAGTAACCCAGCACATGATCATCCTCCTGCGCCACCAGCCAAAAACCGCCGCGCTGCTGCACATCCTGCACGCGATTCTGCATTTCGCTCGCCGAAGGTGGTTCAGTTTCAAAGGTCGCGGTGCCGTGCAGCACATGCCAGGCGTAGATTTTCTGAATGGCAGCGGCGTGATGAGGACGGGCGGGAATAATGTCCATATGTTCCTGATTCTTAGCGGCGAAAACCACAGCATGCCACCGCGCCGCACGCGAATCATCGGATTTGATAATAGGAAATTCTGATGGTCACTCTGCAATTCCATAGTGGCGCCATTTATGGAGAGCTGACCAACCTTCGCTCAATTCTGCTCCGACAACTGCACCGCCATGGTATCCGGCTCTAAGGCTTCGAACACATGCGGTTCGTCAGCGGGATAGCAAATGTAGTCGCCGGGATGCAGTTCGACCGGTGCATCGCGCGGCCCAACCAGCGCCCGGCCACGCGCGATAATCACATGCTCCACCGAGCCCGGCGGATGCGGTTTTGAATCGCGCGGCGCGCCCGGTTGGCTGGTGACCAGATAGAGATCGCGGCGTCCGCCGGGCGGGCAACTTGCCAGCAAAGCTGCCTGATAATCCGCCATCTCCGCCGAGACGATCATGCCTTCGCCACGGCGAATTACCTGCAATCGCTTCACTTCCGGCTCCATCAAACGCGCGAAAGGAATGTTCAGCGCCACACACAGCGCCCACAACGTTTCAAGGCTGGGATTGCCATTGCCCGCTTCGAGCTGCGACAGCGTAGATTTGGCGATACCGGCGCGACGCGCCACCTCTGTCAGTGAAAGCCCCGCGCGCTGACGTTCGCGCAGTAATCCGACAGCAATAATATCAATTGGCGTGGTCAAACCCTCTCCTGTTCTTTATATCGAACGATTTGTTCGTCTTGTAAAACGATTCTGGCGCGTTCATTATAACGGCTTTCCTGTTCGATATGAGATCAAATTGTGATGCGTCTGGGTGCAGTACCGCTTGATCGCGGAGTAATAAAAGCCATTTTCCTGGTTTGTCTTGCCGACGGCATTGTCGGGCTCTCTTACGGTTCGCTGGCGGCAGCGGAAGGGTTTCCGCTGTGGGTGCCGATTGCACTATCAACGCTGGTGCTGGCGGGCGCGTCGGAATTCCTGTTTATCGGCATCGTGGCTGGCGGCGGCAGTCCGTTAACGGCGGCGGCGGCGGGTTTGCTGGTCAACGCGCGTCATCTGCCGTTTGGCATTGCGGTGAAAGATCTGGTTGGTAAAGGCAGCCGCAGTTTGTTGGGATGCCACATCATGAATGATGAAAGCGTGGTGTTTGGTATTTCCCAGCCAAAACTGGCGCAACGTCGTGCCGCGTACTGGATTTGCGGATTAGGTATTTTCACCATCTGGCCGCTGTCGGTCATTGGCGGTGCGGTGATCGGGCGCTTTATTCCCGACGTATCGGCCATTGGTCTGGATGCGGTGTTCCCAGCGATCCTGATTGCCCTGATATTCCCGGCGCTGCGTCAGCGTCGTACGCTGATCCCCGCTACGCTGGGCACCACGCTGTCTGTGCTGGCGACACCGTTTGTGCCAGCGGGCATGCCGGTGCTGTTTTCACTGCTGGGATTACTGAGCTGGCGGGAGCGTAAAAATGCAAAATAATCTGATCATTGGCGGCATCGCGCTGCTGGCGGTAGGCACTTATGCGATTCGTTTCGCCGGTTATCGTCTGGGCAGCCGCATGCAGATGTCGGATCGCGCACGCAATATGCTATCCGATGCTGCCACCGTTTTGCTGCTGGCGGTGGCCGTTACCACCGCGCTGTTTGAAGGCACGCATTTTGCCGGCGTGGCGCGCATCGCCGGCGTGCTGTTTGCGGTGTTTTTGGCCTGGCGCCGCACACCGCTAATACTGGTGATTATCGGTGCCGCGCTAATGACCGCGTTGCTACGTTACTTCGGCGTGCCCTGATCGCGCCAGGTTTGCGCACGTAATTCATATACCAAACTGGCGGGCGCGCCCGGAACATCGTGAACCTGGCCGTAACAGCGCAGTCCCGCCTTTTCCAGTACCTGCTGTGATGCTATATGATCCTGACGCACCGCCGCATCAATAACCGGAAGCTGGCATTCATCGAAGCCATAAGCGATAACCCTTCGTGCAAACTCGGTGGCGAAACCTTTTCCCCACGCCTCTTTCGCCAGACGATAGCCAAGATTGTTTACCGGCTTGCCAGCAAACTCGCGCACCGATAAACCACCAAATCCGATAACCTCATCCGGCTGTTCCCGCAGGCAAATTGCCCAGTTACCAAAGGAAAAGGATTGCCAGTGCGCCAGCCAGCGATTTAACACCTCCTCTGCAAAGGCTAAATCGGGAAACGGACCCGCCGGATTGAACATATTGGTAGCGGGATCGCCATAGATGGCAAACAGGCGCTGAACATCGGTGGGTTCAACCGGACGAAGAAACAAACGTGATGAAGTGAGTTGCATTGTCGTAACCTTTTGTAGCCGGAACCGGCGTTATCTTCCTGATGAGTTTTGTTACTGTGATACTCCACGGATTACTAGCATAGAGGAAAACGTATGAAACCGCGTTTAGCCCGCTGTGATGAAACGGCCACGTTGTGGCGCATCCGCAACCTTGCCATTCGCCACGGTTGCCGAGGTGTTTATCCCGCTGATGTTATCAGCGCATGGACACCCGATGCGTTACCGTCCGGCTATTTCGAGGCGGTCAGAAGCCATCCGTTTTATGTGGTTGAGGATGCTGAATATGGCGTGGCCGCGACCGGATTTCTTGACTTGCACAACGGCAGCGTTGAAGCGATCTTCACGCTGCCCGCCTGCAACGGCAAAGGTTATGCCAGCGTCATCATGCAGGCAATCATCGATGAAGCGCGGCAGCGGGGTTTTGATAAACTGACGCTCGCCGCCACGCCCAACGCGAGCGGCTTTTATCTGCGCCACGGTTTTCGTGTGGTGCGTGAGACGCTTTATCCCTCGGCGCTGGCACAAGCCAATCTTCCCTGCGTCGAAATGGTACGCGAGCTTTAAGGCTAAAATGAAAAAAAGTGAAAACAACAAGGACGGCGCGAATATGGTCATTAATTGCGTAGCGTATCGCCACGGTAAGCGTGAAGAGCATGTCGACATCGCTGATATTAGTGAAGTATTAAAAGAAGAGAAATCCTTCGTCTGGATGGGTTTGTACCAACCAGAACCGGCTTTTATGCAGACGCTGCAGCAGGAGTTCAGCCTGCACGAACTGGCGATTGAAGATGCGCTGGTGGCGCATCAGCGACCAAAGATTGAGCAGTACGGCGATTCGGTATTTATTGTGGTAAAAACCGCGCACATGGACGATTTGCAGCGCATCACTTTCGGCGAAACCCACTTCTTCCTTGGCAAAAACTTCCTGATCACCGTGCGTCACGGTTCATCGGAAGGTTATGCTGACATCCGCACCAAAGCCGAAAAGAACCACGCATTACTGTGTGAAGGTCCGGGTTATGCGCTCTATTGCATCCTCGATTTCATCGTCGATAACTACAGCAAAATCACCGAATCACTTAACGATCGCATTGGCGGGCTGGAACAGGGCATGTTTACTACGCGTTTTGACAGCGACGCGTTGCAAAACGTTTATCACCTGCGCCGTGAACTGCTGGCGCTACGCAATGCGGCGCTGCCGGTGACGGAAATCTGCCAGCAGCTGGTGCGCTTCCACGAAGATATCATCCCGAAAAATCTGCGCGCCTATCTGCGTGACGTACAGGACCACGCGCATCACGTGATGATCGATGCGGAAGACATGCGCGAAATGCTCACCAGCGCGATGCAGGTGAATCTGGCGCTGGTGTCGGTGCAGCAAAGCGAAGTAAACAAAAAGCTCGCCGGTTGGGGGGCGATCCTGATTGTACCCACCATCATTTTCAGTATGTACGGTATGAACTTCCCCGATATGCCGGAGTTGCACACGCACTTTGGCTATCCCGCCGTGGTGGGCATTACTGTTGTTATCTGCTGCGTGATGTGGTGGCGGCTGAAAAAGGCCGGTTGGCTTTAACCGCTGAATGCCTGCATTTTTTACAACTTCCTGCGATCTGGAGCGAAAGATGTCCTTTAATATTGGTCTGCTGCTGTTCCCCAACCTCACGCAGCTCGATCTCACCGGTCCGTGGGAAGTGTTTGCCCGCATGCCCAACGCTAACAATTATCTGATTTGGAAAGATCGCCAGCCGGTGATGTCAGATCGAGGTCTGGCGATCGTACCCACCGTGACCTTTACCGATTGCCCGCAACTCGACTTGATCTGCATTCCCGGCGGTCCCGGACAAATTGCGCTGATGGACGATGACGAAACGCTGGATTTTGTCCGTCGTATGGCGGAGAACGCCAAGTGGGTAACTTCGGTGTGTACTGGTTCGTTGGTGTTAGGTGCTGCGGGATTGTTGCAGGGATATCGCGCGACGTCGCATTGGGGTTCGCTTGATCAGCTTAGCCTGCTCGGTGCCACGCCGGTAGCCGAACGCGTTGTGCGCGATCGCAACCGCATCACTGGCGCGGGCGTCACCTCGGGTATTGATTTTGCGTTAACCGTAGCGGAAGAGCTGCTTGGACGTGAAATCGCAGAAAATATCCAGCTGCAGATGGAGTACGATCCGGCGCCGCCATTCCATTCAGGTTCACCGCGCAGCGCCTCGCCGCAACGTTTGGCCGAGGCAAAAAGCCAGATGCAGGATTTTATTGCTCGTCGACGTGCGGCGACAGAAAGTGCCGCTGCGCGGCTCTACCACGAGGAGTGAAAGCTGGCGATTTCAGCCTGAAATCGCCACGGTTGTTACTGCTTAATGTGCGCTGGCAGTAGGGCGCACGGTGATTTCACTGATATCCACCTCGCCAGGCTGTTCAATGGCCCAACTCACCGCTTTGGCAATCGCTGCTGGCTTGAGCGCGATCTGGCGATAGCTTTTCATCGCTTCACGCGCGGTGCTATCGGTGATGCTATCCGCCAGTTCAGATTCAACTACGCCGGGATTGATCACTGTAACCCGCAGATGTTGCGACTCCTGACGCAGGCCATCGGAAATCGCGCGTACGGCGAATTTAGTCGCGCAGTAAACGGCGGCGGTCGGCGAAACGGTTAGCGCGCCAACCGAGGCGATATTAATAATGTGACCAAACTGCTGCGCTTGCATGGTCGGCAGCACCGCCGCAATGCCATACAGCACGCCGCGAACATTGACGTCGAGCATCAAGTCCCATTCATCGACTTTCATTGAACTCATGGGTGACAGCGGCATGACGCCGGCATTGTTGATCATCACATCAATACGGCCATATTTTTCCCGTGCAAAATCGGCCAGCTGCTGGATATCAGCGCGTTGGGTGACGTCGGTGGCGAGATAATCCACGTTCGCGCCGCCAAAACGCAGCGCTTCACTTAACGCTTGCAGACGATCGGTGCGGCGCGCGCCAAGCACCAGTTGATGGCCTTGCTGCGCCAGATGACGTGCAATGCCTTCGCCTATGCCGCTGCTGGCACCTGTCAAAATAATCACTTTCTTCGCTGTGTTCATGATGCATTCCTCGTTGAATTGACGAGGCTATTGTTGATAAATCACGCAATGCGCAACAGACCGGATTGTGGCGCATCTTTGCCTGATCCTCTCGCGTGCATTGTGCAAACAGCAGCTTGATGGCTATGCTTTGCCTGAATATCTCAGTGGAAATTATTTATGTCGCAATCCGTGCAACAGCGCACCTGCGCTTTACTCAGCCAGCTGGCGCGTCAGGAAGGCTATACCGAATCACTGCTTGATAGCGTGCGCTTTATGCGGGCCGATCGGCAGTGGGCGCGCACGCCGGTACTGTATGAGCCGAGCATCATTATTATTTGCCAGGGATCAAAACGAGCTTTCCTCGCCGACAAGATGTATCGCTATGATGCGCAGCACTATCTGGTGTTGTCAGTGCCGCTGCCGTTTTCTGCCGAGACGGAAGCCACGTCAGAAGAGCCGCTGCTGGGCATCGCGATTCGTCTGGATGTTGCCATGGTGGCGCGGCTGGTGGCGCAGCTGGCCAGCAGTGAATTGGCGGTAACCGCTGCGCCGGCGGGCATCATCTCTACACCAATCAATGAAACCCTGGCGCAGAGCACACTGCGTTTACTGGAAGCGTTGAGCGATCCGCTTGAAGCCAAAGTGTTGGGGCCCGCGCGGGTCGAGGAGATCTGTTTTCGCGTATTAATGGGCGATCAGGGTGGCGCAGTGCGTGCAGCGTTAACTTATCAAGGCCATTTTGGTCGTATCGCACGGGCTTTGCAGCGCATACATGCCGACTGGCGTCAGCCGCTGGATGTGCCGCATCTGGCGAATGAAGCCGGGATGAGCGTGCCGCGCTTCCATCTGCATTTCAAAACGGTGACGCAAACCTCGCCGATTCAATATCTAAAATCGCTGCGATTGCATCAGGCGCGTCTGATGATGATCCGCGACAATCTTACCGCCGCAGGTGCCGCAGCGCGCGTCGGCTATGAAAGTGATTCGCAGTTTAATCGTGAGTTCAAGAGGCTGTTTGGTCGCAGTCCGGCAGAAGAGGCGCGGGAGATGAGGCGGGCGTTTGAGTTGTTACCGCCGGAGCAGCTGTCCGGCCGATTACAGGCGCATTAGCTTAGCGAATGCTCATGATGGCGACGACCATCAAAATCCAGAATACCGCGCAGCCGGTAAACATCATTTGCCAAACTACACGGCGTTCAACTGTCAGAAAAGAAGAGAAACGTGAACGTAAAATCGATTGCATTGCGACCTCAAATCAGAATTTAAGAAGAAAGTTCGTTGGCTGAAGTAAGAAATCCCTGTCAGCGAATCAGATTATTCTGTCTTTTATGAGGTAATGAAATCGACGAGACCAGTCTTGTTTTTGGTCTGGAATGTAAACCATAAATAAAAGAAAAGCCGCGCAGGGCGCTGATCCCTGAGCGGCTGAACACTACGCATTTACTCGCTAAACGTTGCGCGTCACGCCACCATCAACACGAATATTCTGAGCGGTAATATAGGCCGCGCCAGGTGAAGCCAGGAAGGCGATGGTCGCCGCCACTTCTTCAGACGTACCGTAACGCTGCAATGGCACGCTATCCCGACGTTCATCGGTTTTCGGCAAGCTGTCGATCCAACCGGGCAGCACATTGTTGATGCGGATGTTATCGGCCGCGTAGGCATCAGCAAAGATTTTGGTGAAGGATGCCAGGCCGGCGCGGAACACCGCTGAGGTCGGGAACATATCGGTTGGCTCAAACGTCCACGCGGAGGAGATGTTGATAATGCTGCCGCCGCCTTGTTTCTGCATAATTGGCGTGACCAGACGCGTGGCGCGTACCACATTTAAAAAATAGGTTTCCATGCCAAGCTGCCACTGCTCATCGGTTAACGCCAAAATCGGCGCGCGCGGACCATGACCGGCGCTGTTCACCAGCACATCTATTCGGCCCCAGCGCGCCAGCGTTTGATCCACCAGCTTCTGCAAATCCGCTACCGACTGATTAGAACCGGTCACGCCCAAACCGCCCAGACGCTCCGCCAGCGCTTCACCTTTGCCGGAGGAGGAGAGGATTGCCACTTTATAGCCATCGCTTGCCAGTTTCTCGGCTGCTGCTGCACCCATGCCGCTGCCACCGGCGACGATTATTGCAACTTTTTCTACTGTCATCATTAATCTTCCTGTTAATTAAAAATCGATTAAAACCAGTATAAAAGGTAATTTTGGCAGCAGAGAGTCAGTCTGTTTGCCAATTGACGATAGGAAAACTACAGGATGAGTCAGGGATTCAGCGAACTACCGCCGCTCAATGCGTTGAAAGTCTTTGAAGCGGTGACGCGCCATCTTAACTTTCGCCTGGCGGCGGAAGAGTTAGGCGTCACACAGGGCGCGGTGGCGCAGCAAATTCGTGCTCTGGAAGCCAGCCTTGGACTGAAATTGTTTGATCGATTGCCGCGCACGCTGGCGCTGACCGGCGCGGGTGCGGGCTATGCGGTCAGCATTCGTCAGGCATTTGAATTGATCGATGAAGCCACGCGCACGCTGCGACCAGAACCGAATCGCTTAACGCTGAGCGTTACACCCACCTTTGCCAGTCGCTGGATGTTGCCGCGTTTACCGGGCTTTACCACCGCATGGCCGGATATCGATCTGCGCGTGTTGGCTTCTGAGCGGCTGGTGCAGTTTCATCATGAAGGCGTCGATCTAGCGGTGCGTTATGGCAGGCCACCGTTTGGCGCGGGTCTTGATGCCACTTTGCTGTTTAGCCAAACGGTATTAGCGGTGGTGAGTCCTGCGCTGTTAGCCGAGCTTGGCGATCCGGCAGCAAGCGACAACTTTCAGCGCTACGCCTTGTTGCACGATGGTCACCATCTGTGGCCTGCATTTCTCGCGTTTACCTTCCCGAATTTATCGCTGCATCATCAGCATCACCTGCGTTTCAATCAAACCGCGCTGGCGCTGGAAGCGGCGATCAGCGGGCAGGGCATTGCGCTCACCAGCCCGCATTTCGTGCAGAACGATCTCACCAGCGGACGGTTGGTGCCCGCGTTTACGCAGCAAATGACCCTGGATGCCGGTTGGTATCTGGTGTGGCCGCGCCGTCCGCGCCAGCAGGCGTCGGTGATGGCGGTGCGCGATTGGCTTTTAGCGCAGGTTAGCGGCTGATATTTGTTCAATAACGAAATCAGTAAAACTGATGATCCACGCAGAATCATGAATGTTATAACTGCTTAATGATGCAGACATGGGGTTTTATCCTGTCAAGGCAGTGAATTAGCAAAATATCGCGAAAATTCAGCAAGTAAAGCAACGGATTGCGCGTTGCATTCTGCCGGGGGCTGTGAATAAATACGGAGTCAATTTTAATAAAAATGCCATAAAGGCCAGGTTTACGCCTGAAAAAGATCTTTGCATATGACCGATTATAAAGATGTTTTAGCCAGGGACATCAGCGCCAAAAGTGAAAGCATGCAGGCGCATCTCATCGCCATCCGCCGTGATATACACGCGCATCCGGAGCTGGGTTTCGACACCGTCCGCACTGCACACATCGTTGAGCAGGAACTGCTGCGCCTGGGTCTGACGCCGCAAACCGGCGTTGGCAGAAGTGGCGTGATGGTTGATATTGTCGGCGCGCATCCCGGTAAAACCGTGCTGTTACGCGCGGATATGGATGCGTTGCCAATCCACGAACAAACCGGCTTACCTTTCAGCAGCCACTATCCCGGCAAAATGCACGCCTGCGGCCACGATATTCACACCGCGACGATGCTCGGCGTGGCGGCGATAGTGCCGCACTATCGCGCGCAGCTGCATGGCACGTTACGTTTGATTTTCCAGCCAGCAGAAGAGACGCCCAATAGCGGGGCCGAAGCGATGATCGCTGATGGCGCCGCAGATGGCGTCGATCTGGCCGTCACGCTGCACAACAAACCGGAACTGGCCGCCGGTGAAATCGGCCTAACGCGCGGCGCCAGCACCGCTTCCAGCGATGAGTTTGATGTGGTAGTGCACGGTAAATCAACGCACGCGGCCCGTCCGCACATGGGAACCGATCCGATCATTGCTGCCGTCAATCTGGTGAGCCAGCTGCAAACCATTATTTCGCGCGAACTCGATCCCGCCAATTCAGCGGTGCTGACCATCGGCCATATTCATGGCGGCACCACTCACAATATTATTTCCGATAGCTGCCTGATTCAGGGCACAGTGCGCGCCAAATCACCGGCGGCGCGTGCGCACATTGAAGAGGCGTTCAAACGTATCTGCGCGGGCGTCGCGCTGTCGCTGAATGTGCGCGTTGAGGTCAATTATCAGCGCGGTGTACCGCCGTTGATGAACGACGATGCGTTGATTGATGTGCTGGAACCGATTTTGTCGCATCAGTTTGGTAAAGCGATTATCGCCAAACCGAGCGCCAGCTTTGGTGCCGAAGATTTCTCGCTGTTTACCGAGCGCGCGCCAGGTTGCCAAATCCACATTGGATCCGGTGCACCGGGACGCGACGACCATCTGCATAATTCGGATTACCAACCCGACGAGCGCAGTATCCATGCCGGCACGCAGGCATTAGCCCGTTTAGCCATTGATTTACTCTCAAAATAACGAACTTCGAGGTTTTATGATGATGCGTAAAGGACTGTTTACCGCTTCCGTGGGCATGCTGCTGCTTGCCTCTTCCGCTCTGGTGCAGGCAAAAGATTTTGGCACGCTGAAATTCGCCACCGAAGCCGCTTATCCGCCATTCAACCAATCTACGCCGAACGGCAAAATCGTCGGTTATGAGCCGGATATGGTGGCTGAAATCGCTAAACGAGCCGGTTTCAAATACGAAATCGTGGCACAGAAATGGTCCGGTATGATTCCGGGTTTAGTCGACGGCAAATATGACGCGGTAATCGATGCCGTGACCGTCACGCCGAAGCGTGAAGAAGTGGTAGATTTCTCCCGCCAGTACACCGTCAGTGTTTCAGGTTTCGTCACCCTGAAGGGCAGCGCGGTTGATACCTTGCCAGGCAATGGCGAAGTGGTGCTGGCGGATGACGAAGCCGCGATGACCAAATCTATCGATGCGCTGAAAGCCAAATTCAAAGGCAAAACCATTGCGGTGCAGGTTGCTACCATTCAGGCGGACTTCCTCAACAAATATCTGGCGGATGTGGCGACGATTCGCACGTATCAGGCCGGCCCGGAAACCTTCGCCGATCTGCTGAATGGCCGCGTTGATGCGGTCATGGCATCACGCACTAACCTGAATGCCTATGTGAAAAAGCATGCGGATACGGTGAACAGCACTGGTTACGGTTTCTCGGGCGGCGTGTTGGGCCAGGGTTCAGCTATCGCGATTCAGAAAAACAATCCGGAGCTGAAAGCGGCGCTGGATTCGGCGTTAAATTCCATGATCAAAGATGGCACGCTGAAGCAGCTGTCTGAAAAATGGTTCGGCGAAAACGTCGCACCTAAAGAGTAATTCCAGGCGCTTATGGCTATTGATTGGCAAATCTTAGGTTTTGGTGACGAAGGTTGGGGCGGCGTGTTGCTTAACGCCGCCACGGTAACCGTCACCGTTTCATTGTGTGCATGGCTGCTGGGCGCAATCCTTGGCAGCCTGCTGTGTTGGATGCAGATTGCTGGCGGGCGCTGGCAGCAGCGGCTCGCCAACGGCTACATCACGCTGTTACGTGGTGTGCCGGAGTTACTAGTGATCTACCTGTTCTATTTTGGTGGACGTCAGGTGGTGTCGTTTATCGGGGAAAGTCTCGGCTTGCAAGGTCCGTTCGACGTGAACGGCTTTGTCGCCGGCGCGATTGCCATTGGCCTGATCTCCGGCGCATATCAAAGTAGCGTGTTCCGCGGTGCATTTTACGCGATCCCGAAAGGGACGCTGGAAGCCGCAACGGTTACGGGCATGGGCCGTTTGATGCTGTTCCGCCGCATGATCGTGCCGCAGGCGCTGAAAACCGCGCTGCCGGGCATGGGCAATCAGTGGCAATCGGTGATCAAGGAGTCGGCGCTGGTTTCGGTCACCGGTTTGGTGGAAACCATGAACCAGATCTCCACCGCCTCCAACTCGACGCAAATGCCGTTCTTCTTCTACAGCGTTGGCGCGGTGATCTATTTGATCATCACCACCTGTTCCGATTTTGTTTTCCGCTATGTGGAAAAAGTGGCCATGCGCGGGCAACAACGCGCGCGGTTGTAAGGAGCCACGATGGATGTCACTTTCCTGCAGCACACCTTAGCTGCACTGCTGCGCGGCCTGCCGCTGACGCTGAATCTGGCGCTGCTGTCACTGTTGGGCGGCGGCGTATTGGCGCTGCTGCTCAATCTACTGCGGCAGAACCGCTTTGGTAGCTACGTTACGCGCTTTTATGTCTGGGTGTTTCGCGGCACGCCGCTGCTGATTCAGATCTTCATGATCTATTACGGCCTTGGTAGCTTGCCGGCGGTGCGCGAAAGCGTGCTGTGGCCGCTGCTGCGCGATCCTTACTGGTGCGGTTTGATTGCATTAATCCTTAACGATGCGGCTTACACCTCGGAGATTCTGCGCGGCGGGTTAAACGCAGTGAGCGTGCAGTCGCTGGAAGCTGCCAAAGTGAGCGGTATGTCGCGCTTCACCACGCTGCGCCGCATTACGCTGCCGCTGGCGGTACGTCAGGCATTACCGGCTTACAGCAATGAAATTATCTCGATGATCAAATCGACCTCGCTGGTCAGCACCATCAGTTTGATGGAGATGACCGGCATCGCTGATTCAATCGTCTCTGAGACCTTCCGCGCGCTGGAGGTGTTTATTAGCGCGGCGATTATCTATCTGCTACTGACCGTGCTGGTGAGTAAAGCGGTGGCGCTGCTGGAGCGCCGTTTGTCCCCTTATCACGTTGGAGCACGTCCATGAGTAAACCCACTATTGCCCTGAGTCATCTCAGAAAAAGTTATAGCGGGCACGAAGTGCTGCACGATATTAGCCTGACGGCCCAGGATGGCGACGTGATTTCGCTGATTGGTGCCAGCGGCTCTGGCAAGAGTACCTTATTGCGCTGCATTCCATTTTTAGAAGTGCCGCAGGGCGGGGAAATCGCGGTGGGTGACGAAGTGGTCACTATCGATAATCCCGATGAGAAGCTGAGCCGCGAGCAGCAGCGCCGTATCAAGCTGATGCGTATGCAGCTCGGTTTTGTCTTCCAGAGCTTCAACCTGTGGCCGCACAAAACCGTGCTGCAGAACATCATCGAAGCGCCAATTCATGTGCAGAAGCGCAGCAGTAAAGAGGCGATTGAAGAGGCCGAAGCGCTGCTGCAAAAAGTGGGATTGTACGAGAAGCGTAACGCGTGGCCATCGCAGCTTTCGGGTGGTCAGCAACAGCGCGTGGCGATTGCCCGTGCGCTGGCGCAGCAGCCGAAAGCCATTCTGTTTGATGAGCCAACCTCCGCGCTTGATCCTGAGCTGGTAGGCGAAGTGTTGCGCGTGATTCGTAGCCTGGCGGAAGAGGGGCGCACCATGATCATCGTCACACACGAAATGGGCTTTGCACGCGATGTCTCGAACAAAGCGGTGTTCCTGCATCAGGGCAAGATTGAGGAAGCCGGTTCGCCGCAGCAGGTGTTCAGCGATCCCCTCTCCGCGCGCTGTCGCGCATTTGTGAGTAGCCACTTACAGCGCAATAGTTAACAACAGTTTCATTTCCCTTCGCACCAGCAACGAGAGTGAGCTGGTGCATTTCTTCTGCGTCTCATGTTTTACCTAAATTTCTTCCTAATTGAAGCCATTGCTCTAGCAACGGGTGGTCCGGATAGCAGCAACCACGCGCCAGGCACACTTCTGAAAACACGCGACGACCGGGAAAAGTCGTTGAATCCCTCTACGGCGCGGGTTAAAACGTTTGACTTTAGTCAGGCCTCCTTTACTGGAGTACTTCTTTACTGCATAACCACGGAACTCTATGCCGCACACTTACCGACCATGGATGAAAAGGTATTGGCTGGTCTGGCTGCTGTTAACGCTGATCACCTTGATAGCGTTATTTACCGATCAAATTTTGCAGCAGCAGCGTGTCGGCAAGGCGCAATTTAATCAGCAGTTTAACCGTCTCGCCGCCTATCAAACGCAGAATGAAACGCTGTTGCCGCTGCTGAATGGCGATGAGGAACTCGCCTCTTTGCAGAGCAAATTCCCCCAGCTTGTCCTGTTGGAACACACCGTAAATCGTCCGTTAACCGCGCCGCGTTTTGAAGAAGTAAGCGGTGGTCGCTATTGGCTCTACAATCCTTACCGCCAGATTCGCATGCTGATCGATTTGCATTTTGCCCTGCAAACCTCGGATGTGGCGCTGGCGCTGGCTTTTCATATCCACGCACCGCCCGCCATGCAAACGGTGAACTATTCGGACACCGCGCGCTGGCAATGGCAGCGGCCGTTCATCAATCACTATCAGCCATTCTTGCTGAAAGGCAGCGCCAATCCCGACTGGCGTGCGCTGCATGCGCTGCCATTTATGCTGGCGCTGCTGGCATGGCTGGTAATTGGCGGTTTAGGCTGGTGGCTGCTGCGTCACTGGCGTCAGCACGTGGAGATGCGCCTGCGCGCGGACTATTTCCAGCGGACGCGACGTGAAGCATTGGGCGAGTTTACCGCTGGCATCATTCATGAAATTAATCAGCCGCTGACAGCCATCAACACCTGGCTGCACAGCAGTGAGCTGCTGCTGAAACAGGGCAAGTACGAGAATCTGCCGCAGGCGCTCAACGCGATGAACCTGCAAACCGAGCGCCTCGCGGCGTTGCTGCAACGCTTTCGCGACATCGTGAGCGAACGTCCGGTGGCGATGACCGCCGTGAATCCGGAAGCCATCTGGCGGCGCGTGACGGTGCTGCTGCAACAGGAACTGGATGACGGCGATGTCACGCTGCGTCAGCAGTGGCAGCACGGTCAGGCAAAAGTATTGAGCGATCCCCAATGGCTGGAACAGGTGTTCCATAACCTGTTGCAGAACGCCATTCACATGCAGCAAGGACGTCCCGATGCATGGGTGAACATGGCATCTGAACCTATTCCTCACGGCATCAAAATCATCATTAGCGATAATGGTCCCGGCTTCTCGGCGGAAGGATTAGCGCAGGCTTGCATGCCGTTTTACAGCTCGCGCGCCAATAGCATGGGATTAGGCATGACGCTGGTCGAGAGCTTGATGTTACGCATGAACGGCCAGCTGCGGCTGGCAAATCGCGCTGCAGGCGGCGCGGAGATTACCTTAATTTTCCAACTGGCGGAGTAACGGAATGGTCGCAAAGGTTTGGTTAGTGGATGATGATTTATCCGTGCGTGAATCGCTCGGTTTTCTGCTTAAAACGCTGGATTACGACGTGGTCGATTTTGCCGATTTGGCCACATTTGAAGCGGCTACGCAGGCGCAACAACCGCTGCGCGGCTGTTTGCTGTTGGATGTGCGCATGCCGGGCATTAGCGGTCTGAGTTGGCTGGCGGAGCAGGGCGATCGCCATCCGCTGCTGCCGGTGATCATCATGACCGGTCACGGCACCATTGATGCCTGTCGTCGCGCATTTCGTCAGGGCGCATTTGAGTTTTACACCAAGCCGCTGGAGATAGAACCGCTGTTGGAGACCATTCATCTGGCATTCAGCGAAAGTGAGCAGCGTGCCGATCGCTGGCAGTCGCAGCAGGGTTTGCAGGCGCGGTTTGCGCTGTTATCGGCGCGTGAAAGTGAAGTGATGCAGTTGATGATTGCCGGGCAAACCAGCAAAGAGATCGCGCGTGATTTATCGCTATCACCGCGCACCGTGGAAGCGCATCGCGCGGCGGTGTTTGCCAAGCTGGAACTCAATAATCTCGCACAGTTGATTCACGCCTGGCAGCAGTTGAACCAGGTATAACTACCTGGCCGAACGGGTAATCGCCCGAATATTTCTTTTGCCCGCCGCGCTTTACAGTGTCACTCACTATCAAACAGGAGTGACACATGAACATCCGCCTTTCTCTGATTGCCGCTGCGGCGGCCCTGGTATCCTTCGGCAGCCACGCTGCATTAACCGAATCCAACCTGTCCCTTGCTGACGCACAGAAGCTGGCGAGCGCCGCGGTTCAATCGTGTGCGGCGAAAAACTACAACGTCACGGTTACCGTGGTGGATCGTGCTGGTTTGGTGAAAGCGGTGCAGCGCATGGATAACGCCGGTCCGCACACCGTTGAAGCCAGCCAGATGAAAGCCTACACCGCGCTGAGCACCAAAAACCCAAGCGGTAAAGTGATGGAAGCCGCACAGAATAATGCTGGTGCGCAGAACATGCGTGATATTCCAGGCTTCCTGCTGCTGGCGGGCGGTGTGCCGGTGAAAAGCGGCGACCAGGTGATTGGCGCAATCGGCATCGGCGGCGCACCGGGCGGCCATTTGGATGAAGCCTGCGCGGTGGATGCGTTGAAAGTCATTCAGTAATACGCACCAGGTCGTCATTGATGGCGACCTGGTTAGTTACGGCGCGACAGTGCAAAACAGATTAGCGGCATCGGCGAGTTAACAGCAGCAGTTCGACAAGCAACCGTGCCCGATCGCGTGCCTGTGACAGCATAATTAGAGAGATAGCGATTGTCGGAGTTAAGGCAAGCAGTGCAAGCGAAAATCTATCGCGAAATCATACTAAAGGCCCGCCGCAACGGGCCAATGGCGTTAAGCGAGGATGCGTTTAGCCCAGGATTCAATCTCGTCGCCGCTGCCGATATCCAGCTGCACCAAACCGTTGGTGATGAAGGTTGGTGAAACGTGGATACCGTTTTGCCGCGAGTATTTGCTGTGCCATTTGATCTCATTCTGCAGCTCGGCACGCAGAAAAGGTTCGCGCGCGTTAACGCCGCTGTATTGCTCCAGACGATCGAGAATCTGATTCGGCGTGGCATCCATATTCGGGCCGTGGCTATGATCGGTAAACTCGAACTCTTCACGATGATCCGCCACCGCCTGCAGCACCTTTTTGGCGGCTGCTTTGCCCTCCGGCAAGGTTGAGGCGGCAAGGATGTAGCGCACAATCACGCCGGAATACATATGCCACGGCTGTGATTGCAAACGAATTTTTAATGTCATCTTCTCTTCGCCCACCCGTTGCAGCAACGCGTCCAGCTTGTTGAATGCGCGCACGGAGAACGGGCAGGTGGGTTCCAGAAATACTTCGAACACTTTCGGGCCGTGGCCCCAAACCAGCGGATCGGCGTGTAATGCGATGGATTGGCTCATGGTCATTCCCTGTTGTAGCGATAAAAGTTGTCTTACTTTGGCAAAGCGCGGCGCGAACAGCCAGCATGGGCTTGTGCTTTTTTGTTACAAAGCCATTCGATTGCTGCAAATGTGGCGAAAGAAAAATCGTATTATAGATCCGCGAGCTACAAGAAACTCAGCCTGCAACCGCCTTGCACAGAAAATAAGCGGCTATAGTTAATCCTGTTTCAATCTTCTTACTTGTAGCATTTTTGATTCATTTGCCTGGAGCCAAACGTTAAGAGCATCGAGGTTCAATGTGTTTGCCGATCTCTCCTGGAAAATCATTCATCAGATTCTTAATGAAACCATTGCCGAGTTAATGGATGAACACCAAACGCTGGACGTTCCCACTTTGCGCGAGCGGCTGCTGGAGATGGCGGAAAGCGAATCCGATGAACTTATGGTGTTGTGTTACTGGCAAGCGAGCAAAGTGCTGACGCGCTTGCCGCCCACGGTGACCGCCAGCCAACTGATTGAAGAGGCGCGCGTCGCGTACCGCACGCCGCTTAATCACGATCCGCTTTAACCCTTGATGCTTTTCAGCGGTTTAATCGCGCTATAGCGACTAAGTGACGGATTTATGGTCAAGAGCGTGAAACACGCTCTGCTAGACTTGCCCTGTCAAAAACATGGATACAGAGGACAGTAATGAAAATCAAAAGTTATGCCGCCTTGAATGCGGGTGAAGCGCTAGTGCCTCATGAGTATGAAGCCGGTGAACTGGCTGCTGAAGAGGTGCAGGTTGAGGTCGATTACTGCGGTGTTTGTCACTCAGATTTGTCGATGATTGATAACGAGTGGGGCATCTCCTCGTTCCCGGTGATTGCCGGCCACGAAGTGATTGGTCGCATCAGTGCGTTAGGCGATGCGGCGCAGAATAAAGGCTTGAAAGTGGGCCAGCGTGTGGGCATCGGCTGGACGGCAAAAAGCTGCCAGCACTGTAATGCCTGTATCAATGGCGAGCACGTCAACTGTGAGAACGGTTCGGTGCCAACCATCATGAATAAGGGCGGTTTTGCCAGCCATCTGCGCGCCGACTGGCAATGGGTGATCCCGCTGCCGGAAGCGATGGATTACACCTCGGCGGGTCCGCTGCTGTGTGGCGGCATCACCGTGTTTAAACCGCTGTTGATGCATCATGTCACCGCCACCAGCCGCGTCGGCGTGATCGGCATCGGCGGCCTGGGCCACATGGCGATTAAATTGCTGCGTGCGATGGGTGCAGAAGTGACGGCATTCAGCTCCAACGCCAGCAAAACCGAATCAATCAAAGCGATGGGTGCGGACCGCGTGGTTAACAGCCGCGACCCGCAGGCCCTGAATGCGCTGGCCGGTCAGTTTGATTTGATCATCAGCACAGTGGCGGTGGATCTTGACTGGGCACCGTACTTCCAGGCGCTGGCTCCGCACGGTAAATTCCACACCGTCGGCGCAGTGATGAAGCCGTTTGAAGTGCCGGCGTTCAGCTTGATTATGGGCGATCGCGCGGTGACCGGTTCCTCTACCGGTTCGCCAGGCCAGCTGCGTTCACTGATGAAACTGGCATCGCGTGCGGATATCGCGCCGCAGGTGGAAGAGTTCCCGATGTCTAAAATCAATGAAGCGCTGGATCACGTACGCGCGGGTAAAGCCAATTACCGCGTAGTGTTGAAAGCCGATTTTTAAATCTCAATGACCAGGTCGCCATGAATGGCGACCCTAGGTCGTACGGTGCGCATTCATGCGCACCGTTAAATTCCACGCACTTATCCCCGATCATCCTTTTCGCCGAGGAAGAAATACCACAGCGGAATCGACGTCAGCGCGGTAAATACCGTGGTATACAACGCAATCATAAAGCCCTGCGTGATGTACATGGTCAGCGACCAATGGCTGAACGGAATGCCATATTGATCGATAACGCCGCCGATAATCGCATTGCTCATCACCGTGCCGACAATCAGCGCCAGAATAAGCAAACCGCGCAGGAAGTAGCGCATCTCTTTACGCTTCACGGCAAATCGCGCGCGAATAATGCCCAGCGGAGATTGCTGTGAGGCCAGCAGCGCGGCTTCATCCAGCGGTGCGCGTTGCTGTTTGCGCCAGCGCAGGATGTCCAGCAGCAGGAACGCCAGCAAACTCGCGCCCATCACCGGCAGCGCATAACCCAGCGCCAGCGCCAACATTAACCAGGCGCCTTTGATGTAATGCGGCAGCGCCATCCAGGTTTCGGTCAGGGTTTGTGCCGGATTCGCTTCGACATCTTTTGGCCGACGAATCCACCACATGCGATAACCGAACACGATCATGCTGCATAAGCCGAGGCCAAAGAACGCCAGCAGCAGCTGATTAGGCAAACCAAACAGCACGCCCATATGCGCATCCACGCCCCAGCGCGTCAGCTTCGCCACCAGCGGGAAACTGGCAAAGTAGACGTGATCCAACACGCTAAAATTCTGCGGATTCACCGATACCGCATCGACTCGCGTTGGCCAGCTGCGATCGATCTCCGTCACCGCCCACGCTTTATCTGCGCTTTTCGGCTGACGCAGTTCGAGCTTCGCCGCGCTCAATCCATCCTGACGCGCCGCATTTAGCACGCGATCCCAGTCGGCATCAGCGGCGTTATTGCGCGCCGGTTTGGCGGGCGCTGCCACCGGTTTGGTCATCGACGACATCGGCATACTCATGCCCGACATATCCATATCCGGCATGTGATCGGCGTGCGGATCGGCCGGTGCCGCAGGCGCATCGCTGTTGAGCGAAGTATTCACCTGTGGCGTCAGCCAGTTCAGTTCGGTACGCATGCGATCGATATTGCCGCCCGCCCACTGCGACCACGTCAGGCCGGTTACGGAGAAGAACACCAAACCGATTGCCAGCGTCAGACCGAGCGTAATGTGCCAGTGGCGGCTGAAAGCAAAACCGCTGCGCGGCTGTTTCAGCTTACGTTTCGGACGCGTTCCCAGCCACAGCACCACGCCACCGAGAGCGGCCACCCATAGCCAGGACGCCGCCAGTTCACTGTAGTTACGACCGAAATCGCCAAGCAGCAGGCTGCTGTGCAGTAAGTCGATGGTGGTGCGCAGCGGCAACACGCCGCTGGTGCCGTAGACCGGCATATCGCCTTTTACTTTCAGGTTGTAGGGATCGATAAACACCGCGCGCGACAGTGATGCACCGAGCGTGGCGTCGCTGAACTGCACGCGCGTGGTATCCGTTGCGCCCGGCGCAGGACGCACCGCATAGATGTGCTGGTTTTCGCCCGCATAGGCGCGTGCCGCACTGATTTGTGCGGACAGCGGCTGCGCGTTGCCTTGAGGTTCAGCGGTTAGCGCATCGGCATAAATCAGGTTTTCCAGCTGGGGCGTCAACACATAAAGCGTGCCGCTGAGCGCCGCAACAAAGATGAACGGGGCGACAAACAGACCAATATAAAAATGTAAGCGACGTAGCAAATTAAGCACCGCGCCGCGCGGTGCTGCAGAGTGAGCAGCAGACAAAGCCGTCTTCCTTCCAAAAAGAAATTGTCTTAGCACAGCGCTCAAGCTGAGCGTGCGCTGCAATAAATGAGGTCAGCAGGAAAGCGGTGCAGGCGGGGCGCGCGGACGATGAATGCTGCTAATGCGACGCACAATCGGCGCAACCACGTGGGGCAGCGGCGGCGCGCGCGAGATCACCATGATCAGCCAGATAAACGGAATAAACACCCACATCAAGAGCGGGACATGCACCAGCAGATCACAGTAGCCGCAGGCAAACTCGCCGTCGTCCATCATGTGATGGCTCATGCCGGGCATCGGCATATCCGCCATCATCATTTCATGATGGCTCATTGAGCTATCCATCATGCTGTGCTGCGGCATCGCCAGTAGCTGGCTTTGACGCTCCATCAACGTTTTCGACACAATCGGCGCGACGAACAGCAGCAGCACCGCCACAATGGCGACGCAGGCAGTCAAACGCTGGCGGAAGTGATGTGTAAACGTCATGGTTGCTAGTGGATGATTCCGTAAATGAGGCGGAAGTGTAACGCGATTGACGTTGATGGGTTAAAAAAATAGAGGCTATTTAAGAAAAAATTCGCACCTTTTGAAAATAGTCACTTAAAGAGATGCTGCTGTTAACGTTAATGCAACCTGATAAAAACAGAGCGGAAACATAAGGGCTGGCCGTGTATGAATGGCGCTTATTATTTGATGCAGGTTGACCTGGTCGGTCGTCATGCATGGCGACCATGCGGGTACTTAGCGAGTTTTCGTAGGGTGCGCATCCTTGTGCCGTTGAATATATCTATTGTGCGATAAATCGCGCCCTTACGGCTTGTGCGGTGATGGATTCCGTAGTCTCCGAGCGCTTTAGAAAATCGATCTTCCCAATCGCTCGGTAAGTTTCTCCAGCAGTGCGGTGCCCGCTAAAGAGTTGCCCGAATGATCCAGCGCCGGCGACCAGACGGCGATACTCATGTCACCGGGGATCACCGCGACAATGCCGCCGCCGACGCCCGACTTCGCCGGCATGCCCACGCGCCAGGCGAATTCCCCGGCACCATCGTACATGCCGCTGGTCATCATCAGCGCGTTGACCTGACGTGCCTGGCGCGGTGAGATCACCGCCGATTCATCATCCTGCGTGCGGCCATGATTGGCGAGATAGAGGAAGGTGCGCGCCAGTTCTTCGCAACTCATCGCCAGCGAGCAGTAATGAAAATAGGTTTCCATCACTTTGCTGACATCGTTATGGAAGTTGCCAAAGGATTTCATCAGCCAGGCAATGGCGGCATTGCGTGCCGAATGTTCGTATTCAGAGCGTGCGACGACGCGGTCGTAATTGATGTCGTTTTGCTGCGCCAGACGACGCACAATTTCCAGCATGCGCTGACGCGGCGCGGTCAGGCGGCTTTCCAGCAGATCGCACATCACCAGCGCACCGGCATTGATAAACGGATTACGTGGTTTGCCCTGTTCCAGCTCCAGCTGCACCAGCGAGTTAAACGCCTGGCCGGACGGCTCTTTGCCGACGCGCTGCCAGATTTCGCCCTCTTCATACAAGGTGAGCGCCACGCTGAGCGACAGCACTTTGGAGATCGACTGGATGGAGAAGCGCGTCGCGGCATCGCCCGCCTGAAAACAGCGTCCGTCGGGCGTGCAAATGGCGATGCCGAGCTGATCGGCATCCACGCCGGCCAGCGCCGGAATATAATCCGCCACTTTTCCCTGCTGGGTGAGCGGACGAACTTCGCTGACAATCTCTTCTAGCAATGCATTACAGAGTTCCGACACCTTCACACTCCGTGTAACCAATATTGGCCAGGATGATGGTGATTTGCGCGCAGCGCGTCAATCGGCGGCGCGAAATTCTGTGAGCCTTCTGGGTGAAGCCTGCGTTACAGTGCGGGCTGATTTCATTAAATGTCGAGCCCGCGCGATGATAACTAACCTGTTTCGCGATTTCCCCGCCGCAGCACAGAACGGCAACGCAGAGACGTTTGAAGCGCTGCTGACGCAGCCCAATCTGCATATCGAACGCATCGTTTCATCTGGACAAGCCAGTCCACCCGATTTCTGGTACTGCCAGACGCAAGGTGAATGGGTGATTGTGTTACAAGGATCGGCAGGATTGCAGCTGGAAGGGGAAGCGCAAGAGCGTCATTTGCAGGTCGGCGATTTTGTCGAGATTCCGGCTGGCTGCCGCCATCGCGTCAACTGGACGGACAGCCGCGGCCCAACGGTATGGCTTGCGGTGCATTATGGCGCGATTCCGGTTAGCGAAATCTGAAGTGAGAACCTCATCACATGCGAAAAATATGTTCCATGATATAAAATATGGAAAATTTATTTCAAATTGAGAGGATTCTATCATGTCATCGCTGCCGTCCTTAGAAACCCTGCAGCAGCAGGAAGCCGAGCATCGTTTACCGCAGTTTGACTTCGATTTAGCCTGGCAATTCGGCCAAAGCATCCAGCAGCGCGCGCGTGAAGACAATGCGCCTGTGGCTATCGAAGTCTATGCGTTTGGTCAGGTGCTGTTTCTGGCGGCGTTGCCAGGATCCGCCCCAGAAAACCTGGAATGGATGCGTCGTAAGCGTAATACCGTGTTGCTGACCGGCCACTCTTCAATGTATGTGGGACTTTTGAATGAACAGAAGGGCGAGCGTATGGCGCAGCAGGGTAATATCCGCCAGGAAGATTACACCGATCACGGTGGTTCTTTCCCGCTGCTCACTTCTCAGGGCGCGATCATCGGTGCAGTGACTATCAGCGGTTTACCGTCTGAAGACGATCATGCGTTAGCGCTGTGGGGGATTGCTCAGCTGCTGCGTTGAGTTTGTTAGAAGAAAGAATGCCGGAGATTGAAAAACGGCCTCCGGCATTTTAATTCTCAAAATAACAGCGTTGCTGAACCAACGCCGCAGGCTTTGGCGTATCGCGCGATAGTATCCAGGCTGGCAGAGGTAATATTTTTTTCCATACGCGAAACGGTGGGCGGTTTTACTCCCATTCGCTCTGCTACCTGAGCACTGGTTAAACCCGCATTCTGGCGCCACTCTTTGAGTAGCGATTGCATTCGCGATTTACGCTCCTCAGCTTCCCATGCAGCACGGTATTCGGGGTCTTGCAGCATCTCTTCATGAATTTGATTGTGAGTTTTATATTTCATTCTGCATTTCCTCCAGCCTTCGCAGGGCTTTCTCTATTTCTGATGATGGTATTTTTTGACTCTTCTTAATAAAAATACGCAGCATGTAAATTTTCTGTCCTCGCTGGTACACCCAAAGTCCGCGTGAGATATCGGTACCAGAGGTTCTAATCTCATACAGCCCATTTCCCAGCGGTTTGGTATGAGGCTCACGGAGACTACAAGGATCGGTTTGTAAACGATTGACCAGTTTTACAAATTTCACGCGGATGATGGGTGGTAATGATCTAAGTTCATCTTCAGCGGCGTCATGGTAGATAACCTCGAACACTGGCTGGCCTCCGTGCGATAATTCTAACGATGATTTTGTATTAGCTCAACAGCTAATATTAGCCTGTGGGCTAATGCTCCAGACTTAACCAAACGGAAGTTTAAAAGTATTGAAAAAACAAAAACGCCCGATGTGATCAACACATCGGGCGTTTTATTGCACAACAAACGCTATTTCATCGCCGGGACTTTCAGCTTATCGCCTGCGCCGGTGGTTTTACGCAGATCGGCGACCTGGCTGGCTTTCACTTCCGCAGCCTGATTACCCCACGAATTCCTCACGTAGTTCAGCACATCGGCCATTTCCTGATCGTTAAGCTTCCAGGAGAATGCCGGCATGCCCGCGGACGTTGGGCGGTCTGCGGTGTGCGGCGCGCGAGCACCGTCCAGCAGCGCGTGGATCATGTTGGTGGGATCGTTCTGCATCGCGCCATTGCCGGCAAAGGCGGGCACCATGCCGGTGATACCTTCTCCCGACAAACCGTGACACGCCGAGCAATCCACTTCATAACGCAGTGCGGCCTGATCGTGACGCGTTTTATCCATCACGAATCCGGCGGCTTGCGGCGTGGAAGAGGCCGGTAAGCTACGCAGATAAGTGGCGATAGCGTGCAGATCGCGATCGCTGAAATACTGCGTTGAATGCTCAACCGCTTCCGCCATCGGGCCCGCCGCCACGCTTGCACCGTTCGAGCCGGTTTTCAGGTAATCAGCGATCTGCTCATCGCTCCATTTGCCAATGCCAGCGTGAGGATTTGGCGTGATATCCGGCGCGTACCAGCTTCCCAGATTGCCACCTTGCAGATATTGGCTGCTGATTTCGCCGCCCAGCGCGTTGCGCGCGGTGTGGCAGACGCTACAGTGCGCCGGACCATCAACAATGTACTTACCGCGATTCCACTCATCATTCTGCGCGGTTTGCGGCTTGAACGCGTTGTTATCGAAGAACAACAGGTTCCAGCCGGCCATTGCCAGACGAATGTTGTACGGGAAATTCATGCCCGCATTTTCATCGATGGCGTTGTGCACCGGTTTTTGCGCCGAGAAGTAGGCCCAAAGATCGTGCATATCACCATCGCTCATCTGGGTATAAGCGGTGTACGGCATCGCCGGATAGAGGAAGCCGTGTTCACCGCGTCCCTGACGCACCGCGTTGAAGAAATCGCGTTCGGTCATGTTGCCGATGCCGGTTTCACGATCCGGCGAAATGTTCGAGGTCTGCAACGCGCCAAAAGGCGTATCGATTTTGTAGCCGCCGGAGAAGTCCGCATTGTGACAGGCGGCGCAGTCGGCGAGGCGCATCACGTATTCACCGCGTTTGATGGCGGCATCATCGTTGCTGTGGAAATCGGCCAGCTGCACTTTGTCGTCGGCAACGTTGGAGCGCGCGCTGTCTAACACCACCCACAAACGGCCCGACGCCGCGATGCCCGCCATCACCGCCAGTGCGGCAAGCGTGTAGGTAATTTTCTTTGCTTTCGCCATGATTACGCCCCCACCAGCGGTGCCGGATTATGGATGTACTTCTGGTGGATTGCCTGCGCAGCGCGCACCGCCAGTGCACCAATGGTAATTGTGGGGTTGTAACCGCCGTTGTTCGGGAAGGCGGAGGCGCCGACCACAAACAGGTTGTGCGCATCCCAGCTTTGCAGATACGGATTGAGTGCGGAGGTGCTGGGATCGGCGCCCATCACCGCGCCACCAATGGTGTGCGAGCTGTGCTGCTGGTACGGATTCCAGCTCTTCTCCGCCTGGTTATCCACCACGATATGCTGGCCGCCGGTCTCTTTCATGATGTTGATGGCGCGATCGGTGATGTATTTCGCCATGCGCACATCGTTCTGGTTCCAGTCGAACGTGGTGCGGATCAGCGGCTGGCCATGACGATCTTTGTAGTTGGGATCGAGATCGAGATAGGCTTCGCGCATCGGCATTGAGGTGCCCTGACAGAAGATGGTACCGGCGGTTTGGTAGTCGCGCTTGTAGCCCGCTTTCCACTCGCTGCCCCAGCGTTTGGTGCCGGGACGCAGGCCGTTCATGTTCTGAATTGGACGACCGTTGGTGGAGAAGCCCATGATGCCCGCGCCGCCGATGAAATCGAGATCGCTGTGGTCGAAGTTATCGCCGTTGAAGTCATCAATCTGCACCGCCAATGCGCCGCCGCCGATGAACGGGTTCATGTATTCGTTATCGAAGAAGCCGGTGACGCTGGAGCAGGTTTGATAGTTGTAGTTACGGCCAATGGTGCCGCGACCGGTCAGCGGATCGTATTGTTCACCCACGCCGGAAAGCAGCATCAGACGCACGTTATCCATCTGATAAGCGGTGATGCAGACGATGTCCGCCGGCTGAAAGCCTTCGACGCCATCCTGGGTGATAAATTTCACGCCTTTTACCGTTTTACCGTCGTCATGCTTTACGGCGTGCAACACCTCGGTTTCGGTCAGCAGCGTGAAATTTGGACGGCGCATCAGCACCGGCAAAATGCACGCTTGTGGCGATGACTTGGAGAAGTTGCCGCAGCCGTGGAAGTCGCAGAAGCCGCAATAGGTGCACGGACCCATGCTGACGCCGAGCGGATTGACATAAGCTTGCGACAGATTACCGGCCGGCACCGTGAACGGGTGATACCCCATGCTTTCGGTGGTTTTGCGATACTTGCTCATCCAGTGCGTATCTTTCAGCGGCGGGGTTGGATAGTCGCGTGAACGCGGGCCTTCGAAGATATTGCCGCCTTTTTGCGGCTGGCCATTAAGATTGCCCGCGATACCGGAAGTGCCCGCAATACGCTCGAAGCGATCGTAGAATGGCGCCATTTCGTCGTAGGTCACGCCCCAATCCTGCAGCTGCAAACCCTGCATCTTCTTCGCGCCGTAACGTTCGCGGGTTTGCTTCGCCACTTCAAAATCCCACGGCGTAAAGCGCCATGACATGCCGGCCCAGTGCGTGCCTGCACCGCCAACGTTCCAGCCAAACTGAAACGCTGACCAGTTACGTACCGGCGCTGCCAGCTGATCGCTGCGGTTGCGGAAGGTGGTGGTTTCCACGCTCATCGGCTGCAGGATTTTGCGACGCGTGTGGAAACGCAGTTCATCGGCATCAATGGCGACCGGGAAATCGGTCGAGGTATCGCGCCAGGCACCGCGTTCAATGGCGACCACGTTAAGTCCCGCGCGGGTGAGCTCTTCCGCCATCACCGAACCGGCCCAACCTAAGCCGACGATGACCACGTCAGCTTTATTTCTTACTAATGACATTGACTCAGCTCCGGCTATTTAATCGTTAGGAATGAGGCTGACGGGAATAAGCGCCAGATTTTCGTTGCGGCGTTCGATATAAGGGCGATAGTCATAGCGTGCGCCGGGAAAACCGATCATCTTCCAACCCACCATATTTTTATTTCCGCCATAAATCGGATCCGCTAAATAGCTTTCGCGCGCGTTTTGCAGCATTAATTCAAACAGCGCCTGGCTATTCACGTCTTTTCCTAAATCGATCTTGCCGTCTTCCATTGCTGTCAGGAATGTATCGATCTGTTCAGCTGATAAGGTATGTAATGAAGCCTGATGCTGTTGCTGCGCCCACTTTTCCAGCGCGGCTAAACCGGTTAAGTAGCGCGCTTTTGGCGGGGTAAGAAATTGCGGGCTGCCCATCAATGCCGCTTCATTTTCCGGATGCAGCGGCGCCTGCAAATAGAGCGCCGCGCCAGAGCCATAATCACCGGCTAACTGGTTATCGAGGAACTCAATCGCGCCCGCTTCACTGGCGGACGGGCCAAGGTCATCGGCGGGGATCAGGCGGTCAAAGATGGCTGCCAGATTCTGGCGATCCAGCGGATTGGTGAGCACCTGATAACCATCTTGCCATGCCGGTTGCGGCAGGTGATCGGTGCTGAGTTGGGTTTCCAGCGGGACATTGTGCAGCTCTTTCGCCCGCAGCTGCGGCGCGACGGCGAGGGATGCCACAATTCCACTGAGCGAAAAGAGCGCTTCTCTTCGGTTCATACTTTTTATCCCTTAAACTTCAACAGATGAATATTGACAGAGCACGACGTTCAGATATTTCAGACGCAATGACCGTGCGCAAATAGCGCGCAGGCGCTAGCGACGAATCTGCGTTCGTAATTGTTTTTTTCAGAGGTAGGGTAAATATACGGTCGCCATTTATGGTGACCGTATTTACGGGAAACCCGTTTATCGGGCTCCCTTTATGTTAATGAATATATTTATTCATATCTTCATAGCAGTGACGGGAAATATCCCACAAATCGTCTTCCCAGTTTTGCGGGCTTAATAGTTCCGGTGACCAAACGCCGTCGTAGCCGGTAGCTTTTACCGCCGCCACCCAGGCGGCAATATCCACATCGCCCTGGCCTGGTGCGTAGTCGCGCTGTACCCACTCATCCCAGGCTTCACCCGGCTTGGCCGCGCGGCCATCGCAGAAATGCACGCCGTAAATCAGATCTTTATCCATGCGCGCCACTTCAGCAGGCGTGGTGCCGCCGCCGGCATGCAGGTGCCAGAAATCTACCACCACGCCAAGATTGTCTTTGCCGCTCTGTTTAATCAGATCCAGCGCGTGTTGCAGCGAATTGAACGCGGTAAAGGCGACGACTTCAATCTGGAATTTGATGCCGTGCGGTGCGCCGATATCGGCGATGGCGGAGATATTCTTCAGCAGGATGGCATCACGCTCGGCGGCGGAAAGGTGATCGAGTTCGGTCAGCGCCATGATTTGCACCACCGGACAACGCAGTTCCACCGCGGCCTGGCAGATTTTTTCCGCTTCGCGCAGCAGCTCAGCTCGCGCTTCCGGCTCATGGCGGCCAATACGTTTCAGCGCATTGATGCAGGTAATATCGACGCTGTATTTCGCCATCAGATCGCGGTAGGCAGCATAGCTGCCACCGTTATCCAGATAGCGATACAGATGTTCTGGCAGGATCTCCAGCCCGCTAAAGCCAGTCTCATGGGCGATGCGTAACTGAGTGACGGCATTGCTGTACCAAACAGACACGCCATGCAACGACAACTTCATCTCTCCTCCTTGTTACCTCACGGCTTCAGGTGAGAGCGTCGAATACGCAATTCTCCCTGAGACCAAACGCCACCCGGAGTGGCACGTTCATCAATCAGCCGGTTCAGGGCTTCAGTGATGATCAAATCAATACGCTGGCTGAAGGTGGTGAGCTGCCAGCTGGGCAAGCTGGCTTCATCGATGTCATCGAAACCCACCACCGCCATGAATTTGTTGCCTGCACCTTCGCGTAAGGCCGCCAGCGCGCCGAGCGCCAGCACATCGTTTTCGCAAAACAGCGCTTCAACCCGCTGATCGGGCGCGTGCGCGTTGAGATACTCAGTCAACGCCGCGTAACTGCGTTCGCGGGCGTATTCACCGGCGGTGAGCAGCACTTCCAGCGCCAGGCCAGCTTGGTTCAGCGCAAGTTGCAGACCTTCCAAACGCAGCGTGTGATGGCTGCTGGTGGCCGGGCCCATCATGTACCCGATGCGCGTATAACCTTGCGCCAGCAGCAGTTCGCCCAGCTGTTTGCCCGCCTGCAAGCCGTCGATATTGACCACTTCAATATCCGGCTCGTCATTGTTACGGCACACCTGCACCAGCGGAATGTGGTGCATTTCACGCGCCACGGCGACCAGCTCATCACTCAGCACCGTGCCGAGAAACAGCATGCCATCGACCTGCAGCTGATCGGCCAGCGACAGCACCGCGCGGTAGTTTTCACCGCTACCAATATTCAGCAGCAGCGCCATGTAGCCGCGCTGCTGTAGCTGGCGGGTGACGGTGTCGAGCATCAGCATCGAGTGCGGATTTTTCAGCTCGTCGATCACCACGCCAATAATCTGTGTCTTCTTCTGCGACAGGCTGCGGGCCAGCAGGTTAGGGCGATAACCCAGCTCGGTGGCAATCGCGATTACGCGTTCGCGCGCTTTCTCGGAAATTGACGCGCCGGGCGTAAAGGCACGCGATACCGTCCATTTCGAGACGCCAGCCAGTCTTGCCACATCGCTGGCGGTGGCTTTGTGAGATTTTGCGGTTGGTTTACTCATAGCACCTGCATAGGGGAAAAAGCGGAGACCCCCAGCATTGAACGTGAAACCCAACGGAAAATAAACACCTGAGCGCACGCAATTGGCGTAAAGCGCGACAAATAACCCTATTTTTAGGATGTTGCGATTATGTTTGATCTTTGCACCCGATTGCAACGTTTTTTGCAATCGGGTGCATTTCATTAACTTTTTGTGATCGATTTCGCTGATTTGCACTTTGCCAGATTGACTAAAAAGTCGTCTTAGCTGACATTTTGCTCACCACTACAAAGCAAATCTCATTTTTATCTAACGTGTGTCGCTTAATTTGCACCCGGTAGCAAATAGTAAAACAGCTAAAATTTAATCTCTGACCTCTTACCTCAAACCATTTTGCACCCGAGTGCAAAATAAACAGGAGTTGTTATGCTCATCGGTGAAAAGAGTATTCCACGCCCACTGCGCTGGGCCATGATCGGTGGCGGCCGTCTCAGCCAGGTGGGTTATAAACACCGTTGCGGTGCGCTGCGTGATAACACGGCGTATCAGATGGTGGCCAGCGCCTTTGATATCGATGCCGAGCGTGGCCGCGATTTCGGTGTCAACTTAGGGCTCGATGCGGATCGCTGCTACGCCACTTATCAGCAGCTGCTGGCCGAAGAGGCGAAGCGTGAAGATGGCGTTGAAGTGGTGTCCATCGCCACGCCAAACGGCACCCATTTTGAGATCACCAAAGCGGCATTGAATGCCGGTATTCACGTCATTTGTGAAAAGCCGCTGTTCTTCACTACCGCCGAAGCGCTGGAAATTAAAGCATTAGCGGCGGAAAAAGGGCTGATCGTTGGCGTGACCTACGGTTTCTCCGGCCATCCGCTGCTGATGCAGATGCGGGCGATGATCGCCAACGGCGAAATTGGTGATGTGCGCATGGTGGAGCTGCAATACACCCACGGCTTCAGCGCTAATGACAGCGCCGACAAATTTAGCGAAGCGCAAAAATGGCGCGTCGATCCGAAGATTGCCGGTCCGTCTTTTGTGCTCGGCGATATCTCCACGCACACCTTCTACATCTCCCAGCTGGTGTTGCCAGAACTGAAAGTGAAATCGCTGCTGTGCGATCGCCAAAGCTTCATTCCCTCGCGCGCGCCGTTGGAAGATAACGCCATGGTGCTGATGCATTACGACAACGGCGCGGTAGGGCGCATGTGGGCCTCATCGATTAATGCCGGTTCGATGGACAGCCAAAGTATTCGTGTGATTGGTTCGCGTGCAAGCCTGGAGTGGAGCGACTACAACCCAGGCGAGCTGAAATATGAAGTGCAGGGCCAGCCGAATCAGATTATGCATCACGGCATGCCGTACCTGCATGAAAGCGCCCTGGCCGATGAACGCCTGGGCGCGCTGCACACTGAAGGCCTGGCGGAATCCTGGGCCAATATCTATCTGAAATTTGCTATCGCCATCCACGCCACCCAACAGGGCGACCAAACCACGCTTGATAACCTGATCTATCCCGATATTAACGCCGGAATTGAAGGTGTGCGCTGGATTGAAAACTGCGTGCGTTCTGCGGACAACGGCGCGAGCTGGGTTAACTACGAATAAGGATTGCCATGAAACTTTCGTTTTGTACCGATAGCCTGGGTCATCTGCCGTTTGAACAGATGCTGGATAAGTTGCTGGAGCTAGGTGTTTACGGCGTTGAGATGACGACCGGCGGCTGGTCACCAGCGCCGCATCTGCGTACCGAAGCGTTGCTTGGCAGCGCCACGCAGCGTCAACAGTTGTTGCAGGCGCTGGAGAGCCGCGGCATGTCGATTGCGGCGCTGAATGTGTCGGGTAATCCGCTCGATCCAGGCGAATTAGGCAACAAACATAAGCGCGATACGGAAAACGCGCTGGCGCTGGCCGGAGAACTGGGGGTGAAGAAAATCGTCATGATGAGCGGCTTGCCGCCCGCCAGCCCGCACGACACCATTCCAAACTGGATCACTTACACCGTAAGCTGGCCGCCGACGCTGAAAAACTGCCTCGATTATCAGTGGAATGAAGTGGCAATCCCTTACTGGCTAGGGCTGGTGCAACGCGCTAAAGAGAGCGGTGTGGAGAAATTCGCGCTGGAGAATTTCAGTTCGATGCTGGTGTGGAATCCGGAAACCTTGTTCCGTCTGCGCGACGCGGTGGGTGAGATGGTGGGACTCAACCTCGATCCCAGCCATCTGCTGTGGATGGGCGCGGACCCGATTGCAGCAGCACGCGCGCTCGGCCCGGCAATTCATCACTGTCACGGCAAAGATGTGCGTCTGGAGCGCGGGCTGGTGGATATCAATGGTCTGTTGGAAACCAAACCGGTAGAAGATGTCGCCAATCGCGCCTGGAACTATGTTGCCGTTGGTTGCGGCCAGGATCTGCAGTGGTGGAAAGAGTTCTTCTCGGTGGTACGCATGATGGGCTACAACGACTGGGTATCGCTGGAAATGGAAGATCTCACCATGTCGGTGGAAGCGGGCGTAACCTCCTCAATTGCGGCACTCAAGCAAACCCTTAGCCAGTAATGTCAAATTCACGGCGGGCAACCGCTCGCCGTGTTCTGTACATCGAGCCTTGCCTGCCTGATAATCCGTGGTTCACCCACTATTAAGAGGCACGCCATGCTGGAAAACCATCCACAGCGCGACGAAATTAGGCTGGAGAATGTGCTGGCGGCGTTGGGCAACCCGATGCGCATGACGGTAATCAGCATTCTGGCGGACGGCGGCGAACATACTTGCGGATCGCTGCTGAAAGGCGTCTCCAAATCCACGTTGACCCATCACTGGCGCGTACTGCGCGAGGGCGGCATTATCTGGCAGAAACCCTCTGGACGTGAAAACCTGCTGTCGTTGCGACGCGACGATCTCGATGCCCGTTTTCCGGGTCTGCTCGATTCGCTGTTAAGCGCCACCCAGCAAGATCCCCTGACCCGCACCACGCTGGATGATTTCCAGATTAAATAACCCGCGCACGCCCAGCCAGCGTAGCCACAATCATCTGCAACCCCGCAATCACCAACAGCAGCATCAGCGGCCACTGCCAGTTGCCGCTGACATCATGCAGCAGGCCAAAACAGAGCGGGCCCAGCGCCGCTAATCCGTAACCGACGCACTGTGCCATGCCTGACAATTTCGACGCCTGCAAATGATCATGGGTGCGCAGATTAAACAGCGACAGGCAAATCACCATTGATGCACCGGCGCCCAGTCCCGCCAGAATCAGCCACAGCAGCGCGTATTGTGATGCCATTAACAGTCCCGCGACGGCGATAAAAATCGATAGCGATGCGAGAAAACCAATCGTCCGCTGATCGTGCATTTTTTTCAGTGCGCTCATGCAAGCCAGGTTCGAAACGATGGCCACAATTTGATAGACAAACAGCATGCCACCCGCTTCCAGCTGGCTAATGCCGCTGTCTTGCGCAAAAGGCGTAAACCAACCAATTAGGGTGTAGAACAGCAGCGACTGGCAGGCCATAAACAGCGAAACCTGCCAGCCTAAGGCCGCGCGCCACGGTGAGCGCGTTGATGTGCCGTTGGCGCTGTTTTTGGTCTGAGACGCAGGTTTTTTCAGGTACGGCAGCCAGGCTAACAGCGCGATAATCGCCGGAATCAGCCACACCGCTAATGAGAGTCGCCAACCCGCGCGACTCAGCTCTGCCAGCGGCACCACCACGCCCGATGCAATGCTGGCGGTGATCGCCATGGTCATCGCGTACAGGCCAACATATCGCGCGGTGTGTTCAGTGAAATCACGCTTAATCAGCGGCGGCAGCAGCACGTTGGCCGCCGCAATCCCCGAGCTCAGGATGATCGTTCCCACCCACAACGCATTTTCACTGCCGCTGATACGCAGAATCGATCCCAGCGCGATGAGCAGCAATGCGCCCCATAAACTGCGCTCAAGACCAAAACGGTTGCCGAACCATGCTGCGGGTGGCGCTAAGGTAGCGAACATCAATAGCGGCAAGAAGTTGATCACGCCCGCCGCACTGGCGCTCAAGCCAAACGTCATACGGATGTTTTCCAGCACCGGGCCAACCGCGGTAATAGGCGTGCGCAAGTTGGCCGCTGTCAGCAGCAGTAAGAACAGGAAAAAACCAGAACGACGCAGAGCAGGATTCGCAGATAAAACGGTATGGGTCATATTTTCGCACCATAGCAATGAGGCAGAGCGAGTCTGCTTATGGTGCGTTGGTTGACGTTAACGCTTACGCAGCGGCGATTAACTGCTGAAAGGAGGGCAATACTAACGAGGGGCTTTTAGGATGTAAAGTATCAAAACCCATCAAAGATAAAATCAACCGAGTCTTTAATCCACTGGCGATACACACGTGCATCCATCACCTGATCGCCTAGAAGCGACACGCGCACACTGGCCATTTCATGAGTCATGACCAGAAATTCCTCGCCTTCAACCTTGATTACCGGATTAAGTCGTTCAACTTGCTTTTTTTTAAACTGGTTTAGAGGGTAGAGCGGGATAACGATTCGTGACGCCAGTTCGCCGATAATCTCACTTTGAACGTCTACCAGATAAGGGTACTCGCTGTTCCTATTGGTATTGCGATAAATAAAATATTGCATGTCTAAAACGTCCTGTATTCATCCGACAATAAACCGTGTTCTTCGGTTATGCGATTGAGTTCCTGCAAACCTTCACTGTTTTCACGCTTCCATCTTTCCGCTTCGGTTGTGCGAATTTCATAATGTAAAGCTTTAGATAGGATGGCGGATAAATTGAGCCCTGCTTCTCTAGCCTGCTCGAGTAATGCAGGTTCAAGTGTCACGCTGACAGTTTTTTTTTGTCTTACGGCTGTAGAAGGCATAAATCCCCCGTGTAGTTAACACGTGTATAAATCAGTGTGGTGAGTATGGGTGAAATCTGCGCTTTCTGCAATGCAGCTTTCTAACGTGTTGTGGACTTTTAAAATTTCTAAACATGGTAAACCTTGCGCCATCGCTCATCCGCGTCCACCTTTAGTATTTCCCTTTTCCACAAATGGACGAACAATGATCTGGTTATGGAACGTGCTTATCTTGCTGGCAACCGTGGTGGTGATGGAAATCGTCGCGGCGCTGTCGCATAAATACATCATGCACGGTTGGGGTTGGGGCTGGCATTTGTCGCACCACGAACCGCACAGCGGCAAGTTTGAACTTAACGATCTGTATGCGGTGGTGTTTGCGGTGCTGGCGATCGTGCTGATCTATGTCGGCGTGCAAGGCATGTGGCCGCTGCAGTGGATTGGTGCCGGGATGACGACCTACGGCGCGCTTTACTTCATGGTGCACGATGGCCTGGTGCATCAACGCTGGCCGTTTCGCTATATCCCGCGCAAAGGCTATCTCAAGCGCTTATACATGGCGCACCGCATGCATCATGCAGTGCGCGGGCGTGAAGGCTGCGTGTCGTTTGGTTTCCTCTACGCGCCACCGCTCAATAAGCTGCAAGCCACGCTGCGTCAGCGCCACGGGAGAAAAATCAACGAGGACGCTGCCACAGACCAGCCGGACGTGGCGCCGGACGAGCCACACGCGAAGTGATCGCCAGGCTGGCCCCTTTCACCAGCAGCGCCAGTTTTTCGCTGCGGCTGGTGCGCTGTCGTGAATCCCAGGCGTGAACACCGGCGTGCTGAACTTTCACCCCGATTTCGCGATAAACACCGCGTGCCGTCGCGATGGCCCACGCCGAGCGCAGCGGCAAACCCGGCAAGCCGAACCGCGCCGAGTGATAATAGGGTTCCGCTTCCGTCACTAAACGCGCAGCCAGCGTGGCCAGCGCCGCACGATGTTGCGGTGCTGTCAGCGTATCGGCGCGTAATCCCGCCTGATCGAGCCAGGCTTGCGGCAGATAGCAGCGACCATTTTCGGCATCTTCGACGATATCGCGCGCAATGTTAGTAAGCTGGAACGCCAGCCCTAAATCGCAGGCGTGATCGAGCACCGCTTCGTCGCGCACGCCCATTACGCGCGCCATCATCAAACCGACTACGCCCGCGACGTGATAGCAGTAACGCAGCGTGTCGTCGAAACTCGTATAGTGTTCGTCGCGCGCATCCATGGCGAAGCCTTCCAGATGATCAAACGCCAGCTGTTGCGGCAGTTGATGAATAAGCGCCACTTCCTGAAACGCCCTAAACGCCGGTTCATCCATGTGCGCGCCGCTGTAGGCGCGGCGGGTTTCAATCTGCAGATGCTGCATGCGTGCCTGTGCATCTTCGACCGCATGCTGCGTGCCGCCTTCGCCCAGCGTTTGCCCATCAATCACATCGTCACAATGACGACACCATGCATACAGCATCAGCGTGCTGCGGCGTGTCGGTGCATCAAACAGCCTGGCGGCGGTGGCGAAACTCTTCGAGCCCACCGCCATGGTTTGTGTCACTTGCTCGAGTAAAGGCTGTCGATTCATTCAGCGCGATCCTCCAGCATCAGCTGAGCGGTGGCCTTGGCGGAACCAATTACGCCGGGCACGCCCGCGCCCGGATGCGTACCCGCACCCACCAGATAGAGATTGCTGATATCGGCATCGCGGTTATGCGGTCGGAACCAGGCGCTTTGCGTCAAAATTGGCTCCAGCGAAAATGCCGAGCCGTGATGAGCATGCAGCGTGTCGCGAAAATCAAACGGCGTAAACATTCTGTGTGTCACTAATTGCTGACGTAATCCCGGCATGTAGTGCTGCTCCAGATAAGCAAAAATTCGATCGCGCAAGCGCGGTCCTTCCTGTTGCCAGTCGATGTCAGCGGTGCCGAGATGCGGCACCGGCGCTAACACATAAAAGCTGCCGCAGCCGGGTGGTGCCAGTGACGGATCGCTGCTGCAGGGCGCGTGCAGGTAGAGTGAAAAATCCTCTGCCAGTTGGCTGCTATTAAAAATCTCATCAATCAATTCGCGATAGCGCGGACCAAAACAGACGGTGTGATGCGCGAGCTGTTCATGCGGCTGATTGAGGCCAAAATAGAGCACAAACAGCGAGTTGCTCATGCGCTTACGCTTGAGCGATGTCGCACGTTTCTTAGCCTTCGGATGATGGCGTAGCAGCTTGTCGTAGGTATGCACCACGTCGGCATTGGAGGCTACGGCTGCGGCATCGAAGCGTCGTCCATCCTTTAACTGGACGCCGCTAATACGATTTTCATTGGTTTCCAGCTGGCTCACTTCGGCATTCAGTAACAGCTCGCCACCCAGATCCTCAAACAGTCGCGCCATGCCCTTCACCAGCGCGCCGGTGCCGCCGCGCGGAAACCACACGCCCCATTCACGTTCCAGCGCATGAATTAAGGTATAGATTGATGACGTTGCAAAAGGATTACCGCCCACCAGCAATGAGTGGAAGGAAAACGCCTGCCGCAGGTGATCGTCCTGAATAAATTTCGCCACCATGCTGTAGACGCTGCGCCACGCCTGCAAACGTCCCAGCTGCGGTGCAACACGTAGCATGTCACGCACCTGCAGAAACGGCACCGTGCCGAGTTTCAGATAACCCTCTTTGAATACTTCGCGCGAATAGGCGAGGAACTGACGATAACCGGCGACATCCTGCGGATTGAAGGTAGCGATCTGCTGCTCCAGCAGCGGCTGATTGTTGTCGTAGTCGAGCTGTTTGCCATCTTCCCAACACAGGCGATAGAAGGGCGTGACCGGCATCAGCTCGACGTAATCGCTTAGCGATTTTCCCGCCAGCGTGAACAACTCTTCGATAGCGCTGGGATCGGTGATCACCGTGGGCCCGGCATCAAAGGTAAAACCGCTATCTTCAAACACATAGGCGCGTCCGCCCGGTTTATCGCGCTGCTCGAGTAAGGTTGTTGGTATGCCCGCCGCTTGCAGGCGAATCGCCAGCGCCAGGCCGCCAAAGCCTGCGCCAATCACATAAGTGCGTTTCATTTTTTCTTCCCTGGTTCGACAGAATTCAACAGCGCGTGCAGCGCTTCACCGATGGGCACCGGCGGCTTGCCGCACAGAATCCGAGCTTTATCATGCAGACGAAGTCGTCCGGCGTAAAAACGGCTAATTAACCCGGCATTGAGCCGGTAAAAACGTTGCATTACACGCCAGCGCTGCTGCGGCTTACCGGCCAAAAACAGCATGCGGTTCAGCAGGCGGAAAAATCGCTGCTCGCGCCACTGCTGACGGGCAAAGCGTTCGATGTGTTGACTGAGCGTGCGGGCATCGGTGGGCAACAGCGTGGCTACCAACTCCGCCAGCGCCACGGCGGACGGTAAAGAATAACCGGTTGTCGCGTGAAACAGTCCGGCGCGCAGGCCGCTGCATGGCTGGCCGCGCTGCTGTTGCCAGAATCGATCAATATCGCCGCTCAGGGTAATCGGCAATATGCCATGCTCTTCACGCAGCAGCGTGCCAGGCCGCCAACCTTGCTGTTTGGCGTAGTCAGCGATGTGCTGACGAGCGGAGTTCTCCGCCAGCGTAGGTTGATTAACGTAATGCGTATCTTCAATCAGTAACCGATCGGCGCTGAGCGGCAGCGTGTAAACAAAACGATAGCCCGCTTGCTGATCGACGGTGGCATCCATCAGGATCGGCTGCTGCAGGCCGTGCGGCTGCGCCAGCTGCCACTCTTGTCCAAGAAACACCTGATAACCCAGTTGCAGATGCGGCGTTGGCTGCAGGCCGCGGCCATCAATCACCACCTGCGCATCAAGTTCACGGCCATCCGCCAGCGTCACCTGTGTGGGTTTTACCTGTTTAACGGCAGCATTTGTCCACAGATCGTCACCCATCGCCGCGAGTAGATGCCGGGCAAAATCGCCTGACGCGATGGAACAATAATCCCCGTCCAGGTTGCGGCGCAACGCGGGAAAACGCACCTGATAGCCAGGCCAACGCGCCGTGATCAGCGGTTGCAGCCAGCTCAGTTGATCGGCGCTAAGATCGCTCTGATGAAATGACCAGGTATGATTGCCTGCCGGATGTGCGTCGCTCTCCAGCAACAGGCATTTGAGCTGCGGCTGCAGTTGGCGCAGACGCAGCGCAATCAAACCGTTTGCCAGTCCGGCACCGACCAGAATCACATCGTAGTGCGCACGCATCAGGTGGCCTCCGCCAGCACAACTTGTTGCTGGCACAGCGCTTGTTCGACGATGTCGGCCGCACGCTGGCAACCGCCTGCGCGCTGCAACTGTGCCTGTATCGCTGACATCCGTAACGCGTAGCGATCGTCGGTAAGTAATTGTCGCAGATGCTGCTCCAGTTGATGAACGCGGTTAAAGCGCGATGCGCGCCGTCCAACGCCATGCCACTCAATGCGCGCGGCCACGCCGGGTTGATCAAAGGCAATTGGCAGCGCCAGCATTGGCGTACCGCATTCCAGTGCTTCCAGCGCGCTGTTTAATCCGGCATGAGTAATAAAAAGCTGCGCGTGTTGCAGGGCGGCACGTTGATCGACAAAATCCGTCACCCACGCTGCACCAGCCAGTTGCAACTTGTGCACCTGATCGGCGTTCAATCCCCCACAATGAGCGATCACCAGCGAAAGTTGCTGGCGGCGGCACGCCTGTGCCAGATGCAAAAACAGGCGGAAGCGATGGCCTTGCAGCGTACCCAGCGAGGCGTAAACCACCGGCTGGCGCAGCGCCGGCCAGGGCGCATTGAGCGGCGCTGCCGCAACCGGCGGGCGCAGTTGTCCGACGGCGTGATAGCAGGCCGGCAGTTGCTGACGCGGAAAATCAAAGGCGGGCACCATCTGGCTGATTTGTGCCAGCGGCGAAAGGCACTGATGCAATCCGCGCCGCTCCGTCAAATTGAACGCCCGCGCGTGTTTGAGGATGACGTCGCCGTGGCGACGCATGATGCGATCATAGATATCGCTGCTGGCCTGAAAACGTTTCAGCGCTTTTTCATCCTGAGCGTAACGGAAGGACATCACCGCCAGCGGAATGCCGGCTTCACGGTTGACCGGTAGGGCGCAGGCCACCGAAACAAACGGCAGATGCAGCGCTTCAGCGACTAATCCGCCTGCTGCTTCCATTTCATCAGCGATCACACCATCAATGTTCAACGATTTCAGTACCGCTGGTAGTTCTCGGCACAGCATATCGGTGCAGGAGGCGAGATCGTTGATTACGCGGAACAGCGACAGGCCGCCCGGCGAAGCCAGCCGATGCAGCACGGGCGCCAGCGAACCGGCCGGATGCGTTTGCTGGCCTACTGCAACGAAATTAATGCGTTCGTCGCTGAGCAAAGTGCGGGCGTCGGCTTGCTGGATGAAGGTGATGCGATGGCCACGCGCCAGCAGCGTTTGTGCTAACGCCTGCAACGCGTGAAAGTGGCTATAGAGCGGCGGCGCGATCACCGCAAAGTGGCCCAACGGCTTAGCCGCGCTCAGTTGAACATCGCTAGCTGTTGATTAAACAGCGCGTGCATGTATTGGCGAGTGGCGATGCCGCGATGGCAGGCGCAGGCAAGGTGTGCATCGGCACTGCGCAGATGATCGCGCAGACGACGTTCTGCGCCGTCAGCCCCGAGCATCTGTACCAGCGTGGATTTACCCTGATCCTGATGCACATCTTTGCCGGTGTGTTTGCAGCCGTCGGCGAGGTCGTCGAGTAGCTGAAACGCCTGCCCCAGATCCTGAGCAAAGAAGCTAAGACGTTGCCGCACCTGCGGTGAAGCGTCAGCGGCAATCGCCGCCATTTGCAGCGTGGCGCGAAACAGCACGCTGGTTTTCAGTTCATTGGTCAAGGCGATCGCTTCCGGACTGCGGCTCTGGGTGCCGTCGTGCAGATCCTGAAACTGCCCTTGCACTAATCCCTGCAGGCCCACGGCGGTGGAGAGTTCGGCAATCGCTTCAGATTTGTGCACCGCAGGCAAATCGGGTGCGATGGCAATCACTTCAAATGCGCGGCTCAGCAGCGCGACGGCGGCGAGAATCGCCACGTTTTCACCAAACTCACGATGCACGGTAGGGCGACCACGGCGCATCTGCGCATTATCCATTGATGGGATGTCATCCAGAATCAGCGATGCCGCGTGCACCATTTCCACGGCACAGGCGAGATCGAGAATGCCATTTTGCGTCAGCTCGCAACCCATATCGCGCGCTGCCAGCATCAGTAATAAAGGACGGATGCGCTTGCCCTGCGCCAGCGTACCGGCACGCATCGCGGCACGCACGCGATCGCTTTGCTGTCCTGCAGGCAGTAAATGTTCGAGATGCGCCTGTAAAATTTGCTGCAGCTGAAGCAGTTCGCTTGTCTGATGCGCTGTGCTATCGACATGGGTGGTCATAATGGCTATCCATGGTTGATGAAATTATTATGCTTTTTGATTAACCGTAGACTGCGTAAGGTAAGTTTGCCAGCGAGGGCAGCGTGGTTAAACCATTCCAAACCCGATAATGGATGAGAATTACGTAGAGAAGTAATGCTCAAGCGTCGGCTAAAGAGAGATCATTTCGTTTATTTCGAATATTGATTGTTTCGTTTATTGCGATTATCATTCGGTGACTGCAATTTGAAACCACAAACTATCAATTGGAAAACGCATGAAACACTCAATTCTGGATAGCTTGAGCCTTCCGGCTCCGAAGGAGATTGAGGCCGCTTCGCGCGGGCAGAGGGAGCTCGCAACTTATCTATCCACCAAGCAGGAAACGCAAAAAATATCGATTCAGGATGCGCACAACGAAACGCATCAGATTGAGCTGCCAACGTCTGCCCTGACACTACTCATGGCTGTTTTGGGCGAGTTGGCGGTGGGAAATGCGGTTCAGGTTGTGCCTGTACACGCTGAATTAACTACGCAGGAAGCGGCAAATATTTTAAACGTTTCACGCCCACATTTGGTGAAACTGTTAGAGCAAGGTCAGCTTCCGTACCATAAAACAGGTCGCCATCGTCGCGTGCTTTTTGCGGATCTTATGCAGTTTAAAGACAAGCGTGCGCAAGAGAGCAATGATGCAATGCAGGAATTGGCAGACCAGGGACAGGATCTCAATTTCTACTGATGAACCATTCACCCTATGCCGTGGTACTGGATGCATGTGTGTTGTATCCATCCATACTGCGCGATGTACTGCTTCGCCTCGGTCTGACGGGGCTCTACCAGCCAAAATGACGGCCACCATTCAGGATGAATGGAAGCGTAATTTACGCACTAACAGACCAGATATTGCTGAAGATCAGTTGGCGCGCACGCAGACATTGATGAATAAAGCGCTTCCAGATGCAATGGTATCGGGATTTGAACCGCTAATTTGTGGCATTACATTACCTGATTCCAATGACTGCCATGTTGTCGCTGCCGCTATACGGTGTAAAGCTGAAGTGATTGTCACAATGAATCTGAAGGATTTCCCGAGAAACCTCATGGCTGAATTCGAAATTGAAGCTCTTCATCCTGACGAATTCATCATGGATCTGTTCGACTTAAATCAGGCGCTGGTTTTGAAGGCAGTGAATGCGCAACGCGCGAGTTTTAGACAACCAGCAATGGGCGTTACGGTTTATCTGGATTCGTTATTACGCCAGGGTTTACCGATGACAGTAAGCGCATTAGATAAGTTTCGTTTTCTCATTTAGCAACGATTAAATCATTACGCTGCTGCACGGCATGCCATCTATTTCCGCGTGATCTTATCAGCGAAAAAAGTAACAGCAACGCCGTAACATAAATAACTCCGTTAGGCTGGTGGTCAATAAATACCGCTAATGGAACATAAAATGACGAATACCAAACCTGCCGTGCTGATTATTCAGCCGCTAATGCCGCAGTTAGATGAAAAGCTCACGCAACATTTCCATTGCCATCGTTTATATGAGCAGCATGACGCAATGCTATTTATCCAGCAGCATGGTAAAGCGATCAACGCCATTGTTACGCGCGGCGATGTCGGGGTGGAAACGGCACTGCTGGAGCAACTGCCGGAGTGTAAAGTCATTGCTGTATTCGGTGTCGGCACCGATCGTATTGACCTGAAATACACTGCCGAAAACGATATTCAGGTCAGCATCACCCGCGACATTTTGACTGACGATGTTGCCGATTTGGCAATGACAATGACGCTGGCGTTCTCGCGTAATTTGGTCGCTTACCATCAGTTTGCGAAATCCGGGGCATGGGAAAATAACGGCGTCGAACTCTCCAGCCGCGCCCGCGGAAAAAGAATTGGCATCGCCGGGTTAGGCGCGATTGGCTTAGCCATCGCGCGCCGTGCCGAAGCCTTTGGTATGGAAGTGGCGTATACCGCGCGTTCGGCGAAAGACGTCAGCTATAAGCGCTGCGATACGATCGAACAGCTCGCCGCCTTTAGCGATTTTCTGGTGCTGGCACTGCCGGGCAGCAAAGAGAATGTGCAACTGGTCAACGCGAAGGTGCTGGCGGCGCTCGGCCAAGAGGGCGTGGTGATCAACATTGCGCGTGGCACAGTAATCAATGAACCCGACTTGATCGCTGCACTGCAGCAGGGAATCATTAAAGGGGCGGCGCTGGATGTGTATCCGGATGAGCCAAAAATTAATCCCGCGCTGCGTGAACTAAATAATGTGCTGTTAACGCCGCATATTGCCAGCGCAACTCACGAAACGCGTGCGCAAATGACCAATAATGTGCTGGAGAATTTACGGGCCTATTTTGCCGATGGGAAGATTCTGACATCGGTATAATTTAAGCATCCGGATTAAGACGAAATTCTTATATCCTGCGTAATAATCCCTATTTAGCGATAGCAATTTTCGTTCAGCCAGGCTGTTATGATATCGGCACTTAATTCAGGAGCCCATTATGACAGCACAGAAAATTGCAATTATTGGCGGCGGCGTTATCGGATTAGCGGTGGCGCGCGCCTTAGCGTTGCAGGGCGTTGAAGTCACCGTTTTCGAACAACAGCACATTGGCGCGGGCACCAGCAGCACGACGTTTGCCTGGGTAAACTCCAATGGCAAACAGCCGCGCAGTTATCACCTGCTTAATGCGCTCTCGATGGAAGAGCACCTCAAACTGCAGCAAGCGCAGCCGAACGGATTGCGCTGGCTGGAAACTGGCGGTACATGGGAGTGGGCCGCCGAGGGCGATGCGCAGCAACGTTTGCTGCAGCGTGCCACGTCGCTGCAATCAGCAGGTTATGCGGCGCGTGAAGTGTCGCCAGCAGATGTGCTGCGCGATATTCCGGAGCTGCGGGCGCAGGCCATCAGCGGCAGTGTGTGGCATTTCCCGACAGAATCGGTGCTGCATCCGGCGCTCTATCTGGCGCGCTTATGGTCAGAAGCCAAAGCGCGCGGTGCGGTGCTGTACCAGCATCAGCGCATCAATAGCATCAGTGAAAGTGCCGATCGGGTTACGCTGCAGCTGGAAAATGGCGAGCAGTGGCAGGGCGATCGTATTGTGTTAGCCACCGGACGCTGGGCCAATCAGCTGCTAAATTCACTGGGACTCAATCTGGCGTTGCTGGATACCAGCAAACCGAACGCGGTGGCTTGTAGTTTCCTGGTGCGCACCGCGCCGCAGCCGTTATCGCTCAATGCCAATCTCATCTCTCCGCAACTTAACGTACGCCCGGACGGCGGCGGACGTTTGCTGCTGCAAGCCTTAGAGTTGGATCACCTGGCCGATTCTGCTGCGCCACCCTCAATCACCAGCGATATCGCCGCGCAGTTCCGCGAGCGTTATCACGCGCTGTTTGCGGATGCGGGCGAGTTGCAGATTGAACAGATTGTGGTGGGGCAACGCGCACGACCTGCCGATGGTTTACCGGCGCTGGGCTATGTCACCGCGCATCATCGCGTGTATGTGGCGGTGACACACAGCGGTATCACCCTTTCGCCATTGATTGGCAAGCTGGTGGCTGAAGAGCTGATCGGTGATGTGGCAAGTGAGCTGCTGAGCGATTTCCGTCCGCAGCGTCTGCTGGGGAAAAGCGTGGAAGCGTTTGCGCCCATCAAGCGTAATTTCCCGGCGGCGCAATAACGCGATGATTGCCGTTCGCAGGCGGCCTCATCCATTTGCATCAATAACGCAGTCGCCCACTGAAACCATTCGAAATTATCGCACCTGATTTCAGGGTTAAATCGCATTCCTGTTCTCGCGGCTGCAGCGCGTTAATGAAGCTATCGGCCCATTTGTGGCAATCATGCAGATGCAGGTTTTTTAGCAGGCTGGCGTGACGTTCGCGACGCACCGAAAGCGGCATGATAAGCGCGGTATGAATGGCATCGGCGATGGCATCGGGATCGTAGGGATTGACCAACAGTGCGCCCTGCATCTGTTCGGCGGCGCCGGCAAACTGCGACAGAATCAGCACGCCGGGATTAGCGTGATCCTGCACCGCCACATAGGTTTTCGCCATCAAACTCATCCCGGCTATCAGCGGTGTGACCAACGCCACACGCGCTGCACGGTAAAATCCGCACAGTTCTTCATGTGAATAATGGTTGCTCAAATAACGCACCGGATACCAGTTCAGCTCGCCATGCACGCCGTTCATTTCGCCACAGCGGGTTTCCAAATCGCGCGATAACTCTTTAATGCGATGGCTGTAACCTGACGCCGCTGAAGCCAGCTGCACCATGGAAAACTTGTGGTGATACTCCTCGTGTTGACGCAGTAAAACTTCTATGGCGCTGATGCGGTAGGGCGTGCCGGTGCTGTCGTCAAAATGGCCACCGCTGAGGATCAGATTCTCCGGTAAGGTTGCGCGACATTGCTGCTCCATATACTGGCAGCTGTTGCTTTCAGCTAGCGCGCTGGTTTCCACGGTATCAATACCTACCGGGAATACGCCTACGCGAATCTGACGGCCGTGGATACGCAGCGTGTAAGGCGTTAGACGCTCGCAACGGAAGCGGGATTCAATCCAGGCGGTGAAATTGTTCATGTCTTGGGTGGTCTGAAAGCCAATTAAGTCGGCGCACAATAATGCATCGGCCAGATAGCGCCAGTTCGGCACCGATTCAAAAGATTGTCCTGCTGGGAAAGGCTGATGGAAAAAGAAGCCGATACGATTTATCAGGCCGGCATCGCGCAGCATTTTAATGCTGGGAATCAGGTGATAATCCTGCAACCAAATATCATCATCGGGCATGGCATATTCACTGATGGCGCGCGTATAGGTTTCATTCAGTTTCATATAACCGATTTGGCTGCTGGTGGAAAAACGCGCCATGTCGGGGCGCTGATGAAATACCGGCCACAATCCCTGATGAATATATTGATGATAACCTTCTTCATATTCTGCTTTGGTTAAGCGAAATGTCAGCGTGTCGAATGCTTTGCCGCTAGTAAAATTCAGCTCACGATGAGGTTCAGTGGTAAATGATTCAAACTCGCCACTCCATTTCACCCACATGCCACCGCGACGCGTCAATATGCTTTCATAAATGTTAGAAAGCGTTGAGTGATTATTTTGATTGTGTGATACCAAAATCAAGCCTGACATAGTTTTGACCCGTTGCTTAATCTGCCCATGAATCATTGGCAGAGAATTTAAAAAAGGTTGGCGCAGTATAAATTGCAGCATGCCGCTCATGATTTACGCTCACAGGCGTTAATGGACCGGTGCGTGTTGACCGCTGACGTTATGCGGATGAACCGCTATTAGTGAGTTCGATACTTTTCATCTCGCGCTACCTCTCCGAATCCTTCAGGGCTGTCGATGAAATTAATCTAACCGACCAACCCGTAAAAATGTCGTAAAAAAGACGCTGAGAGTTATAAAAATTTAATAGATTTTATTTACAACCAGGATAAATGTTGGCGTTAATTTTTTTGATCACTTTAGATGGCGACTTTAATGGTTTGAGGGGAGTACTTATGCGCAAAGACACATTCGGCCTGTTAGAATGACCGCCGTTCATAGAGGAATCTAAGAGGTTTAATCGTGTCAACGTTAGTATTTAGAGAAGCCAGGCTGGCAGATGTGGATCGCTGTTACGCGATTGAAATTGAGGCTTACGAAGGTGATGAAGCCGCCACGCGTGAAAAAATTGCTACCCGCATTGCGCAGTATCCACAGGGATTTTTATGTATGGAAACCGATGGCAAGGTGATTGGTTTTATCAACGCCGGTTGTGCGTGGGAGGTGGTGATGTCGGATGAAGCGTTCAAAGAGTTAATCGGCCACGATCCGGCAGCACCCAACGCCGTGATTATGTCGGTGGTGCTTGATCCCGCTTATCAGGGCAAAGGTTATGCGTCGCTGCTGATGCGCCAGTTTATCGAGCTGATGAAGAAAATGGACAAGCGAACCATTCATCTGATGTGCAAAACCCAGCACGTTGAGCTGTATAAAAAATGGGGCTATCAGTACATCAAACCGTCTGAGTCAGACCACGGTGGCATGGCGTGGCATGAGATGCTGATGAAACTGTAATTCAACAGGTAAATATAACGCTAAGCATTCAATGATCGCACATTCCCTGGCGGCGCGATTTATCGCGCAATAAATTACGCCGCTACGACACCTGCGCACACTTTATGCAGCCACACCTTTCGGCTGAGCCGACAGATGTCCCGCCCATAAACTGGCCACCCATTTCACGCCTTTGGCGGTGAAACGCGCTTGGGAGAAAGCATGCTGATTCTCGCCACGTCCGGAGCGCAGGGTGAAATATCCCGCCTGTATATGGTGCTGCTGCGGTGCCAGCGTGCCTTTTTCGCGATACATAATGTTGCGTTCTAACAAAAACTCACGAAATTCAGTTTCCTTTACCTTCAACATCTTGCACAGCTGACGAAAGCCGAGCGAATCTTCGATCTCGACAAAGCGATCAAAAAATTCAGCCTTAGGGGCCGACAACGCAAGTTGCTGCTCAGCCGCACGGCGCTGCTCAAATTGCTCCGCCCAGGCGCGGGCCGCTTCCGCCGGATTGGTGAAATCAGGCAGATGGGTAAACTGTTCACGCTGCTGCCAGAGATCGAGTAATTCCGCAGTGAAGCCAGGCGAAAGCCGGGCAACGGCGAGTAATGAATCGCGCTTGTTAAGATGAAACTCCTGACGCACTTCACCCTGATGCTCATAGAGATTCACCGTCAAAGGCTGGGAAAGACGCTGTGCGGTTTCCAGGCTTTTCACCAGGCGCTTCACTTCGCCGTGCGTAATGCCCGTGACATGGGCAATTTCGCGGCTGCTCATCATCATTGATGCATTCAAAGCAGACAGACTTTCCGTTGAGATCATCATCACTATCACCTCTTGCAGACTTACTCAGCCTTGTGGCTGTTGAATAAGTATACGCAACACTGTTTATATATCCAGTATTATTTTTAACCGTTCACCTAAGATGTTCGGCTTTGCGTAACGTTTCACAAAGCCAGATTTCGCAAACCCGGCGTTCTACGTATTCTCTTAAAGTGAGGTTTTAGCGGTTTATTAAATTGTCGCGCTGAGTGCTGTTTGATAATTTTGAGCCAATTTTCCGGGCTTTTGTCGGCTTTCTGCAGCATTAGGTGCAGGGCTGATGTGTGCCTTTTTTAACAGCAATAAGTAGTTAACTGGCGGCTGTGCTGCTGGAGAAACGATGAAAAAGAATAAATTTAAAACCCATTTGGTTTCACTAGGTTTACTGGCGGAAAAAAAGCTGACCAAACGCAGAACGCTGCCCGATTACAATCCTGCCGCAGAGCAGGATATCAATTTAGTTGCACGCCATACCGCGCCCGCTGCCATTCCGCGTCAGATTTGGATGTACTGGGAAAGTGAAACGCTACCGGAAGAAATCCAGATTTTTGTCGATAAAATCGTGCGCGAAAACCCCGGCTATCAGGTAACCGTCATCAATAACCTGAATATTCAGCACTATCTGCCCGATCTGCACTTCGTGCATCAGGATATGCGCCCTTCACATAAAAGTGACGTAATCCGGCTGGAACTGCTGCATCGCTATGGCGGAATCTGGATGGATGCCACCATCATTCTCAACCGCACGATGGACGAATTGTTGGCGGTGAATGTTGACGATGGTTATGACCTGATCGCCTTTTATCGCGACAGTTCGACGCTGGATAAAGACTATCCGGTGATTGAATCCTGGTTCCTGGCCGCGCCGAAAAATAATGCCTTTATTGCGCGCTGGCTGCACTTTTTCCGCCCGATTGTTGAAGTGGGCGCCGACGAGTTTTTCCGTCGTTTGCTCGCGCTGCCCAATTACGAAACCATTGTTCAGGGCATCACGCCACCGGATTATTTGGTGGTGTATATCGCGCAGCAGCAGGCGCTGCGTGAGAACAATCAGTACAACTTCTATCTGCGTAAATGCGAAGCCAGCGCGTTGCTGTATCAAAGCCTGGTGGAGTGGCGTCCGGTGAAGCTGAGCCGCATGCTGATGGTCGATCGTCTGCCGGCCGTCTTGCCGCCGCTGACCAAACTGACGGGATTTGATCGTAAATATCTCGACACCAACCTGAAATATGGCGTGGTGAATAAAGACAGCTTATTGGGTCAGATTCTGTTAAACAGCCAGAAGGGCGCCCGCCCGCAGACACCGGTTCCGGCAATGACGGGCAAGGCATAACGCATCACGGATTGATCAACTGCTGGAGTGCCGCGGCGCTGATTTCATCGTCCGGTACATACACCAGCAGGCGATCGCCGTTGCGTGACGCCGACCACCAGTTATTTTGCCGCAGCGTCATTTCACCCACTTCGTCGCGGTAAAATCGTTTTACGCGATTTTCCACCTGGCCCAATTCATAGCGCTGCCAGGTGTGAGCAAACTCATCTGAACTGTTCAGCAAGCGAGCAAGAAAGCTTTCCCAGTGCGGATCGCCAAGGTGCTCGCCCATCTGCCCGCGAAACATCGCCACCATCTGCGGCATCACTTCATCCCAGTCATTCAGCGCTTTGCGCCAGGTTGGGTGGTTGAAGGCCAGCCAGATGCAGTTGCGATCTTCAGGCGCGATTTCGGCTAAATCCACGCCCATCAAGGCACACCACGCGGCGTTGTAACCGATAATATCAAAGCGCGGCGTCTCAATAATCGCCGGTAACTGGATCGCATCGAGCATCTGCTGATTGTGCGCGGCAATTTTGCAGCAGGCGGCCACCACGCGCACCGAGGGCAATGCGTGCCCGGCGAGCGAAAACAGGTGCTGCGTTTCCACATCGTTGCACTGCAACGCGCTAGCGATCGCCGTCAGGGTTTTCGGCGAGGCTTTGATATCGCGTCCCTGTTCCAGCCACGTATACCAGGTCACGCCAACATCCGCTAACTGCGCGACTTCTTCGCGGCGTAAACCCGGCGTGCGGCGATGGCGCATGCGGGGTAAACCGAGTCGATTGGGATCGAGATTTTCCCGGCGCGTGCGCAGAAAGGTGCCGAGTAATTTACGGTTGTTTTGTTCGGTGGTAACAGGCGCGGATGCCAGGCTCATAAGCAGATCCTTCGACAAGACGGGTAGTATTTATACCATGATAATTAAGAACTGGTACCCGTTTAATGGTTAGGTGATGCTATGCCGTACTGACAGCAAAAACAAGGTAAAACCGATGCAGACATCGCAACTTCAACGCACAGGATTGATGGTCCTGCTTGCCGGGCAGCTGCTGCCCATGATTGATTTTTCTATCGTTAACGTAGCGTTAGACGCGATGGCCCACACGCTGCAGGCCACGGCGATTGAGCTGGCGCTGATCGTCGCGGTCTACGGCATTGCCTTTGCCATCTGCCTGGCGATGGGCGGAAGGCTCGGGGATAACTACGGTCGCCGTCGCGTGTTCCTTGCAGGAGTAGGGATCTTCGGTATTGCATCTTTATTATGCGGCATCGCCAATAGCGTTGGCCTGTTGATGTTTGCCCGCGCGCTGCAAGGCGTGGGCGCGGCCTTTATCGTGCCGCAAATCCTCGCCACGCTGCACATCACGCTGAAGGGCAGAGCGCATGCGCGCGCCATCGGTTTGTATGGCGGCATTGGCGGGCTGGCCTTTATCATCGGTCAGGTGTTGGGCGGATTTCTCATCAAAGCGGATATCGGCGGCTACGGCTGGCGCAGCGTTTTCCTGATTAACCTGCCAATTTGCCTGTTTGTGCTGATCACCGCGCGCCGCTTTGTGCCGGAGACGCAGAACACGCAGCGCGTACCGGTGGATATTAGCGGAACCTTGCTGCTGGCGGGCGCGATTGGTTGCCTGATGCTGGCACTGGCGCTCGGTCCGCTGCTGCATTGGTCGTGGCCGTGCATCTTGCGGCTGGTGCTGTTCCCGCTGTTTCTGCATCGTCTGCGCCAGAGTTCGCTGCGTCTGGAAGCGGCCAACGGCGCGCCGCTGCTGCCGCCTTCACTGCTGCGTCTGCCGAGCGTGCGTTTTGGCCTGACGCTGGCGGTGCTGTTCTTCTCCTGCTGGAGCGGCTTTATGTTTTCCGTCGCGCTGACGCTGCAGGCCGGTTTAGGGCTGACCGCGTTTCAGTCCGGGAACGCGTTTATCGCGCTTGGCGTGGCCTATTTTATCGGGGCGATGCAATCCACGCGCATCGTCGAGCGTTTAGGTAAGCGCGGCGCCTTACTGATGGGCTGCGGCATTCAAATGGTTGGGTTGCTGGCCCTGATCGCCACGCTGCAACTCGCCTGGCCGCAGGTCGGTATTTTCACCCTAATTCCTGCAACGGTGCTGATTGGCTTTGGTCAATCGTTTATCGTCAGCACCTTCTACCGCATTGGCATGAGCGGCGTGCCGCATCACCAGGCGGGCGCGGGCAGCGCGGTGCTGTCGACGGTGCAGCAATCGGCGTTAGGTTTAGGCCCGATGCTGCTGGGCGGTGTATTCATGCAGATCTATACGCACGGCAATCATCTGGCGGCAATCACCGGTACGCTCGGCGTTGAGCTGGTGATGATGGCATTACTGGTGATCTTCACCAGCCTCAATCGCCGTACGTTTCAGCCGGTAACGGCAGAAGGGTAATTCTTATGCGGAGATTTTGGCAGGAGCGATGCAGCTTATTGTAAAACAACCGAAAATCCGCGGGTCGCGCTGAATTTACCTTTGGCTCAGCGGTCTTTTTTCCGGAACATATCGCCGCAGTTAACGGGCTGAACCGCGTGTTCAGCCCGTTTTTATGTGGTGCGGAAGCAAGGCGCTTGAATCAGGCACAGGAAAAACGGCAGGCTCACAACAGATGAAGAAGATGTTAACCGGGTTACTTTTAATGGTAACCACCACTGCCTTTGGTGCAGATGATTTCACCCTAAAGGATATTCACTTTGCTGGGCTTCAGCGCGTCGCACCCGGCGCGGCGTTGCTGCATATGCCGCTGCGTGTTGGCGATCGCGTCAATGATGATGATATTCGCAACAGCATCCGCGCGCTTTTCGCCACCGGCAATTTTGACGATGTGCAGGTGCTGCGTGACGGGGATGCGCTGCTGATCAAAGTCAAAGAGCGCCCGGCGATTGCCAGCATCTCATTCTCTGGTAACAAAGCGATTAAAGAGGATCAGCTCAAGCAGAACCTTGATGCCTCGGGCGTGCGCGTGGGTGAAGCGCTGGACCGCACCACGCTATCGGATATGGAAAAAGGGCTGGAAGATTTCTACTACAGCGCCGGGAAATATACTGCCAGCGTCAAAGCGGTCGTCACGCCGTTGCCGCGCAACCGTGTCGATCTGAAGTTCATTTTCACCGAAGGCGTGTCGGCGAAAATTCAGCAGATCAACATTGTCGGCAACCACGCTTTTTCCGCTGATGAACTGATTTCGCATTTTCAACTGCGCGACGATGTGCCGTGGTGGAATTTGATCGCCGATCAGAAATACCAGAAACAGAAACTCTCGGGCGATTTAGAGACGCTACGCAGTTATTATCTCGATCGCGGTTACGCACGCTTTAACCTCGATTCCACACAAGTCAGTTTAACGCCGGATAAAAAGCATATTTACGTTACGATAAATATTCATGAAGGCGATGTTTATCATGTTAGCGGCGTAACGCTGAGCGGAAATATGGCCGGCTATTCCGCCGAAATTGAAAAACTGGCGCACGTGCCGGCGGGCAGCTTATACAGCGGGGCAAAAATCAACCAAAACGAAGAGGCGATTAAAAGCCTGCTCGGTCGTTACGGCTATGCGTTCCCGCAGGTAAATACGCAATCGGAAATAGACGACAGCGATAAAACCGTGCAGCTACACGTGAATGTCGATGCCGGGCGGCGCTTCTCGGTGCGACAGGTGCGTTTCTCGGGCAACGATACCTCTAAAGATGCGGTGCTGCGTCGTGAAATGCGCCAGATGGAAGGCGCGTGGCTGGCGAGCAATCAGGTGGAGCAGGGCAAGGCGCGCCTTAATCGTACCGGTTATTTCGAAAGCGTAGATGTAGATACGCAGCGCGTGCCGGGCAGCCCGGATCAGGTGGACGTGGTGTACAAAGTGAAGGAGCGCAATACCGGCACCTTCAACGTTGGACTGGGTTACGGCACCGACAGCGGCATCAGTTATCAGCTTGGTGTTAGCCAGGATAACTGGATGGGCACCGGCAATACTGTGAGTTTCAGCGGCACGAAAAACAGCTATCAAACCTATGTCGAAATCGCTGCCACCGATCCCTATTTCACCGTGGATGGCGTGAGTCTTGGCGGCAAACTGTTCTACAACGATTACAGCGCGGAAGATAACGATCTTTCCGAATACACGCTGAAAAGCTTCGGCGCGAGTAGCACGTTAAGCTTCCCAATCGGCGAAAACAGCAGCGTGAACAGTGGTCTGGATTACGTCTATAACCGCGTCAGCAATATGGCACCGCAGGTAGCAATGTGGCGCTATCTGGGTTCGCAGGGCATTCATCCGCATGTGATCACCAGCGATGACGACGATGACGATGCCACCGTGGCGGACAAATTTACTGCCAACGATTTCTTCTGGAACATTGGCTGGAGCTACAACTCGCTGGATCGCGGCTTCTTCCCCACCTCGGGCGTGAGCGCCGGTTTCAACACCAAAGTGACCATTCCAGGTTCCACCAACAGCTATTACAAAAGCACGCTGACCGCCAATGGCTACTTGCCGCTGAGCAGCGATCATCGCTGGGTGCTGATGGGTCGCAGTAAAGCCGGTTACGCCGACGGTTTAGGCGGCAAAGAAGTGCCGTTCTACGATAACTTCTATGCCGGCGGCTCCAGTTCGGTACGCGGATTCTCCTCCAACACCATCGGGCCAAAAGCCGCCTATTACCGCTGCAGCGGCAGCGAAAGCAGTTACGGTGCTTGCCCGGTGGAGAAATCGGATGATGCGGTGGGCGGTAATGCGATGGCGGTGGTGAGCGCGGAGCTGATTGTCCCTACGCCGTTTATCAGCGAGCGCTATGCCGATGCGCTGCGCACTTCATTGTTTGTTGATGCCGGCACCGTGTGGGATACCGGCTGGCAGAATACCGCAGCCACTAAAGCGGCGGGGATTCCCGATTATGGCGATCCCAGCCAGATTCGCGTGTCGAGTGGCGTGGCCTTGCAATGGCAGTCACCGCTGGGTCCGCTGGTGTTTTCGTATGCGGTGCCGATTAAAAAATATGAAGGCGATAAGTCGGAGCAGTTCCAGTTTAATATTGGTAAAACCTGGTAGATGTATTTAATTCGTTAAAGGTTGAGAGGAGTTTTACATTATCTTTAAACGGTGAAGACAGAATAAAATAGCCAGCAGGGTAAAATAGCCGTCGTGAAATGCTTAAGGAATGAGTGTTCGCCAATATCGTTGTTATGCATGTGATTAACTATATTTCGCCACCCAATGTTGGGTGGCTTTTTTTCATTAGAGATGATGAAAGTGTTTACGGGAGCTTAAGCATACTTGCTGCCCGGATTGCAGTCTCAACTGCCGGAAAAATTGTGTTGATTGAACAATGACTAATGTAATCATTTTCAACCACTATCTGATTACCCTGAGGATAATTTGGTGCCCAGGTTTTATAGCCGATCAAGCCGGTATCCTTGAGCTTCCTCTTATTATAAAGTGCCACTAGTGGACGATTTAGCGCGTTAGCAATGTGGACGATGGAAGTATCCGTACTCACTACCGCGTCAGAGATGCGGACAATTTCAACTGCGGTATTTATGGTACTTTCTGACATAATTAAAGCACCATGCGCACTGAATGAACGTACTTTGTTGCTCTGCCCGATTACCACAACTTTTATCTCCGGATTAATCGAGTGAATAAAGTAGATGAGAGAGATGACCTGTTCTTCGGAGAAATCTTTATCCGTGGCGCCAGAGAAAGGATTCACAGAAACGACAATATCGTTATTTGTAATGTTAAGGGCGTTTTTAACTCTATTTTGTTCTTTAGCACAGTACCCAAGTTTATAATGAAATGAGGTTTCGTGGATATCGAACAGTGCCAGCACCCGCTTATGGCGTTCAGTGATATGCTTCTCGGCATCAAGATAACGGATGGATGCATTATAAATACCCGGAAGATTTTTATTAAAGCCAACATGGTGGCTACGTCTCATCAGCCATGCCAGCTTCAGACGTTCATAATCCTGAACATCGTCAAAATCGATGACAACATCAAATTTCTGAGCGTGTAACAGGTCAAGTGACATCCGATTTTTATATTGAATAATCTGATCAAAATAGTCGCAGTTATGGAGCAGTTGCCCGCATACCGGACCAGTGAGCACTGAGACTCTGTAACCTTTTTCTGCGAGTTTAAATGCAGTCCCAGTCGTCACGACCATGTCACCAATTTTGTCGTCGAGACGAAGAATCAATATATTACGCGCTTTAACAGGTTCAAAAGCATCTCGGGTGCGTATAGTTCGGATAAGGCACAATAACACTGTTTTTTTTATTTTTCTAAGCAGGTTGTTTTTATTTCTATTAATCGTTTTCAGGAACCGCATAACAATACCCGCACATATGAAAAGGCCACATTGAAAATTTAAAAGATGAAACGATGCGGCAAGGATGATCATTGGATGCCTATGTTACCGTTTTCAGTGATTAAAAAAAATCTTTCTGACAGCTCACGAGAACATCCTATTCAGCGCAATGTACGCACTCCAATACGGAAACTAACGATTGGGCGAATAGGATGCTCATGCGCCCCCTAAACAGCAATGACAATCTTAAGGGCCTTTTCTGGCCTGAGCACCGACTTAAAGCGACTCAACCAACCTTAATCCCGTCTCCGCATCAAACAGATGAATCTTCTCGGCGTTGAAGCCCAGCATAATGCTCTCGCCGCTGACAGCCGCATGACGTCCGGCGATCTGCATATGCAGCGGCTGACCGTGCCATTCGAGATGCAACAAGGTGGATTCGCCGGTGATCTCCACCACTTTCACCAACGCTGCAGCGTTGCTGCTGGCTTCCAGCAGATCGTGCGGGCGCACGCCGAGCGTCACGGCTGCGCCAGCACGTTCGCGCGCCGCCGCTTGCCAACGCGCGGGCAACGGCTGCCACAGATCCTGGCACTGCACGCCGGGCACGCCATCGCGGGCAATCAGCTGTGCCGTTAACAGGTTCATCGGCGGTGAGCCGATAAAGCGTGCGACAAAGGTATCCGCCGGACGATCGTAAATCGCCAGCGGCGCGCCTTGCTGCACGATGCGGCCATCCTTCATCACCACAATTTGGTCGGCCAGCGTCATCGCCTCAACCTGATCGTGCGTCACATAAACCATGGTGGTTTTGAAACGCTGATGCAGCGATTTGATCTCGGCGCGTAGCTCCATACGCAGCTGCGCATCGAGGTTCGACAGCGGCTCATCGAACAGGAACACTTTGGGATTTCGCACCATCGCGCGGCCCATCGCCACGCGTTGACGCTGTCCGCCTGACAGTGCACGCGGATAGCGTTGCAGCAGCTTATCGATGCCAAGAATTCCGGCGATACGCGCAATTTTAGTGTGCTGCTCCTCGCGCTTCACCTTCTTCACCTGCATGTGGAACGCCAGATTCTCCGCCACGGTTAAGTGCGGATAGAGCGCATAGCTCTGAAACACCATGGCGATATCGCGATCGGCTGGATCGCGGTCGTTGATTTGCACTTTGTCCATCAGGATCGCGCCATCCGACAAGCTCTCCAACCCGGCCAGCAAGCGCAACAGCGTCGATTTTCCGCAGCCGGATGGGCCAACCAGCACGGTAAAACTGCCGTCAGGAATGGTGAGATCGAGCGGATGCAGCACCGACTGTTTTGCGTAGCGTTTGGCCACTTTTACGAGTTCAACACTGGCCATAATTTAAAACTCCTGGGAAAGTTGCAGTTGATGCCAGTCGGGATAACGACGCGGCAAGGTGCTAATAGCCAGTGACGCCACCGAAATCCCCCATTGCAAAGCCGTGGTGAGATCTTGCTGATGCAGCAGGGCGGTGAGAAATCCGGCGTTGAAACTGTCGCCCGCGCCGATGGTATCCACCACCGTGACAGGACGTGCAGGCTGACTTACTGAGTTATCTGCCTGCCAGCAGCGCGCGCCATGCGGGCCACATTTCACCACGCAGCCGCCGCGTCCGCTCAGCTGTTGCGCCAGCATTTGCGCGCTGGCGGGCAAGTCGTCTGACGCCGCCAATCCCAGCGTTTCCACTTCATTGAGCAGCAGCCAGTCGCACAGCGGCAGCCAATGCGTGATCTGCTGACGCACTTCGTTTGTCCAGCCCTGTGGCGGCCAGCCGGTATCGACGGCGGTGACAAAGCCGCGCTGCTGTAGCTCGGCGAGCAGCGCCGGATAATCGTCATACAGATGCAGACACAAAAAGGTGCCGCACAGCAGCACGATATCGCCGTCAGACGCGGTAGCCGGCAGTTGATCCAGCACATCCTGCGCGGTGAGTTGCACGATATGGCCGAGATTACTCAGGAAAGAGCGTTCGTGATCCGAATGCGTCACGCCAACGGTAAGCGAGGTTTCGCAGCTGTAGCGCGTCCAGTGCGCAGCGCTGTGCGGAAAATGACTCGCCAGCCAGGCGCTCAGGCCATCATTGCCCTGATTGGCGACCGCGCGATGGCGCACCTGCATCGCTTCCAGCGCCAGCGCGCAGTTGCCCGCCGAGCCGCCAGGACGCAGTTCGCTGTGATTCAGCATCACTTCAGTACCGCGCTGCGGCCAGTTATCCAGCGTGCCCATGATCAAATCGACATTAATGTTACCCACCACATACAGCGTGGCGGTGAGTTTCTGCTCCATTATCCTTTGCTCCCGCCACTGGCAAGGCCGCTAACCAGCGTCTTCTGCAGCCAGATGGCAATAAACAGCGGTGGCACCGACGCCAGAATGCCAACGGCAGCGATCAAGCCATCATCGGTGGCGCGTCCGGCGGTAAATCCGGCAATGGTGACCGGTAAGGTTTGTGCGGCGATATTGCTGGTAAACAGCAGCGCATAGAAAAATTCGTCCCACGCCAGCAGCCAGCCAAACAGTGCGGCGGCCCCCAACACCGGCTTCGCCAGCGGCAGCGTAATGCGTAACAGCACTTGCCAGACGCGCAGGCCGTCGAGCCGCGCCGCCTGCTCAATATCCTGCGGCAGCGTATCGAACTGGTTTTTCAGCATCCAGGTAAGGAACGGCAGAATCAGCGAGCAGTAAACAATGATCAATCCGGGCCGCGTGTTGAGCAGATCGAACTGCTGCAACAGGAAGTAGAGCGGCAACACGAATGCCACCGGCGGCACCATATAGATGGCAAGCGAGGCAAACAGCCAGCCGTCGCGCCCGCGGTAGCGCGAGAAGCTGAACGCTGCCGGAATGGCCAGCAGTAAGCAGATGATTGTCGCGCCGGTGGCGACTAAAAGGCTGTTGCCGAGTGCATGCAGAAACAGTACGCCCGGCTGGCCCGGCTCCAGCGACAGCAGCTTGCCGTAGCGGGTGAAATCCCACTGGCGCGGCAGCCACTCCAGCGGTACGCGGGTGAGATCGCTGGCGGCGCTGACGCTCATCAAAAACAGCCAGCCCATCGGCGCTAACACTGAGAACGCCACCAGCAGCGCGGCGGCGTATTTACCGACATGGCGCAATTTAACCTTCATGAGCGCTTCCTTTGCGGCGCTGGCGCCACAGTAACAACATGTAAAGCGTGATCAGCACCGCGCACAGCAAGGTCATCAACATCGCGTAGGCCGCGCCGCTGCCAGCACGCAAGTAGCTAAACGACTCCTGATACACGTAAAAACTCAGGGTTTTGGTGCTATCGACCGGACCGCCGCGCGTCATTACGTAGATGATGTCGAAAATTTTGAAGGCGTCGATGGTGCGCAGCACCAGCGCCACGCTGAGCGGGCCAACAATCGCCGGGAAGGTGATGGCACGAAAACGCCGCCACGCCGATGCGCCATCCAGCCGTGCGGCTTCGAACAGATCGTCGGGGATCGATTGCAACGCCGCCAGCACCAGTAAGGTCACCAGCGGATAGTTTTTCCAGATATCGGCGAACATCACCGCGTTGAGCGCCGAATCCGGCGAACCCAGCCAGCTGCGATAGCCATCAATGATCCCTAACTGCGTCAGCAGGGCGTTGATGCTGCCGTAATCCGGGTTGAAATTCAGACGCCACATCATGGCGTTAACGATGGTCGGCAGCGCCCACGGCAAAATCACCAGCACGCGCAGCACGTTGCGACCGGCGAATTTCTGGTTCAGCAACAGCGCTACCAGCACGCCGATCACGCCTTCAATTGCCACCGACACCACGGTGAAATAGAGCGTGCGCCATAGCGAACTGCGGAAATCCGCATCGGTGATGGCGAACAGATAATTTTCAAAGCCAATCCAGCCCGGCGCTTCACCGCTGCCGATCAGGGCGGCATCGGTGAAACTCAGCCAGATGGTGCGTAACAGCGGCCATGCGGTGAGCAACAGCATCACCAACAACATGGGTGCCAGCAGCACCCATGCCTGCCGTTGTTCGCGTTGACGCAAACTCAGCATTGTTGCCCCTTAGCGCAGACGCGCCGCACTCTTATCTACCGCTTGCAGCGCGGCATCTGGCGTTGCACTGCCCACCAGCACCTGCTGCAACTGCTGCTGCAGCGTGTTGGAGAGACGCGAATAGTCAGCCGTTTCCGGACGCGACAGCATCACGTTAAGCGACTTATCCGCCGCCGCGATCAGGCTTTCCTGGTTTTTCAGCACCGCCGGATCCTGATACGAGCTTCTCCAGATCGGCAGACTCAGCGTGGCGTATTGGTTCTGTACCGGCTGTGAAGTCATGTAGCGAATGTATTGCCATGCCTGATCCGCATGCGCGCTGCCTTTAGTGATGCCAAGGCCCATCGAACCGTTTACCGCACCGAATTTGCCCGGCGCATCGCCTGGCGCGGGAACGATGCCCACCTGGCCGGCGACCTTACTTTGTTTAGGATCGTTGGCCATGTTGTACATGTAGGTCCAGTTGAGCGCGAAAGCCGCATCGCCATTGGAGAAGGCTTTACGCACATCCTCTTCCAGATATTCGCGTGAAGCCGGATTGCTCAAGCCTTCATCCAGCGAGCTTTTCATCAGCTTCACCGCTTGCAACGAGGCCGGGGAGGAGAAATCGAGTTTGTCGTTGTTATAGAACTTGCCACCGAAACCTGATACCAGCGTGGTGTAATCGCACACCAGCGCTTCCGCCTGCGACCAGCTCCACACCAGCGGATATTTCACGATGTTTTTCTGCTTGATGATGCGCGCGTCATCCATCACCTGCTGCCAGGTTTGCGGCGGGGTGGTGATACCGGCTTTTTCCAGCATCGCTTTGTTGTAATAGAGATATTTGGTATCGAGAATCCACGGCATGCCGAGGGTTTTGCCTTTGAACTCAACGGTGTTCATTGCGCCGGGGAAAATCTGCCCTTTTTCATCAGCGCTGATGCGGCTGCTGACGTCCTGCAATAGATCGAACTTAGTGAATTCTGCCGGCCAGATGGCATCGAACAGCACCACATCGTAGCCGTTACCGCCCGCGCCACGCGCCGCAACAATTTTGTCATGCAGCGCTTCGTACGGCACAAACTCAAGATTAACCTGCACGTCTGGGTGCGTTTTCTGAAACGCCTGCGTCATGGCGCGGATATCATTTTCGCTATACGCCGCCTGCGTCATAAACAATGCATTCAACGTGGTTGCCGCTACCGCGCTGCCTACGCTGGCTAACAGAACTGCTGCAAAACAACCTTTTATGACTGGGTTGAATCGGATTTTCATGGTGTTTTCCGCCTTGATGCAAAAAGAGGGTGTTTTATTAAATCAATTTGATGGATTTAATAACGCGCACAGGTTGTCAGGTTGCTGCGGCTGACATTGGTTAGCTAAAGCAATTGACGTGCCAGGGCATAAATCTCGTTTGCCGCTGGACACTACTTTGCACAGATTTTCGCCGCTGCCAGGTAAACAGATTGTAAAATGTGTGGCCGATCATAGATATTCATGTGGTTTTAAAAAGGAGGACATTTGTGAAAAGTGCCGATCAGCTTTTTGCCGAATGCATTGTTTAGGTGCAGTTGCGTTGGGGCTTGCTGCATGAAAGCGCATCTCTTAACGGCGAAATGCCGTTATCAGTAGCTGGTTAGGATGAGATTTTCGGCTGATAATACAGCCAAAAGCGGACGTCAAAATGATGACGGCTTAGGTAGTTCTGTCACATCAAACATAACACCGCATCTTGAACCTAAGCACCATGTGCTGCTGGCGTTCCCTGATGAAAAACCAGAGTTCACTGTCCTTCCTCCGAACTTAAAGCAACCTGAGCTTTTCCAGTAGCATTCTGCTTATCCTCAAATGTTCCTACCATATGCTCTCTTTCAACATAAAAGTGCTTCACTGAATCGCTGCAGCCCCTTTGCGCGATTGGAAATTAGAGACCGCTTTGAGCAAAAAGAGGATATTCGCAATTTATCGATAAAGGATGCAGGCTTGTAAAACGTTCGCGCATTTATGGTGTAGAAATAAAGCATTCTTTTTATATAGTTGGCTGATGGACTTTCAAAAATCAGTAGGTAATCACATGATCTTAAGTGTCAATCACGTTGGTTTTTCAGTTAAAAATATTGAAGACTCATTATTATTCTGGACTCAGATTCTTGGCGGTAAATTATTACGTGAAGGAAAAATGTCTGGGCCTATAATCGATGAGGTTACAGGTGCAAGGGGAGCTGATGTACGGATGGCTTTGCTTGAACTGGCTGATATCCGAATTGAATTACTCCAATACAATAACATTGAGCAGCCAGAAGAACCTTCAGCGCCCTATATCCCAGGCTACGCTCACCTTGCTTTTATGGTTGAGGATCTTGATACGCTCTTAGGCAAAGTATCGGACTACGGTTGGAAGACGCCGGGTAAACCTCAAACAGTGTCGTCAGGACCCATGCAGGGTACCAGAGTAATATATTTACAAAGTCCTGATGGTCAGACGCTTGAATTGATGGAACGCAGCCAATGAGACCCACATATTATTAGCTGTTATCCTTTAATTAAACCGTGATGTTTGCAAAGCCCGCTTAGGGAAAAGAGTGGACGACGCCAGGCCAATTTCTGTTTTTAGCGAAAAGCGTACATTAACGCTGCCCTTATAATTAATAAGGGCAGCGTTAAATCACAGCGAATTAATTAACGTGTATAGATCAGTTGTGTAGCGGTAATGTGCCAAGCACGATGGCGCCTGACAGCATGCACAATACTGTTCCCACCGCCCATTTAAGGCTTGCGCGCTGATTCAGCCCGTAATCCAGATTAAGAATGCCGACAAGAAGGTAAGTTGACGCAACAAGCGGGCTGAGCAGATGAACAGGTTGTCCAATCAGTGAAGCAACGGCCATCTGCATAGGCGAGATTCCGTAGCTTGTCGCTGTCTGCGCAAGAATGGGTAAAACGCCAAAATAGAACGCATCGTTTGTCATGAAGAAGGTGAACGGCATGCTGATCAGCGCCGTGAGGATGCCGAGCCAGGGGCCGGCTGAGGCTGGCAGTGAATTTACAAGACTGTTAGACATGGCATCTACCATACCTGTTCCGGACAGGATGCCGGTAAAAATTCCTGCTGCAAAAATGAGAGAAACAATGGCAAGCACGTTCTCTGCATGTTTGGCAAGGAGCTCCTTCTGATGCTTCAGGTTAGGGAAATTCACTAGCATCGCCACTGCAAAGGCGATCATAAACAGTGTTGCCATAGGAAGCATGCCCAGAATTAACATAACCAGTAGGGCAATGGTCAGCGCTGAATTAAAGAGATAACGATAATTAGTTACAGATGTAAGCTGCCCGGTCTCTTCACTCAGATCGATTTTAATCACCCCAAGCCGGCGACGTTCGCGCAGTCCAAAAATAACGGCAACCAGCACTACCCAGGCAAGGCCACAGATCATAATGGGCAGAAGCAGCATAAAGAGCTCTCCAACGTCTACCTTCATGGCGCTGGCAGCGCGCGCTGTTGGTCCTCCCCACGGGAGCATGTTCATTACGCCGATTGAAAGCAGCAGTACGGTGGCCATGTACTGAAGCTTTATTCCCAGCCGACGATACAGTGGAAGAAGTGCTGCCGTACAGATGAGATAGGTGGTGGCACCATCGCCGTCGAGCGCCACGCTGATATCAAGGATAGCAGTGCCGATCACCACTTTAAGCGGATCGCCTTTTACAATACGAACAATGAGACGGATAAAAGGATCAAAAAGCCCGGCCTCCCGATAGGTTCAGGATCATGGATGTAGTCACCATCAGCTACACTAAGGGCATCAAAATAGGTATCTCTGTTCTGGAACTGTGTGAATCTTCCGCACATAGGTTGTTCCTCCTTATGGAAGGATAGCTCGTTTAGCGCTGTTTCAATGACGAGGAGATATGTGCTGACACCATATGTTTCGATTCGGTTTTTTGGTGGACTGACATGAAATATACGCATTGAATAAAACCGCCGGCAGCATAGGCAAAGCTTTGGGATTATACGTAATGGCTTGGTCTGATAACTATAAACCCGGCTTACATTAGGCGCTTTGTAAGGGATCTCTTCTCTGCTTCACTATGTGAAGCAATTGCCGGATTTGTTCTTTGATTGGCTTCACGCTATCTCTCATCGCCGGCGCAATATCTCATCAAAATTCATACGCTAACTTCCAAGACATGACGCGTCTCTCTATGGCGTGACATTTACCTTCTGGAGGTCGTATGGAGAATTCAACCCGTCAGTATGGCGGTGAGTACGTGGCGACAAAAACCAATAATCCGCCAAAGCGTACTGCCAAAATCATGATGGCAGCCGGGATTGGTCATTTTATCGAGTGGTTCGATTTTGGCTTATATGGGACCCTGGCGGCGATTATTGCCAGTAACTTCTTTGTCAGTTCTGACCCTGCTACCGCACTTCTGAAATCTTTTGCTGTATTTGGATCCGGCTTTTTAATGCGCCCGCTGGGTGGCTTCTTTTTCGGTTCCATGGGCGATCGTCTGGGACGACGCAAAGTGTTGGTGACGGTAATTGTCATCACCTCAATATCTACATTTGTGATGGGCATTCTGCCGACCTGGCATCAGGTGGGAATTGTCGCACCGGTGCTGTTGGTGATGACTCGATTAGTACAAGGATTCGCCGCAGGTGGTGAGAGTTCCGGCGTAATCACCTATCTGGCAGAAAGCGCTGAGCCGCATCGTCGCGCCACGCTTACCTGCTGGAGTGAGAACTTCAGTTTCATGGCGTTTGTTTGCGGCTCTGGACTGGTGCTGCTGTTGACCTATTGGTTGGGTGAGACGGCAATGAATGACTGGGGATGGCGCATTCCTTTCCTGCTCGCAGCACCGCTCGGATTGGGTGGGTTATATATGCGCCGCAACATGGAAGATTCGGCTGAATTTCACAAGTTAAAAGCCACCGGCAAAATCGAAAAATCGCCACTGCACACAGCCTTGAAAACCTCATTGTCGGCGTTGCTGTTTTGTACCGGTTTCGTCGTGATCAAAGCGGTCAGCAGCTGGGTGCTGCAATCCTTTATGCCCGGCTATTTGTCTACGCATCTGCACTACAGCCGTACTGATTCTTATCTCATCACCACGCTGGGCTTACTGAGCGTCGCTATTTGCATGCCAATCACGGGCTACTTGTCTGATAGATGGGGACGACGGCCGCTGATGCTGGTGGCATGCGCTGGTTTCATCCTGTTGACCTATCCCGCCATGCTGCTAATGACACAGGGATCGGTGGGCAGCTCTATCGCGGCAATGAGTGTATTGGGTGTGTGTGTTGCGTTGTTTAACGGTGGCTGTGGCGCAGCAATGGTCGAACTGTTCCCCACAGCGATTCGCTATGGCGGCATCGCGATGTCCTACAACCTGACTGTGGCGGTGTTTGGCGGTGTAACACCCCTGGCATCCGCCAGCCTGATCTCCTTAACGGGAGATCCGCTGTCACCCGCCTGGTACGTGATGATCACCGCGCTAATTTCATTCATTGCAGTGTGGTTTGCAAAAGAAACTGCCGGAAAAGTGTTGAATTAACGGAAACTGGAGCCTTTATGCACATAACGAAAGTGGAATGTTTCCCACTCAAAATCACCCCGGAGCATGCCTACCTCGGCGGTAAGCCGGACGGAACCGGCCCGGATTATTACTATCGTCCAGAATACCGCTGCGTCTACTCACGCAAGATGGAAACCTGCCTGGTGAAAATTACCAGTAGCGAAGGGCATGTAGGGTGGGGAGAAGCCCTGGCGCCCGTGGTGCCTCAGGTGATCGCAGAACTGATTAAGCAGCTGTTCGCGCCATTGTTGATAGGGGAATCGCCATTCTCTGGCGGCGTGCTCAACTCAAGGATGTATGACTCCATGCGCGATCGTGGACATACCGGTGGTTATCATATCGACGCTATTGCAGGTGTGGATATCGCATTGTGGGATCTCAAGGGAAAAATTCTTGGTCTTCCGGTCCATCAACTACTCGGCGGTGCCTTTCGCGATGTGATCCCTTGCTATGTCTCGGGTTTACCTGAGCCTGATATTGAAAGCCGCAGCCGCCTCGCCAGGCAATGGCAGGAGAAAGGCTTTAATGCCGTTAAGTTAGCTCTGGGCTACGGCGTGCGAGAAGACATTAAAAATATTCGAGCCATTCGTGAAACGCTCGGCGATGAGGCGCAAGTCTTCATTGATGCGCACTGGAATTACGGTGTGGCAGACGCTACTGATTTAGCAGCGCAACTGCACGCGCTGGGCGTCGGCTTTCTCGAAGCACCACTGCTGCCAGAAGATATCGTCGGCCACTGCGAATTGCGTGCCAAAAGTGCGGTCAGCATTGCGTTAGGTGAAACCGAGCGTACGCGTTATCAATTCAAAGCGGTGATTGAACAGCGCGCTGCAGATATCCTTCAGCCCGATGTCGGCAGAACCGGCATTAGCGAGCTGATGCATATCGCGTCGCTGGCCGAGACATGGAATTTACGTGTGGCACCGCATTTAAGCGTGGGTCTAGGTCCTTGCATCGCCGCATCGATCCATGTTGCCGCCGCCATACCCAACCTGTTTATGCTCGAATATCAGCCGCCAGTTTTTGCCCTCGCTAATCAACTGCTCAAGCAGCCACTGATTTGCGAACGCGGTGAGTATCACCTGCCGCAGGGCGCAGGGTTAGGCATTGAAATTGATGAAGATCGCGTGCGCGACGTGATGATGGAGGCTGCATGTTAAAAGGTAACATACCCATTCTCGCCACGGCATTTGATGAGCAGGGCCAGCTGGATTTGGCATCCATTGAACGTCTGGTGAAATTTCTGCTGCAACAAGGCATTGATGGTCTTGCATTGTTTGGCAATGCTTCCGAAGGCTACGCCTTAACGCAGGATGAAAAGCAGACCCTGTTCTTTTGCGTCAAAAAGCTGGTGGGGGATTTACCGCTGGTGGCTGCTGCTGGCGGTGCTTCATCCGCTGTTGCCATTGAAGACATCAACAGGGTGCATCGCTGGGGAGCTCAGGTGGCGATGGTCAATCCGCCTTCGGTGGTTAAGCCCGGTCCGGAGGAGATCTATCACTTCTGGCGAGACATATGCCAGGCCTGCGAAATCGATATCATGATCCAGGACGCGCCTCTGATGACGGGCGTTAACATTCCCGTTTCGACGCTGGTGCGTTTGTGTCAGGACTTTCCTGCCATCAGGTATATCAAAGTGGAACAACCGCCGACGACGTTGAAAATCACTGCGTTAAAACAGGCGCTTGGAGATAGCGTAGGCCTGTTTGGCGGCTTGAACGCAGGTTTCCTCTTTGAGGAGTTATGCCGTGGTGTAACGGGCACCATGCCTGCTTGCGAATTCCCGGACGTGATTAACGCCATCCTGGCGGCATGGCAGCAAGATCGTCAGGAAGCGCAAGCGCTGTTTTATCGCTATCTACCTTTCCTGCGCTATGGAGTGCAACCGGGGATCGGGGTAGCCATACATAAAACAGTGCTGCATCAGGCAGGGATTTTTGCCAGCGATTATGTACGTGAGCCGGCGAAAAGTCTGGATGACGCCACGCGTCGGGAATTGAAAGAGATCACGGATTTCCTGCCTCTCGCCGTGTTAGGAGGACGTCCATGAACTATATCGCGGTGGATTGGGGTACCAGCAACTTTCGCGCCCTCAGCGTGCGCGATGGCGTAGTGATTAAATCTGTGCAAGACAGCTGCGGCGTCGGCAAGTGCCAGCGCTCAGCGTTGCCTGAGATTTTAAAGCAGCAGCTGCATCGGCTAGAGGATGCTTACGATGAACAAATACCCGTGCTGCTCTGCGGCATGATTGGCAGCAATATCGGTATTGCTGACGCCGGTTACCTCAATATGCCACTTAGTTTTTCGCAACTGCTGGGTAAAGGCCTGGAACTGCCGGGTATCCTGCCAAATCCGCTGACCATACGGCCCGGTATTTGCGATAAACGAGTGAATGAGATCTGCCGTGGTGAAGAGATGCAACTGGCGGGTGCGCTCACGCTTTCTGATGCCTCCACATTCGCCGCCGTCGGCACCCACAGCAAATGGCTGTGGGTTGAACGCTCGCAGCAGCAGGTCACTGAGATGCAGACCTTGATGACTGGCGAACTTTATCATTTGTTACTCAATCAATCCGTGGTGGGTAAAGGGCTGCCGGAGCAAGTTCACTCACCGGCCGCTTTTCAGGCGGGAGTCGAAACCGCGCTATCAGTGGTGCATGAAAAAGTTGAACTGGTGACGGAACTGTTTCGCTGCCGAGGCCGTTATATTCTTGGTGCTTTGGCACAGGAACAGGCCGCTTCCTGGCTTTCCGGATTGCTCATTGGATACGAAGTTGCATGCGGACATCCCAGCGGCGATAAAACGGTATGCTTTATTGGTAGTGAAATGCTTTTGCCACGTTATCGATTGGCATGTGAGGTTTTGCATCGTCGTTATGAACTCTTAGCCGCCGAAGACGCAATCATAGCCGGATTAAATGGGGTATTTAGTTATGGTGGATAATAAGCAAATCATCGCTATCCTCCGCGGGATAACGCCAGAAGACGCAGTGCCGCATATTGCCTGCCTGGTTGAGCAGGGCATTCATCGTATAGAAATCACTACCAATTCACCTAACTGGGAAATCAGCCTGCGACAAGTCCGCCATCGCTTTGGGAATGATATCCAGCTTGGCGTGGGAACTGTCACCACGGAAGATCAGGTGCAGCGCAGTTTTGCAGCCGCTGCGGATTTTATTCTGACTCCTAATTTAAACCCGGCTGTGATTGCGCAGGCTAAACTATACGGACTTGTAGTGTACGCGGGGGTGTTTTCGCCGAGTGAAATATTCACTGCTATCGATCTGGGAGTGGATGTGATGAAAGTTTTTCCGGCCTATTCGCTACCGAAAAATTATCCTCAACTGGTGAAAGGTCCACTCTCTCAGCCCGTAAGCTTTTCAGCCGTGGGCGGGGTAGGGGTGGAAAATGCAACTGAGTTCCTGCGTTATTACGACAGTGTGGGACTGGGTTCTACGCTATATAAAACCGGGCAGCTCGTGTCTGAGACAGCTGCTCGTTGCGAGTTACTGCTGCAGCATCGGCAGTGATTCTCCGCTAATTTTCTTCGCTGCCGACGTAAGGTACAAACGTAAGCTCTCAATATCCATTTTTTCACTGCTGATATTCGATAGTGCGATCGCTGCCTGCATGCCGGGAATATTACATGCCAGACGGTAATCTCCCGCACCAAAATTTTTGGCAAACACCTGATGCCGACGCGACTCGTCAATATCATTTCTCAGCAGTTGATAATCGTGGATACCAATCTGGCTGATAATCTCTTCGTCGCTCATCGCTGATAGAAGCTTAATGCCGATCACCGAATCATGGACCGGATATGACTCATAATTGCCTATGGCACGCGCAATACTCTTTCCGCCGCGGGTATGAATCAAATAGACCACCTTATTTCCACTTAGAACACCGATCACGATGGAGATGGCGTGATTCCCGCTCTCTTCAAGTAAGTCCATTACCGCATTGTAAAATGCTGAATTGTGAATCGCGTGAGCCGACAAGCGGTGGATACCGATACCTAAACTGTATTTGCGGTTGGCATCGCGCTGTACCATATCCAATGTCAGCAAGGTCTGTATCAATCGCGTAACCTTAGCTGAATCCAGTCCAAGCTCCCGTCCCATTTCACGAATTCCATGCGGACGAGTCGCTGTCGCAAGTAAGTTCAGGCAGCGGAAAGCATCGTATACTGTGCTGTTCATAGATGGCCTCATTGATAACTATGGTTTGAAAATGATAAATCCTATTGTTTCAGCGTGATATGAATTCAGAAAGAGATTGTGATGCACGTAAGAAGAAAGCATTAAGAGGGATAACCAGGTTAACAACCCCGGCTCATCAATATTAGTTAGAACCGCATAGCAAATGGTGAATAATGCTCCATTCGAAAGCCCGCTACATGCCATAAAATGACACTGATCAAAAATAATAATTTAACTGGCATGTGACGTATTAATCCTCTTGTTATTTTTTGAGCTATGCCATAAAACCGGATAGGAGGGCAGCCCCTCTTAAATTAGAAGGATAAATATCATGGGTCTTAAACCTGGTCCAAAACCAATAGCTAAATCGACAGGAAAGCCTGATCAGCGTCGGCGTGACAACAAAGATACTCTCGGAAATACTCCAGGATTAAAACCTAGTAAATCCACTGGGAAATAATAATATGGGAGGGTGATAAAGGTTAACTCCCTCCTATTCCCTAATTAATGGACACTCGCATCTTAAATCCTCCCACTTATAAATCGCTGTCCCCTAGGCACGTCACTCACTCTTTTCAAAAAATCTCCAATCGAAGCCTCAATAACTGGCACACTCAGCGCCTCAGCATCAACAACCATCCGTAGCCCATGCCCATAAGCGAACCCCGGCAGAAATTGATAACTACAACATACATCCTGCTGTTCATCTTGTCCTATTTCCTGCTCACGCTTCTCAACAAACTGCCAAAATGTCAGCCCACCAAAAATCGCATAAGCCTGTTTTTCTCGGTGTAGAAAGGTACGGCTAACGATTTTGCCTTTGCTATTCACATTGGGAGTTGTTTCATATCGCGCCTCTTCTTCTTGTTCCTGCTGACTGAGCATCGCCCAGGTTTCATTGAATGCGCGATCATGTACCGCATCTTGAAAGGCCAACTTAGCCGTGATGATTTCAGCATTCCAGAGATCGGCGGGATCGCGGCCGACAAAATAGATATCACTCCATGCCCAAATATGGTCAGGGTTATCTTTGTAGTATTGGATATCGCAATCATCATAGAACAACCCGCCACAACGCTGACGTCCACGATAGATACGGTTTTTAAGTTCGATGACTTTTTTACGACGCTGACGACGAGAAAGGGAAATGAAGGGGCGGTGTTTATTGAAAGGCGACATGGAAACTCCTTAACCGGCAACGCTAATGCGGCTGGAAGCAGTCCAGCCGCATAGGCTAGCAAAAGGCGAGGTTGAGGAACAGTCGTCACGGAAAGAAAATTTAACTGTACACCACCACTGTAATCCCTTCATCCGCATGCAATTAGACAACGTAACGGCTGCGCATAGGTCGCTGCAACCTCGGGAAATCCGCTATGAGCGAACAGCGGACATAATTAGCTACCTTAAACTTTATATTCCGTTGATTTTATTTTGACATTATTATGAAAATTATTTTGTCATACATGGAGTTAGACTAATGAGTATCTACGTAAGAACAGCTCAACTCTCTGATATCGAGGGTATGTTCGACGTCAGAACATCGGTAATGGAGAATCACCTGAGTCGTGAAGAGATGCGGCAGATGGGTATTACCGAAGGCGTCGTAGGCGATATGATTGAAAAAAGTCTTTGCGCATGGGTTGCGACTGAAAATAACAAAATTATTGGCTTCTCCATGATTTTGCCGGATGAAGGCTGTCTGTTTGCAGCCTTTGTTCTGCCTGAATATGAAGGCAAAGGAATAGGTCGCAGGCTTGTTAGGCTAGCTGAGCAGGAGTTATTCCAACATCATGAGATTGCCTGGTTGGAAACCGATAAAAATAGTCGAGCGGCGAAATTTTATATGCAGCTCGGTTGGGGTAATGAAACAGATCTCAATGGCACTGACATCAAATTAGAGAAATCTCGTGGCGTTTAATTCACAGCAATTTTAATCGATGTCCGCTTCTGGCACAAAGCGGACATGCTCGCGTGGCAAGGTCTACTATGAGCGAGAAGCAGACCTATCGGCTCTCAATGTAGGCTGCAATATCACGTTGCAGCTTTCTTGAAGAGAGTTTTAACATGCAAAAATTCCTCAAGTCTCTTTTTGCCATGTTGTCACCAAAAGATTCAATCACCGTCATACTGTGCTCTTGTTTCCCGGAAATAGCTTGCGGATGTAATAATCCAAGACCATAAAGGTAGCATCCGCAGAAGCATTTCTTTTCCCATATCTGTAATCGCATAAACCACCCGGGGCAACTTTTCCTCATAATCATAGCGAGATATAAGCCCGTCCCGCTCCAGATGTCTCAGTGTTCGCGTCAGCATTCTTTGAGTGACACTCGTAAGGTAGCGGCGTAACTCTCCGTAACGAAGAGGTCCGTTAGTACCAAGAATATGCAGCACGCCCAGCGACCAGCGATTACCTGCATGAGCCAGGATCTCACGTTTTAGGCCCTCATCATCGTTGCTTAATTCCTCACAAAATTCCCTGGAAAATTGCAACAGTGCTTCCCGCTCAGACTCCATATCACCTCCGGTATCATGCGTGTGCCTAATTGAACCAGGTCATGTCAGCTGTCAGGATGACGTTTTAATACAACAGGAAGCAACAATGAATACTGAAAAGAAATCTAAAGATACTGTTTTAATACTCGGTGCAGGCGAGCTTGGTATTCAGGTATTGAGAGCGATGAGCAATAAAGTGCAGGAACATACCGATGTAAAAATTAGCGTGTTACTTAGAAGCGAAGCCGCTTATGCCATTTCTGGCTCGCGCAAGGCACGGCTGGATGAACTGACGAAGCTTGGAATCGCTGTAGTAGAGGGCGATCTGCAGGAAAACAGTATTGATGAACTGAGTGAACTATTTGCTGCTTTCGACGCCGTCATCAACTGCAGTGGTTTTGTCGGCGGGCCGGGAACACAGATAAAAATTACGCAGGCGGTATTCAAAGCGGCTGTAGCCCGCTACTTCCCATGGCAATTTGGCGTTGATTATGACGTAGTGGGTAAAGGCAGCGGTCAACAAGTTTGGGATGAACAGCTCGAAGTTCGCCACCTTTTACGCCAGCAAAACGCAACATCGTGGGTCATCGTATCCACAGGCATTTTTACCAGCTATTTGTTTGAGCCCGGTTTTGGTGTGATTGACGCGCAAAGTAAAACCGTCTGTGCCTTAGGAGACTGGAAGCACGCGGTAACGCTAACTACACCAGAAGACATTGGCAAGCTGACTGCGGACATTTTCTTCCATCAGCCCACTTTCAAAAACGAGATTGTCTATATTGCAGGTGATACGCTGACTTACAGCGAGCTTGCGGATTTAATGAGTGCTTACTGGGGCATCAAAGTAAACAGAAAATTACTGGACAGGCAACAGCTTCAGGGTGATGCGCAGCACAATCCGCAAGATATTGGTGCAAATTACCGAATTGCTTTCGCACGGCCAGACGGCGTAGCCTGGAGTAAGCGCAATACTTACAATCACCGTCAGAGAATTTCAACTACAACGGCCAGTCAATGGCTGGCAAAACAGCACGGCATGTAGCACTCCGGTACTGTTAAGCTCTATTTTAAGCGGTGCAGAACAAAATCAGATGCCGACGTTGTGAATATCTATTGCTCTTGTCTTCAGAGAAAAAAAGCCACTGCAATTTTGCTGAAATTGCGGTTTACCCACCTATCCATAGAGCCAGAGCTTAAAATGAAAGCCCTAATATATTTAGGGCCCGCCTTCGCCCTAAATCAATTCTTCAACGTCCGCTTTTGGCACAAAGCGGACCTAAGACCGGGAACGGTCCGCTATGAGCGAAGAGCGGACAGGATTGATGTCATCCCCAGCACATTGAACGAGCCAGATAATTAATCTAAGCGAAGTACAACCTCTGATAAATAATTGAAGCTTATCGGAGGTATATTAACCTTATGAAATTTCTATAAAATATTCCAGTTTTGATAGCAGATGTTAATTTCGCGGAGCGATGCAAGCATTAGCTTGGGAATGGTTGCCTGCTCGAAAATTTTCATATGGTGAAGGTGGTTTTTAGGGGCAGTATGCACAATGTATTTAAGCATTTCCCAAGTCACATTCTCCCTTCGGATATTGAGACCACCGATCCTAGGTTTGGACGAGTAACATCGGCGTATGTAGCGCTGTAACGCTATCGTTACCGGCACATTAAGCAATACCAGTCCTGTGGCACGTTCAAGTCGGGGGGATATGCACTTTGTGTAATTACCCTCTATCACCCATCTTTCTTTACGAATTGCCTCTTCATGCAAGCGATAAAAATCTTCTGGTTCACGTGGAACCCATTTTGTATCAGGCAGATGATGCAGTTGATCAAGATGAATTAAAGGTAATGACGTTTTAGATGATATAGCTTTTCCCAATGTGGATTTACCACTATTTGATGGCCCCATGATGCAAATGCGTGGCCCCAGGTCACCTAATGATAAAGAAATATTCACTCATCGACCTCTCAAAACCCAGTAAGAATTACCGATGAAAATTATAATTATATTAAAATGTTATGTAAATTTAATGCTGCCTGGTAAATGCAGGTAGTATTACTATGCAATCATTTCTGTGCGAAATTGGCTACTTCCGTTCTGGCATAGAGCAGACTGACTTACTGGGCTAAAGGTCCGCTTTGAGCGAACAGCGGACGTTTACCAACTTTAACTTGCATATACTCAATTTTTACACTGTATATAGGCAGCTACCGGCACGTTTATAAGAAACAATCGACATGCAATCTGCGTATCTACTGGAACAAAATGCGTGCCCCGTGCAATATTCCCACCAGGTATTTTGCCGGAAATAAATTTTTTAAGGCTTATTAGTATTTCATCTGAAAGATTAATTCATAGCTGCGTTAAATATCCTTTAGGAAGTCAGGAAACCGGCCCACAACGCGTTTAGATTGCTGTCACCGGTATGTAATAATCCCCCTGAAAGTGAGATGACATACGGTTTGCCTCATGGCCCGGCCCCATAATGAATAAGTCGTGCCCGTCCCGCCGGGCTTCAGCACGGCGCGGCAGAATGTGCCGGTAAACATTCATCTGCATTTCAGTCAGTTCTGCCGCACTACCTTCAAACGGGAAGCGCAGGAACATGCATGGACTGGACGTCTTCTTCCCGCCACGCTCATCTTTATCCTCGCGACAGCCAAAGGTCAGTGTCAATCGAATATTGCCGGAGGAGCTGTCAGGCTCAAAACGTTCTGCGAACCAGGTGGGGGATTGTCCGCGAAGGAGGCGCGCCGCCTTTTTAAGGCCCTGCTCACGCTGCTCCGTGTGGAAATCAATACTGTAAAGGTCGGCGCTTTCACACTGGTAGCTGAAGGTCACATCAGAAAGCGCGGGCGCTAAGCCATGTGGTTTCCGGTTCCGTCATGGTGCCAGCGTTTGATAAAAGACTGGGCTGCAGGCCGCGAAAATGCCACTCCCTGGTCTGCCTGTAACGCGCCGGGGGAAGACAAAAATATTTTGTAAAGGTCCGGGTGAAAGCCTGCTGATTGGTAAAGCCAAACTTTTCAGCGGCATGGATAACAGGTGCGCTGGTCATTTTCAACAGGATGGCCGATTCGGACAGTCTGCGTTCGCGAATGTAGGTGGCCAGCTTCATGCCCGTTTCCTGGCGAAACAATCGCTGGAGATGCCACTTACTGTAACCGGACTTCTCTGCCACTTCGTCGAGGATGATTTTTTTATCAAGATTCTCTTCAATCCAGATAATGAGATCGCGGGTAAAACTTTTCATTTGGATTGGTCCCGGTGCATCATTAAATTACGCATCGCTTGTTACCCATGTTCATGAGCAAAAACAGATGCGTTGTTGAATGCCTGAGAAAATAAAGCCGCTGGTTATTGTCCAGTGAGACGCTTTCAATGAGGCCTGAGAGGCCTTTACATGCGCTAAGTCACTCGTGTCTGCGTCCGGGCAGGGAACCTGCCGCAAAAAATCATAACTCAACAAGGCTGGCAAAAACGTGCTCGTGAATAAAATGCCAGCATCTCACGAGCACCGGTTCTTTCTTATTGGAGGTTCTTTGCTGAAGCAATTAGCGCACTTTTATTTTCAGTCAAATATTCCCGCACCGTTTTCGCTGGCCTGCCGAGAATATAAGGAAGATCGTTTTGCACCATCGACATATAGGACATCCTGCCATCAAGCATCTGGGTAACGAAATCAATGTTTGCGTTTGCGTACCAGCTGTCAGCCCCTTGAGAGATAAGTGAATCAATCAACTGACGGAATCCTTCCAGTCCTTTGTCTTCGCACCTGATTTCAAGCCCGGTCACCTCACTCATAAGCGCGGCAATTTCTTCACCGTTCAAACTTTCCACGCTCAGCCAGTAATGCTGACCGGCATGACGCGCAGGCCCATCGAAGAGCACTTTTGCGGCTACGGCGGCAATGTCCTCGGGCGCGATATAGCCGACTCTCCGATCGCCCCAGTAAGTCGTGTAGGTGAAATTTTTGGGGATATAAAGGCCGGTGAATACATTCATAAACATATTTGGATGGAGATGCGTCCAGGCAATACCACTCGCCTCGATATATTTTTCAATCATCTGATGCCATACAAAGTGGGCATCCGTGGTATCCCATTCAGCGAACACACCCACATGCACGATATGGCTCACACCTGCCTTTTTGGCTGCATCCACCAGGGTTTTACTCTGCGTGAGCATGGCAACGCTGTAGCCGGTTAAGAGGAAAACGCGATCTACGCCCGCCAGCGCGAGCGCGAAGGTCTCCGGTTTATCAAGATCGAGATAAACGCCATCTTTTCCATCCCTGCGCAGCTGGTCTACCGTGTCTTGCTTGCGTGAAGCGATACGAAGATGAACCTCTTTGTCGTCGAGTTCTTTGACGATATGGCTACCGATAGTTCCGGTAGCGCCCAGAATCAGTACGACGGGCTTCTGATGCATTGCCATGAGTTCAATACCTTATTCAGTTTGTTGATAGAGCGTCAGAGCGTCGACACGTTTCAGGAAAGGGCATGTCTGAACCGGCCACAACGGCTGCATACCCGGGTCGCTGCGTGAGCTACATAAAGAGCGCGCGCGTCAGACGCACGGCATAGTCCGAGTCGGGATTAGTGGTGCTGTCGCCAACCCGTTCCATAATCGCCTCGATGGCGAGGTCACGACGTTTCGGCAGGCGGGCCCGCTCTGTCGCGGTCAGAGCATCCGTCAGTTCATCGCGCGTCAGGTCCGTGCAGTAGCCTGGCGAGCCTGGTTGCTGGCGCCATGATTCGCTGAGCGGTCCCGCATAAACAGCGTCGAGCCCGGTCTCGTCGACCAGCCTTATCGCCACATCCCGTTCACGCTCGCCGCTGGCAGCAACGGGAATGGCGATCCGCCCGGCTGTCCCTGCAGGGAGGCCTTTCTGTGCAAAGGAAGCGGAAGTAATGGCGTTCCACGCTTTGGCGATGGGGCGGCCAAGCTGCTCTGCAACCCACTCGCTTTCGGTTTGGCCGGCTTCGATGTCAGCGATTTCACCGTCACGTTTTGGATAGTAGTTGGAGGTGTCGATTATAACGGTGCTGGCAGGCACGCTGGCGAACAGCGGGGCGATCTTCGGAATGGCGCTGAGTGGTGTCGACAGGATCACTACGTCGACGCCCGTCAGGGCTTCAGTGGCCGTGACGGCACGGGCGCCATGAGTCAGGATTTCGCCTTCGATCGTGTCAGGACCGCGTGAATTGGCGACCTTGACGTCATGACCAGCAGCGCTGAGTTTCATAACCAGCGTTTTACCGATATTGCCGGTGCCCAGTATGCCAATATTCATGATCTCATCCTCGTTACGATTAATCGCTGTGTAATTGATGCGGTGGAGGACGGGGCGGATAAAACAATGACGCCCCATCCTCTGTCAGTCGTGTAAGGTGACACTGGTGTCGACCGGTACACGATCCATGCGGAACCGGTTACCGGGCGCCGCCTCATCCGGGTAGCCGAAAGATATGCCAAAGAGCAGTTTCAATTCGTCAGGCACGCCGAGGAATTCACGGATTGTCTGGGCAAAAAAACCAAGCGAAGTTTGGGGAATACCACCGAGACCACGCGCCGCGAGCGACAACAGGAAGGTCTGTCCATACATACCGATGTCTCCTGCAACGCGCACATTGTCACCAAATGAGGGCATGAACAGGAACGCGACCTGGGGAGCATTAAAGAACGAGTAGTTCATCGCGCCCACGCGATGCCGCCCCTCCTTGTCCTCGCGCATCACGTTCATGGCTTCATAATAGGCCTTGCCTAGCGCGTCGTTACGCTTACGATATTCGCCGTAATAGTCGTTCTGGTCGAAAGTAAAGTCCGGTGTGAATTCTCCAGCATCGTTTTTGACGTGCAGAATTCTGGAGAGCTGCCTGAGCTTCTCGCCGCGGACGATGTGCGTATTCCAGGGCTGCGTATTGCAGTTAGAAGGTGCGTACTGAGCATCTTCCAGCACCTCCCGGATAATGCTTAAAGGCACGGGATTATCGAGAAAGCCACGGACAGAGCGACGCGTGCGGATAGTTTCTCTGAACGACAGCGTTTCATCTGGTGAGGTTTCGGCGCTGGAATGAATGAGATTCATAGTCATAACTGCTTCCTTTGTTAGGGTGAGTGTCTGTCAGGTAGCCATGACCATAACGTCATGGACACGACGGCCCTGGGCGACAATTTCTTTCGATCATCAGATGACCTTAATGGTGGGTCATATTCCGCCCAAACATCTCTAGTCAGCAAGACTCTAGCGTACTAGATAAGTTAGCGAAAACAGACTGTAGTCGGCCTCTTTAATCGTTTCGAGGTCTACAGAGGTCCTGCAAAGTCTCGCGAAGCAAAATAAGTCCAGCTTCGTCCAGCTTACAGGCACTCTTGATCTTCTTAGTAACGCCCAGGATTTCTTCCCGGATATTCTCGGCACGTGGGGTCAGATTGACCAGCACACGTCGTTCATCGTTCGGGTCTCGGGTACGAGTAACAAAGCCGGCTGTCTCAAGACGCTTGACAAGCGGCGTGATAGTGCCCGTGTCCATATCGAGAGAGGTGCCAAGCGTGCCAACTGATAACGGCGATCCGTTCAGGAGTTCGAGTATTACCAGGTACTGCGGAAACGTCAGCCCTAACGGCTCCAGGAACGGCTTGTGCATCCGGGCCATACGGTTAGCTGCCCCATAGAGAGCAAAAGAGAGCTGCATACCAACGCTGCGGGACATAGTCATCATTATCTCGAACGATATCTTCTAGTGCACTAGAGTAAGCCATTACACAACTTTTTCAAGAACCATGACTACCTTCCCGGCCAAAAAATCGTCGGCTGTGCTGCGCTCCTTGAGCCTGAAAAGGCTATCTGGATTAAGTAGTGAAAGGCGGTTGGCCTGTTCTTCAACGTAAGCTTACAGGCATTGGCCCGATTATTTCCCGGTGATTAAATTAACATAATGGTTGCTAAGTCCGCTTCTGGCACATTGCTGATGGCCTCTTCTGACAGCAACAATCAGCTAACACATCGGCATACACTTGTAACTAAAGCCCGCATTATTTCGCCCGAAACTGTTGATGAAAGTAAGCAATAACTTACCAAACACAGCAAACATCGGAGCACGTAATGACCATTTCACAGCGGCTTTTCCTGACCTTCTCGCTACTGGCGATATCACTGATCGCACTCGTTACCACATCCGTTAATGTGGTGACCGGATTTCAGGCACGTTTTAAGTACGTGCAAGAAAACACTATCCCTTCCATTACAGATATTGACGACCTGATTGATACGAGCAACAAAATTATCATTAGTCTTTACCGGCATCAGAGTTCAAAAATCCTCAGCCAGCAGGCAAAGTTTGAAAAAGAGATTAACGAAAATATCGACCAGCTGACGGAAGGTACCCGGCACTATCTTGAGGTGAACGTTTCTAACGACGAAGATCGACAGATGACTGAGCGTGAACTTGCCATTATTCAGCAAATGCGTGCCAGGTTACCGGCTTTTTTTGCTGGTTCCAGAGCGCACAATGATGATGTGGCGATGCCCGACCTGCAGGGAAATGACGGTGTAGGCGCGACCACCCGTAGCCTGATTTATGACTATCTGAAGCAGCGTCAGCTTAACGTCGGCATCGGCAACGCATTCGACGCGCATAACACCCGTACTTATCATAAGACTTTATGGACACTCATCGCGGGTTCTGCCGCGGGTATCGTGATACTGGGTTATTTCACGGTAAGAACCATTCTGTCTATTCGCCGCCATCTGAATGGCATGCGTACCGTAATGGAGAGCGCAAGTGAAAATCTTGATTTAACCCTTAGGGCAGATGAGTCTCGTCGCGATGAGATAGGGCTTACCGCGAAAGCGTTTAATCAACTTGTAAGCAAGGTTGACACTTCACTTAAGACCGTCGGGCAGGCGGCATACTCCGTCAGCGTTTCTTCAGGCGAAATAGCCGCGGGCAATGATGATTTATCCTCGCGGACCGAAGAGCAGGCTGCCTCCCTGGAGGAAACCGCAGCCAGCATGTATCAGCTCAGCGAGACGGTCCGGCAGACGGCCGAAAACACCCGGCTGGCCAGTAAGCTGGCGAAAAATGCCCGTGAGATTTCTGATGACAGTTCCGTCAAAGTCAGCACCATGATTGGTACTATGTCAGACATCCGGAGCAGCTCGGCCAAAATCACAGACATCATAGCCCTGATTGAGGGCGTGGCATTCCAGACCAATATCCTCGCACTTAACGCAGCGGTCGAGGCCGCCCGCGCCGGTGAGCAGGGTCGTGGTTTTGCGGTTGTGGCTGGCGAAGTCAGAAACCTGGCACAGCGCTCTTCCGCCTCTGCCCGTGAAATCAAGGCGCTGATTGAATCCTCGATTGCTTTTGTTGAGGCGGGTACGTTACAGGCCAGCGAAGTTGGTGAGAACATGACGCGGATGGATGACGCTGTTCGTCAGGTCAATGAGCTGATAGACGGAATTTCGGTTGCCGCGCAGGAACAGTCTCTGGGAATAAGCCAGGTGCATCAGGCGATCAATCAGATGGATGACGTGACGCAACAGAATGCCTCGCTGGTCGAAGAAGCATCTGCAGCTGCCCATTCACTGACCGAACAGGCTGAAGCCCTGAATGGCATGGTCTCAGCGTTTACTATTAGTGAAGGCGTTTCTATCCTTAAACCAGAAGTTAAGCTACACAGCAGCAAACTTGTTATGCAGCCGGTAACGTAAAAGCCGTTGTCTGAAACATTCCACAGTAGCGACGACAACTGGGCTAAGTGCTGACAAAATCAGACAGCCGGCGGTATATGCGGCTGCCTGAGCTTATCCGGCCCACACAAGGAAATCCGAATGCACAGTAAGATAAAGAGTGGCGCTGCCGAAACTAATTGGTCAACTTATTGGTATGGGTACTCGAGCCCCCTATCCCCACAGGCAGGGAACACTTATCCATTATCAGGCTGTAGTACAATGAAGCCAGGCAATGTTCGCTTCGGGTTGTGAGTTCAACGCTATCCTTAACCATGGGGGACGTTGCCATGAAAGGAAGAACGCGTACTTATTACAAGACAGAACAGAAAGCGATTATCTGGGACAGATAATCGCGAAGTGATTACCTGCATGATATCGCCAGAATGTTCGACAGATATCATTTTTCTATTATGCACACTATTCAGCAGACTGGTGGGTATCGCCCCTGGTGAGAAAACGGTATCGGTAATCTTTTTCACTTGCTGAAAGAGAGGAAATATCCAGAGGGCTGGTAGCAAAAATCACCATCAGGGCGATCGCAAACAACTTATCAAGAGCCCCCTCAGCGATCAGCCGCTTGATCAGGAGGTACAGAGGTGCAAAACAATACCGGGCAGCAAAAGCCAATGCTGCCTCGTGGGAAAGTGCTCTGAGACCAAAACTCTGCAAGCTAATGAAAGCACCACATTGTGTAAAATTATTGCTGAGAAGATGCATCAGGACTGGTCGCCGGAATAAATCGCCGGTTGGCTGAAACCCTGTTATCCGGATAATCAGGAAATGCATGTGTCACACAAAATGGTTTAAAAAACGCATTTTATACAAATCCGTGGAGCATTAAAAAACAACTGCATCAATGACTCAGAAGCGGAAGAACGGTACGTTGATCCCCAAAGTCTTCACTTAAAGGGAAAGGATTGGGATCAATCCCGGATGCGATATCTGTCACCCAAAAGGCCAGCTGAAGCCGCAGACAGAACCATACCTGGCCACTGGGGAGGTGATCTGATCCAGGGCTCTAAAAACTCCTCTTTCGTCATCCTCGTTGAACGCCGTTTCCGCTTTGTTATGCTCACCATAATCACGGACAACAAAAACAAAATTGTTATATCTGCACTTATCAAAAAAGCGCGGAGATTACCTGATGAGCTTTATATAGCACTAACATGGGATCGAGGCGCTGAAATGACCAGCCCCGCTCGATTTACTGTAGCGACAGACATTCAGATTTATTTATGTGATCCTCAATCTCCCTGGCAGCGTGACTCAAATGAAAATACTAACAGGCTGCTCAGACAATATTTTCCGAATGAACTGACCTGACTGTTAACAGCCAGCAAAGACCTAACAGTGTTGCCACTCAGCTAATTTAAAGGCCGAGAAAAACGCCAGACTATGAATCACCCGCAGAACGGTTCAATAGTGTATTGCATCCATCGGTTGAACTTATAGTGAGAAGCGGACGTTCGGAATTTTTCTCACTGCCCCATAGAAGCATCACAAACATTGCACTGAGTTAAAAAGGCATCAAATCAACAGATGTCTCATCAGCGCAATGACAATGCCTATACTCTGAGTTAACCCTATTGATTTACGAAGGAGTAGGTATGTCCTGTAAACTTCAGGCAGTACTATTTATCGCCTGTTTTTTCTCTGCTTCAGTTAGCGCCGCCCCTCAGAATACTTTACTTATCCGCCAGGGTTACCTGTTACCCATGACAGCCAACGGACAGGATCAGCCCTCGACCGACATCCTGATCCGCAATAACCAGATAGTACAGATCGGAAAAAATCTTGTCGCCGCCGACGCAAAGATAATTGACGCCCGAGGTAAATATGTAATGCCGGGGTTCGTCGATGCGCATAATCATTTATGGGTCACCACCATGCGTGGCCAGTTCAGAAATAAACAGGGAAAGTTTTTCCCTGTCAGTAACAAGTTAGCAAAGAAGATGCAGCCGGATGATATTTGGCTGGCAATGTATTCTGGTTCGCTTGAACTGTTACAGTCTGGAATCACGACTACTGGCGACTTCTTTGATAACATTCATGGCCCTGCATGGGGTGATGCTGGCTTCAGAGCGCTCGAAAAAAGCGGCATTCGCGCCATCATGTATTACGGTGGTCCCGATAAAACCACAAAAAGAATGATTGATTTGACGCACCTGGCTGAACTCAAAAAGCAGTCAACGGATCGTGTTCAACTCGGGCTGGGCTGGCGGATCCCCAGGGACTTATCCAGCCAGCAGAACTGGGCCATGCGGGATAAAGAATACAGGTTTGCTGTTCAACACAATTTGCCCATTCAGGTGCATGTCAGCGGCGATGCCCGCGCAATGTTCGATGCACTTATAGACCGTCAGTATTTATCGCCATCGCTGACAGTGATACACGCAAGCGATGCGCTCCCGCAGCAGTTAAATGCTCTGCAAAAATCGGGGGGTGGGCTGGTATTAACACCGGTCAGCGAGCAACGAGTTGGTTATGGGCTGACCCTGCTTAATCACTTTCAGGACGTTGAAAGGCAGGGGCTGGGCATAGATGGTAATGCATTGTCTGGCGGGGCTAACATGTTTGAAACGCTCCGCACAGCCGCGCTTACTGAAAGTGGTAAAGCAAAAGATGAAACGCTTCCAGACGCGCGCCAGCTTCTGGCGTTAGCAACGCGTCGCTCTGCTGAATCGATAGGGCTGGGGGAATTAACCGGCACCCTTGAAGAGGGTAAGCGGGCAGATATTCAGATAATTAATCCCAACACGCTGAATATGGCAGGATTTGGCGGTGGCGACCCGGCAGCCCTCATCGTCTACTCAGCTCAACCGGAAAATGTAGAGACGGTCATTGTCGACGGCCGCATTATCAAAGCAGATGGAAAACTGCAGGGTATTAATCTGGAAGAGCAGCTAAGAGCGACTAATGCTTCTGCAAAAAAACTATTGGAACATAGTGAATCGCAGATGTAATGAGGCCTGCTAATGTGCCAGCCATGAGGACATAGCAACGTCCGCTTTTGGCACAAAGCTGCCTTTGGAGAATCCATGTCCACTATGGGCGAAACCCGATATATGTAGGTTGCTATTTGACCAACCTTGTTTAGGTGGCTACTTTCGGACTGCACCAATCACGGTATCCGGCTGCATCAGTCCTGAAAAATCCCAGGAAGGTAGGCGCTGGGCGGAGACAGGCGGGCAAAAGTGCATGATTAATAGCTTACCCACACGGCAGTATGGGTAAGCACGATCCGCGAATCAGTTGAATACCATTCCGCCGTCGATCAGTAGCGATTGGCCGGTCATGTAGTCGGAATCCGGTCCCGCCAGAAATGCGACGCATGCGGCCACATCTTCCGGTTCAGATAGCCGGCCCAAAGTAATACGTTTTGCAAATTCCTGCGTCCCAAAGCCAACCGGTTTACCCGCTGCTTGTGAAATTTGCCTGTCGATCGATTCCCACATGGGGGTTTTAACAATACCCGGACAGAAGGCATTGACCGTAATGCCTTTCGACGCAAGATCTTTAGCCGCTGTCTGCGTCAGCCCGCGAACGGCAAATTTGCTGGAGCTATAAACTGCCAGCTCCGGATTGCCAACATGTCCTGCCTGAGAGCAGGCATTAATGATTTTGCCACCGTGATTTTCCGCGGAAAAAGCGCTAATCGCCGCCTGCATTCCCCAAATCACACCCTTAACGTTGACGTTATAAACCTTATCAACAATCTCCTCGGTGATATCGGTAATCGGTGTTGATGGCGCAATACCGGCGTTGTTCACAATGACGTTGAAATCACCCAGCGCATGGCGCGCTTCTTCAACGGCGTGAAAAACGTTATCGCGTTGGGTGACATCAACCTGCAGCGCGATAGCCTTTCCTCCTGATGTGACAATCTCATCAGCGACATGCTGCGCCGTTTCAAGATTGAAATCCGCGATGGCTACGGAAAAGCCGTCTTTTGCCAGGCGTAAGGCAATGGCTGCGCCAATGCCCTGTCCGGCGCCGGTTACAAACGCAACTCTGTTTTTCATAATCATATCCTTTCAATTAGAGAATTTGACTCAGGTGTAACTGACTCATCAGTAGCGGGTTATCGCTGTAGTCGACCGGAATTGCGACCACAGCGGGGCCGCTGACATCCATTGCTTTGCGCAATGTTGGCTCAAGTTCTGCCGCACTGTTAACGGAGAAGCCGGCTGCGCCAAAGGCTTCGGCATAGGCTTTAAAATCCACCGGACCGAAACTGACGCCTGAAACTCGCTGATACTTTTTCTCTTCCTGCATGGCGACCATGTTGTAGGCGTTATCAACCCAAATGATGTGCAGGATATTGGCCTTCAGCCTGACGGCAGTTTCCAGTTCCATGCTTGATTGCAAAAATCCGCCGTCCCCGGACACCGATACCACCTTGCGTGAAGGATCAACCAGCCAGGCACCAATAGCCCAGGGTAGGGCGACACCCATGGTCTGTTGACCATTAGAGATCATGATTTGGCGCGCACGGAAGCTATACAGATAGCGCGCTATCCAGATATGAAAGCTTCCCATATCAACGGTAAGGCTGATGTCAGAGTTAATGATGTCTTGCATCGCATGCACGATGCGCAGGGGATGCAGCGCAAATTGATTTAAGCTGGCACCTTGCATTGCCAGTAATTGGCGTTGCTGCTGGCGGTCTTCCAGTACAGTGGCGGCAGCGTGGCTTAGCGTTAATGGTGAGAGGATACGGGCGGCAATCTTGCATACGGTCTGCGCAATGTCGCCTACCAGTTCTGCATCGGGCTGGTAGCGGTTATCCGTATCAGCCGGTAGCACATCAATATGTACCAGGATGGCTTTGCCGCTGTTCCACATTGCCGGCTCATACTCAACCGGGCTATAACCGATAGTGATGATCAGGTCCGCCTGCTGTAATAACCGGTCTCCAGCCTGGTTGTTAAATAATCCAACCCGTCCAGCAAACCTTGAGAAGTGCTCCTGTCTGACTGCGCCTGCAGCCTGGTAAGTACTGGTAACGGGGATCTGGCTTTTTGACAGCAGTTCATGGATTGCGGCGCTGTTTTCTGGTTGGCTGGCCATCAGGCCCAGCAGGATAACCGGATTTTTTGCCCGGCTGATTTCCTGGCTGACAGCCTCAATTAGGGCATCGGGGGCCGCGCCCAACTTAACGTGTCCACTGTTTTGCAAAGGGCTGCCGGAAACCGGCTGATCAACAATATCCTGCGGCAGGCTGATAAAGGCACCTCCACCGCGTCCGTTTTCTGCATAACGAAATGCGTTAGAGACACATTCGGTCAGCGCGGAGGGGGCGGTGACCTCAACAGCATATTTCGTTACCGGACGAAACATCGACACGGTATCCAGGCTCTGGTGAACCTGTTTGGCGCTATCCGATCGTTTTACCGCTCCGCCAATGGCCACCACCGGATCGCCTTCGCTGGTGGCGGTTGCCATGCCGGTAACCAGATTCGAGCAGCCTGGTCCGGAGGTCACAAGTGCAACACCGGCATGTCCCGTAAGTCGGCCTACCGCTGCGGCCATAAAGGCAGCATTTGCCTCATGCCTGACAGGGATGAGTTGAATGGGAGAATCCACTAATGAATCAAACACTTTGTCGATTTTGGCTCCGGGGATGCCAAACACGTGGTTTACGCCTTGTGCTTCAAGCTGCGCGACCACGAGATCGGCGCCGCTGTTCCAGTGAGTGTGGGTTTTTAACGTTTTCATATTGCCCCCTATTGTTAGCTTTCGACGGCGCGAATGGCTTCATCAAGATTGTGCGGCGTAAGCTCTGCTTGAAGAAATTCATTATCCCGGGGAAGATCAATGACAAGCTTATTAATGGAGCCAAAGGTTAGCGTTCCTTCCTTCAGCACATAATCGAGGATGTGCCCACCGCCTTGCCGGTCATCCGTAATAAAGTGCTCGTGATAACCCGCCACGTTGATTCCCTGCATGTACTGCGGCGTACGGAAGCCAATCAGTTCACCCTGCGTCTCTTTAAATGCGAAGGTTGGCTGATCGCCCAGCACTTCCGGCATCGAGCGATAAGGGCGACATTGGCAGGGAACGGTTCGAGTCCGTACGGCATGAAAGCGACCACTGATACGCATGGCACAGAATTGGTTATCTGAAGTGATTTTGCTGTCGATAACCTGATGAACCTCTTCTCGCGTGGCGGTTTCGGTAAAGCGGTAGCGATTTTCAGGTTTGAAAAAAGTCATCACAGCAAACGGCGTTTGTTGCTCGGGCTGAGCAGGATTGGCGCTGCCATCGGAGCGTAACTGATAGACCTTGCTGTCGAAGGCAATGAGTTCTCCATCCAGCTGGTTGAACGTACCCAGGCCAAAATCGCCTTTCTTTAACAGATCGGACACCGTGGTGGATCCGTCATAAACACCGCTCAGCAGCGCGCTCATCAGTGAAGTCTGATAGATAACCTTTTCTGGTGAATCATCATGGAGTTTAAAGACGGTTTCTCTCAGCTGTTCCTCGCATGAACAGGCAGATACAAAATTACACATTTGCCACCTCGCAAACCAATAGTTAAGCCGTGTTAATATCATGGTGGGCTTTTTGGCTTACCGAATCCAATAGCGAAACCTGTTAACTTTGAGACGTTTTTGATATGGAACTTCGCCATCTGCGTTATTTTGTTGCTGTCGCCGAGACGCTACATTTCACCCGTGCTGCCGAAATGCTCGGCATTTCTCAGCCACCGCTGAGCCAGCAAATACAGCGACTGGAACATGAGATTGGGACACCATTACTGAAACGCCTGACGCGCGGCGTTGAACTCACCGATGCGGGAAGGGCATTCCTAAATGACGCCACTGAGATTGTGCAGCTGGCCGACCATGCGCTTGAGAAAGCCCGTGGTATGGCGCGGGGCATAAGCGGAAAGATGTCGCTCGGGTTTGCCAGTTCTGTCGCTTTCGGGGCTCCCGTGTTTGACCTTCTTCAGCGTTTTAGAACGCGTTATCCGGCAATGGAACTCATTGCCAGGGAAGAGAATATGGCTTTGCTGATGCAGGATCTGCGGGATGGGTTGCTTGATGCGGCGTTTATTCGTTTGCCGTGTGAAAGCAGCAAAGCGTTCAATTTGAAAGTCATCGCTACCGAAAGAATGATGATTGCGTTACCTGCGGGCCATGCATGTAGCTCCTCTGGCACCATTGCATTAGCGCAGTTGGTGGACGAAACATTGATTATGTTTCCGCGTGAAGTCGCTCCCAGCCTGTATGAGCTCATCGTCAGCACCTGTCTGCGCGCGGGGTTCACCACAACACGATTTATTCAGGCTCCCCAAATCACCTCGTCTCTCGGCATGGTCGGAGCAGGTTGTGGCATCGCGTTGGTACCAGAGTCCATGTGCTGTGTGAACAACCCGCATGTTACATTTTGCGAAATAGAGAATAACACCCTGTTTACCGATATCGCCTTTGCCTGGCGGCGCAACAATCCCTCCAGGACGGTGATGCATCTACTCAGTTTGATTAGCCAGTGATACGGCTAACTCTGTGACATTGATACAGTGCTTGATCTTTATCGAATGATACGGACAAGGCAGCTTACTTTTTTTGTTGCGACACCAGTGCAAAATATGGATGTTGCCCAGCCAGCAACAATAACAATTCATATTCGCCCTGGCTGAGCTGCCCTGGATTCTTCGCAGACTCTTTCGACTGCCAAACACGCAGGCTAAGATCGAAACGCTCAGCGGCACTCTGTTGTGAAAGGCCAGCGGCAAGCCTGAGATCACGAATATTATGCTGTACGGCCACGGGCCGCTCTAAAAGTTGATTTCTCAAAGAAAACTCCTTAAATACGGGATGGAGTGAATTTGGGTGTATCGCTCACCCGCCTCTAAACATCACGTTAACTTGACCTGGATGCAGTGTTTTAATTTTCTCATTTATCAGAGGCTTATTAAGAAGAAATGAAAATAATTATTTTTTAGTTTAATGAAATAGATATTGTTAACACATGTCAGAATAAATCGCTGGCCTCGCCAGGATTACTCTCCTTTTTTATCCCCACCTCAACAGCAGGAATATTCCTCTATTTTATCCAGGGTGATTGTTCAATATAGGGAATGTATTGCGCTGGCAAGCCTCATGCCGGGCGTTCCTACATAAAACAGAAAAGGATAAAAATAATGAAAAACCGTCAATACATTCAGCGGCGTATTCCCGCAGACCTCAGTCAGGTAGAGATACGCGAGCAGTGGCAAATCACGTTCTGGACTCTGAAGTTAAGCACCACACAAGACCGACTGAGTCAGGCCCTGCGCGAAGTCGGGCCGGACCTGGAGAACGTGCGCGCGTGGCTTGAGACAACCCCCACTTCTCGCCCAAAACGTTAGTGCCGGTCAACCGTTAACCACCCCCGTGAGGGTGGCGAACGGACCTTGTGGTAGTGAAGTGCTGCTTATAAACGCCCGCGATAACCTGCGGCGCGTCGTAAACCTGCCCAACAAAAGCGTGTGTGCATAAGGTTTTCCCCGGTGTTGTCACTATAAATAAGAATTTTTATCATTTATGTATATCGCGTGCTTTATAATAGCGCGCTATTTATGTAGCTTTTTTATTGTGACAGTTAGCTGGAAAAAGTAAAACGTTTGCACGATGAAATAAATGTATCGTCATTAGATAATTATTTCGTTAAAGAAAGTACAAATAGCTGCTTTCCCAACGGGACACTCTTTACGTTCCAGAATAATCATTCAGGTACGCCTTCCCTAAGCGGCAATACACTTCCACTGAGTAGATAGATCAAAATTCCGGTCGTTGCTCTTGGCTAGCCAGTCAGAGGAATGAATTAAAAAAGTAACCAATTGATAACCAGCGTGGGAGATCTGTTTTTTTTTGCTACCTTCAAACTATCCATAACACCAGTGGATGAAGGGATATTCAGGCTCAAATAACACCTGCACATATCGCTGTTACGTTAAGCAACCTCCGCAGGGGCTGCAGCATCATAAATTACATTCACGTGAGCCGAATTTGTATGAGCAAAAAAAATCATCGCACAGTACCAGGCGTACACCCCTATGATGGCCCGGCGGGCGGTTGGGGAGCACTTAAGGCAACCGCAATAGCCGTTAAAAACCAAATGGATACCTTAAAAGCGCCGCCTACGCTGATGCGCACTAATCAGCCCGATGGGTTTGATTGCCCCGGATGTGCCTGGCCGGATAAGGATCATGGCTCAACCTTCCAGTTCTGTGAAAATGGCGCTAAGGCGGTCACATGGGAAGCGACCACCAAGCGCGTTACGCCGGCATTTCTTGCCGAAAACACTATTACGTCGCTGCTACAGCGTTCCGATTATGAGCTGGAGGGATACGGCAGGTTAACCACGCCGCTGCGCTATGATGCAGCAAGCGACACCTTCATCGAAGTGAGCTGGGAAGAGGCTTTTACGCGTATTGCCAATAAGTTAGCTGCACTGCCGCCAGATGAGGTTGAGTTCTATACCTCCGGTCGCGCATCAAACGAGGCGGCCTATTTGTTCCAGCTTTTTGCCCGGGAGTATGGCACTAACAATTTTCCTGATTGTTCAAATATGTGCCACGAGGCAACCAGCGTAGGTTTGCCTCAGTCGATTGGGATCGGTAAGGGCACCGTGTCACTGGACGATTTCGATAGTGCAGAGCTTATTCTCTCAATGGGTCATAACCCAGGGACCAATCATCCGCGCATGATGGGAACGCTACACGAGCTGGCGCGCCATAACGTACCGATTATCGTGTTTAATCCGCTGCGCGAACGCGCGCTTGAGCGTTTTGCCGACCCGCAGAATGTCATGGAGATGGCAACCAACAGCTCAACCGATATCGCGTCAACGTATTATTTGGTCCGTGCCGGTGGCGATTCGGCTGCGCTTAAAGGTATCGCCAAAGCGGTGCTGGCGATTGAGGCTGAAACCGGTACGGCACTGGATCATGACTTTATCCGCGAGCACACAGAAGGGTTTGAGCGCTTCGCGGCGGACATCGAAGCCACATCCTGGGCATTAATCGAGCAAGACTCTGGCCTGAAGCAGGCAGATCTCAGGCGCGTCGCTGAAGCTTACGTCAAATCGAATGCCACTATCCTGACGTATGGTATGGGCATTACACAGCACAACCGCGGTACGGATAATGTGCGCCTGTTGGTCAATCTGCTGCTAATGCGAGGCAATATAGGTAAACCCGGCGCAGGCGTTTGTCCGTTACGAGGCCACTCCAACGTGCAGGGTAACCGTACCGTGGGGATCACTGAGAAACCGTCGTCCGATTTTCTCAATAAGCTGGAAAACGTGTTTGGATTTACACCACCGTCGCATCATGGTCATGATGCGGTGCAGGCGATGAAAGCGATAGTCGATAAGCAGTCGAAGGCGCTCATTTGCCTCGGAGGAAATTTTGCCGTGGCGCTGCCCGATTCAGACGTGACCTTTCCGGCGATGCGTGAACTTGAACTCAGTGTTCACATCGCGACCAAGTTGAACCGTACTCATCTTCTGACCGGGAAAGAGACACTACTGCTGCCGTGCCTTGGCCGTACCGAACTGGATGAGCAGTCTGGCAATCGCCAGTCGGTCACTGTTGAAGATTCCATGTCGATGGTGCACGCCTCTTCCGGAAAGTTGAAGCCAGCGTCGCCGCTGCTGCGTTCTGAACCGGCCATTGTTGCCGGGATGGCCAGCGCGGCTCTGCCGAGAACGCGGGTTAACTGGAATGAGTTGATAGCCGATTACGATCTCATCCGCGACCTGATCGAAAAAACCATACCCGGATTCGATGATTACAATGCCCGCATTCGCCAACCCGGTGGTTTTCAGATGCCACTGCCGCCGCGGGATCGCATCTGGCCGACCCCGAGCGGTAAAGCGATGTTTTCGCTTTATCAAGGCACGCATGAAGACTTGACGGTGCCGGGCGACGACGTGCTACGTCTGATTACACTTCGCAGTCACGATCAATACAACACGACGATTTACGCCATGGATGATCGCTACCGCGGAGTATTTGGCCGCCGTGACGTCCTGTTTATGTGTGACTTTGATCTGGAACGTTTGGGGCTTGAGCACGGGGATGTTGTGGATCTGGAGTCAGCAGTGCCGGGCTTCCGTATGCGTCTGGAATCCATGACGGTAATTCGCTATGCCATCTCACAGGGATCGATTGGAGCCTATTATCCGGAGGCTAACGTCCTGATCCCGCTGGATTACATCGACAAGGAGAGCGGTACGCCATCGTATAAATCTGCGCCGGTACGTATCACGCTGCGGTCACGCGACGTTGTCACTCCGCAGGCTGTTGAATCCCATTAAAGTGAAAATAAGGCAGGCTTGCCTGCCTTCTGATTGCCACAACCGTGGCAAAAGGGTCGCCAGTTTGCAATGTCTTAAGGTCTGCTATGAGCGAGGAGCAGAGCCCTCATCGTGAGGACAGCAAATGTCTACGGGAACGGGGTCACTTCAGAAGGAAAGTGTGACTGTCCAGTATTCATCAGGATCAGCCCCACCGAAGAGGGGGCGGTGAGCAGTGCCTGTGCATTCTGTGGCGTGCCATAAAGCGCATAAGGCACACGCATCAATCGGCGCGTTCTTTCTTCTGTTTTCTGTCTATCTGCAGAGTGCCTTACATTTAAATGCCTTAGTTGCAGGCACGCTTTTTCTACCCTCTGGTGTCGGCTTTCTCATTGGTCCGTTACTGACACCGTACCTGAGGCAGTATGCCGGAAATTACCTTAGCGCCATCGGAATGGGATGTGAAACCGCAGGTTTGGCAGGTATGGCAGGATTGATCGCTACGACGATGCCCGGTAACTCTCCCGCGATGCTGCCGCTCGCCATGCTGCTTTTCCTGACTGGGCTGGGGCAGGGGCTGGCGATGCCAACTCTGGTGCGGATGGTGACAGGCCGGGTCGCGCCACAGTTTTCAGGTATGATTGCAGGCATAACCAGTTCGACATTACAAATTAGCACCGCGTTAAGTGTCGCGGTTATCGGCGGCATTTTTTACAGCATGGTGGGGAACGGTAACAGCGTCGCAATAATTACACATGCTTTTATCGTCGCGCTTCTGACGATGGCTATCTGCCTGGCTATAGGGGCAGGGTTAAGTATCAGGCTAATTCGGCGCTCCTTTGATCGCTCTAGAAATCCGGAGGGCTTATCTCAAAGGTAACGCGACAGTTCTCAGCTGACGGTAAGCGCCATATAATTAGGCAGCAAGCTGAGAACGTGTTTTTATTTCTATTTTCCAGACAGGCTGTTCAGTTTCTGCAGGAAATATGCACAAGGATAATTCTTCGTTTTGCACGTACTTCAGGCAGATTATTTTTTATCGTATCAGGGATTTATTCGGTATTCATGAATAATTCGTGACATCAAAGTCGTCCGCTACTGGCACAATAAGGACATGCGCGCATGGCAATATCTTCTATGCTCAATGAGCAATGGGTGGATGGGTTAAACATCCTGAGCGCTGAGGGCATTTAATGTTGAAAATGCTGAAATTTATCAACGCATCAACTGGTGATGAAATCATGAAAAAATCTATCGTCCCTGAAGAATTTCAACATTATTTCGATGATTGGCACTTTTCCCCCGTTATCGAAGCAGATGGCACAGTATATCTTTCCGGTGTTACCGCAGCGCGAAGGGATAAACCTATAAGTAAGCATCCTGAAGAACAATTTCATGATGCCTTTTATAAGCTTGGCGTTTATTTAAATGCCGCAGGCTTAAACTATGAACACATACTTGAGATGACCACTTTTCACATTGACCTCAAAATACATATCGACGTTTTTTCCAGAGTAAAAGATGAGTATGTAAAGGCGCCATATCCAGCTTGGTCAGCTATAGGCGTGTCAGAGTTCATTCCTGAAAATGCCCTTGTGGAAATGCGGATTGTAGCCAAAAGATAGTTTTAGGCGTGGGCACTAAAATAATAGTTGTGTCGGTTTCTGGCATCAAGCGGACCGGTATGTCAGGTCCGCTATGAGCGAGAAGCGGACATCCGACTTTTCCATGAAAACCGTTAGCTTTCAGTTAATCAAACAAAAGAAGGCGGAAATTCTCCTTAACTTTCTTCCTCCCTTTTATGGAAAATTAATTATTTTTAAACGACTGGTCGTAGATAATGCAATCTCTACCTGCTCTCTTAGCTCTGTACAGGGCATCATCAGCTGCATTGATAGCAGAGGAAGATGAGTCATGTTTAAGCTTTGTTGCCACACCAATGCTTAGCGTGATACCGAAACTTCCGTTGCATGCATCTGAAACCGAAGTTTTAATTTTTCTGATGATATCTTCTGCGTTGATATTATCAAAGATAACGATGGCAAATTCTTCACCACCCGATCTTGCAATAAAAACATTCTCGCTTACAAGATTACTTAGCCTCAGCCCGGTATCTCTCAACACCCTGTCTCCAGCCTCATGACCATATGTGTCATTAATTTTTTTGAAGTGGTCAATATCAGCAATGCAGATAGTTCCTGACCGGTTCTCCAATCCTCTCAATATAACATTCAAATGTCTTCTGTTAGGCAACCCTGTTAATTCGTCTGTAAGTGAAAGATTAACCGCTGATTTATAATTATGGTTCACGTAGGATATAAACTTTTCAAATAAAAAAATAATCATTAATATGGCTGGAATATAAATAATTGAAGCAATTAATGATGCTGTATCTCTTTCTATTAAACCAAGTCCGCCTGCCATTGAAGCCAGGGATGAGTTCAAAAGCAGAAACAAACTCACTCTAAAAACAAGCAAGTTCACCTCAGTAGATTGGATATTAAAAGATTTCCTGATAAACCATGCCATCACTGCTACAGTGCAAGAATTAATGAAGAAATAAAAGTTGATTTTTGAAGTGTCACCAATAGCAAAAGAGAGAACAATAATCAAGGTTGCCATAAAGCAAGTATAAGTGATCACCATCCTATAAAGAAGTCCTTTAGGAGATTCAACTTCATGTATGAGTTTGTCATGTATCTTGAAATTCATCACGCTATCCTGTTTTGGTCAGGTATAAATAGTACCACATAATTATTTATGGAGGTGATGGTTTGTGTGGCTGAGGTGACTAACCAGGAATGCTAATTTATTGTTTCAAATGAATAAAAAAAGGCTTCCAACTCAATCCTGCTGATTTTCTTTCTATTTATGATTAGATACTTATGGTTTCAATATTGTTCAGGATATACCCGACCTGCTCAGAAATTATTAATGTAATGCAAGACTATCAGCGCCCATTTCTGGCACAAAGGGGACATGTTTAGAAATGAGGTCTGCAATGAGTGAAGAGGGAAAAATAACGCTTCAGGCTCCGTTCATACAGTCCAACCTTACTGCCATATGCAGCATAAAAACTTGGCGGTTTTATACTCAGCGCCATAAGTCGGTGGATCTTCCCGTCAGCCCCGGTAACTTCCGCAACTGCGCGTGCGCGATTTCAGCAGCGTCCTCCAGGCCGAATACCCGCATACTGAGGTCAAGTTCACCGGCAAATACTCCCAGCCGCAGCCTGTTTCTGCAACAATGATAATATTCAGGCCGGCACTTTTAGCCTGGGCGGCGGTTATGCGTCCCGTGTATCAGTTGGCGCCATAAATCAGTAGTGTTTTCATGATTAAGGGTGCTGCCATTCTTTAAAGACAAATTCAAGGCTGTAGCCATCGGGGTCGAAAACGCCGGCGGCGTAGTAGCGGGGATCGTAGTGAAGCCGGGCGCCAGGTGCGCCATTGTCAGACGCGCCGGCACGCATGGCTGAAGCATAGGCTTCATTCACCATTGTTTGATTTCGCGCGACAAACCCGACATGTACAGCAGCTGGCGCAACAGTTCCTTCGCGAAGCCAGAAAAAAATCCGGCCCTGAGCACCGAACCCTTTCAAATCCGGGTGGCCGGGCGGCCCCTCTTTTCCGTCATAATCATGACGAACGGTGATGCCGAGAGGAGCAAGCGCTTCCGTATAAAAACGGACAGAACGGTCTGTATCGCTGACCGTTAAAAATAGATGATCGAGCATAAAACCTCCGGAAGGATTCAGATTTGGTAGCCGCCGGCGACCTCGATGGATTGTGCGTTGATCCAGACGCTGTCATCAGAGACCAGGCCTGCGATTACCCGGCCGACATCATCCGGCTCCCCCACGCGTTCCAGCGCGGTCTGTGAGGCGAGCAGTTTCTCAAATTCTTCGTTCAGTCCTCCGCCCAGCGACGTACGGATTGCACCCGGAGAGACTGCGTTTGCCCGGATGCGCCGCGGCCCGAACTCTTTGGCCATATAACGGGTCAGTACTTCAAGGCCGCCTTTAAAGGCAGCGTAGGGCGCAACACCTGTCGTGGCCACGCGCGTGGTGGCGCTGGTAACGTTGATGATGTGTCCTCCATCGCAAATCAGAGGCAGCAGCTTTTGGGTCAGGAAAAAAGGGCCCTTCAGGTGCACGGCAAAAAGAGTGTCGAACTCACTCTCCGTCACCGTTTCAATCGGGTTGAAGAGCCCAAACCCGGCGTTGTTTACCAGCACGTCAATGTGCTCACGTTCCCAGGTGATACTGACTATCTCCAGTAAGGCATCGCGGAAAGTGCCGAAGGTTTCGGTGCGAGCCACATCCAGATGCAGCGCAACGGCATGGCCGCCTGACGCTTCAATCTCCTTCACAACCCTCAGGGCAGATTCAGGATGGCTGTTATAAGTCACAATCACCCCCATCCCTTTAGCCGCGCACTGCTGCGCCACGCTGGCGCCAATTCCGCCACTGCCGCCGGTAATCAGTACAATTTTCAAGGTTTCATCCTTTCTGTCTGCGAGAGGAAAAAGGATAAAACCTCCGGGACAGCTCAGCCTCTGCGTTCCTGCTCGATTCTTGCCTTTTTCTGCTTTATGCTCGCTTTAATCATCATACGGAGGAGGCTGACCTTGACACTGGAACCCCTGCTTGACGAACTGCGCCTTCTGGCCGCTCATGCCCGAAACTGGCGAACCGAAACCGGTATACCGCGTGTGGCAATGGTGCAGGGGGACGTTCCCGCGCATGCTCTGGCTGCGGTCTATGAGCCGATGGTTAATCTCATACTGCGGGGAAGTAAATCCATGACGGTAGGTGACCGGATATTCCACTACAATCCTGCTTCTTACTTTGTCATGTCAGTAGATTTGCCAGCCGTAGGCGAAGTCCTTCCCGAGGCCACCGGTGCTCCTTATCTCGCGATCAGTCTGACCCTGAAACCTGAGCGGATAGCGACGTTGTTGGCTGATTTACCTCCCGTGAAGGCTGATCCACAGTCGGGTGCTTTTTCCGTTGCTGCCGTCACGCCCGAGCTGCTGGATGCCTGGGTAAGAATGCTTCGCCTGATGAAGAGCCCTGAAGATATCCCGGCTCTCGCACCGGTATATGAACGTGAAATCCTTTATCATGTTCTGAAAGGCCCACATGGCTGGATGCTGAGGGATATTGCTTCACCGGGAACCATGCTGGCGCGGATAGGTAATGCGATTCGCTGGATAAGACATAATTTTGCTGATGAATTTGTGGTTGAATCACTGGCCGCACAGGAAGCCATGAGCGTATCGGCTTTTCATCGTCATTTTAAGTCCGTGACAAACATGAGTCCGGTCCAGTATCAGAAGCGCGTCCGTCTTCTCCATGCCAGAACCAAATTACTGGCGCGCCAGCAGAGCGTCACGTCTGTTGCCATGGAGGTGGGTTATCGCAGCGTGCCTCAGTTTAATCGCGAGTACGCCCGTTTCTTTGGCCGCTCTCCTTTGAAAGACGTTGCAAGTCTAAGGTACGACGCTGATGGTGCAGAAAGCCCGCTGAATCACCACGTTTGATGCGGCAGTAAATTTTGCTGCCGTAACAAAGCAATAACTCACCACACGATATTTCACTTCGCGGGTAGCAGCCAGGCGAAACTAACAGGCCGTAATTCAGATGGGATTCAATTTCGCAAAGTGACGTCCGGCCATCTTACTCATCCTTTCTGACAGACGACTTCGATGTTATTACCGTCAGGGTCTAAGATATAAGCGGCGTAATAGTGAGAGTGGTAATGATTGCGAATTCCCGGTTCGCCATTGTCTCTACCGCCTACCTGTAGAGCGGCACGCCAGAATTCGTCGACTATGGCCCGTTCACTGGCAGCAAAAGCGAGATGTGTTGAAGCGCCTGTTATGTCTTTATCATGAAGCCAGAGCCTCGATGCAGGTAGCGTATACCCGCTATGAGTAAGAAGCGTCAGTTCATGATGCTGACTTTTGCTATCAGCCCTCTGGATATTTCCTCTCTTTCATCAAGTGAAAAGGAAGTCTTCAGCCTAAAGCTGTAGGGCTAGAGAGCATCTTATGCACCCGGATTATGATGGAGATACGGACGTTGTCTGACTGTCTGACGGGCCGGTAAGGGCAGGTGAATTTACAGTCCCGGCAGAGGCTAAATTTTCTTCAAACCAACCCAGAAAATTCTGCAGCTTTGGCCTGCTCCGATAGCCCAGCGGCATGACGAGATGATGTGCGCTGATGGTATGGCTAAACTGCTCAGGAAGGATCCTGACCAACGTACCCTGACGCAGGAATTTCTCTGCCAGAAGCTCGCTTTCAAGCACTACACCGTGCCCCATCGCGGCGGCTTCCAGGCTCATGTATGAACGATCAAACCTGAAAAGCCAGGGCTGGGCGGGCTGGGCGATGTTATGTGCCCGGAACCACTCAGGCCAGCGTAGTAATGTATTTTCCGAATAGATAAGCCTGCGTGAGATCAAATCCTCTGGCGCACTAACGGGTGCGTGCGCAAGGTACTCCGGTGATGCCATGGGCAGAATGCGTTCATTTCTCACGGACCTGATATCGAAACCTTCCCATGACGGAAAGCCATGTCGGATAGCGATATCCACTTCGCCGCGTCCGAAATCCACGTCCTCATACGAGCAGGCCAGCGTAACTTCGGTGCCGGGATACTGCTGCTGAAATGACTGAATGCGCGGTAAAAGCCACAGGTAGCCGAAGGTGGGTGAGCTGTGAATATGGATTTTGTTCACGCGGCCTGCGGCCTTCATCTCCGCGGTTGCCTGAATCAGCCCCTGTAGATGCACGCCAATGATCTCCAGGTAAGCTTCTCCCCTGGCGGTCAGTTTCACGCCGGCAGCGTGACGTTCGAACAGCTGGCACTCCAGGCTCTTTTCCAGCGTGGCTAGCTGATGGCTCGCGGCTGACGCGGAAATACCCAACGCTTCAGCCGCACGAACCACGTTTCCCGCCCGAGCAATATGCTCAAAAACCTGGAGACACTTCAGTGAAGGGATCTCCGCATAATTTCTCATTTTTCAAACCTTGTAACACCAGACTGACCCTATTTTATCAGCTTCAAAAAGGCGGTCACAGTCAATCCTCACTAAGTGGTTAACCATTTGTCGAGATCGCTCTCACAGTTCTGTATTTACACAGCAAGCGTAAATGGACATATGAATGGGGTTTATTGTTAAGTGGTAAACCATTAAGACAATACCACTCAAGGGAACTTCTGATGACAGAACTGAATCACAACCTTCACGGCCTTTCTGAACATGCTTATTCGATTCGCCGGCATGCCCTGCGTATGGGCGCCGTGCAGGGACAGGGCTACATAGGGCAGGCACTGGGCATTGCTGATGCGCTCACGGTGGCCTATTTCCATGCCATGTCCTTCCGGGCGGAAGATCCTGAATGGGAAGGTCGTGACCGCTTTCTGCTTTCAATCGGTCATTACGCAATTGGCCTGTACGCCGCTCTCATCGAGGCAAAAATCATTCCTGAGCATGAGATAGAGAATTACGGTAGCGACAACAGCATTCTGCCAATGTCCGGCATGGCGGCCTATACCCCGGGGATGGAAATTACCGGCGGCTCGCTAGGGCATGGTTTGGGTATTGCTGTTGGCATGGCGCTGGGCCTTAAGAGAAAAGGGAACAATGCGGCGGTGTATAACCTGCTGTCGGACGGTGAGCTGAATGAAGGGTCGACGTGGGAGGCCGCGCTTTCCGCCAGCCACTGGAAGCTCAACAACCTGATCGCGCTGGTAGATGTTAACCGCCAACAGGCGGACGGAGACAGTCAGGAAGTTCTGGCCACTGAGCCGGTCGATAAAAAGTTTGAGGCGTTTGGCTGGTTTGCTCAGCGCGTGAACGGGCACGATTTGCAGGCACTTGTCAGTGCATTCGATGCGGCCCGGCATCACGCGGGCGATCAACCACGCGTGATCATTCTCGATACGCTGATGGGGAAGGGAGTGCCTTTCCTGGAAGAGAGAGACAAAAATCATTTCATTCGCGTAGCTGATGCCGAGTGGCAGCAGGCACTTGATGTCCTGAAACGCCATATCTGAAAATCACTTCCGACTCAATGAGGCCACTATGACCACTAAAAAACTGACCACATCTGCCATGATTGCTTCAATTGCTGAAGAGGGGCAGGCAACCATTCCGGCTCCTTTTGGCCATGCCCTGGTCGAGCTCGCAAAAAAACACAATGATATCGTCGGCATGTCGGCAGACCTGGCGGCCTATACCGATTTGCACATTTTCTCGCGCGAGTTCCCGGAACGGTTTTATCAGATGGGTATGGCTGAGCAGCTGCTGATGAGCGCCGCTGCAGGGCTGGCCCGCGAGGGGGCTACGCCTTTTGTCACCACCTATGCCGTGTTCGCCGCACGACGAGCCTATGATTTCATCTGTATGGCTATCGCAGAGGAAAAGCTTAACGTCAAAATCATCTGTGCATTGCCGGGGCTCACAACGGGATATGGCCCCAGCCATCAGGCAACAGAGGACATTGCTATTTTTCGCGGCATGCCGAACATGACCATCATCGATCCATGCGATGCCATTGATATTCAGCAGGCTATTCCGGCCATATATGAACATGAAGGTCCTGTCTATATGCGCTTGCTGCGAGGAAAAGTGCCGGTCATTCTGGATCGGTTCCCTGACTACAGGTTCGAGGTCGGAAAAGCGAAGCTGCTGGCAGACGGCCACCAGGCGCTGATTATTTCGACTGGCCTGATGACCATGCGCGCCATTCAGGCCCGTGACCTGCTGGAAAAAGAGGGTATCAGCGTCGCGATACTGCACTCGCCAACCATCAAACCACTGGATGAAGCAACCATTTGTCGTGAGGCGGAAAAACGTCACTGTCTGGTGATCACCGCAGAAAACCACACGGTGATTGGCGGACTGGGCGAAGCCGTAGCCTCCGCGCTGATGCGACACGGAATATTCCGGCCATTCAGGCAGGTCGGGCTGCCGGATAGATTCCTGGATGCTGGCGCGCTGCCAACGCTTCATGACCGCTATGAGATATCCGCACGTTCACTTGCCTCCAACATTGCATCCTGGATTAAACAATAAAGCATGTCATCCACACGCCTCTGCGTGTGCAGGGGTGTGTGCAACTCTGTTTTAAAGCCTTGCCATTGAAAATATCCGAAAGATAAAGGGCTTATCATGATTGATAAATTAAAAAGGAAGAGTCAGTACAGATGGTTTGTGATAGCACTCATTTTTATACTCTTTATGGTTGCACAGGCAGACCGGGCAAACATCGGCTTCGCTATTCCTTTTATCCAGAAAGAATATGACCTGACCAATTCAGAGATAGGTCTCATCATCAGCCTGTTTTTTGCCGGTTACGGACTATGTCAGATCCCGGCGGGCTTTTTTGTTAAACGTAAAGGGATCCGGGTTTCCTATGCCGCCGGTATGCTGTTGACATCCGTCTTCACGTTTATGATGGGCAAAGTTGATTCTGTCTGGCACCTTAAAATTCTGCGCGCGCTGGTGGGCGTCAGCGAAGCTCCCGTCGTGATCAGCTCAACGGCCACCATCAACAACTGGTTTCCAACGAAAGAGAAGGGGACGGCCACGGGCATTTTTCTGGCCGGTTCAAAATTCGGCCCGTTGCTGGTTCCTCCCATCTGTGCCTGGATTCTGATTCATTATGACTGGCGCCATATCTTTCTGTTCTTTTCAATACCGGGAGTCATTCTGGCTTTGGTGTGGTATGTCCTGGTCAGGAATACCCCGGCAGAAAGCCGCTTTGTGAATCAACAGGAGGCGGATTACATCGCGGAAGTCAGCCGTGATGAAGAAGGGAGCAAGCGACGTTTCAAAAGCCGGGCGTTCCGATATGGCTTCATTGACCGCATGATCAGAACGACAAAGCTCATCCCACTCGACTCATCCCGGTCTATTTTCCGGTCATGGGATATTTACGGTGCAGCAATCGGTTACATGTGCATGGTGGGGATTGTTGACGGCGTGATTATGTCCTGGCTGCCAAAATATCTTCTGCAGGAACACAAGCTGTCCATTGTGGCTTCCGCGGCGCTTGCTGCCACGCCGTTCGCCGGAAACGTGATAGGGAATCTTTGCGGCGGCTGGATTTCGGATAATCTGCTGGCCAAGCGCCGCAAGCCCCTGATGATGTTCAGTGCAGTCTGCACGATTGTGATGACAGGGTTGATGACTATAGCGCCACAGAACCCCTACCTGCTGGGCCTGCTGCTGTTCTGCCTGGGATTTCTGATAGCGCTGGGGTACTCAGCTTACTCGGTATATGCCATGGCTCGGGCGTCCAGGGAAACCTATCCGGTCGCTTACGCGATTATTAACATGGGCGGGCAGCTGGGAGCGGTGTGTATGCCTCTGATCGTCGGAGTATTGCTGGATAACTACAGCTGGAATGCGGTGTTCATCACGCTGGGTATCGCCGCGGCACTGTGTCTGGTGGTGGTCTTTACCATTCGTGAACCTCTGCCTGCAGGTGCTGAACTGGAGTGATAAACAGCCAATGTAACCGGCTGCACGCAGCCGGTTGCACGATCACTGCATAAGCAGATTCATCAGCATATTTTCCCGCTCCCAGTGGGCGAAATGCGCCTCCATGGCTACCCTGGCGGCATCGGGATCGCGGGCCGCAATGGCCTTAACAATATCTTTGTGATTGCTGTTAATGCGGGTTTCCGATTCGTTCAGACCTTTCATGATGCTGCGTCGTCTTCTTAGCAAATCGGCGATGAAAGAAGCGATGCTCTGATAAAAAAGCATGATGACAGGATTATGGGTCATACCAGCCAGCACCAGGTGAAACTGATAGTCTGCCTCAACCTTTTCTTCAAAACCTTCAACCGTCACCATCAGATCGCTCAGGCGTTCGAGTTCGGCAATTTCTTCATCAGATGCATGCGTGGCCGCTTCTTCGGCCAGCATTTTCTCGAACATTTCCCGGGCGTCTTCGATGGTATCGAGCGAGATGTAGCCTAACTGTGAGGCAATATCAAAATAGAGGTTGGCAAATGACAGGCGAGGCATTCTGAGAAACGTTCCGCTTCCCTGATTACGCTCAATAAAACCAAAAAATTCCAAAGAGGAAAGGGCATTTCGGATAATGGATCGCTGAACCCCCATTTTTTCCGCCAGGACCCGTTCAGAAGGCAGTCTGTATATGCCATTTTTATCAATTGCAGCAGTCGCGAGTATCCGTTTGATCAGGGACTGACTTTCTTCGGGGATTCCGGTCATGTTTATCACATAAGATGATTACAGAGGGCGGGTGGGTTACCGAATATCCTAACGCCTGCATCAGGGGATGACAACATAAGAGGCGTGCCGGGCGGGGACAGAACAGCATTCTGAGCAAAAGTTACCCGTTCTCCCCGCAGGTAATGAAATCAGACCATTACCTGCCGGTCAGATGGTTTCAGGCGTTTCCGCCCGCTATTTTTTTCAGTGCCACGACTTCTGAATGCTCAATATACGGCGGGAGTTCGCTGAAGAGTTTAACGATATGGTCAGCATTCAGATGCTTTTGTAGTAGGTCAAGAGAAGACCATTCTTCGGTCCAGACAAAACGACGGGGATTCTCTGCGTCCTGGTTAAGCTGATAAGTAATGCAGCCTTCTTCACTCAGAGTTCTCGCAATGACGCTGCAAAACATTTCTTGAACCTTATCTTCAAAGCCTTCCTTAACAGTAAATAATGCGACGACCGGTACAGTCATAGTGCCTCCTGAATAGTAACAATTGGCTTATTGAGCCTGATCAAACAAGTTATTCACGCCGCTCAGGGCAGACATGAAATCAAGATAGATGCGCGTCTTTGCACCGAATCGGATGTCATTGACAATCGTGAGCGAGCGCAATAGTGGATAAAGCCTGAAGTCCGATTCATTGATCTCTTCCCGGTACTCCAGGATAGTCTCGAGTTCACCGAGCCTGGCATTCCCTCTGCCTTTCAAGAACCTCCCGCCATACTGCCCATCAACGTAGTGAACGATATCCATACTTTCAGCCATGAAGGTGTCGTCGTCCTTCTCAAGGATAGGGGCAATTTTTTACTTACCATTCTTGTGGACGTTTCAGCATCAGACATGACGCGCAGTTCAAAAGGAATTTTCTTTATCCCAAAAATCATGCGGGCCCGCACGCAGAATGGACAATGCTCGTAAATATGTAATTTCATCAAGCAACCTCCTTGTAGATTTTAGATTACTCACAAGTAACATTACTCAATAGTAATGTTACTTGTGAGTAATCTTGGTGTCCACACATAATCCTTTATTTTACTTAGCTGTTAGAGAGTGATTACACTAGATGCGTTGCTGATCCAGTTTACTTATCGGAGCCCTGCTTTGTCACATCGCGTTACCCAGCCTCAGAACAGTCCGCAGCCTACCAGAGGCGAAGTAACCCGCCAGCGCCTGCTGGAGCATGCCTGCCGCGAATTCGCCAGACTGGGATTTCACAGCACTAAAGTGAGCAATATCGTCAAAGCCAGCGGGCTGAGCCAACCCACGTTTTACATCTATTTTGACAGCAAAGAAGCCGCATATGAGGAGCTCGTTCATGAGTTTCGCCGCAGACTCAGGATCATCACGAAAGATTTGCTGATCCAAAAGCCCATCGGCGGAGAAGCCTTGGTCAAAAGTCTCCAGTTCAGCTTTATCAGTTTCCTGAGTTTTCTCGCAGAAGATCCGGATCTGACAGAAATTGGTCTGTTCCAGCCGCCGGGCTGCACGGAAACTAAAGCCTCGCTCGCCATATGGATCGCGGACAACATTGCACAGGAGCAGGAGCTGGGGGTATTCAGCAAGGACGTCGATGCGCTGACGGTCGCGCGATGCTTCGTCGGGATGATCGATCAGGCTGCCAGGGTTCCCCGGGATGAAATGACTTTGGAAGAGCTGGCAATGGGCTGTGCGCGTGTGCTGTGTAAGGGCATAGGGCATTGAGTCGGGTTTTACACCCTTAATCGAAAAAGTGGCGGCAAAAAACTAAAACTCAGACATCTGTCCTTGTAATGACACTGATAGAGCCTGCACCTCCACGTCTTCATAAAATTTAACCATTTCTACCGCATCATCGAGGGTAAATCCCCGTTGCGTGCTGCCTGTGGTCTCGTTAAGCGTCTCACTCGCATAAAGTGTATAGCTTTTCCCGTCTCTTTTTACTGAATGGTTAACTTGCCTGACAACACTTAGGCTGCATCGGCATGGGTGGGTATGCCGGGGTAATTCCGTGTGGGTGGGAGGGTCATACGCATGACGGAAAGCTGTGGCCTGCCCGAAGGATAGTGCTAATAAGGCTGCCCGCTCCATGCTTTGTCGCTCTGAAGTACGAGTTCGTGCTGCAGGTAAACCTGCTGCGGTTTTTTTTGCGTGTTCATCCTTCATACACTCTCCTTAAATTTAATTATCGCTGAGTGTAGCAGCCGCAAAAACGGCACCCGCAGGTGCCGTGATGGCTATCAGATTGTGTCCGGTAACGCGTAGGCGATGACATAATCGCCTTTACCTGTTCTCATGAAATGATGTCCGGTTGCTTCGATCACCACATACTCTTTACCGTTCTGTTCATAAACCATTGGGTTTGCCTGGCCACCTGCCGGCAGCGGCGCTGACCAGACCGTTTTCCCGGTTCTAATATCAATGGCACGGATAAGGTCATCCGTCGCTGCTGCAATGAAGACCAGCCCGCCTTTAGTTACGGCAGAACCCCCATTGTTAGGCGTTCCGATGTTGATCGGCATACCGGTTGGAATGCCAAACGGACCGTTTTTCCTGGCCGTCCCCAGCGGGCGATCCCAGACGGTGTGCCCGGTACGCAAATCAATTGCACGAATGCCACCGTACGCGGGCTCGTTGCAGAGCATGCCGGTAAAGCCATTCTGCCAGCCCGGATTGATGTTCAGCGCAAACGGCGCGCCGCTCTGAGGTGTCAGCGGACTGGCATGGGTGTCAAGGTTATAGCCAATTTTATCCGAAGGATGGACGTGAAGCTTATCCGCAACGCTCCTTGCCACAAACTCGGTATAGTTAACGGTGTTGTTATAGTTGGCAATGACAAGACCATTCACAGGGTCAACTGAAACGCCACCCCAGTCACTTCCGCCGTTGTAGCCCGGATAGGAAATAAACGGTCTTCCGATTGAGCCCGGCGTATAGGCGCCTCTGTAGTCAGCCTGCTGGAATTTAATCCGGCAGTACAGCTGGTCCAATGGCGTCAGCCCCCAGGTGCTGGCAGGCGTCAGATCCGGTTTGCGCATGCTATTGAAAGTGGAATATGGCTGGGTCGGCGAACGCTTATCCGGGTCGGTTCCTCCCTGCGGCGCCGGCTTTTCAATCACGTCAAACAGCGGCTTACCGGTTTCACGATTAAGAACGTAAAGCTCAGCGTTTTTGGTCGGCAGAATGATGGCGGGAATTTTACTGCCATCGGCCTGAGGATAGTCAACGAGGGTAGGTGGTGAGCCCAGATCGAAATCCCAGATGTCATGATGGGTCGTCTGGAAGTTCCAGCGCGGGAGCCCGGTGTTGATATCAAGTGCTACCAGCGAATCGCCGTACTTTAGCTCAGCAGGGGTACGCGGCGCGCTCCAGTAGTCACCGGAAGGGTTAGCGACAGGAAGATACACCAGCCCCAGTTTTTCATCACCGGTAAACGAGGTCCAAACGTTAGGACTTCCGCGCTTGTAAGCGTCATTGCCGTGCTTAGGCGTGGCGTCCTCAGGATTAGCAGCATCCCATGCCCACTTTAGCTTGCCGGTTCGAACGTCGTAGGCTTTAGTAACGCCTGGCGGGCCAAAGACACGCTGGCCGTCAATGACCTGATGACCAACAACAATCGTATCCCTGATCACTACCGCTCCGGAGGTAATCGAAACGTAGCCGGTGTAGGTTTCACCCATATCCTCAAGGATGGATACCTCACCGTTCTTGCCGAAATCAGTGCAACGGGTTCCGTCCTGCGCATCCACCTCGAATACACGGGCATCGAGCGTGCCCAGAATGATCCTGCGATCACAGTGTTGATAAACAGCAGCGATAGCAGGAGCCGAAGCCGGCTGAGAAGGTTGTTGAGAGGGTTTCTGAGTACCGTCAAAATAGGCCAGAGAGCGGCATGCGGGGGTATATGGCAGCGCATCCCGGTTAATTTTAGGGTCAAAGCGCCATTTTTGTTTTCCCGTAGTAGGGTCTAAGGCGACTATATTGTTTTCAGCTGTACAAACATAAAGGAAATCACCCACTTTGATTGGCGTGTTCTCCGTTCCCCAGCGAGCGCCTGGTGGCAAATCTCCCGCATGAGTCTGCCAGGCAACCTTCAATTTACTGACGTTTGCAGGCGTAATCTGTGACGTTGAAGAATAACGTGCTGCAGACAAATTTCCACCATAGGCAGGCCAGTCATTTTTGACCTCCTGTGAAGTGGTTCCGGTACCGGTGTCAGCGGAAAAGTTTTTACCGTCAGGTGCCGGAAAACCATTGGCTTCGGTCGTGTTATGAGGAAGAAATGCCAGACCGCCCGCGCCAATAAAGGTGAGAACCAGTACTCCCGTCACAGCCCCGCTGTGCTTACGCTGCAGGCGTGGAAGCAGCGTTGACAGGTGGAAGGAGAACGCGATCGCCAGCAGCAGTATCAGTGCGAAACGAGGCACCCAGCGCCAGTAATCCGTACCGGATTCAGATATCGTCCAGAACAGCGTGCCGAAGAACAGCAGGCTGAACCAGAGAACCGCAATAGCTTTCCCCCTGAAAAGGGCCACCCCAGACAGAATGCTGAGGACGCCTGCAATGGCGTAATACCAGTTACCTCCCAGCGAAATAAGCCAGACACCGCCGGCAAGCATGTAGATTCCCAACAGCAACAGTATTGCTGCAAGCAGTTTACCGACCCATCCTGGACGGTTCTTGAGGTTTGAAGGTTGATTCACGATTATGACCTTGCCTGTATGAATAATTAAACTAAATAAAGCGCGCAAATTGTTATCACGATGTAAGTATTTTGTCACACCAGTTATTTATATTAAGCACTAATTATCCAATGGGCTTTTAATTCATGAGTGCATGAGAAAAAACTCAGTATATTAAGAATGAAAATGTATGCCTATAGTCTTAAGGGGCAGGTGCGCTTGAGTAGTGAGGTATTAATCAGATGGTTGGGTTCATAAAATATCTGCTTTATTTATCTCATAAAGTACGCATCTGAAATTTCGTTAACTTTAAAAGGGATTAAATATGGGAACTAAAAGCCAAAAGAAATCCGAGCGGTTCATTCCTGCTGAAATAGCTAAGAAACTCCCTGAGACCTCTGAAAGCATGTTGGCGGATGAATATCTGACAGACAGGCCTCAAGCCAGTTGCAGGGTCTTCCGAGCCTACAAAGGTGTTCCCCCGCATTTCCATCAACAGTGTGATGAGTATTTATATGTTGTATCTGGCAGAGGGACGTTCTGGATGGAAGATGAAAGCACCGAGGCCGAGTTTGCTCCGGGTCACCTGTTATTTTTTGAGCGTAACGTGGTTCATGCGCTGCCAACGCTCATTGAAGAGCCCGTCGTTTTCCTGTCCATCGACAGTCCCCGTCGGGAACCTGATGATATCATTTTTGTGAACCCTGAGGACGGCTCTGCGTCTGATTTTATGCTACGTAACGGGCAGGGATAGCGCGCAATTGCCCGATGTTCTGCCGTGAGTGTTCTGGCGACAGAGGTCGGGCAGGCCACATATCAAAGCCGTACCTGTCATGCGTGGCATGGTCTTCTGATGCAGAGTTCAGTTAGTGTGATTTCATTCAAAAGCAATAAGTCAGCTAAAGCCGGTTTAGAAATCAGTATTTGTTTCAACCGATTTGACATTCGTGTACAAGATACTAAGCCGATGATCTTTTCGCTCATTTTTAAAATCACCGTCAGCCAGAGATCTTATACCTTCAACTATTAATTTCTCATTCAGAGCCGTCGCATCCGCTAATGGCAGGAAACGGACGCGCGCGTCAGGTTCGCTATGAGCGAATAGCGGACATTCACGGCCATCAATTTAGCTGACAACATGCCCTTGATATATCGTCAAATTAGTGGAGTTTTTCTTTCATTATTCTTTAAACAGATTCAAATTTCATTTGTTATGACTCCTGCATCTTAACGACTACTTTGCCCTTCGCGTGCCCCTGAACCAAATAGGCAAGAGCTTCCTTTGTTTCTATAAAAGGGAATACCTTGTCGATCACCGGCTTGATTTGTTCTGCCTCAATGAGTTTGCCGATTTGGGCGAGCTGATCGCCATCAGGACGGACAAAAAGAAATGAATAAATGAGGCGTCGATTTTTTGTAAGACGTATGATCTTGCGGCTCATCAGCCCGAAAACTAAACGCAGCAGGACGTTGAGTCTCCGCGACCGGGCGAACGCAGCATCTAATGGACCGATGAGAGAAACAATCTTTCCGCCCGGCTTGAGAATTTGGGTGGCTTTTTCAATTGAATCGCCTCTGATAGTGCCGAGAACCACATCGTAGCCGCTCAGCTCGTTTTCAAATTCCTGCTTTTTATAATCAATCACTTCGTCTGCGCCAAGATGACTCACCCACCCGGCGTTGTCTGTGCTGGTTGTCGTGGCCACCTGTGCGCCAAGGTGCTTCGCCAGTTGGATGGCAAAACTGCCAATCCCCCCGGAACCTGCCGGGATGAAGACCTTCTGACCAGGCTGCAACCCGGCTCGCTCTGTCAGCGCCTGCCAGCATGTGAGGCTCACCATCGGGAGCGAAGCCGCCTGCACGAAATCCAGGTTTGTGGGTTTTATGGCTGCAGCGCTCTCTGGTACCACTGCAAACTCCGCAAGAGAACCTATTCCCGTGTCGAAAGTGCTGGCGAAAATTTCGTCACCAGGCTTGAACCGCATCACTCAACTCCCCACGGCGATGACAACCCCGGCTAAGTCGCTTCCCAAAGTGGCGGGGAGTTTAAAATGCAAAACCGGTTTGAATATTCCGGTTGGGATCATGTTATCAATCGGGTTCAGACCCACAGCGAAAACTTTTACCAGGATTTCATTATCATCGGGGGAAGGGCAATCGATGTTATCGAATCCCAGCTCAGGGGATTTACCATAGCGTTTAAACGTAAGTGCTTTCATCGTCTTATTCTTCATTTATTTTTTCGCATCAAGCTGAAGACTTTTGCGCACCACATTATCCAGGAATGACGCAGGGGCGAATCTGAGAATAAAATTCAATTGACCTGCCAGCCTTCCCGCCGTGTAGCGCACCTTCGGGCGTAAAGTCTGAGCAGCTTTAACCACCACGTCAGCCACCACCTCCGGACTTTCCGCCTCAGCCATTGCCTTGCTCACCACTTTCGTCAGCTTAGCCCGGATCTGGTCATACTCCTGAAGCTTTGCATCCGCCTCGATATTATTGGCTTCAAACTGTGTTTTCATGTAGGCAGGTTCGATGACAGACACTCTGATGCCCTGTGTGCGCAGTTCATGATCCAGTGCTCCGGTATACCCTTCGACCGCATGCTTACTGGCAGCATAAAGTGCCACATACGGCAACGGAACGATGCCGAGTATCGAACCGATATTGATGATGCGCCCGCTGCCCTGACGGCGCATATGAGGGATCACTGCGCGGCTCAACCTGACGATGCCCAGAAAGTTGGTGTCGAAAATGTGTTTGGCCTGTTCGACAGAACTCTCTTCCGCCGCCGCTGGAGCAACCCCAAAGCCCGCATTATTAATCAGAACATCGATTCGCCCCTCCAGACGCAGCAACTCCTCAATGGCGGCCTCGACAGAAGCGTCGTCCGTCACATCCAGCGCCAGTAAAGGAAATGGATGCTTTCCCGCCTGAGCGCCACGACGGCTCGTACCATATACCGTAAATCCTGCGGCTAAAAGTTTATGACCAGACGCTTCGCCGATACCCGAAGACGCGCCGGTAACCAGTGCAACACGTTTTTTTGCCATGCTGAATAAGGCCTTCATGAGATGTTTCAGGTTTCTCATCGCTGATGAGACGACAGGCTGTAATTGATTTATGTCGGATTTACCGCTGTGCAGAACAGCCGGAAGACCGTTCTGCACAGGACACCTCATTGATTACAGTGATTTATATCGTTCTGCGGATTCATCTTGTTTGATGTCTGAAAGCAGAGCCTGACGCGAAGCATCCAGGGTGTCCCAGCGGGCAGCATTATGTAAAGGCGGAATGGTAACCCGTTCACGGCGGTCAAAACCTACCAGTGCGGCATCCACTAATTCGCCCACTTCCATGAATTTTGCCGAGTTAGTGATGTCGATACCCGCACGGTCCCAGATTTCCGTGTAAGTGCCGGCAGGGAGCACCGCCTGGATATAAATGCCTTTAGATGACAGCTCGACATGCATTCCCTGAGACAGGAAAAGCACGAAGGCTTTGGTGGCGCCGTAAACCGTCATGGCAAATTCTGGGGCGAGTCCGACGATGGAACTGATGTTGACGATCGATCCCTCGCCCGCTTGCACAAAGCGTGGTGCCACGGCACTGGCAAGTCTCGTCAGCGCAGTAACATTAAGCGCGATAAGGCTTTCTATTGAATCAGGTGTCTGCTCTGTAAAACTGCCGGACTGTGCAATACCCGCGTTATTGATAAGAATGCCAATCTGCGCGTCTTCACGCAGGCGAGCTTCGACCACAGCTAAATCGCTCGTTTGCGTAAGGTCAGCAGGCAAAACATCGACAGAAATGCCATTTTCCTGTCGCAGACGATCGGCCAGTATTTCTAACTTCGTTTTGTCGCGCGCAACCAAAACCAGGTCGTGGCCCCGGCGGGCGAACCGTTCAGCGTAAACCGCACCAATACCCGTGGATGCGCCTGTAATGAGAACTGAAGCTTTAGTCATAATTTGATCTTCTTTATTAAAGTGTAAACAGAATTCGCCATGTGCGATGTATGAAGAACCGTCACACCGGTGCTTTACTTACTGGTCTCAGTCAGCGACGGGTAATCGGTATATCCCGCTGCGCCACCGCCATAAAGTGTTTCAGGATTGATTGAGGCCAGAGGTGCGCCCGTCTTCAGCCTTTCGACCAAATCGGGGTTGGAGATGAATGGGCGACCAAACGCGAACAGATCGGCTTTACCCTGCGCAAGCTGAGCGGACGCCAGTTCCAGGTCATAGCCATTGTTGCCAATGTAGGTGTTTTTAAAACGCTGGCGCAGGGAGTCGTAATTGAACGGGGATACATCACGCGGGCCGCCCGTCGCACCTTCAACTACATGGAGGTACACGATGCCTAATGCGCTGAGTTGGTCAGCGACGTAATCATATTGCTGCTGCGGATCACTGCACGAAATCGCATTAGCAGGAGAAACCGGTGAAATACGTACGCCGGTGCGGTCAGCACCAATCTCATCTTTTACAGCCGCCGTGACTTCCAGCAGCAGGCGCGCACGATTCTCAACAGAGCCGCCGTATTCATCAGTTCGCTGATTTGCGCCATCTTTGAGGAACTGTTCCAGTAGATAACCATTCGCGCCGTGAATCTCTACACCGTCAAATCCGGCGGCAATGGCATTGGCCGATGCCGTCCTGAAATCGTCAATAATCCCCGGTATTTCCTGCAACTCCAGCGCACGTGGCTCAGAAACATCAGCAAAGCCATTGTTCACAAAGGTTTTTGTCTCGGCGCGAATGGCAGACGGCGCGACCGGTGCAGCACCATCCGGCTGTAAATCGACATGAGAAATTCGTCCTACGTGCCATAACTGTACAAATATGCGCCCACCTTTGGCATGCACCGCGTCAGTCACTTTACGCCAGCCATCGATCTGAGCCTGCGTGTAGATCCCCGGCGTATCCTGATAGCCCTGCGCCTGTGCGGAGATCTGCGTGGCTTCAGTGATCAGCAATCCTGCTGTGGCACGCTGGGCGTAGTAGGTCGCCGCCAGTTCGCCCGGTATCAGGCCCGCTCCGGCCCGGTTACGTGTCAGCGGTGCCATCACGATATGGTTGGCCAGTGTTAGTGAGCCAAGTTCATAGGGTTGAAATAATGTCTGATTCGTCATGCTTATTCGCCCGTTAATGGTGGGTTAAGGTGTCAATATAATGATGATGATCATAATCTATAATGTCAACTCGTTTGATTACGGTCATCATCAATGTATACTTAAACTCAATTTTTAAGAGGGGCAGGAAAGCATGAAAGTGTCGAAAGAGCAGGTTCGGGAAAACCGGACACGCATTGTTGAAACGGCCTCAGAACTCTTTCGCGAACGCGGTTACGATGGCGTGGGCGTGGCGGAACTGATGTCAGCGGCAGGCTTAACCCATGGCGGGTTTTACAAGCACTTTGGTTCAAAGGCAGACCTGATGGCGGAAGCGATGAGCTGCGGATTTACGCGTTCTGCAGAAAGCACGGCAGGTGTGGACCGGGAAAAATTTATTGAATACTATCTCTCCCGACAACATCGCGATGATATGGGAAAAGGGTGCGTGATGTCAGCACTGGGCACCGATACATCCCGTCAGTCTGAATCAATCAAGGCGACATTTGCCGCCGGACTTGAACGCCAACTCGCCGTTTTAGGAACTGAAAATGGCACGCGCGCTGACCTGATAGATACCATCGCCCATCTTGTGGGTGCACTGGTGTTGTCTCGTGCCTGCCCAGATAATTCCGCTCTGGCTGATGAAATTCTGGATGTCTGCCGTGCGCGTCTTGTTAATCATGAAGCCAGTGAGGATTGAATGTGTTGGGCTTAGGGGACTTTTTTTCAGCAGTGCATATAAATAAATCATCAACGTCCGCTTCTGGCACAGGGCTGCTGTTGCAACTCTCGCTAGTTAGACTTCAATCGATTCAGATATCTCCAGGGCATCATCCACTTTAATGCCCAGGTAACGAACTGTGCTTTCGAGTTTTTTATGGCCCAACAGAAGCTTGATTACCCTCAGATTTTTTGTTTTTTTGTAGAAAAGATAAGGTTTAGTTCTGCGCATAGAATGCGTGCTGTAAAGCGAATCGTCGAGATCGAGCTTTTCAATCCATCCGTGAAAAATACGGTTATATTGCCGGGTTGAGATGTGGCGTTATGAGCCAACGCGAGACTGGAATAGATAGTCGCCATTTCGCAGGTGAGCCATTTTGATCCAGGCCGCTACTGCCCCCTGCGCAGTATGAAGAATACAGAGTAGCCACTTTAAGTAAGGCTGAATGTGTCAAACTTTTCGATGAAACTAACCACAAAAAGTTCATCCTTAGCCACGAACGCAGTTTCATGAAGCCGTTGCTATCTGATAAACAGCATTAACCTGTTATAAGATGCAATGAGATAAATAGACGAGCTAAGCCAGGTGAAACTGCATAACTCAGATAATATCTGCTTCTGCCAAAAAGTGTAATGACGTCAGGCCAATGTCCCATATTAGCGAGAAGCGGAAGCCAAATTGCTTTCCTTTGCGGGGCAGGGGGTGCCAACAAAGCTCGGCAATATTGAGGAAACATATTTGTTGAATCCGGTAAATCTCAGTGCTAAAAGAAAAGAGCAGTTTTTTTGGATTCGTTGTGTTTCCTGTTCCTGATACCCAACCCATAAGAGAAAGTCAGAAAATGATTAAGTCAGTTCATCCAGTTACAACCGTTACCACCACCGGAACTTTCGGCGGCGTGGGCGTATCTGTGACTGGCTCCTGACAAAACAGACTCTGACTCCCCGCCAAACCGGACGGGGAAGAAAATTTCTCCGTTCATGACTTACTGAATGGAGATACATCATGATTTCATCTGAAAATGCGCTTTTAGTTATCGATATGCAGCAGGGACTTTTCCGTGGCCCCGCCTCACCGTATTTTGCCGACTCGGTTCTGTCTAACATCTGCTTGCTGATTGAAAAAGCGAGGCAGGCTAAGGTGCCCGTATTTTTTGCCCGCCACACCGGACCTGATGATTCTCACTTCTCTGAGCAAAGTCCGTTGACACAACTGATACCCGAAATGAATGTGAACGCTGAGCACGATGTCGTGTTTATCAAAAAGTACCCCAACTGTTTCCGGGATACGAACCTGCAGCATCAGCTCAGCCAGCGAGGTGTTAAGGAACTGGTTATCGCCGGGATGAAAACAGAATTCTGTGTGGACACTACCTGCCGCGCAGCACCGGAACAGGGATTCAGTACCGTGCTGATTTCAGATGCGCACACGACAATGGATAACAATTACCTTTCCGCAAATGAAATCATCAGCCACCACAACGTCACACTAGCTGGCCCGTTTGTGTCGCTCGCGACAGCACCTGACTAGGCCTTTCACTCTGAGAAATGAGTTGAGACTGAGAGCCGCCCTCAGGGCGGCTAAGGTGCTTAAAGTCCGCTTCAGGCACGAAGCAGAAGTGCGTCTTAGACAAGGTCCGCTATGAGCGAGAAGCGGACGAACCATTACTTTGTTAGGACGTAACTGTAACCAGTACTTTCGTTAGACGTTGTATCCATCCCTTCACGCTCTTACCCCTTATGATAAATCTGTCTCTCAGACTGAAACGCTCCCTTTTATCAGGAAAAGAAATCATAAGGAACACACTCATGGGAATAAGTATCCGGACTCCTCTTATACATTCACTGCCTTTAAGTCAGCATTGCGAATGCCATGTCTGGCTTAAAATGGAATCTTCCCAGCCGACGGGATCGTTCAAGCTCAGGAGCGCGGAGAATATTTGTCGCCACTACGCGGAAAGGGGCGCAACAGCCTTCATCAGTTCATCTGGCGGCAATGCAGGCATAGCGGTGGCACATTGCGGCCGCAAACTGGAGTTGCCGGTCACTGTCGTGGTGCCAGAAAGCACGTCTGCCAGGGCAAAAGAGCTTATCGAGCAGGAAGGCGCGAGGCTTATTGTGCACGGGAAGGTATGGAGTGAGGCGAACGACTACGCCCTGTCACTGGCGACAGATAACATCATCTGTGTGCATCCCTTTGATCATCCACTTTTATGGGAGGGCATCAGCACAATCGTGGATGAGGTCATCAGCGAAGGGGTAAAGCCTGATGCGGTGATCCTTTCCACTGGTGGCGGAAGCATGCTGTCCGGCATCGCTCAGGGGCTGGAGAAACATCAGCTTGGCCATATTCCGCTTTACGCCGTGGAAACCCACGGCACGGCCTCTCTTCACGCCTCGCTTAATGCCGGTAAGCTGGTGCGTCTTGATAAGGTCAGCGGCATAGCCACGACGCTGGCCGCAAGTCAGGTGTGCGAAAATGTTTTCAATGTGGCCAGACGGCTGGATGTCAGAAGTATGCTGGTTTCCGACCAGGAAGCGTTGCAAGCCTGCCGGCGCTTTCTCGATGACCATCGAGTACTTACTGAGCCAGCATGCGGCGTGTCACTCTCACTCTTGTACGACCGTAAAATCAGGTTTAACGCTGCTGATAACGTACTGGTCATTGTTTGCGGCGGAGCATCGGTCACGCTGGAAGGGATAGCGGGCTGAGAGAAAAGCAAATTGATTCTGCCGGGGTTTATGCACAAATAGGTTTTGCGAATTGTCGGTTAGTTAATCTTTAAAATAAATTAAGTCCGCTTTGGCACAACGCAAACAGGCGCGCGAGTCAAAGCCCGCTTTGAGCGAAAAGCGGACGTCTCAGCTTTAAAAAGTTGATGTCGATTTTAAATTACAAATGATCCGGTATTAGTTTGGCGTACCGGATCATCAATAATGACTAAATTTTCTATGGTTCTAAAGCACATGTGGTCGATGCAATCAAACCACCCTTTACAGCGGTAAAGGGGAATAAGCAGGAAAATCGGTATAACCTCGCGCGTCCCCGCCAAAGAAGGTGTCGCGGTTAAATGCGGTCAATGGGAATGCATGGCGAATACGCTCTGGCAAGTCGGGGTTTGAAGTGAAAAGGCGACCAAAGGCGATTAGATCAGCGTCACCCTGTTGCAGCATACTTTCTGCATTATCCGGCTTGAAACCGCCTGCCGCAATAATGGTTCCCTGATAAAAAGCACGCAAATCTCGGCTTGCGACCGGTTCGGAATAATGTCCTGACTCCCTGTCATCTGGACCGACGATACGGGGTTCAATAATGTGCAAATAGGCCAGCTCTAACGGGTTCAATTGCTCGACCAGATAGCGGAAAGTCGCCGTGGGATTACTGTCATGCATATCGCCATAGATACCGCTCGGTGAAATACGTAAGGCAACGCGTCCCGGCCCCCACACGGCATTGAGTGTTTCCACTGACTCCAGCAAAAAACGCGCACGGTTTTCAAGGCTGCCACCGTAGTTATCAGTGCGCTGATTGCTGCCATCCAGCAGAAACTGTTCAGGTAAATAGCCATTGGCTGCATGCAACTCGACACCATCAAATCCAGCGGCTTTGGCTCGAAGGGCGGCCTGTCGCAGCTCATCCATAAGACCTTTTATCTCACTCGTTTCTAAAGCACGGGGCTCAGGAAAAAGTTTGCCCTCATACGCGCCTTGGGGATTTTTAACCACGCCATAGGTATCTCTGGCGATCAGCGCAGAAGGGGCGATGGGCTGGCGGCCTGCTGACAATTCAGGCAGCGACTGGCGGCCCGGATGCCAAAGCTGAAGTACGATTTGACTGCCACGAGCATGTACCGCCTCGACTAATCGTTGCCAGCCCGACTGTTGTTCATCAGTAAAAATACCCGGAGCATCTTCATAAGCGTTAGCAAAGGGAGACACAGCGGTTGCTTCAGCGATAAGTAGTCCTCCCTGACTTGCACGCTGGCGATAGTATTCAATCATTAATTCGCCCGGGATACCGCCCTTTACGGTTCGCATGCGCGTGGTGGGCGCCATCACCACGCGGTGACTCAGCTGTAATTTTCCAGCAGAAACAGGTAACAGTAACGTCTTCATAATATTCCCCTCGCAATGAGGAAGAGCTCCTGTTCACAGGGAGTTCCTCGTTATGGTCATTATCAAGTTCAGTGGTTTACTTTATCGGTGGTGGCTAGCCATCAGGCCTGTTGCTGAGCCATGGTGTGTACAACCTGGGCCGCGCTTATTCCCTCAAGGGCCAGACCATAACCAATGCCTTCTTCTAACAGTCGTTTCAGGCGTTGAGTCAGTGCAATACGGGTATAACGCGAGGTCAGCGGCGGAAGGGCGGCAATACCGTCAGCAATTTCATGTGCACGAGCAAGGAGGTTGTCTGCGGGAACAATTTCGTTCACGACCCCCCACTCTTTCGCCGTCTGTGCATCAAGCACCTGACGGGTAAGCAGGAAGTAACGACCGCGGATTGAGCCAATGACTTCTGGCCACAAAATGTGAACGCCATCGCCGGGAACAATACCGAATTCGAAATGGGGTTTATCCTGGAAAACCGTCTCTGGAGTTGCCAGTACGATATCGGTCAGCAAGGCATATTCGCTATGAAGCAGCACCGGGCCATTTAACGCGGTGATCATCGGGACTTCGATATCCAGAATGTTGCTGAGCACCTTTTTGCCTTCACGCAGGATTTTATCGAAACCGAGCGGACTGAAGAAATCGAACCCTTCCGGGCTGATGGCGTCCATAAAGGCATCACCTGAGCCGGTGAGGATCACCGCGCGGTTTTCACGGTCTTCGCCGATGGCGTGAAAAAGGGAAACAAACTGTTCGTGGGTGTGGCCATCAAAAACCAGTTTTTCACCGGCTGTGTGGAACTGGACTTCCAGTACGCCATTGGGTTTGCGCGTCAGGCGGGCATTGGCAAAGGCATTACGATAAGAGTCAAACGTTGTCATGGAGGCGATCCTTGTTGTTTCCAGCCCGGAGTGGCTGGCCGTGAAACAACACTATTCCATTCCCATTAAAATGGGATCGCCTCATGATTAGATAACAGCTATTCCCATAAGGAATAGCTATAGCTATTTTTCCGCCATGATGGTTTCTACAAAGCCGGCGAACTGTCGTGCTTTGGCGCTTGCCAGACGGCCATTAGGGAACACGGCCCACAAATCGATGGATGGCAGCTGCCATGCCGTTAGCACTTTTCTGACCGCGCCGCTTTTAAGTTCCCCTGCAAACATCCAGTCAGAAGCAATGCACAATCCCATATGACTGAGCACGGCAGCGCGCTGACCTTCGGCGGCACTGACTCGAATGCGCCCTCTCAAAGAAATGGGAATAACCGCGTCCTCACGGGTAAATGACCACAGGCTTGGCTGAGGGTTATAAAGAACGGCATCATGTTCTGCCAGTTCGGCTGGCGTGCTGGGCTCCCCTTTGCTGGCAAGATAGTCTGGCGTGGCGATAACGGATCGTGGACTTGTCGCCAGTTTACGGGCTACGGCAGTAGAGTCGGGCAGGTTTCCCATCCTTAACGACACGTCAACACCTTCGGCAATCAGGTCAATCACCCGGTCATCAAGAATGACGTCCACATCCAATTCGGGGTGTTCCCCAAGAAAACGTGGAAGCTGAGGAATGACATGCAGCCTCGCGAACGTGGTGGCTGCTGAAATGCGTAATTTTCCGGACAGCCCTTTTCCCGCGCCTCTGGCGGCCAGTTCAGCCTCGTCTGCTTCCTGCAAGGCGAGACGCGCCCGCTCGTAAAATCGCTGGCCTGCCTCGGTTGGTGTCAGGCCATGGGTTGAACGGGTCAACAAACTGGTGTGTAAGCGGGCTTCTAGCTGAGCCACAATTTTCGATACGGCAGGTTGACCGATGTTGAGCTGTCTGGCCGCAGCTGAAAAGGACCCTGTATCAACTACGCGAATAAACGTGGCCATAGCCTGAAAGCGATCCATCTCATTCCCCTGAAGAATAGTTGTTATCCCGGCAGGATATCTACCATTCCCGTGACGTGCCAGCCAATATCTTGCACAGCACCTCGGGAATGGCCCGGCGGTAATTTAAACCAGGAAAGGATCATGATAGATATCTATGCATTTGCTACGCCTAACAGCATCAAAGTGCCGATTGCGCTGGAAGAACTCGGTCTTGATTATATTTTACACGCTGTGAATGTGCGTAAATGAGAGCAGAAATCGGCTGAATTCATCACCCTTAATCCTAACGGCAAAGTCCCAGTGCTTGTCGATACGGATGCCGGTTCCGGGAAGCGTGTGCTGACCGAATCCGCCGCTAATCTGGTTTATCTTGCCGAAAGCGCCTTGGTGAAATCGATTTAACCCAGTTTGACGATGTGATGCGCGTCAATCTCTTCCCGGCGATACAGGGAACTCAGGCTATTCTGGCTGGAATGAAGGATCGGGGCTGGGGAAGGATCGTCAATATTTCCAGTCTTACCGTGCTGGGCAGCGTTGAGCGGACCGCGTATGCCGCAGCTAAAGCGGCCTTGATTAGCTTCACCCGTAACTGGGCTCTGGAACTCGCTCAGACCGGAATTACCGTGAACGCCGTGGCGCCCGGTCCTACTGAAACCGAACTTTTCAGGGCAAACAATCCGTCAGGAAGTGAGGGTGAGGCGCGCTATCTTGCGGGTGTACCTATGAAACGGTTTGGGCAACCGGTTGAGATCGCTGCAACAATTGCCTTTCTGATGTCGGAGGATGCGGCCTTTATAACAGGACAAACCTTATATGTTGATGGCGGTGCATCGATAGGCAACCTAATTTTTTGATAGGTAAAAATCGAGGCCAGAATCAAATTTTGCCCCTTCAAGTGACTTAATACCGGCATGCTGTTATGTCCGCTGTTGGCGAGAAGCCGACATGCATACTGCACGATCCACTTTAACCACGAAGCAGGTCATGTGTTTACAGCTCTGAGAGCGATGAGAAGAAAGCAAAGTGTGATGACTCAATACTCACCTATATTTGCCCGACTGAAGACGGAGCGGTGAATATTGCCTATGCATTTTTAGTCGCGCCCACGCGTATGGCATGAGCATCAGATGTCGCTGGATAATACCTGCTCGATAAAAAGCACGAAGCGAAACGCCGTGTCGAGGTCGGCGATGTTTAATGCGGGTCACTAAAGATCCTGAACTCATCAGCCGATAAATAGAGATCAGCTTTTGCGGCCCTAAGATGCCTGATAACAGGCTCTGGCAGCTCTGCGATGGAAAACTTGACGTTATCATTATCAGGCACTTTTTTAGCACCTGATGGGTTTTAGCAGCAGAAATAAATGTGTTCAGCATCATCGGCAAACAACGGAATCACCAGCATGAATATCGCGATCAAACCCACACTTTCTGCCGTTTGGTCGACGGATGCACGGGGCATTTGCATTGCCAGCCAGGAAAGCCCTGAAGGCTTATTGCCACTACTTAAAGGCATAACGCTTTGTGAGTGGCTTAGCCTTGCGCTGGTAGAGGAAGATGCAAAAATCGCGATGCAGCTGACAGCGGCATTAGAGTTTAAGACGCCATTTAATATAGAGGTGCCGATCAAGTGTCTGGATGGAACGATGCGCCATGTGATTGTTTCAGGTCTGCCGGCATGCCAACCAGGTGATTCTCATACACAGTTTAGCGGCTTCGTTTTAGATGTTACCGGACAGCGCAAAGCCCTTCAGGACGCGCTGCGCACGGCGACAGAATATCGTTTGTTGATTGAAAACAGTACTGATCTGATCGCCCACTGTGATGCGGATGGTCGGTACGTTTCGATCTCTCCTTCGTATAGCGAAATGATAGGCTGGTCAGCCGATGAAATGGTGGGCCAGCTGGTGGTGGACTTCCTGCATATCGACGATCAGCAGCCTGCTGCGGCAGTTCTGGCAAATATCTTCAACGGTGCTGAGTTACCAGACGTCGTCGAGGTGCGTAAAAGGCATCGTAACGGTCACTACATTACACTTGGCACTAAGGCCTGCGGCGTAAGCGATCCCTCTACAGGTAAAAATATCGGAGCAGTGCTGGTTTCGCGTGACATCACCCGTGATAAAGAAAAGATGTTGATGCTTGAGCTGCTCGCGACCCGCGACACCTTAACCGGACTGCCAAACCGAGCCTGGATCAACGACAAAGTACAATCCATGCTTACGCACGTAGAAGATCCTGCGTATACGACTGTCCTGTTTATCGATCTGAATGGATTCAAAGCAGTTAACGATTCGATGGGGCACGCAATAGGGGATATGTTGCTGCAGCAGGTAAGCGAACGGCTACAAAGTTGCATGCGCCAGGGCGACTCGTTAGCACGCCAGGGAGGAGACGAGTTTGTCGTGGCAGCAACGTGCAGTAGTCATGATGCTGCAGCCGGTATTGCACTGCGCCTCATAGACGGCCTGAAAGATCCTTTTGCTATCAATGGCGTAGAAGTAAAGATCGGCGCATCGATTGGCATCAGCCTGGCACGATTTGGGACAAAAACGGTAAAAACCTTATTTGAAAATGCCGATACAGCGATGTATCAGGCTAAAGCACGACGTGATGGGTCATATCAATTTTTCCAACCTGATACGCTGCCAATGTGAGATTAAGCCAGCCCGTTTCACATGCTCTCTTTGGCGCTCAACTTCTTTTCCATTTAGCATGATCTTCAAATATGTGATGAAGTTGGCCAGAGGAGGGCATGCCGGTCGCCGTTACCACGGTGAGGACAAAATAGGACAGACTTTCAGTATGATTATGGCGTTTGCTGGTATTTCAGGAAGCTGTCGTTTCCTTTTCAATCCAATCTGAGTAATGGTAAGAGCGTAACATAAGTTAAATTTTCTCGAAGTAAGCGTGTTTTTAAAACACGCTTCGTTTTTAAAATAATGTAACTAAAAAAATATAAAATATTTTCCCTAAAATAAAGGTTAATTTAAATTGAGTTATTTACGGAGTTAAATTAATCCAAAGCATTTAAAAATGCCAAATTTAACTTAAGTAATCCGTGATAACTCAAGCAGTTCTTATATTTTCCGTGCGTGATGAATTTGAGTGAAGCCCTTATTAATTTGTCGCGCAGGCAGGGTTAATTTCACTGTCTATAATTCCTCTTCTTCGGCAAAGCATCTTGAACTTTAAGAGAATTATAAATGAAAATATCTACACGTCTGGCTGCGGGTTTCAGTCTGCTCATTATTCTTTTCGTATTGTGCACGGGGATTGCTCTGAACGCATTATGGCAGGCGCGGGATGGGATGGAAGATACGGTCAATAACAAGATGAAGCGCTTTACGCTGGTTCAGGATATGCGGGGAATTGCTCGAGATATGGCCATTGCCGTTCGCAACCTGGCTTTACTGAGCGATCCCGTAGAAATGCAGCCTGAATGGCAAAGATTAATCTCGCAGCAGAAAAATTATATTGAGAAGCGCCGTGAGCTGGTGGATAGCATGAGGATCAATGTTTCCTCTCACGGGAAGGAGGCTCTTGAAAAAGTCGTTGCCTCTGAGAGCGCCGCGATGGAGACGTTAATGATCGCAGGTCAAATGGGACTCGATAACCGTCAGCAAGAAGCAACGGTTTACCTCATGAAAACTGCGCGACCGGCGCAACAGGCATTAATGGGATCGCTGGATGCGCTAACGAACATCGAAATGACACTCAGCAAGGATACGATGGCTGAGAATAGTGCATCCACGACACGTACAGCGTTTATTTTATTAATAATGGCGGCGCTCTCAGTGATTATTTCTGTGGTGACCGGTTATTTAATCGTACGTGTACTGATGCGTCAGCTAGGCGGCGAGCCCGCCGAGGCACAGGCACTTGCGGCAGCC